>JAYSBF010000004.1:0-125120 GCA_041915545.1 Magnetospirillum sp. | reverse complement strand
GCTGAAACCGTGCGAGAGGCCCGCCAGGCCGTCCTTGATCACGCGCTTAGCCGAAATCCACAGCGCTTCGTCCGAAAGCCGCCCCGGTCTCCGGCCCCGCCCAAAGCTGTCTGGATCAACCCACCGAAACAGAAAAATGCTGCCTAAATCCGCCGTCAAAGTGTCGTATTTTCATTGACAGGTTCCGCCAGCGCGCGGAAGGTGGGGGGCTGTGAGGCAATGGCGACAGCGCGGGGCAACGCTACTGGGTAGCATCACAGAAAGCTCTTGAGCGCACTCCAGGCGAAAGCCGCAATGGTGAAAAGGACGAACATCGGCTGAACAATATTGCTGAAGCAATCAAGCACGTTCAAGCCCTTGGCTTTCCACGTCAGAACACCGACCAACACAACGAAGGCCGCAAGGCCGAGCCAGCCGCCAAGCCCGTATGCTCCGACAGCCATCCCAAGGAAGGCGGGAATGGAGAGCCAGCCATAAATGCCATGGTTCCGGTAGTGATAGTCCCATCCCCTCACCGAACACCTTCCTCTTTCATTTGGCGCTCATACCAGCGCCCTGCTCACTCGTTGCCGATTAAGTGCCCTGGCGGAGTTTCCCAGCTAGATTGGCAATTCCCGACGATAACTTTGTGCGAAGCTCTTGTGCTTCGCGCTCATGAGAAACTTCTTCCAGAATTATAAAGATCGAATCTCGAACGACGGGGAATATCTCCAGGCATACATCTTCTTCAAGCTCATGAATTCCCTTGCTCAGAATGCCGTATAGGCTCCTGTTTTGAACAAGGAATGAAGGGAGGCCCTCCTTTAGCGCCAGGACTTTTTCATCCATGCGCATTTCATCGTATCCGTCTATTTTGGTGCCGACAGATTCAAGTACCTGCCTTTTATCGTTCAGGAGCGACTCAAATACACGACGAAGATAGACAAACGCTCCAATGCCAAGGCCGTGAGACGCTAATCCAATAGCCTTGAAAATCTCACTGGACCTCTGGTTTCCAAGCAATTTCCTATACTTCTTCAGTTCGTTAGCGGAAATGTCAGCCAGGGACGGTCTTTGGCCAATCTTTGTCAGCGCATTGTTTTGTATGCAAAACACAAATCTCATGGTGTGGCTGGGGTTTCTTGAGCAGTGCATCTCAACATAAAAATCCGCGTGCCTAAAATTTCCGTTCTGATCCGTGGTCTTATCTTCCGAGTGGACGTAGCTCGTCGAGCCACGAGCACCGCCTCCAACTGTGCGGTGAGTGTGAAATATGCTGTTTTGTCCACACTCCAAGCAGAAGGCATCAAAACTCATATTCGCAGAGATTAGGTTCTTGACGGATTCTTTATCACCTTTCTCCAGCGACACGGCCTCATAGAGTGGAAGACGAAGGCAAAGGTGTTCTGCGCTGGGAATTGTCATATCGCATCCTCATTCAGGGACAACCCCAAGTATAATGCGGACAGAACCCCAAGCCAATCAGCCTGCCACAGACTGTGAGTGGGCATGAGCGAATTGCCTATATGGAGATGCAGATGGGGACGCAGGGAAATCTCGTTCTCCACCCGTGGGATGTTCGATTAGGGTTCACCAAACCGGAATGCAGCCAATGTTGACAACCCCATCGGGCTACTACACACTCCGGTCATTGGCAGCGCCAACATGTTGGCAATCCTTGGCTTTTCGGGGCGGAACACAAAATCCTAGTCCCCCAGCCAATTTTTTCCCTTATAAATCAATACGTAGATCAGCCTTTCCGGGGCCATTTCGTGTCGCATGACCGCTTTCCGATGGTTCGGGCGGATTTCGGCGGATTTCCAAGGGGTTCGCCAATAGTTCCGATCCGTTGCGAGCGGTTCCACGCAACACGCATGCAACACGCAACAGGCCATATATTCTTCTGACGTTTTCTGTCAGGTGGCGCGGTCCAGGGCTGCTTCGATGATCTTCTTGACGCCCGCGTGCGAGAGGTTGATTCCCTCGGCCTTCACGTCGCGGATGCGTCGCGTTTGCCCACTCGCCGAACTTGATCTGATGTTTCCGTCCGAGGCGGGGCGGGTGATCCTGCATACCAACCTGCTGGCCCTGGGGTTCCGCCCATTGCTGAAAGCCCGCGATCTGACCGGCGCCGACGATACCTTTCACGCCTTGCGCCACACCGCCGCCAGTCTGTTCATTGAACAAGGCTGGTCGCCCAAGAAGGTCCAGACGGTCATGGGGCATTCCAGCATCACGGTCACATACGACATTTACGGCCACCTGTTCCCGTCGCCGGAAGACGGCGCCGAAGCCATGGCCCAGGTGCAGGCGCGCCTGCTGGGGTAATGCGACTGCGCACTTGCAGTGTCCGGCGCTGCGCCGTACAATATGCCCAGAAAAAGGAGGCAACCATGCTCGCCTATACTGATCCCACCGCAACCATCGTCGAGCGCAAGAGCGCCCGGATGGAACAGCGCGTCAAGCCGCAGGTTAAGCAAACCATCGAGCAGGCCGCCGCCATGCTGGGGGTGGATGTGGCCGAGTTCGTCGCCAACGAAGCCTATCGCAGTGCCGAAAGCGTTCTGGCCCGCCAGGAAGTCACCCGTCTGACTGCCGCCGACCGCGACGTGATGCTGGCCTTGCTGCGCACTCCCCCGGAACCGACCAAGGAACTGGTCGATCTGATGGCCTCTTCCGATATCGAGGTCTGATTGGCCAAGGTCATCATCGAGCCGCTCGGTTCTCACCACGACCGGGCGGTTTTCGATTGCGGCAAGCCCCGCGTCACCAACTTCATCCGCCTGACCGCCAAGAAGCAGGTGGCCGAAAGTCTCGCCGTGGTGCGCGTCGCCGTGTCCGAGGGAACGCCCAAGGTTCTGGGCTATCACTCCCTCAGCGCCCATTCGCTGCTGGCCGATGATCTGCCCGCCGACCTGATGCCGAAAGGCCGCCCCTATCCCGGTATCGGCGCGTTCTATCTGGGATTTCTGGGTGTCGATCAATCCATGCAGGGCAAGGGCATCGGCCGCCTGTTGTTGCGCGACGCCATGGGCCAGACCCTTCGGGCGGGCGAGTATGGCGGCATCGCCTTCCTGGTGCTGGACGCCATCGATGACGCGGCGGTGCTGTTCTACCGCCAATTCGGCTTCGTCGCCCTGCCGTCGCAGCCCTTGCGCATGGTGCTGCCGACCAGCGTGATCCGGCAGGCGGTCGCCCAGGTCGGCAATCCCTGAACGACCTTTCGCCGTGACAGCATTGCGACAGATTGTCCTAACGAACTGTATTCATTGGCGTATTATGCCAAATCCCTATGAGTTTCACTCACCGGGATTTGGTATAAAGCGGATTTCGATCAATCGAAATCCGCTCTTATTCTTGCCTGTGGCCGCCCCGTGCCGGGGCCGCTCAAGCGCCGCGCGGGCTTGATCGCGTATTTCGACCCAATGCGGTCGAAATACGCTCTAGATAATATTTTATAATAAAGCACAGTAAATCTGTCATTTTCTTTTCTTGTAGTCATGTTTTGTTCCAACAATGCCTTGACACGCCCGCTAAGTTCTACTATTGTTCCTTCCATCCCCACGGAAGAAGGTCATGCGGTGATGATATATATGGCCACGGTTTCGGCTGATCAGGTTGCGGTCTGGCGGCAGGATGATTTTTCGCAGGTGTTCCAGGCTGCGCGGCCGATCAAAGCCACAGTGTCCGAAGAGGCCAAGCTGATGGAACATCCCGTGGAAAACGGTTCGACCATCACCGATCACCGGGTTATTGCCCCGGTGGAAATTCAGTTGTCGTTGGTCTTGGCCTCTTGGGATTACCGGGATGTGTATCATTCCATCCGCGCCTTGTTCCGCGACTCCACCTTGCTGGTGGTTCAGACCGCCACGGGCTGTTACATCAACATGATTATTTCCGGGCTGCCACATGAAGAAAGCCCGGACATGATGGATGCCATTTCCCTGACCTTGAAACTGAAGGAAGTGGTCTTGGTGTCGGCCTCTTATGGCACTTTGTCCGAGGCCGAGGTGGCCAAGGTGAAATGGTCATCCACCCAATCCCACTGAAGCCGCGTGCTTTAGATTAAAAGCGCGAGGCTTTAAATCAAATGCACGTCGCCCGGCGAGGGATATAACCAACAAGCCCATTGCGGGCGCGTTTAATTCTTGTTCTGGTAGTGGCAAGGGGAACAAAACATGATCAGTATTCCGTTATCGGTCCTTCCCAACCAATCCCTCTCCATCCGTTTGGATGGTGTGCGCCATGACCTGATCTTGCGCTGTCTGGAAGACATGATGGCGGTTGATGTGGTGCGCGGCGGTGAACCCATCGTCCGGGGGATGCGGGCCTGTGCGGGGACGCCGCTTTTGCCCTATCCCTATCAATATGCTGGCAATCTCATTTTCGTCACCGCAGGCGGCAAGGCGCCCTGGTACGAAGAATTCGGTACGACCCAATCGCTGATGTACATGACCCAGGCCGAGATCGAGGCATTGTCATGACCGAATTGGACCCACGCTTGCTGCGTATTGGCATCCAGGTGGATGACCGTCTGAAGATTTACGAAAATCTGGCGGTGACAGTATCCGGGACCAAATACGCCAATGCCACTCAGTCGGAATGCCGGGTGGACATCAGTAATCTGGATCACGGCACCCGCGATTATCTGCTGACCGAAACCAGCCCCTTCAACGCCAATAAGACGCCGAAGAAATTGGTGGTGGATGCCGGGCGTCAATCCTGGGGTACTGCGCGGATGTTCGTGGGGGATATCGTCCAGGCGACGCCCAGCCAGCCGCCCGATATTGCCCTGACCTTGCGGGCACTGACGGGCAATGCCCAAAAGGGCAAGGTGGTCAGCCGTGGCAAATCCGCCACTCGCACGCTGAAATCCATCGCCGCCGATATTGCCGCGGATTTAGGGCTGACCCTGGATTTCCAGGCCAAGGACCGGCAGGTCGCCAATTACAGCTTTACCGGCGGCGCCCTGAAGCAGGTGAACCGGCTGGAGGATGTGGGTGGCATCAATGTCTTTGTTTCCGGCACTACCTTGGTGGTCAAGGATGACAATGTGCCATTGGCGGATCGGTTGCGAATCTTATCCGCCGACAGCGGAATGATCGGCATACCGAAGCTGACTGAGCAAGGTATACAGGTCAGTTTTTTGTATGATGGAATAGTTGATATTGGGTGGGCGCTGCGCATTAAAAGCGATATCTACCCATCTGCCAATGGTGACTATTGTATTTATAAGCTTGGATTTGATCTTTCTTCGCATGGTACGTCTTTTTATTTTAACGCTGATGCTAAAAGGATATGATTTATGGTTATTGCACAACCATCCATTAATCCGGCCAATACGGATTCCATGATTGGGGTTCTGCGGCATGTGACGGAAAAATTCGCCCAAGGGCTGGACGACATGCTGCCCGCCCGCGTGGTGTCCTATGACCGTGCCAAAAACCGCGCCCAGGTCTTGCCGCTGGTGCGGCTGGTCACCACGGAAGGCCAGGTGGTGGGACGGGCCGAGGTGGCGTCGGTGCCGGTGCTGCAAATGGGCGGCGGCGGCTATGTTCTGCACTTTCCCATCAAGCCGGGCGATCTGGGATGGATCAAGGCCAATGATCGGGACATCAGCCTGTTCATGCAATCCTTTGCCGAATCATCCCCCAACACCCGGCGCAAGCACAGTTTCGAGGATGGGCTGTTCATTCCCAATATTCTGACCGGCCATGTGATCGCGGCGGAAGATCAAGACCATGCGGTGCTGCAAAGCCTGGATGGATCGGTCCGCATCGCCCTATGGCCCGGCCAGGTCAAGATCACCGCACCGAAATTGGTGGTCGTCGGGGATGTGGAAGTGACGGGCAAGATTGTTTCGGGCGGCGACATGATCGGCGGCGGCATTTCGTTGGATACCCACCGCCATACCGGTGTGCAACCGGGAAGCGGCAGCACGGGGGGGCCGGTGTGATGCGGATGATCGCGGTGAATGATCAAAACGATCTGTATCTGGGTGGCGATGGCAATCTGGTTCTGCGCGAGGGCTTGACCGCCTGCTTGCAGGCCTGTGCCCAGGCGGTTCAGGCCCAAAGGGGGGAAATGGTGCTGGCTCGCGATCGGGGCGTGCCCAATTTTCAATTGCTGTGGCAGGGCATGCCCAATCTGATCCAATTCGAAGCCGCCTTGCGCACCACCATCTTGGCGGTGAAGGGGGTGATCAGCATTGCATCCCTGACAGTCGATGCCAAGGGCGGGGTGTGCTCCTACACGGCTGTTATCGAAACTGTTTTTGGACAGGGGACTGTCAATGGCTGATTATGATTACGTAAGCGATACCGGCGTCATCCTGACGGATACGGCCGATTTGCTGACCGCCGTGCAAGACGAGTATCGGGCCGCCCTGGGGGGCGATCTGGTGTTGGACCCTTCCACGCCGCAGGGGGTGTTGATCACCGCCGAAACCTTGGCGCGCGATGCGGTGATGCGCAACAATGCGGCCCTGGCCAACCAGATCAATCCCAATCTGGCCGGGGGTGTGTTCCTGGATGCCATCTGTGCCTTGACCGGGCTGAACCGTCTGCCCGCCACCCGATCAGTGGTGCAAGGCGTGGTGCTGGCCGGGGTGCCCGGCACAGCCATTCCCGAAGGTGTGGTGGCGCTCACCGAAGATGGTGATCGTTTCGAAAGCCTGTCGGCGGCGGCCATCGGCGTTGGCGGCACGGTCGACGTGGATTTCCGGTCGGTGGAATATGGCCCCATCGCCTGCGCCGTCGGGACGTTGACCCGGATCGAATCCGCCGTGCTGGGCTGGGAAACCGTCACCAATCCCGCTGCCGCCACCTTGGGCACCGTCCGGCAAGGTGATCAGGATTTGCGGGCCAAACGCCGCAATACCATGGCGTTGCAGGGTGTGGCCCTGCCGGTGGCCATCACCTCGGCCCTGTATGCGGTGGAAGAGGTTGGGTCGCTGGTGTTCCGCGAAAATATCAGCAGCGATTACCAGATCATCGACGGGGTCGAGATGCGGCCGCATTCCATCTATGTCTGCGTCCGTGGGGGGCGTGACAGTGATGTGGCCCAGGTATTGCTGGCCAATAAAAGTCTGGGTGCGGGTTTTACCTCGGGCGCTGGCGTCGCCGTGACCATGGCCGTGGTGGAAAGCGCCAGCGGCCAAAGCTATCAGGTCAGTTTCGACCGTCCGCAGGAAATTCCCGTCAAGCTGCGGGTCACCGTCAAGGCCAACACCACCCTGATCGACCCCCAAGCGGCGGTGCGCGGCGCCATCATGGCCTATGTCCGGGGGGAATTGGACGGCGAAGCCGGTTTCGTGGTCGGGGCGGATGTCTCGCCCTTTGAACTGGCCGGGGCGGTGTCGGTGCGTTATCCCGGCTTGTTCGTCCGTCAGGCCGAAGCCACCACCTTGGCCGATGATGCCTATGGCACCGCCACCATTCCCATCGCCGTCTGGCAGGTGGCCACCCTGAGCGAAAGCAACATCCAAGTGGTGCTGGCATGAGCGCGACCATCCAGGATTTCGACTATTCCGTTGATCTGCTGCAAGCCTTGCTGTGGCAGTACAATGATGCGGTTTCCTTACAGAAAATTTTGGAACAAAAGCAGAACTGGTATCGTTCCAGCCATCAGGGTTTTTGGGAGGATTGGGGCCGCGATGTGTTCGATCTGGACACCGCCAATGATTTCGGTCTGTCCGTATGGTCGGTCATCCTGGATCAGCCCCTGGTGGCCGATGTGGGGGTATCGCCGGACACACAGGCCGCTTGGGGGTTTGGTGGCAACCACCACAATTTCGGCCATGGCAATTTCATCCGGGGCAGCCGTGGGGCGTTGCGCCTGACCTTGGATCAAAAGCGGATGATCCTGAAGCTGCGTTACTTCCAATTGGTCAGCCGGGGCACCGTGCCCGAGCTCAACACCTTTCTGGCCCGTCTGTTCGGTACCCAGGGGGCGGCCTATGTGCTCGATCCGATGGATATGAGCTATGCCGTCTTCGTGTTGGATTTTCGTCCCAATTCGCAACTGTCCCTGGTTTTGGACGAATTCGATCTGTTGCCCCGGCCAGCCGGAGTTGGGGTCAGGATATTGATCACCAATTCCCACGCATGGGGCTTTGGCCCTTATCACAAGAATTTCGATCACGGCGTTTTCGCGGAGATTTGAACAATGGAAAAATTCTTTTCGATCCCCTTTGCCCAGGATGGCGACCGTACCGCCATTCCCAACGCCACCCAGACCAGCGGCGATGTCAGCTATCAGCAGGGCTATGGCTATGATTACGCCCGCGATCAATCCACCGATCCGCTGGCCAAGAATATCGAGCGCGACAAGATGAACGCGCTGTTCCATGATCTGACCAAGGCCCTGGGGGAATTGCAAGGGACCGGCGTGCCCGATTTCATCACGCCCGATCTGAATGGCGGCGTGCCCTGGGCCTATGCCCTGAATGCCCAGGTCCGTTACGATGGCGGCAGCGGCGTCAGGATTTACCGGTCGCTGGTGGCGGATAATACCGCCCTGCCCACCGACAGCAGCAAATGGTCCAGCGCCGTCGCCGTGGATGTCGCCAGTCAGGCCGAGGCCGTGGCGGGTGCCGACAATACCAAGATCATGACCCCGCTGCGCGTGGCCCAGGCAGTGCCGGCAGCCACTGAAATCGTGGCCGGGCGAGTCGAAATGGCGACTGTTTACGAGGCTGCGGCTGGGGTCGATACCGCGCGGGCGGTTCACCCGGCTGGCCTGGCTTATGCGATCAGCCAGTTGGCGCCGCCGTTGCCGGCAGCCACCGAAACCGTGATCGGGAAGACCCGCTATGCGACGGAGAGTGAGGTTCTGGCCGGAACAATGACATCCGCCGCCGTCCATCCGGCCGGCGTGCGGACCGCGTCGGGGAGTTTTCGCACACTGATTGGTCTGACGGGGCCCGTCACCCTGTCTTCATTCCATATTGGCATGGCGATCATCTGCGGCGGCTCGACGATGACGTTACCCCCCGCCGCCAGCGTTCGTGCCGGTGCCACGATCACATTGTTGAGCCAGGCGGGTGGGGGCGGCGTGACCGTAATCCGGGCTGGGTCTGATAACATTTATGTCCTGGACAGCAATCTCAGTGTCACTACGGCGGGAATTTCCGCAGGAACCAAAGCTATTTTGGTGTCGGACGGCGGGGATTACTGGCATTTGTATCGTGGTGATGGGGGGGGAAGTCAACTGACCCCTAATGGTTTTGCAAAGTTGCCGGGGGGGCTCATCATTCAGTGGGGGGTTGGGTCGGGGAGTGGGTCCACCTCATATCCGATAACCTTCCCAACCGCATTCCCAAATATGGCATTGAATGCCAGTGCAACGAATATTGCTCCAGGAACTCCGGCGACGTATCAGAGTATCGGCGTTTTGACAAAAACAGGAATGTCGATTGGATCGACACTCTCGACTGTCTATGGGTTCTATTGGATGGCTATTGGTTACTAGAGCGGATTTCGACCGGATCGGGTCGAGATCCGCGATAAAGCCCGTGCGGCGTTTGAGCGGCCCCGGAACGGGGCGCCGACAGGCAAGAATCAGAGCTGATTTCGATTGATCGAAATCAGCTCTAATGGAGGTGAGTTATCATGGGTTTTTTCTATTCTCAGAATTCTGGCGGCTTTTACAGCGCTGACATCCATGGTTCGGCTATTCCCACCGATGCGGTGGCTATCAGCGGCGAGGAACACGCCGCGCTGATGGAGGCTCAATCGCAAGGTCGGGTGATCCGCGCCGATGCCGAAGGCCGCCCCGTGGCCGTCGAGCATGTGCCCAGTGCCGAGGATCTGGCCACGCGGAAACAGGCCCAGGCCCAGGCGGCCCTGACCGCCAGCGACATCACCATCAACCGTTGCTACGAAGCCGGTGTGGCGGTGCCGCAGGCATGGCGGGATTACCGGGCCGCCTTGCGGGTCATCGTCGCCGATCCGGCTGCCGGTGGTGAACTGCCCCAGCGTCCCGCCTATCCCGCTGGAACCTGATTTTCCGTGCAGCAGTGAGAACAAAACATAAACATGCGCGGGGAGGAGGCCCCGCGCATGCCACTGTGATACCGGTTCCATAAATTTTCGACCTGTGGAACCGGTATGCGGCCATTGCGGCCGCGGCCAAGCAGGCGGATGCCTGCGCCCGGCGAGGGACTAAAGGAAAGTTTCGACCTTGGGTCGGAACTTTCTGAAACAAGTATGAGGGGCGAAAATGGAAAACACTGTCACCTGGGATGCCATGGCCAGTCTGATCGGTACGGCAGCCGCCATTTTCAGTGGGCTGTGGGCGGTCTACGGCGCCATTAAGAAACAATTCGACAAGGCGTCCGAACTGGGAGAGGACCGGGCCCGCCGCACTCATGCCCGCATTGACACGTTGCGGGATGACATCCACGAAAAATATCTGCCGCGTGAAGTCCATGCCGCCGATATGCGGCGCATGGATGAAGCGATCGGGGAACGGGACCGCCAGATCGAGGATTTGGCCGAGCGGTTGAACTGTCCGGGGGCGCGATGATGGCGACGACTAAACAAAAAGCCGCCGTCCTGGCCCTGGCGGTGCCGCTGGTGGCGGGCTTTGAAGGTCTGCGCACCGAAGCCTATCGCGACCCGGTAGGCATTCCCACCATTTGCTTTGGTGAAACGCGGGGGGTGAAGCTGGACGACATCGCCACGCCGGAAGAATGCCGGGCCATGCTGGGGGACCGGTTGTCCGGGTTTGCCCAGGAATTGGATGCCTGTTTGCCCGGCGATCTGCCGCCCCAGATACAGGCAGCCTTTTTGTCCCTGGCCTATAATGTGGGATCGGCCAAAGTGTGCCGATCCTCCATCCCGGCCAAGCTGAGGGCAGGGCGCTGGCGGGCTGCCTGTGACACGCTGCTGGATTTCAAAAATCCGGTCTGGTTGCCCGGTATCCTGAAACGGCGGCAGGCGGAACGGGATGTGTGCTTGCAGGGGGTGGCGTCGTGATTGCCCTGATTTTCAGCAATTGGCGTCTATTGGCGGTGGCGGCGGGCCTGTTGGCCGCCTTTGCCGCCGGTTGGCTGGTCAATGGCTGGCGGGCCGAGGCGCGGATCGGCGCCATCAATGCCGCCACGGCCCAGGCCAGCCAAGCGGCGGAACACCAATCCCGCGAACGTGAACAGGTCTTGGCTGCCGCCATTGCCCAAATCGACCAGGAAAAAACCGATGAACAGGCGAAATTTCGTACTGAAACCGAAACATTGCGTGCTGCTGTTGCCGCTGGCACTGCCCGCCTGCGCGTCGCCGCCCGCTGCCCCGCCGCCAATCTGCCCGGTGCTGCCGCCGGTTCCGGCCTGGGTGATGGAGCCGCCCCAGACCTTGATGCCGATGCTGGACCGGCTTATTTCGCCCTCCGCGCCGGCCTCGACCAGCAGAGCCGGCAGTTGATGGCCTGCCAATCCATACTGGCGCAGGAACGAGGACGATAATGGCCGATTGGATTTTGACGTGGTGGCCGGTGCTGTCGTTTGTTTTAGGCGGCATTTTGGCCGGTTTGGGCATGTGGATTTCCTGGTCAGCCGGAAAGAAATTTGTCACCCACGATCAATGGGATGCATGGCGGAAAAACCATGCGGCCGAGCATGATCGGCTGGATGACGATTTAGCCTTGGGCGCGCAGGAGTTCGCCGCCATCAAAGCCAAGCTGGAGCACCTGCCCACCCACGACGACATGGAACCAATCACCCGTCAATTGGGCGGACTGGCCAGCACACTATCGGGATTGGCCGAGGCGGTGGGCGGGATCAAGACCACACTGTCCGGGGTCAACGAAACCATCCAAACACTTTTGAATCATGAATTGGCCGAGGCCCGTCAAGTCAAGGCGGCGGCGGCACGGAAGGAATGAACATGGATTTTACCGACCGTTTCGCCTCGCATATCCGTTTGGCCATCCTGTTATCCTTACTGGAATGCCCGCCACCGGATCGGCAACGCCTGTCCATTCTGGACCTGCTGGCTCAAATGCCAGGCGGTGCCGCCACTGCCAGCATTCTGACTGATTGTCTGGTTGATTATGGTTTTGCCCCGTCGCGGGACGACGTGGCGGCCGATCTGTCCTGGCTGGCGCGATCCCGGCTGGTCACGCTGCCCGCGCGCATGATGGCGAAGCCGCCTTCGGCACCAGGCGAAGCCGGGGCCATGATTTTGGATTTGGGCCGTGAAGTGGCAAACGGGCGGGTCACCGTGGCCGGGGTCGCCCCAGCCGCCACCGTGTCGTGGCTGCAGAATAATCTGGCCGATCTGGCGTTGCGTCAGGGGGTCGAGGATATCCGGTCTCAACTGGATTTCCTGGCGGGGCAAGGGTTGATCATCCGCCGTGCTGCCGAAGGCGGCTTCGCCACCCGTGCTGCCGAAGGCGGCTTTGCCACCCATGCGGATGTGTCGCTGATCACCCGTATCGGCCAGGATGTGGCCCTGGGGCGGGCCGCCGCCGCCGGGGTCAAGGCCCCCAGCAGCAGCACCATCATGCGGATCGCCAGTGATGTGGCCCTGGGGCGACTCGGGGGCTGATGCGATGGCTCACCCGCCGGAGAAAAAGGCACAGGTCAGAACCGGCTTTGTCACCGATAAGCTGGATCTGGAACAGGCAGCGATCCGGGCCGGTGTTCCCTATGACACTGCGCGCAAATGGAAATCTCTGGCGGCAGCGGCGGGGGATGATTGGGATCGTGCGCGGGCCGCCCATTCCCTGACCAGTTCCGGCGCGGGAACCCTGGCGCAATTGGTCTTACATGATTTCCTGATTATGTATCAGGAGACGGTGGAGGCCACCAAGGCGGACGTCGCCCTGTCAGCCAAGGACAAGGCTGAAACCCTGTCCCGGCTGGCCGATGCGTTCCAAAAAACCATGTCGGCGGTGGCCAAGGCCGCGCCGGATTTGGGCCGCTTCGCCGTGGCCACTGAAATTCTGGCCGATCTGGCCGATTTCGTCGCGCAAAAATACCCGCAATACCGGGCCGGACTGGTAGAGGTGCTGGAACCTTTTGGCGCCTTTATCGCCAAAAAGTACGATTCCTGATGGCAAAACGCAAAACTGCTGCCGCTGATTTTCTGGCCGCCCTGGCCGAACTGGCCGCACAACAGCGTCGCCAGATCGAAACTGAATGCGTGGGGTTCGATCTGGCCCCGGCGGCGCGGGAAGAGCGCCGGGCAAAGGTCCTGGGGGATGGCCCTGATGGCTTCCGATTTTTCTGCCAGACCTATTTTCCCCATTACATCAAAGGACGGCCCAGCCTGTTTCATGACTGGCTGTTCACCCGGCTGCCCCAACTGGCGGCCCAGCCCCAAGGGTGCCGTGAACTGATCGCGGCCCCGCGCGGCAATGCAAAATCCACCGTGGTCACCCTGCTGTTCACCTTGTTTTGCATCATTCTCAGGTTGAAACGCTTTCCGGTCATTCTTTCCGACACCTTCGACCAGGCGGCAGTACATTTGCAGGGGATGAAGTCTGAGCTGGAATTCAATCCCCGTCTGGCCGCCGACTTTCCCGACGATGTCGGCGTCGGCCCAGTCTGGCAGGCGGCCGAGATCGTTTGCGTCAATGGCGCCAAAGTAAAGATCGGCGGGGCCGGAAAGGCACTGCGCGGGTTCCGTCATGGGGCGCAACGCCCCGATCTGGTGATCGCAGACGATCTGGAAAATGATGAAAACGTCAAAAACCCGGATCAGCGCAACAAACTGGAACAATGGATGGATAAAACGGTGGAGCCGCTGGGTCCGCCCGATGGCTCCATGGATCTGATCTGGGTGAATACCTTTTTACATTACGACGCAGTGGCCATGCGGAAGTCCCGTAACCCATTGTGGCGGAAAACTATTTTCCAGGCGGTGATGATCTGGCCGGATCGCATGGATTTGTGGCAGCACTGGGAAACCATCCTGCGTAACAACGATCCGGATCGTGCGGAAGCCCTGGCCGATGAGTTTTATTCAGATAATCAGGCCGCCATGGTGGCTGGTGCCCAAGTGCTATGGCCATCAGTCCAGCCCTTGGTCAAGCTGATGAAGATCCGCGTGCGGATCGGCGAGGCCGCGTTTTCATCGGAATACCAGAATGACCCGCTGGATGGTGCCGATCAGATTTTCGGAACCATCACGTTTTGGGTAAACCGGTTGCCCCAATGGGTGTTCGTCGGTGCCTGCGACCCATCCTTGGGGGGTGCCGGTCGGCGCAATGATCCCAGCGCCATCGGCGTTGGTGGCTTCAATCGCGAAACCGGGGTTCTGGATGTGGTCGAAGCGTCGATCCGGCGGCGTCTGCCATCGGTCATCATGGCTGACATTCAGCAATTGCAACGGGACTATCATTGTGTGAAATGGGGGGTAGAGACGGTGCAATTCCAGGCGTTTTTCGCCGAACAACTGGTCAAGGACAGTGCGCGTGCCGGCGTGCCGATCCCCATGGTGCCCATCAAGGCCACGGTGGAAAAAGGACTGCGGATTGAAAGCTTGGAACCGCACATCCGCAATGGTCTGATCCGACTGCATCCTGGCTTGGCCGTGCTGCTGGATCATTTGCGTCACTATCCTCAACACCCACACGACGACGGCCCCGACATGTTGGAAATGCTGTGGCAGATGGCCCAAAGCATCCGTTCCGGCCGTGCAATCGCCCGCACGGGTGGCCAGCGAGCCATCGGCAGGCATCTTTTGCAAGGATTTCAATAAATGGCCGACCAATCAGACATCTCACCCGATAATCCGGCCCTACGGGCCGGGCTGCGCCGTCATATCGCCAGTCCGGCCCGCGATCATCTGACCCCGGTTTTCGGCGACCTGATGCGGCCGACCGATGATGTGCTGATTCAGCAAGGTGGCGGCCAGGGTCTGAAAATCTACGATGAAATCGAGCGCGACCCCCTGGCTTATGCCGTGTTGGGCAAACGGAAACGAGGATTGGTGGCCCGGCCCTGGCGGGTGGAGGCCGGTGGTCCCCGCCGCCAGGATCGCCGGGCGGCGGAATTGGTGGAAAACGGGTTGAATGGGGCTTGGGGCTGGTCATTTGATCAACTTTGCTTGGATATGCTGTCCGCCACATTGAAGGGGTATTCGGTGGTGGAATTGATTTGGGATATGCGCGAGGGCTGGCTGGTGCCGGTGGCGTGTAAACCCAAGGACCCGCGCCGCTTCGTCTTTGATACCGAAGACCGCCCCCGCTTGCTGACCGCTGCCGATCCGCTGTTCGGCGAGGAATTGCCGGATCGAAAATTCCTGATTCATCGTTTCGGCGATCAGACCGGCGATCCTTATGGCCGTGGCCTGGGCCATCAACTGTTCTGGTGGGTGTTTTTCAAACGCCTGTCTGTCCAATTCTGGATGGTGTTCGCTGAAAAATTCGGATCGCCGACCGTTGTCGGTAAAATTCCCACCGGCACCAGCGACGCGGAAGAAGATGCCTTTTTCGCCAAACTGGTTGGGCTGATCCAGCAATCAGTCCTAACGGTTCCAGATGGCATGGTGGTGGAATTCCTGGAAGCCGTCCGATCCGGCACCGTCACCTACCCGGAACTGGTGGACTATTGCGACCGGATGATCACCATTTGCGTCGGCGGTGAAACTCTGACCACCTCGGAAGGCACCTCCGGCAGCCGGGCTTTGGGTCAAGTCCATGGCGACGTGCGCGATGAACTGATCGATTCCGATGCCGATTTGTTGTCAGGCACATTGAATGCTCAATTGGCCGGCTGGATCACCCAGGTGAATTTCCAGGATGCCGCCGCCCCCACCATCTGGCGGCCCCGGCCGACACGTGAGGAAGATGAGGAACGGGTGGCCCAGGCCAAGTTGAAAACCCGTGCGGATGCACTGTCATATACCGACGCCATGCGTCGGGCTGGCTGGGTGCCTGAGGACCCGGACCTGGATATCACCGAATTATGGTCGGGGCGGTGGACATGGTCGGTGGCGAAGCCGCCTTCGGCAGCAACTGATCCAGTTCCCATCCCGCCTCCCGCTCTGGCATCGCCTCTTCCAGCAGGTGATCACGGTGGTGTGGCCGATCTGGTGGCGCAAACCGATCAACTGGCGGGTGGGGCCATGGACGCGCTGGTGAACCGGGTACGGACCATGTTGGATCGGGTCGGCACGCTGGAAGAAGCCCAGGCCGCGCTGGCGGAAATCTATCCCACCCTGCCGGTCGCGGATTTGGCCCAAGTGGTGGGCCGCGCCATGGCGTTGAGCAATCTGACCGGAAGGGTTGATGCGGCCCGAGGCGACCGTCATGGCTGAGAAGGGTTCGGCTTTCGACGAAGCCATCGCTTATCACCGGTCGAAGCTGGCCCTGCCGTCCAAATCATGGACGGACATCTGGGGCCGAGAACATGGACGCGCATTCATCGTGGCCGGTGCGGCCAGTGACGATCTGGTCACCGGCTTTCATGAGGCCATCAGCCAAGCCATGGCCCAGGGCAAAACTCTGACCGATTTCCGCCAAGACTTTGATCGGCTGGTCCGTGATCATGGCTGGTCTTATAACGGCAGCCGCGGCTGGCGGTCGGCGGTGATCTATAACACCAATCTGTCCCAGGCCTATAGTGCCGGGCGGTGGGAGCAGGGCAAGCAATTGCCCGATGCAGTGGGCCGGTACCGCCACAATCCCAGCCCGAACGAACGGGCAGAACACCGGGCGAAAAACGGTATCACCCTGCCGCTGTCTCATTCATTCTGGACGACATGGTGGCCTATCAATGCCTGGGGGTGCCACTGTCAGGTGGATATTCTGTCCGGTCGCGCCGCCCAGGCGGCAGGGTGGGTGGTTTCGGATGACCCGCCCCTGGACCAAATGGTTCAACGCACGATCAACACCGCGCACGGCCCCAAGACCGTGACAATCCCCAAGGGTATTGATCCGGGCTTTGATTATAATCCCGGCGAGGCGGCATTCGGCCACCAACTGAACCAGGACGTCATGGATGAATGGCGGGCCAAAAAGCGTGACGCCTGGGAGGTCACCAATAAAGGCGATTGGAACAGTCACGACCGTCCGGATATGATCCCGGTGGATGCTGCCCAGGCCCGCATTGGCCGTCCGGCCCAGGACCGGGACGATTTGGCGGTGATTGTCGAACAGGTGATCGGCGGCAAGGAAAAAGTGTTCACCTTGCCCGATGGCAGCCGCATCCTGGTGGACGCCAAGGCGTTGGCGGATCACATCGACTTGGCCCGCGCACCCTTTGTCCCGTTCTTGCCGGAACTATTGGCCGATCCGTTCGAAATCTGGCTGGCCTTCGAACGGCATAAGGGGACCGGACGGGTGGAACTGCGCAAGCGCCTGGTCAAGGTGATCGACACCAAAAAGGGGGCGTTGACCCTGTCGGCCCAGGTGCATAAAGGTCGGCTGGAGGCATGGACCTTTGTGCCGTCCGACCGGCCGAAGCAATTGGCCCGGTCCAGGGTTGGCAAAATGACTTGGGGCCGGGCCGATATGGGGCCCTCGCCAAATCCGGCTGACGGGGCGCCGGATGATGGTCAGCAGGGCCGGCCCCAACCATCATCGTCGTGAACCCATTCTAGCGCCGTTGGCGGGCGAAATGCAATCGTGGGCAGGCTGACCCGTCCATCAATGGACACCCCCCGTTAACCCCCCGTTAAACCCCCGGCAATTGGTCATTGCCAAGCTGGGCGCGTCTGCGCATGGTGTTTTGGCTCCCAGCCCGCCTGATCCTGAAAACTTTCAGTCCTGATCCGTGCGGCTGGCCTGGATAGGGTGTCCCCATCTTCAAACGGGGATGGCCGTGGCCGACGAACAAATCACACTGACCGGAATCGAGGTGCTGAAGCCCGGCACTTATGTTGACGCCAATGGCGTTAATGTGGAGGTGACTTTGTCCATGATGGCGGACATGGCCGCCGCCTACGATCCATCGGTACTGGATGCACCGGCCGTGATCGGCCACCCAAAAATGGATGCGCCGGCCTATGGCTGGCTGCGCAATTTTCGGGTTGATGGCGAAATTCTGCTGTGTGACGCGGAAGATGTGGACGTTGGCTTTGCTGAAGTCCTGCGCAAGCGCCGTTATAAAAATAAATCCCTGTCATTTTACCGACCTACATCGCCCGGAAACCCCAAGCCGGGGCGTTGCTACCCCAAGCATTTAGGGTTGCTGGGTGCGCGCGCTCCGGCGGTGACCGGGCTGAAGCCGATCCATCTGGCCGCTGCTGGAAGCGGACCCGCCACTATTGACGATGGCGCGGTCAGCGTTGATTTGGCAGAGCCGTCGTCAGGTCTGTTCCGCGTTATCGCCAATGCTTTTTCAGCCATCCGCGACCATCTGGTGGAGACCGAAGGTGCGGAAAAGGCCGATGGTATCGTCAACTCCTGGGTGGTCAATCGTATCCGGGATGCCGCCGCTGAAATGGAGGCCGACCAGTTGCCGCCCGCTCTCTCCACTCACATCGATCAAATTGACAAAGGACGCCAGATGGCCAATCCCACCCCCGATGCTGCCATCTTGGCGGCCCGTGAAGCCGATCTGGCGGCCCGCGAGGCGGCCTTGATCGAACGCGAGCGGCAGGACCGTCAACTCCGCGACGAGGCTTTCGTGGAAAAACTGATCGCCGAAGCCCGCGTGCCAGCCGGTGAGCGCCAGAATATTCTGGCTGAATTGGCCAGCATGGACGATGGCGCTCCCACCGTTTCACTGGCGGCGGAAGCCGGCGATGCCGTCCTGAGCCAGCACGCGGCCTATTGCCGCCGTCTGGCCGCCATTCCGGCCAAGGTGCAACTGGGCGAACATCGTCCACAGGGTGGCGATCTGGATCAGGTGGTGGATTTTGCCGTTCCCGATGGATGCGCCGTCAATCCCAGCTCTCTCGATCTGCATCGTCGCGCTTCCGTCTTGCAAGCGCAGATCCCCGGCCTCGCCTATCTGGACGCGCTGAAGCGCGTCGGCGCCAAATAGGATCGCCCACATGCATCCCACCTCCACTCCGCTTTACACTCGGTCTCTCGTTGCCGCAACCGATTTGACGGCGCGGCGTTTCGTCACCACCACCGGCCAAATTCCGGCCGGTGGTGGTGCGGTGGTGGGGGTCACCCGCACCGCCGCCATCGCCGGCGATGCAGTCGCGGTTGACATTCTGGGCTCGACGTTGGTCGAGGCTGGCGTCGCCGTCGCCATCGATGCCGACTTGACCACGGACGCCCTGGGCCGTGCCGTCGCCATCACCGATGCCGCCACCCAGCGCTGTGCCGGCCGGGCCATGACGGCCGTCGCCGCCGCCGGTCAGGTGGTGGAAATCCTGCTGCTGCCCCGTTAACTGAAAAAGGCTGTTTGTCATGTCCGGCATTCCCGGCGCGGTCTCCGCGCCTTTGAATTTGGCCAATGCCCGCATCGTCGATCCGGTTCTGTCGAACCTGGCGCTCGGCTATTCCAACACGGATTCGGTCGGTGGCGTGCTGTTCCCGTCCATTCCTGTCGGCCTGCGCGCCGGCAAGATCGTGATGTTCGGGCTGGAGGCGTTCCGCCTTTACAATTTGCGCCGCGCCCCTGGCGCCACCTTCACCGAAGTCGAATTCGGTTATACGGCAGGCTCTTATTCACTGGATCAGAATGCGGTGCGGGCCAAGGTGCCGGCGGAAATCGCTGATGAGGCGAAAAAGGCGGCTGGGATCGATTTGCATGCGGGAGCGGTGTCCCTGACCATGGAAATCCATGCCCAGGCGCTGGAATTCGATCATGCCAAATTGGCGCGCAATGCCGCCAATTATGACGCGAATCACAAGATCGCCTATGCCGCTTCATCGTCCTGGTGGTCGGGCGATGCCGATCCGGTGACCGATATCGCCGAAGCGAAGGAGGCGACGCGGCGGACGTGCGGGCGCTATCCCAACACCATGGTGCTGTCACCTTTGGCCTGGGCGGCAGCGCGCCAGCATCCCAAGGTCCTGGCCCGGTTCCAGAATACCGACGGTGTCATCACGCTGGAACAATTCGCCAGATTGGTCGAAATCCCGACCATCCGAGTGGGAACCCGCACCTATTATGATGATGAAGATGGCTTCCAGGATATCTGGGGGGCCGATGTGGTGATGGCCTGGGTCAATCCCAGCGCCCAAAATCCCGGCGCCAAGCCCGGATTGTTCCAGCGCTGCATGCCCAGCTTCGGCTACACCTACACTCTGGAAAACACTCCGGCGGTCGAGGCGCCCTATTACGACCAGGATACGGCGTCCTGGAAATACCCGAATACCATGGAGCAGAAAGCGCTGCTGACTGGGCAACTGGCCGGGTTTCTGTTCATTGGCGCGGGGTCGCGGTAATGGCGGACTGCGTCGCATGCGCCACCGTGGTTACCCCCGAGGGCCGCTTCCGGCCCGGCCAGCGTTTCGCCCCTGCTGCCGAAGGCGGCTTCGCTCTGGCTGCCGCAAGCGCCGCCGACGCCATCACTCCTGACCGGGCCAATAGAAAGTAATGTACGCCACCCGTGCCGACATGATCCTGGCCTATGGCGAGGACGAGTTGATTCAGTTGACGGATCGTGGCGATCCGGCCACCGATGAAATCGACGATGCCATCCTGGCCGCCGCACTGGCGGAAGCAGGGGCAGAAATCGACGGCTATGTTGGCCGAGTGGTGGATTTACCGCTGGACGCGGTGCCTGCCATTTTGCGTCGGCTGGCGGTGGTGATCACCCGCTATCGTCTGTCCACCGATATTTCTGATGGCCGCGTGCGGCTGGATTACGAAGACGCATTGGATACGCTGACGAAAATCAGCAAAGGCACCATTGTCCTGGATTTGCCCGCCGATCTGTCCCCCAGCCCGATTTTGAACCGGGTCCAGGGGTGGTCGCCGACATCGGTTCTGGCCGGGGTGAGGGGACGTTGGCCATGAGCATTTCATTGGTCGCCGACTTCACCCAAACCCGCAATCTGGCTGGCCTGCTGCGGCAGGCGGGCCGAGTCCTGGCGGATCCGGCGCCGCTGTTGACCGATATCGGTAACGCGCTGGTGCAAAGCGCGCGTGAACGGTTCGACAGTCAAACCGACCCGAGCGGCCGGAAATGGACGCCGTTGGCGCCCGAAACAAAACTTTCCCGTATGGGCGGCACCAGACGGGTTTTCACCAAGCGAATGAAATTTCGCAAGGGCGCCGCGGAAAAGATGGCCCGCCTGACCATCCTGTTCCAACAGGGGCATTTGCGCAATTCCATCACCCGCCGTGTCAGCCGGTCGGGGGTGGAGATCGGCACCAACCGGGTCTACGCCGCCATCCATCAGTTCGGCGGCAAGGCGGGACGCGGTCAGGCCATCACCATCCCGGCACGCGCCTATCTGGGGCTTTCCGCCGCGGATGAAGGCCGGGTGGAAGCCCTGATCCAAAGCTATTTGCGTTCGGTGATGCCATGATTTTCAGCGATTTGGAAGACGCGATCATCGCCCGGCTGACGGGTAAGTCCGGCAATGGCGATGGCAAGCTGGGCTATGCACTGACTGTCGGTAGCTATGGCGGCGAATTCGACAGCGAGGCCGATCTGGAAAGCGCCCGCGTCAAATTCCCCTGCGCCCTGGTCCTGCTGAAGGAAATCGGCCGGGGACAGGAAAACAGTACCGGTCAAAAGGTTCCGGTCACCTACACCATTTTCGTCGCGGCCCAAAACCGCCGGGGTGATAGGGCGCGGCGCCAGGGAGCTGCCGGTCAGGTCGGTACCTATCAAATCGCCTGGGATATCCGTGCCCTTCTGAAGGGGCAGATGTTGGGCCTGGACGAGGAAATCGACCCGCTGGTGCCAGGGTCGATCATCAGCATCATCAACGGGACCATCAACAGCCGATCAGTGTCGGTCTATGCCATGACCCTGACGACGCATTGGTATGAGGATTTGGCTCCGGTTTCCGACGATTCCTTGGGCGAATTCCTGGAACTGGATGCCGCCTGGGATATCCCGCCGATTGGCAACGTAGTGCGGCCATTGCCCGCCGCCGATGCCGATGCCCGCGACCTGATCAAGCCCAGGGAGACTTTGCCGTGAAATTGTTCGTTAAGCCCACGGCCCAGCCGGACGGCACTGTCCGGGTGATCCGCGATCCGGCCACCGGCCAGCGCATCCCCGCCGCCGGGACGGAGGTGGAAAAGACCCCATTCTGGTTAACCGCGATCAGGGTGGGGGATGTGAGTATGGTGGAGAAGCCGCCTTCGGCAGCACAGGAACCACGGTCACCGGAAACGGCTTCGCCGTCCCCCACCACCCCGACTGAAAAGACCAAGCCGGGCGCCGCCGCCGCCGAAGGCGGCTTTGCCACCGCTGCCGGAGGCAGCTTCGCCACCATCAAGGATTAGGCATGTCGATTCAATTCAACACCATCCCCATCGATCTGCGGTCGAGCGGGCAGTACGTCGAATATAATAACAGCCGTGGTGGCCAATCCCTGGTCGGCATGCCGGCGAAAATCCTGCTGATCGGTCACAAGATTTCGGCGGGCAGCATGGATGTGCTGACCCCGATCCGCGCCACTAACCTGAAAACCGTGGCCGGTCTGGCCGGGGCGGGCAGTCAGCTTTACGGTATGTTCGACGCCAAGCATGCCGCCAATACCAGTATCGAGACCTGGATAATGGCAGTGCCCGAAGATGGTGCGGCCCAGGCGGCGCAGGGAGCGGTCACCTTTAACGGTGCAGCCGTCGGCACCGGCACCTTCACGCTGCGGATCGACGGCATCCGGGTCCGGATCGGCGTGACCAATGGACAAACCGCCGCCACCCTGGCGGCCGCCCTGGCGGCGGCCATCAATGCCGATGCCACCCTTCCTCTGACCGCTCAGGCCGGCGGTGGCGAGGTGGCGGTGACCTGCCGGTGGGCGGGAGCGACCGGCAATGCCATCGACATTCGCCCCGGCTATTACGAGGAAGAGGCGCCGCCCACCGGGCTGGCGTTCACGATTACCGCCATGAATGGCGGAACCGCCAATCCCGATATCGGCCCAGGGCTGGCGGCGGTGGCCAGCGAATGGTACAGCGACATCTGCGTCGCCTTCACCGATACCGATAACATCATCCAGATGGAAGCCGATGGCGAGCGGCGGTGGTCAGGCATGGTCATGACCGATGCCCATTATTATCTGGGTCGGCATGGCAGCTATGGCGACCTGGCCACCTTTGGCAATGGCCGCAACTCGCCGAATGTCAGCTACATCGGTGGCTATAACAGCCCGACGGCACCGTGGAAATGGGCTGCGGCGCTGGCCGGCATCTGTGCCTACGAGGCCAAGCAAGACCCGGCCCGGCCGTTTCAAACCCTGGTCTTGCCGCGCACCAAGGTCCTGGCGCCCCCCAAAGCCGACCGGTTCGACCTGGATGCCCGCGAACAGTTGCTGAAGGACGGGGTATCCACCTGGTGGGTGGATGATGACGGGTCGGTCAGGCTGGACAACATCATCACCAGCTATCAGCGCAACGCCTATGGGTATGAGGATGCGTCGTATCTACAGGTGGAAACGGTCAAGACCCTGGCCTTTCTGCGCTATTCCATGCGCGCCCGCGTCGCCCAACGGTTTCCCCGGCACAAATTGGCCGGTGACAGCTTCGTCCTGCGGCCCGGTCAATTCATCGTCCGACCAAAGGATATCCGCAACGAACTGATTGCGCTGGCGGGCGCTTGGCAGGATGCGGGGCTGGTGGAAAGCATCGACCAGTTCAAGGCCGATCTGGTGGTGGAACGCGACGATCAGAACCCCAACCGGGTCAATACCATCGTGCCGCCGGATCTGGTCAACCAGTTCCGCATCTTCGCGGCCCGGATCGACTTCATCAATTAAGGGAGGCAGGCATGACCAAACTAGCGGGCGAGGCGACCGTGACCAAGAACGGAACCGTCCTGCGGTTCCTGCCCGACATCAATATCGAAAAAGGCGGGACCGAGCGCGAGGTTCATCCCGGCCCCATGGGCACCATCAACGGCTATACCGAAAAGACCACTCCACCGTTGATCAAAGGCAAAGCACAGGTGGCGGCAGGCGAAAAATTGTCGGATTTGGAATTCACCGACGCCACCGTCATCGCCACGCTGAACACTGGTCAGGAACTGATCTTGCGCGAGGCATTTACCACCAAACCGCCGAAATGGGGGGCGGGCAAGGGTGAAGTCGAGGTCGAAATCAGTTCCTGTTCATTTTTCGAGGAGGTTTGACCATGGCGGAAATCAAGGTGGATTTGCCCGCCGGCAGCCGCTTCGGCGACCGGGTGGCCAAGGTGGCGTGGCTGCGGGAACTGACCACGGCGGATATTATCGGCGCGGGCGAGGATGCGGAAAAATGCGTTCTCGGCCCCGATGGCGCCTACCATCTGGTGGCGTCACCCACGATGTCCGGCGTTCATTTGCTGCGTCGACAGATCGCCCGGCTGGATGATGCCGACGGCACGGTAATCGACGGGCCATTGTCCCTTCAGATGTTCATCCGCCTGGATCAGGCCGATTTCTTGACCATCCAGGCCAAGGCCGACGAACTGGATCGGGCTGGACAGGCTGCGCTGGCCAAGGCGGAAGAGCGGGGGCGAGGTGAACCGGCATCGTGACCTGTTCCTGGATTTGTCGCTGATCCTGCCCAAGCGGCTGGGGGCGGCACGGGGGGAATTGATCACGATGCCGGTTCGGCAAATCATGCGGTTGGTGGGGCGTTTGGCTAAAGATGGCTGATCTGGCCACATATATTGGGCTGTATATCCGGGGTGACGCCCAGGCCAAGGTGGAAAAGCTGGACCATGGGTTCGAGCAGCTTTCCACACGTGGCGCCCGGCACATGGGCGTGCTGTCCCGTTCCATGGGTTTGGCCGGTCAGGGGGTGGACGCACTGGGCAACCGCTATTCGGCCCTGCTGTCCGGTGCCGCTGGTGTCGGTGCCGCCAAATATGTGGGCGATCTTCAGGAACGGATGAATTACATGGGCATCACCGCTGGAAAATCGGCGGAAGAAATGAATGCCCTGAAGCAAAAAGTCTTCCAGGTGGCGCAAATGCCGGATATCCGGCTGGACCCGGCCCAATTGCTGGATGCCGTGGACACCATGGTGGAGAAAACCGGCGATCTGGATTTCGCCATGGCCAATCTGGAAACCATGGGCCGGGCCATGCGGGCCACCAAGGCCGGCGGCGCGGAAATGGGCGCCTGGGTGTCTCAGCTCGGCGAGAAATTCAATATCAAGACGCCGGAAGGCATCCTGTCGGCCATTGATCATTCCATCAACGCCGGTAAGACTGGCGCCTTCGCGTTCAAGGATCTGGCGAGCCAGGGCGAAAAACTGACCGCTGCCTATGCGTCCATGGGCCGCACCGGACCGGGGGCCGCAGCAGAACTGGATGCCATGATCCAGACCGTGCGTAAAGGCGTGGGGTCGTCGGAACAGGCGACGACCGCGTTTGAAGCCATGCTGCGCACCTTTGGCGATGCCAAGAAATTACAAGATTTGAAGTCGGTGGGCATCAAGGTCATGGATGATAAGGGCCAGATGCGTTCGGCCCTGGACTTGTACAAAGAGATTATTTTCAAATCAAAAGGCGATGTTCCCAAACTCAGCATGATTTTTGACAGCGAGGCCATGCGCGCCTTTAGCGCGGGCATCGCGGAATTCAAGAACACCGGCAAGTTGGACAGCCTTGATGAATTCCTGAACGTCGCCAGCGATGGCGCCACCGTCAAGGCCGATGCCCTGCGGGCCAATTCCCAAAACATCAACGCCTCGATGACGGCCTTGACGACGGCGGCGAAACAATTCGCTGACGTCAATTTGGCGGGACCGGTCGGCGAGTTGGCCGACGCCATCGGCAAATTGCAGCCTGACCAGGTCCAGGCCACCATGAAGGCCATCGCCTATGGCGCTGTGGCCATTGGTGGCGCCGTGGCCGTGAAAAAGGGGGTGGATGCCGTGCGCTGGACGGCGGATACCCTGACCTATATTCGCGGCCCCAAAGGGGCGAAAACTGGCGGTGGTAAAGGCGGCTTCGCCACCGCTGCCAAAGGCGGCTTCGCCACCGGGGCCGATGCCGCCGCCGGGCTGGCAGGTGGCGGCCAGGCCGTGCCGGTCATCGTCACCAATTGGCCCGGATCGATTGGCGCAGGGCCAGCGGGCGGTGATGGCGGGATCGGATTGAATGGAAAGGGCGGTAAGCCCGCTGCTGGAAGCGGATCCGCCACGACTGCTGCTGGAAGCGGCTCCGCCACGACCGCCCGCGGCGGCCTGCGTGGCTTGGCCTCACGTGGCACCCGTCTGGCCGGTGGGCTGCTGCGCCGTGCCGGGCCATTGGCGGCCATCGGCATGGGGGCCTATGAAACTATCGACGGGTTGATGAACGGCAATAACCGCGATGCGGTGGCCGCCATTGGTCGGGCCGTGGGCGGTGCGGCAGGTGGTGTCGCTGGGGGCGCCTTGGGCAGCGCGGTGTTGCCGGGGGTGGGCACCGCGCTGGGCGGGGTGGCCGGCGCCACCGCCGGGTCGGCCGGCGGTGAGGCACTGTTCACCAAATTGTATGACTGGCTGGCTGGTGAGAAGGCAGCCGAAAAAGAACCGGTCAAGGTGGAAAACAAGACGGAACTATCCCTGAAGCTGGACCTGCCGCCCGGATTCACCGCTCAAGCCCAAACCGTTTCGGCATCCAATGGAATGGATGTGGATTTGGGCCAAACAATTTGGGGGTGATGGTGGCAAGCTGGAAAGATCAATTGCGGCCTGCGTCGTACAAGGGTGTGTCTTTTTTCTGGACCGATGCGAACACGACGTTCGATCCACTGACCGTTGCGCACAAATATGTCTACCGTCGCCAGGGCTGGACCGAGGAAACAGGCCTGGGTCCTGATGAAATGGAATTAGTGGGCTATGTGCTGGGCGCGGATTATATGGATCGGCGCGACCGGCTGGTCCAGGCCATCAAGGAAGGCGGCGCCGGTACGCTGGTGCATCCCACCTTGGGCGAAAAAACGGTGGTCGTCACCGCCGCACGGCTGGCCGAAACCACCAAGGATGGTGGCATGGCCCGCTTTACCCTGACCTTCAAGGATCAGGGGGAAAATGCGTTTCCCGCAGACACCAGCGACACACAAAGCGCGGTGGAGGCCCAAGCCGCCGCCGCCAGGGCGGCCAGCCAAGACGAATTCAACGACACTTTCGAGACTGCGGGACTTGATTCGGTGGAAAGTGACGCGGCGGCGGCGGTCAGGGTAGTGGCTGCGCTGATCGGGGTAGCCCTGGCTGGGCTAAGGGGTTGGGATCAGGGTGCCGCCAGTTCGGTAGATTTGCTGGACGGCCTAGTGCCAGCCACTGTGGCGGCCGATCTCTCCACCATCCTGGGCAGTCTGGCCGCCCCGGACGGGGATAGTCTGGACTATACCGATGGTGCGGCCCGGCTGGCGGCCCTGGCCCAGATTGCCGCAATCAATTTGGGTGCAGGCGGTATCGCCCAACAAGATGTAAACCGTGCTGCGCTGACCGCGTTAATCCATCAACAGGCCGCTATCGCCGCGGCTCAAACCGCCGCAACCATGCAATTCGCCGCCCGAGACGACGCTGTCGCGGCCAGGGATCAGGTTGCCGGTCTGATCGATCAAGCCCGGATAGAAGATGACGCCAGAGGCGGGCTGTTCCAGTCCCTGACCGACTTACGCGCGGCGGCGGTGGCGCATTTAAGCGATCTGGCCGGGTCTTTGGCGCAAATCCGGGTGGTGGAGATGACCGCGACTTTTCCGGCGGCACTGATCGCTTATCGCCAATTGAATGATGCCAGCCGGGCTGATGACGTGGTCGCGCGCAACCGCTCTGTGGTCTGGAACCCGCTGTTCATCGCTGCCGGTACCCGGCTGGAGGTACTGGATGGCTGACAACAGCGTCACGGTCAGCGTTAACGGCCGCACTTATGGCGGCTGGAAAAGCGTTAATATCCGGAGTGGACTGGATACCCTGGCCGGCGGGTTTAACGTCGGCCTGACCGAAAAATGGAACGGACAAGCGAATTGGCCGATCCAGGCCGAGGACGCGGTGGTGGTGCGGATCGGCGACACCATCGTCCTGTCCGGTCATGTGGATGAAATCGCGCGCGACCGCGATGCGCAAACCCACACCATCGCCATTACAGGGCGCGATGCGGTGGCCGATCTGGTGGATTGCGCCGCCATGGTCAGCCCTGGCGAATGGAAGGGCCGGAATGCCTTAGCCATCGCCAGCGACATCGCCGCCCCTTTTGGCATTCAGGTTCAGGCGGCGGCAGGCCAATCGCTGGGCGGAAATTTCGACACGTTCACCCTGCAAAAGGGCGAGACCGCCTTGGCAGCCATTCAGCGGCTGGCGGCGGCCAGGGGAATCCTGCCCTACAGCGATGGCCGGGGGGTGCTGATTCTAGGGCCAGGGGATGGCCAAGCCATCGATGTCCGTCTGGACCATGGCAACCTGAAAAAAATCAGCACGAAACGAACCCGCATTAATCGCTTTCGTGACTATACCGTTTATGCCCAAGGCGGGCTGTGGGATGACGGACAGGCCAATTCCGCCGGCACCGGCATCGCCCATGACAGCGGCATCCGCCGCTATCGCCCCACGGCCGCCACCGCCGATGATCTGGCCGATGGCATCACCGCCGCCGATCAGGCGGCGTGGATGGCCATGGTGGCCCGCGCCAAGGCGGAAAGCATCACCGTTACCGTCGCCGGTTGGCGCTGGTCGGGCGATATCTGGTGGCCGAACACCCTGCCATACGTTTACGCGCCGGATGCCGACATCGATGGCCGCCGCCTGATCGCGTCGGCCGAACGCACATTGGACGTGGACGGTGGTGAAATCACCAATTTGACCCTGGTCGGTGCCAGGGCGTTCAGCCTGCTGGCCGAAGGTGGCCAAAAGAAGAAAGGCGGCGGCGGGGGGATCAAATGGTAAAGCCCAGCCTGAGCGGATTGCGGGACCGCATCACCATGCTGGTCGGGCGCGGGGTTTTGGCCGCGTTGGGGGCGGCGCAAGGGTCGCTGATGCGCGGGACCTTGACCGGCGTGGCGGGCGAGACCTTGGGCGGCCGGGAATTTGCGTTGGATTACGGCATGTCCTGCCGACCCCATCCAGGCGCCGAAGCGCTGATGCTGTTCCTGGCCGGGCTGCGATCGAACGGGGTCATCGTCCGGTTGATGGATCGGCGCTACACCATTTCGTTGGAAGAAGGTGAAATCGCCCTGCACGACGATTTGGGTCAGCGGGTCCATCTGACTCGTACCGGCATAAACGTCACCTCGCCCCTGAACATCACCGTTCAGGCCGGCCAGACCCTGCGTCTGGCGGGTCAAGTGGTTCAAATCCATGCGGACAGGAAATTGACCCTCGATACCCATGGGTACGGCAACGCCATCACCTGGGCTGGTGGGGTGGCCTGGGAGTTGAAAAGCTGGACCGCCGGGGCGGTCACGTCGTCGGTCACCATGGCTATTTCGCCGCCGGAGAAAACCGATGGCTGACCGCTACCTGATCATTGACCCCGACACCATGAGTGGGGATGTGGTCATGGATGATCGCGGGCACATCGCCCTGACCGATGGTCTTTATTCCACCGTGGCCATCAGCCTGTTCACGGACAAGCGGGCGCGGTCCGATGACCGCCTGCCCGATAATACCGGTGACCGTCGCGGCTGGGCGCTGACGTGGCGACAGGATGACGGCAGCCGAGAAATCGGATCGTGGCTGTGGCTGCTGTCGCGTGAAAAGCAACTGGCCACGGTCATGGAACGGGCGCGGGGATATGGGCAAGACGCATTGAAATGGCTGATCACCACCAACCGGGTGCGGTCGGTGGCCGTCACGGTCGAGAACAGCCGCCCCGGTTGGCTGATCCTGGGGGTAGAGGCCGTGCGCCTGGACGGGACCACCTGGACGGCCGCGTATGATTACTATTGGGGGCCGCATGGCGCTTGATCGTCCCACCTACAAAACCATCCGAGACCGGGCGGCGGCCACCATTGAAAGCCGGTTGCCGGGTGCCGATGCCCGCACCCCGGCGACGGATTTGTCGGTTCAGACCCATGTGACGGCTGAGGTAGCCAGCGGGCTTTATGATTTCGGCTTGCGCATCGCCGATCAGATATTGCCGAACACAGCCGATCTTGACCATCTGGCCACCATCGCGCTCGATTGGGGAATTTACCAGAAAGCGGCGGCGGTGGCATCCGGGCAGGTTTCTATCAGCCGGACCGGCACCGAAACAGTGACGGTGCCGGCGGGAACGGTTTTTCAGGCGAGCGGGCTGGATTACGCCACAGACAGTGACGTTTCGGCATTGTCGGCCACCGTGCTGCTGCCCGTGACCTGCACAACAGCAGGTCTATCCGGCAATCTTGAGGATGGTGTCCCGCTTTCTCTGGTCTCACCTGTTGCTGGCTTGGCTGCGCGGGGACGGGCATCAGGAATAAACGGCGGGTCGGATCAGGAAAGCGGCGCCAGCCTGTTGACGCGGTTGCTGGCACGGATGCGCTCAGCCCCGCATGGTGGTGCCGCCACGGATTATGTCCAATGGGCCACCGCTTGCTCAGGAATTACGCGGGCATGGACTTATGGGAACAGCCCGCGTCCCGGAATGGTCACTGTTCTGGTCGTTGCGGATGGCAATGACAATGGACCAATGCCCAGCAGCCAGCAAATCACAGATGTTCAGGCCTATATGGATCAGGATGATACCGCCCCGGTGACAGCGGAAGTCATCGTGCGGGGGCCGATCATGATCGACCATGACCTGATCATTGCGATTGCGCCGCGAAATTCGGAAACCGAGGCGGCTGTGGCCAAGGCCGTGCGTGCCTGGTACCGGGCCGAGTCAGAGCCGGGACAGATCGGCGCGCGGTCGCGGTTGATGGCCGCCATCAGCGCGGCAGATGGTGAAGTCAAACATCGGCTGGTCTGGCCGGATACAGACCAATTTCCAGCCAAATGGGAGATGGCCCAAGTCCGTAGCATTGACTTTCAGGATTACTGACCATGACGCATTCAACCGATGACTACATCGACTTGCTGTTGTTGCTCCAGCCGCGCGGTGTGATCTGGACCCGTGATCCTGGCAGCGTGCGGGCACGGTCAGCGGCTGGGCTGGCGAATGAAATGTCTCTGGTTGAAACATTCCTGGAACAAATCTTGGCGGAGCGATCGCCGCGCACCGCTTATTATTTGCTGGGGGACTGGGAAAAGGTACTTGGCCTGCCCGATGAGTGCACCTCGGCCGAGGTCGAAACCATCGCGGAACGCCGCGCTGTCGCCCATGCCCGGATGATTTCGACGGGCGGGCAAAGTCCAGCCTACTACATCGCCATGGCCAAGGCGCTTGGGTACGACATCACCATCCTTGAATACCGCGCCAGATGGTATGGGCGGCGGAACTTCGGCGAGTTCTATGGCGGCCAGGACATGCAATTCGTTTGGCGAGTAGTGGAAAAATCGGGCTCCAGCCGATGGCGAAAGTATGGATCGGCATTTTTGGGAGAGAAATATCGCCGATGGGGGAATTACACATTGCTCTGCATGATCCGTAGAACTGCGCCAGCACATACAATCGTATTATTTAGTTAAAGGAGGATTTTATGGATTACCCAAAATCGTTGTCTGACGTTTATCTATATGAAGGAAAATTTACTGACGGTACAAGCGACGGCGTGGTCGCGCCAAGCCGCGATCCTGCAGCCTGGGCGAACGCGGTCACTGATGAAATTCTGAATGTAATCCGGGCGGCTGGGCTGGTTCCTGAGGAGGCCGACGTAACCCAGTTGATGCAGGCCGTTCAGGCGCTGGCGGGCGCATCGGTGCCGATGGCCAGCGAGATCGTGGCGGGCCGGGTTGAGCTGGCAAACAACCACGAGGCGCTAGCGGGCCAGGATCTGACCCGCGCCGTCCACCCTGCCGGACTGGTTTACACCATATCGCAATTAGCGCCGCCGGTGCCGGTGTCCAGTGAAATCGTGGCCGGGCGGGTGGAGCTTGCCAGCATTGCCGAAACCCAGGCCGGTGCCGATGCGGTGCGAGCGGTTCATCCGGCCGGGCTGAAGTCAGCGTTGGGAAATTTTCGTTCTGTGCCGGGCTTGAGCGGGACCGTCACCCTGACCGACGCCCATATGGGCGCGGCCGCGCTATGTTCCAGCGCGACGCTAACCCTGCCGCGGGCGAATAGCGTGGCGGCGGGGGCGGCCCTGACACTTTTGAATACGGGCGGTTCTGCGATCTATCCCCCGCTTGGGGACGAGTTGTTCGTTGTCGATCTGACAACATTTGCCCCCGGAGCGAGCATAAATGGACCGGTCCGGGCCGTAGTAATCTCTGATGGAAATTCCAGATGGTATTTGCATCGGGGAGATATCGGCACGGGGGTTATGACCCAAAACGGATTTTTCCGCCTGCCTGGCGGGCCGATTATCCAATGGGGATCGGGGAGCGCATCCGGCGCAATATCCCATGCAATAACATTCCCAATAACATACCCAACAGTAGTGTTGAATGCCTCAGCAACGAATGTGTCTGGAACATCCTCGCCGATGACATATATGGCCGTCGGAAACCTGACAACGTCAGGTATGTCCGTAAACTCTACGGTCACGTCACCCGTTGGATTTATGTGGATGTCCATCGGTTACTAGGGGAGGCGAGTTGTCATGGAGTTTTTCTATTCTCAGAACTCTGGCGGTTTTTACAGCACTGATATCCATGATTCGGCTATTCCCGCCGATGCGGTGGCCATCAGTGCCGAGGATCATGCCGCACTGATGGAGGCTCAATCGCAAGGCCGGGTGATCCGCGCCGATGCCGAAGGCCGCCCCGTGGCCGTCGATCCCGTGCCCAGTGCCGAGGATCTGGCCCGGCTGAAACAGGTCCAGGCCCAGGCAGCCCTGACCGCCAGCGATATCACCATCAACCGCTGCTACGAAGCCGGTGTGGCGGTGCCGCAGGACTGGCGGGATTACCGAGCCGCCTTGCGGGTCATCGTCGCCGATCCGGCCGCCGGGGACTTGCCCCAGCGGCCCGATTATCCCGAGGGGACCTGACCGATGGGAAAGATCGGCAGCCCTGCTACAGGACCTTAAATCCTGTCTAAATGCAGGCGCAAAATTGTCCAAAATCGCGCGCGCCGCTACAGATAACAGCCTGATCGCGCGACGGCTGGGCAGCAGTCAGCGCATTTTATGTGCCGCCCCGGATTATCTGGCCGCCCATGGCAGCCCCCAATGCCTGGACGATCTGTCCGCCCATTCATGCCTGCTGCGGACCGGCACGACCCATTGGACCTTTCATACCCATGGAACCGAACGGCGCATCCGGGTCGGGGGACGTTTTTCCAGCAGCAGCATGGACGGCATCCTGGATGCCTGTATCCAAGGCGGCGGCATCGCCTTTGCCGCCATATGGAATGTCGAGACGGAATTACGCGATGGGCGGCTGATCCAATTGTCCATGACCGACATGGATGCCGATGACATGTCCATCTGGGCGGTTTTTCCCAGCACCCGTCATGTCCTGCCCAAGGTCCGGGTCTTCATGACCGCCCTGGAACAAACCCTATCCCGATAATACCAACGGCCAATTTCATTGACTGTTGTACAGCCCTCGCCGGGCGCGGCCATCCGGCCGCTTGGCCGCCGCCGCAATGGCGGCTGGGGTTATGTTTGTCCCTCGCCGGGCGCGGCCATCCGGCCGCTTGGCCGCCGCCGCAATGGCGGCTGGGATTATGTTTGTCCCTCGCCGGGCGCGGCCATCCGGCCGCTTGGCCGCCGCCGCAATGGCGGCAGAACCAACGACCGTAAGTCAGAACTTACCGCCGTTGGTATAATAGTGGCTCAGGTCCGGTCGTTACAGGCCAGGGGTTCTTCCGCTTCCGGCGTTTTGAAATATTTGTCCACCGCTGTCTGGGCGGTGGACACCGCCACATCCTGCACATCGAACCGCCCCATGGGGGAATACAGGGACGATGCCAGATACAGGCCGATTCCTTCCACCTCGCCAACCACAAAGGTCACTTCGCCGCGCGGCATTTCCACCTTATGCCGGTCACCCACCGACAGCCCGGACAATTGCGCCGGATCGGTGGGCAACAGCATGAAGTTCATGAACCACGGCGTCACCAACACCCCGCACAGCCAGTTTTCCCACCGGCGAAAACTGACCGGCTCGACCCGCAGGGGATGGTGATACAGCCCGATATCCTTCATGGTTTCCCCGATACGGACAAACTCGGCGGTCAAATCGGTCACACGCTGGGCGTCGGCGGCGGTCATCGGGTCGAACATAAAGGCTTCCTTTGTGCTGGCGGGGGTCGGATCAGATCCCGCCCAGGCAGATGTATTTCAGTTCGACGAAATCGTCGATGCCGTATTTCGATCCTTCCCGCCCGATCCCCGATTCCTTGACCCCGCCAAAGGGCGCGACCTCGGTGGAAATCAGCCCCTCATTCACGCCGACAATGCCGTATTCCAACGCTTCCGACACCCGCCAGCACCGACCGATATCGCGGGAATAGAAATAAGCGGCCAACCCATATTGGGTGTCATTGGCCATGGCCACCGCCTGTTCTTCGGTGTCGAATTTGAACAAGGGCGCCACGGGGCCGAAGATTTCTTCCCGCGCCACCGCCATCTGCGTGGTCACCCCGGTCAGGATGGTGGGCTGGAAAAATGTGCCGCCCAAAGCGTGGCGCTGACCGCCGGTGACCACCGTGGCCCCTTTGCCCACCGCATCGGCCACCAGACGTTCCACCTTTTCCACCGCGTCCTGATTGATCAGCGGTCCCTGGGTCACGCCATCGGCATCCCCCGGCCCCACCGTCAATTCGGCCACGGCGCGGCCCAGACGGGCGGCGAATTCATCATAGACCCCTGCCTGCACCATGATCCGATTGGCGCAGACACAGGTTTGACCGGCATTGCGGTATTTGCTGGCCATGGCCCCGGCCACGGCGCGATCCAGATCGGCATCGTCGAAAACGATAAAGGGGGCATTGCCGCCCAATTCGAAACTGACCTTTTTCACCGTATCGGCGCATTGGCGCATCAACAGCTTGCCTACTTCGGTGGAACCGGTGAAAGACAGCTTGCGCACCGCCGGATTGCGGGTCAACTCGCCCCCCACCGCCACCGGATCATGGGTGGGCAGCACGTTGAACACCCCTGCGGGCAATCCGGCCCGCTTTGCCAATTCGGCCAAGGCCAGGGCGGAAAGCGGGGTATCTTCCGCGGGTTTGATGACCACGGTGCATCCAGCGGCCAGGGCCGGAGCGCATTTGCGGGTGATCATGGCCGATGGGAAGTTCCACGGAGTGATGGCGGCCACCACGCCGATGGGCTGTTTCAGGGTCAGGATGCGGGTGCCGGGCTGGGTGGCCGGGATCACATCGCCATAGATGCGCTTTCCTTCTTCCGCGTACCATTCGATGAAGGACGCACCATATTTCACCTCGCCCCTGGCTTCGGCCAACGGCTTTCCCTGTTCGGCGGTCATCAACCGGGCCAAATCCTCGGCATTGGCCAGGATCAGATCGTACCAGCGGCGCAAGATGGCGGCACGGTCCTTGGCCGACAGGGCCGACCAACCGGCCAAAGCGGCTTGGGCGGCGTCGATGGCCCGGCGGGTTTCCGCCACCCCCACCGCCGCCACCTGGACGATTACCGCGTCATTGGCCGGGTTGGTCACCGTCAGGGTCTTTCCATCATCGGCATGAACCCATTGGCCGCCGATAAAGGCGTGGTGACGCAACAAGGCGGCATCGTCCAAAGCAAGCATGGCATGTCCTTTCAAAAGCAATGCCCGACCATAGCAAAATCCCGGCGGAACAAACCTGAATTCGGGTTTATAAACCGGCAATAGCCTCTGCCGCTTCGTCAAAAGCGGTTTCGGCCGGGCCGATCAGGGTCCGGGCCACCTCCAGATCGCCACGGGCGCAAGCCGCCTCGATCTCGGCGCACAGCCGACCAAACCGATAGCAGCCGGCGGAATTCCCCGCCCCCTTGGCCGAATGGGCGGCCTCGCGGGCGTCATCCCCCCGGCCATCCGCCAAGGAATGGGCCATTTCCCCCACCAAGGGCCGGGTGCTGTCCACAAACAGGGTCAGCAATTCGCGGGCATCATCGGTGATCGCCCCGAAAATCTCGCGCATTGGTCCCAAATCCAACACGGGCGGGCGATTGGCTTCGGCCAGCTCTTCACGCATGGGGGCCACGGGCGTTCCCTCCTGTGTGGTGCGGCGGCGGCGCAAGGCCACCGCCTTCGGCAGCAATTTGCGGATCGTCGCATCCAGTTGCGGCAGGTCGATGGGTTTGGCCAAATAGGCATCCATGCCGCATTCCTGGCACTTCTTGGCGGTTCCGCCCAAGGCATCGGCGGTCAGGGCGACGATGGGCATGCGGTTCAGCGTATCCTTTTCCCAATCCCGCACCCGCGTGGTCAGCTCATAACCATCCATTTCCGGCATGTGACAATCCGTCAGCAGCAAACCGTAATCGCGGATTTGCATGCGGTCCCAGGCTTCCGCCCCGTTACGGACAATTTCAATGGCATAGCCCAGCCGCTCCATCAACCGACGGATCACCACCTGATTGGTGGGATTGTCCTCGGCCACCAGGATCAGGGCGCCGGCGGCGGCGGCCTCTTCCAGCGTCGGGGGAATATATGTGTCGTCGGCCAAGGCCCGGTCAGCCCCGTCATCGCCCAGGAAACCGCGATTGGCCGCCGCTGCCACATTACGCCACAGCATGCCCCGGCGGATCGGCTTGGGCACGGTGGCGAACAGACCGGCATCCCGCGCATCCGACGCGGCGGCGGAATAGCTGGTATGGGGGGCGATCATCACCACCTTGGTCTGAGGACCGTCCCCCGCAGCGGCCAGCAGCGCACGGGCTACCGACACCCGCAGCGAAAAATCCACGGCCCCATCCATCACCACCACGTCATAGCCCCAGCCGGCCAGGGCCGCGGCCCGAACCGCGGCCAAAGCCCCATCGGACGATGCCACCACCGCCACCTGTGCTCCCAGATGGCCCAGATATTGGCGGATGGTTTCCGCCGCCACCGGTCCTTCGGCCAGAACCAGCACGGCCACCCCGGCCAGATCGGGGCCATGTTCCGGCTGAACATCCACCACCGCCAAGGGCACGGTGAACCAGAAGGTCGAGCCTTCGCCCACCTTGCTGTCCACCCCGATTTCTCCCCCCATCATGGCCACCAGCCGACGGCAGATGGACAATCCCAGCCCGGTGCCGCCATAGCGCCGGGCGATGGATGCATCGGCCTGGGCAAAGGGTTCGAACAAGCGGGCCTGCTGTTCCAGATCCAGACCGATGCCGGTATCGCTGACGGAAAAACGCAAGGTCAGGGGTTGGCCGGGCTGAATGCCGTCCACCGCCTCGACCGCCACGCGGACATGGCCTTTTTCAGTGAATTTGATGGCGTTGCCGGCCAGATTGGTGACGATCTGCCGCAACCGCACCGGATCGCCCAGGAATTTGGCGGGCAAGCCGGGGTCCACATAGGAAATCAGGCCGATCCCTTTTTCCAAGGCGCGGGGCGCCAGCAATTCCCCCACCCCTTCCACCGTATCGACCAGCGAAGTTTCCACCTCTTCCAACTGCAACCGGCCGGATTCGATTTTCGAGAAATCCAGGATGTCGTTGATGATGGACAAAAGCGACACCGCCGAATCGCGGATGACCCGTGCCATTTCCTTTTGTTCAGGCGGCAGGTGCATGTCTTCCAGCAATTCCGCCATGGTCAGCACCCCATTCATGGGGGTGCGGATTTCATGGCTCATGGTCGCCAGGAACAGGGATTTCGCCTGGCTGGCTTCTTCCGCCATTCGCTTGGCCTCGGCCAAGGTGGCGGCTTCGGCCTTGCGCCGGGTGATATCGGTGGTGGACACGCAGATAGCCGCTTCGCCATCCATCTCGATGCCCGCCACCGACATCAATGCCCAGAATTCCTGTCCGTCGGCCCGGCGCATGGGGCATTCGTAATCCGCCAGATAACCCTGTTCATTGGCCAGACCGGCCACTTGGGCGCGGTCGGCCTGATTGGCGTAAAAAACCGATGCATCCATGCCCACCGCTTCATTTTCGGGCACCAGGAACAACTCGGACCAGCGGGGATTGACGTATTGAATGATATTGTCGGTCAAACGGCTGATGGCCAGGGGCAAGGGGGTGGTGTCCAGCACCGTGCGCATGCGCCGTTCGCTTTCCTTCAGCAATTCCGACGATTCATGCAGCCGGGCCATGGCATCCTGGAACACCGCCAATTCCCCGGCCATATCGGCGATTTCATCATTGCCGGAACTGGAAATCTGGGCGGCATAATCCCCTTCGACGATGCGGTGCATGGTGCCGGCCAAGCCCGACAGGCGGGCAACGATGTTCCGCCCCAGATACATCCAGACAAACAAAAGCGGCCCCAAAAAGGTTCCCACCGCCACCGCCAGCATGGTGAAACGGCCTTTGGCCAGGGCATTTTCCGCCTGTTTCTCATTGGCGCGGGCCATGGCTTCGGATGCTTCCACCAACCGGCCCACGGCAACCGACGTGCGCATGACCAGATCGCGGCCTTCTTCATTGGCGGCAAGCACACGGGTCACCACCGACAGGCTTTGATGGCGCACATCAAAAATATTATCGGCGCCCAGCCCCAGCATGATCGCCGCCCGCGCCGCATCCGCCAGACCGTCCGGCTTGCCGGTCGGCGCGGCATCTGCCTGGCCCGCCAATTGGCGGGCCAGATCATCATACCGGCGGCGCAATGCCTGAAGGGTGTCGCCATCCCCGCTGTTGGACACCTGCCGCAACACGTAAAGCAGATCAACCAAGGTGGTTGCCGCACGGTCGGTGGCGTGCCGCGCCAGAATGTCGCGGGCTTCCACATCCAGCTTGTCCAGACGGTTGGTGATGTTGCGGATGCGGTCCTGCAACAACAGACGACGATCCACCAGCGCATTGCGCCCGGCCACATTGTCGCTGATGGCCGACATCAGGGCCCGCAATTCATCCAATTGATCGGGACGCACCGCCCCCGATCCGGCCAGATCCTCGATCAACGATGTCAGACGTTCCGTCTGCTGGAACAGAGCGTTGAAATTACCCTGGCGCTGGAATTGGGTTTGCGACGCATCCAGGGCCGGGGCGGCAGCGGCCAGCCGGGCCGTGGCTTCGGACAATTTCAGGGCGGCGGATACGCTGGGCAGATTGTCGCGGGTCACGGTGACCAGCAGCTTTTCAATTTCCGAATAGCTATACCAGGCCAGCACCCCGGACAGCAGGGTCATGGCCGCCACGGTGCTGACCGCCACCAGCAATTTGGCCCGGATTCCGAAGCGCCATCGCGTACGCACAGCCATCTCGTGATCCGTGGGCTCCCCCTCGGACGGCATGTGGTTGGACGATTGCACCGAAACGATCCCCCATCTGTCCCGTGTCGCTGCCCCCATCGGCAACACACCAGTCATTTCATGTCACTATGCCCCATGCGGCGCCACCCGACAACGCCCCACCCTGGATCATCCCCGGCAAAATCCGCTAGGATGCGCCCCCGTCATTCCACAGGTTCCAGAATGTCCCGCCGCCAGCACCCCGCCGCCAAATACCCCAAAACCCCCGCCGAAGCCCTGAGCCAAGCCCAGCTTCTGGCCCAGAACCAGCAATTGGAGCAGGCGGAAAAGCTGCTGGCCCGGTTCCCCGACCACCCCGATTGCGTCTTTCGCCGGGCGACCGTGCTGATGACCCTGGAACGCTGGGCCGTGGCCGAAGACGGCTTTCGCCGGGTGCTGTCGGTGGCGCCCAGCCATTTCGACAGCATCATGGGGCTGGCCGGCGCCTTGGTGGAACAGGGCCGGGCCGTCGAAGCCGTTCCTTTGCTGGATGGCGCGGTGCGGACCAAATCGGACATCCGCACCCGGTATTGCCGGGCGATCGCCCTGGACGAAGCCGGTCGCCCGGATGAAGCCGCCCGCGATCTGTCCCTGGCCCGGTCCATGCTGATCGGCCAGATCGAATCCCGCGACCTGATCCCGCTTGAGGTTTATGCCCAGATTTCCCGGCGCTGCAACCTGCGCTGCGCCATGTGCGGCCATCAGGTATGGCAGTCCAATTCCGGCTTCATGGAAGATGCCGTGTTCGACCGCATCGTCGCCCAATGCACGGAAAATTCCATAAAGCGGCTGCATATTCTGTCGGGCCAGGGCGAACCCTTGCTGCATCCCCAGGTTTTTGATCTGCTGACCCGCGCCGTCAGCCAGGGGTTGGAGGTGGGGATCGTCACCAACGGCACCCCGCTGACCCCGGAACGCTGCGAAACGCTGGCCGGGCTGGGCCTGTCCTATATCCAGTTTTCCTTTGCCGGGTGGGACAAGGACAGCTACGAATCCATCTATGTGGGGTCCAAATTCGAACGGACCTTGGAAAACCTGAAAACCATGACCCGCGCGGTCCAGGGCACCAAGACCCATTTCATGGTCAAGGCGGTGTGCGAAGGCGAAGACTGGGCCAAGGTGCGCGACAAGACCCGCGCCTTCCTGAATGCCCAGGGCATCGGCAACGTCTTTACCGTCACCGCCAATAATTTCGGCGGCCACGTCACCCACGGCACCTTATCGCCCCGCCATGGCATCTGGACCCTGAAAAACCTGGAACATCAGCGGCGCATGCCCTGCCGGGTTCTGTTGAAATCGGTGGGCGTGTTCTGCGACGGCACGGTGACCGCGTGCAGTTGCTACGATTCCAACGCTGAATTGAAGATCGGCAACATCATGGACCAATCCCTGGCCCAGATCCGCCAGGGCGAGGAATTCCGCCGCATTCTGGACGGGTTCCGCCGGGGCGATTTGCAAGATATCCCCATGTGCGGCAAATGCGACGACCCCTTCGGCTGAGAGGCCATGGAAACACTTGCAAGATAAAACATTAAAGTATAGTGGTTAGATGTCTTTATGATCTGAACAGGACACGCATACCCCGCATCTTTAACGCCCCCACCGAAATAACTACTTAATTTATGGATTTGTAGATTTTGATGGACAGCCAGGATTGGCGGCCAGATGCCGCCCTTTTCCCCAAGCAGGAGCATTCGATGAAGAAACATTTCGCCGCCGGTATCGCCGGTTCGGTCCTGGCCGTGGCTTTGGCCATGGGATCGGCCAACGCCGCCGATGCCATTTCCGACGGTGTGGTCAAGATCGGCGTGCTGAATGATCAATCCGGCATTTATGTGGATATGGCTGGTCCCGGTTCGGTGATCGCCGCCCAGATGGCGGTCGAGGATTTCGGCGGCAAGGTGCTGGGCAAGCCCATCGAAATCGTCGCGGGCGACCACCAGAACAAGCCGGATATCGGCACCGCCATCGTCAACAAATGGCTGGACCAGGACAAGGTGGATGCGGTGGTGGACATCCCCACCTCGTCCGTGCTGCTGGCGGTTCAGGAAATCGGTCGGCAGAAGAACAAGATCATCATCGCGTCCACCGGCGGATCGTCGGATTTCACCGGCAAATTCTGTTCGCCGGTCGGGTTCCACTGGACCTATGACACCTATGCCCTGGCGGTCGGCACCGGCGCCCCCCTGGCCAAGGATGGGCCGTGGTATTTCCTGACTGCTGATTACGCCTTTGGCGCGGCGCTGGAACGCGATACCGCCGACGCCGTGGTCAAGAATGGCGGCAAGGTGCTGGGCAGCGTCAAGCATCCCCAGGGCACCACCGATTTCTCGTCCTATCTGCTTCAGGCCCAGACCAGCGGGGCCAAGATGATCGGCCTGGCCAGTTCCGGCCCCGATCAGGTGAACGCCATCAAGCAGGCCCACGAATTCGGTCTGGATCAATCGGGCATCAAGCTGGCCGGGCTTTACCTGCACATCACCGACATCCACGCCATCGGCCTGGAAACCGCCCAGGGCTTGCTGATGACCCAGGCGTTTTACTGGGACCTGAACGATGAAACCCGTGCCTGGTCCAAGCGGTTCTATGCCCGCCATCACGCCATGCCGACCATGGGCCAAGCCGGCACCTATTCCGCCGTGCTGCATTACCTGAAGGCGATCAAGGCCGCCGGCACCGATGACACCCAGGCCGTGGCCAAGAAGATCCGGGAATTGCCGGTCAACGACTTCTTCGCCAAGAACGGCAAGGTGCGGGAAGATGGCCGCATGGTCCACGATCTTTACGTGCTGCAAGTCAAGAAGCCGTCCGAATCCAAGGAACCGTGGGACTATCTGAAGCTGGTGCGCACCATCCCCGGCGACCAGGCTTTCCGCCCGCAATCCGAAGGCGGTTGCCCGCTGGTCAGCGCCAAGTAAATTCCCCCTTTTATCGGGGCGCCGGTTCTTCACGGGACCGGCGCCCGCCTGTTTTTGCAGAAGACCCGTTCCATGGATTCCGACATTATTTTGGAAACCCGTGACCTGACCAAGGAGTTCAAAGGCTTCGTGGCGGTCAACAAGGTGAATTTGCGCGTCCGGCGGCACAGCATCCATGCCCTGATCGGCCCCAATGGCGCGGGCAAGACCACCTGCTTCAACCTGATCACCCGCTTCATCCGCCAAAGCAGCGGCAGCATCTGGTTCGACGGCCGCGATATTTCCCACGCCACCCCGCCCCATCTGGCCCGTCACGGCATTGGCCGCAGCTTCCAAATTTCATCGGTCTATCCCCATCTCAGCGTTCTGGAAAATGTACGCCTGTCGCTGCAAAGCCGCCAACGCACCTCGTTCCGGTTCTGGCGGTCGGATAAAAGCCTGAATGCCCTGAACGATCAGGCCATGGATCTGCTGGATCAGGTGGGGCTGGCCGACCGGGCCCGGTTGACGGCGGGCGAATTGTCCTATGGCCGCAAACGCGCCTTGGAAATCGCCGCCACCGTCGCCTTGTCCCCGACGCTGATGTTGCTGGACGAACCCATGGCCGGGCTGGGCGGCGAAGATGTGGCCCGCATCGCCGCCCTGATCCGCACCTTTGCCCATCAACGCACCGTCTTGATGGTGGAACATAATCTGTCGGTGGTGGCCGAATTGTCCGATCGCATCACGGTCTTGCAACGGGGCGAAATCCTGGCCGAAGGTGATTATGCGGACATATCCGCCCATCCCCAGGTGGCCGAAGCTTATTTGGGGACCGATCATGGCTGATCCCATCTCATGCCGCCGCGCGGACGCGCTGACCGACCGGACGGGGCAGCCGGTCTTGCAGGTGCAGGGGCTGCACGGCCATTACGGCGAATCCCATGTGCTGCACGGCATGGATTTCCAGGTGAATGACGGGGAAATCCTGACCTTGCTGGGCCGCAACGGCGCGGGCAAGACCACCACCTTGCGCGCCATCACCGGCACCTTGGCCCGCCGCACGGGCAGTATCCGCCTGCATGGCCAGGAAACCATCACCCTGGCACCGGAACGCATCGCCCGGCTGGGCCTGGGCTATTGCCCGGAAGAACGGGGCATTTTCGCCTCGCTCTCGGTTCGGGAAAATCTGCTGCTGCCGCCCCTGGGGCCGGGTGGCTGGTCTTTGGACGACATTTACGGGATTTTCCCCCGGCTGAAGGAACGGGCCGCCAGCCAGGGCACCAAGCTGTCGGGGGGCGAACAGCAAATGCTGGCCATCGCCCGCATCCTGCGCACCGGGGCCAAGCTGTTATTGCTGGACGAACCCACCGAAGGGCTGGCCCCGGTGATCGTCCAACATATCGGACGGATCATCCTCGACCTTAAAAACCGTGGCTACACCATCATCTTGGTGGAACAAAATTTCAAATTCGCCGCCAAACTGGCCGACCGCCATGTGGTGGTGGACCATGGCCGGGTGGTGGACATCATCGCCCGCAGCGAATTGGACAGCCAATCGTCCAAACTTGCCGCCTATTTGGGAGTGTGATCCATGATCACCATTTTCGGCATTCCCGGCCCGGCCCTGTTCGGGCAATTGCTGCTGGGGCTGATCAACGGATCGTTCTATGCCTTGCTCAGCCTGGGATTGGCGCTGATCTTCGGCATGCTGAACATCGTCAATTTCTGCCATGGCGCCTTTTACATGTTGGGCGGCTTTGCCGCCTGGCTGCTGCTGTCCCATCTGGGGCTGGGCTATTGGCCCGCCCTGATCCTGGCGCCGGTGGCGGTGGGGCTGATCGGCATGGTGGTGGAACGGCTGTTGCTGTCGCGGCTTTACCAATTGGACCATCTGTACGGCCTGCTGCTGACCTTTGGCCTGGCCCTGGTGCTGGAAGGCGCCATGCGGCAGCTTTACGGCATTTCCGGGCTGCCCTATCAGGCCCCGCGCGAATTGTCGGGGGGGTGGAATCTGGGCTTCATGTATCTGCCGGTTTACCGCGCCTGGGTGGTCGGCGTGTCCTTGATCTTGTGCCTGGGCACCTGGGTGGTGATTGAAAAGACCCGGCTGGGGGCACGGCTGCGCGCCGCCACGGAAAACCCCACCTTGGTCCGCACCTTCGGCATCAACGTGCCCCGGCTGCTGACCGTCACTTTCGGCTTCGGCGCCGCCCTGGCCGCCATCGCCGGGGTTCTGGCCGCCCCCCTTTATTCGGTCAATCCGCTGATGGGGTCCAATCTGATCATCGTGGTCTTCGCGGTGGTGGTGATCGGCGGCATGGGGTCCATTCTGGGGGCCATCATCACCGGCTATGCCCTGGGCTTGTTGGAAGGGTTGACCAAAGTGATCTATCCCGAAGCGTCCAGCACCATCATCTTCGTCATCATGGCCCTGGTGCTGCTGGTGCGCCCCGCCGGTCTGTTCGGCAAGGAATCCTGATCCCATGACCCGTAATCGTCTGTTTCTGGCCGCCCTGGTGCTGGTCCTGCTGGTCGCGCCCGCCATCATTTATCCGGCTTTTTTGATGCGGGGCCTGTGTCTGGGATTGTTCGCCGCCGCCTTCAACCTGCTGCTGGGCTTTGGCGGGCTGTTATCCTTTGGCCATGCCGCCTTTTTCGGCTGGGGCGCTTATGTGGCCGCCCATGCGGCCAAGGTGTGGGGATTGGGGCCGGAACTGTCCATCCTGGCCGGCATCGCCACCGCCACCGGCCTGGGGCTGGTGTTTGGTCTGGTGGCTATCCGCCGCCAGGGCATCTATTTCGCCATGATCACCCTGGCCCTGGCGCAGATGATGTATTTCGCCGCCCTTCAGGCCCCCTTCACCCACAGCGAAGACGGCATTCAAAGTGTTCCGCGCGGCCATCTGCTGGGGTTGATCGACCTGACCGACCAGACCCGCATGTATTATTTCGTGCTGGCGGTGTTCCTGTCCGCCCTGGCCGCCATTCACCGCATCATCCATTCACCCTTTGGCCAAGTGCTGCAAGCCATCCGCGAAAACGAACCCCGCGCCCAATCCATGGGCTACAGCACCAGCCGGTTCAAACTGGTGGCCTTCATCCTGTCGGCGGCATTGTCCGGTCTGGCCGGATCGCTAAATGCCCTGGTTTTCCAACTGGCATCCCTGTCCGATGTCAATTGGCACCTATCGGGCGAAGTGGTGCTGATGACCCTGATCGGGGGGCTGGGCACGTTTCTGGGGCCGCCCCTGGGGGCCTTTATCCTGGTGGGCATCCAATCGGCTTTCGCCAGTTGGGGGGCCTGGGTCACCATTTTGCAGGGCGGCATTTTCGTCTTGTGCGTATTGCTGTTCCGTCAAGGCATCGTCGGCCAGCTTCGCCGCCTGCGCCTGTTCCGGCGGTCCTGAGCGCCCTTGGCCGCCGCCGCAATGGCGGCTGGGATTATTTTTGTCCCTCGCCGGGCGGGCGCTGCCGCGCCCTTGGCCGCCGCCGCAATGGCGGCTCTGGGATTATTTTTGTCCCTCGCCGGGCGGGCGCTGCCGCGCCCTTGGCCGCCGCCGCAATGGCGGCTGGTGACCTGCCAACCAGTCACGTCAAAGGGTGGCCGGCATGAAACACTCCGCCAGCCAATCCATAAAGACCCGGACCCGTGGGGAAAGCTGGCGATTAGGGGGATACATCAGCCAAACCCCCATGGGCGGGGGTGGGGTTTGGGGGAATAATTCCACCAATTGCCCTGCCGCCATGGCATCGGCCACATGGTAACGTGGCACCTGGATCACCCCCAATCCCATACCCGCTGCCGCCACATAACTTTCCGCCCCGTTGACGGTCAGAGCAGCGGGTAAGGTGATGGTGCGGGTCATCCCGTCAATCACGAATTCCAATGGCCATAGCCCGGCGCCCGAAGCGGACGAAAATCCCACCATGCAATGCTGTCCGGCCAGATCATCCAACCGATTGGGACAGCCATGGCGGGACAGATAGGCGGGCGAAGCCAGGGTCGCGCATTCCAAATGCGCCAATAGCCGCACCACCATCTGATCATCATGGGGACTGCCCGCCCGCACCACGCAATCCACCCCTTCACGCACCACATCCACCAAACGGTCACCTTCGGTCATGTGAAGGGTGATATCTGGATAAAGGTCCAAAAAACGAGGCAGATGCGGCAGGATGAAGGCACGGGCCAGGGTGCCGTGCACATCGGCGCGCACCACCCCCTTGGGTCTGGCCCCGGCGAAGGCCCCTTCAGCATCATCCAAATCCGCCAAGATAGACAGGCAGCGGTGGTAATACGCCTGACCATCCAAGGTGGGGGCCACATGGCGGGTGGTCCGCCGCAATAATTGCACCCCCAACCGCCGTTCCAATTGTTTGACCGCGCCGGTGACCGTGGATCGGGGCAGCCCAAGATCATCGGCGGCCAAGGTAAAGCTGCGCCGGTCCACGATCCGGGTGAACAGCCGCATGGCGTCGAAACGGTCCATATTGTTTATATTTTCCGAATAATGATGACGAATAATGACTGATTATCCGCCTAGGAAAAAGAGGCATGCTTGGTCCACCCCATCACACAGGATCATGCCATGACAGACGCACGCATCACGGATACACCGGTCACGGATAAAGTCGCCATCATCACCGGAGCGGCCCGTGGCATTGGCTGCGCCATTACCCGTCATCTGGCGACCATGGGCTATTGCGTTGTCATCAATTATGCGCAATCGGCGGCGGCAGCCGAGGATTTGGCCACGGAAATCCGCCAAGATGGCGGTCGGGCGCTGACGGTTCAGGCCGATATCGGCGATGCGGCGGCTGTATCCCGCCTGTTCAGCCAGGCCGAAACCTGCTTTGGCGGCGTAGACGTGCTGATCAACAATGCAGGCATCCTGAAACTGGCCAAAATCGCCGATGCGGATGACGCCCATATCCACAGCCAAATCGCCACCAACCTGACCGGCAGCCTGTACACCATGCGCGAAGCCGCCCGCCGCCTGCGCCCAGGCGGGCGGATTATCAACCTGTCCACCAGCGTCATCGGCTTGAAATTGGAAAGCTATGGCGTTTACGCCGCCACCAAAGCCGCCATCGAGGCCGCCACCACCATTCTGGCCAAGGAAATGCGTGGGCGGTCCATCACCGTCAACGCGATTGCCCCCGGCCCCACCGCCACCGATCTATTCCTTGAGGGAAAATCGCCGGAATTGGTCGAACGCATGGCCCAGATGGCGCCGCTGGAACGGCTGGGAACACCCGACGACATCGCCGCCGTCATCGCCTTTCTGGTCGGCCCCCAGGGCGGCTGGGTCAATGGCCAAATCATCCGGGCCAATGGCGGAATTGTGTAATTCCAAATCCCGGAGAGCGAACCTCATGGGGCATTGGTTAGGCCCAAGGGGCCGCGCGGCTTATGCCGTGGAAGGCAAGGGGTTCAGAGAAACCCGCCCGCCGCTACGGGCGCTGGTGATCGGTTCCGATCACCGGGATATGGTCGGGGTGCGGAAAAACTCCGCTTCGCGGGTTGGGTTCTCACCCGAACCCATTTGGAGGCACAGCCTTCCAAACCACCAATTCTGTTGACTACCAATAGGATGGGGGGAGGCTGTGCCGCCCCCCTGTTATACTCATTTCAGAAAGTCATGGAACCGGTCTGATACCGGCCGCCCTTTGAAATGATCCGTTCGGCGGCCGACCGGCCCGCGCGGCGCCTGAGCGTCACCGTCTCGGCCTGAACTGACCCAACGGGTCAGTTCATTGGCCGGGCGATATCAGTGGCTTTTACCGCCACACCCGCATCCGCCATGGGTTTCCTTGATGTCCAGGGCGGCGACGCCCGGCAGAACCTTGCCTTCCAGCCATTCCAGGAACGCACCGCCAGCGGTGGAGATGTAAGAGAAATCATCCTCGACACCCGCCTTGGCCAAGGCCGAAACGGTGTCGCCACCACCGGCCACGGTCAACAGCTTGCCCTGACGGGTCCGCTCTGCCGCCGATTTGGCCACCGCATTGGTGGCGGCATCAAAAGGATTGATTTCGAACGCGCCCAAAGGACCGTTCCACACCAAGGTCTTGCACCCGCCCAGGCGGTCAATGATGGCTTCGGCGCTGGCCGGACCGGCATCCAGGATCATTTGATCGTCCGGCACCTGATCCACCGGCACCACCTTGCTGAGGGCGTTTTCGGCGAATTCACCGGCCACCACCACATCCACGGGCAGGATCACATGGCAATGGGCGGCCTGGGCCTTTTCCAGAATGGCACGGGCGGTATCGGCCATATCCTTTTCGCACAAGGACTTGCCCACCGGCTTGCCCTGAGCATAAAGGAAAGTGTTGGCCATGCCGCCACCGATGATCAGATAATCCACCTTGGCCACCAGATTACCCAGCAAATCCAGCTTGGTGGACACCTTGGCCCCACCCACCAGGGCGGCGACCGGCTTTTCCGGGGCGCCCAGGGCCTTACCCAAGGCTTCCAACTCGGCCTGCATCAAACGACCGGCGGCGGCGGGCAGAATGTGGGCCAGACCTTCGGTGGACGCATGGGCGCGGTGGGCGGTGGAAAAGGCGTCATTGACATAAAGATCGCCCAGAACCGCCAATTTGCGGGCAAAGGCCGCATCGTTCTTTTCTTCTTCCGGGTGGAAGCGGACGTTTTCCAGCAAGGCGATATCGCCATTCTTCATGCTGGAAATCACGCTTTCCGCCGCGGCACCGATGCAATCATCAGCCCAGGCAATCGGCTTGCCCACTGCCTTGGACAACGGCGCCACCAGCAATTTTTGCGAATATTTTTCGTCGCGCCCCTTTGGACGGCCGAAATGGGTCAGCACGATTACCTTGGCGCCGCGTTCGGCCAATTGGGTCAAGGTGGCGGCGGACCGGTCGATCCGGGTGGTGTCGGTCACCACGCCATCCTTGGCCGGCACGTTCAGATCGGCGCGGACCAGAACCCGCTTACCCGCCACATCCAAGGCGTCGATGGTACGGAACATCGCTTCCCCCATTTCCAGGTCATAATCGTTGGCAAAAGAAAAAGAGGGCGGGCCATTGGCCCGCCCCCGTCATCGGATCAGATCAGCTTGGCCATGGCGACGGCAGTGTCGGCCATGCGGTTCGAGAAGCCCCATTCGTTGTCGTACCAGGACAGCACGCGCACGAAGGTTCCGTCGATCACCTTGGTCTGGGTGGCGTCGAAGCTGGACGAAGCCGGATTGTGGTTGAAGTCGATGGACACCAGTTCCGCGGTGTTATAGGCCAACACGCCCTTCAACCGATCCTTGGCGGCAGCGGCCATGGCGGCGTTGATCTCTTCCTTGGTCACGGACTTTTCCACCACGACCTTCAGATCGATCATCGACACGTTGGGGGTCGGCACACGGACCGAGGTGCCATCCAGCTTGCCGGCCAGTTCCGGCAGCACCAGACCGATGGCCTTGGCCGCGCCGGTCGAGGTGGGGATGATGGACAAGGCGGCGGCACGGGCGCGGCGCAGATCCTTGTGCAGGGTGTCCACGGTGTTCTGGTCGCCGGTATAGGCGTGAACCGTGGTCATGAAGCCGTGCTTGATGCCCGCCAGTCCATGCAGGACCTGAGCCACCGGAGCCAGACAGTTGGTGGTGCACGACCCGTTGGACACCACCAGATGATCCTTGGTCAGCTTGTCGTGATTGACGCCATAAACCACGGTCAGATCGGCGCCGTCGGCCGGGGCCGACACCAGCACGCGCTTGGCGCCGGCGGCCAGATGGGCGGCGGCCTTGTCGCGGGCGGTGAAGATGCCGGTGCATTCAAAGGCGATATCCACGCCCAGATCGCCCCACGGCAGCTTGCTGGGATCGCGTTCGGCAGTGACCTGCATGGGACCGGCACCGGCGTTCATGATGTCGCCTTCCACCGTCACATCGGCCGGCAGCACGCCATGGACCGAATCATACTTCAGCAGATGGGCGTTGGTCGTGATCGCTCCCAGATCATTGATGGCCACCACCTCGATATCGGTGCGCTTGGATTCAAGAATGGCCCGGAGAACGAGACGGCCGATCCGGCCGAAACCGTTGATGGCGACGCGAACAGTCATAAGTTTCCTCCATAGGGTGCAAGGGGCGGCGGGGCATGTCACCTGACACGGGCACCCGCCTGCGGGGGACTGCCATCACCACTGACCGGCGATCCACCCACGGCCCGGTCGTTGCCGGGCGCTGCCCGCCCCAGCTTCGACGCGGGAACCATATTGCACACTCGCCCATCCGAATCCAGCCCCGTAGCTGATCCGGCGCGGTTATTGCCGATGGAAACAGATATCCGCCCCCATGACCAATGGCAGCATCTCATGACCGGCGGTCACTTGGCATCGCAGCGGTCGCTGGCCACATCGACAAATCCCCGTTCCCCGGCGGTGATGTTGAAGCGGTATTCGCTGCCTTTGGCCATCATGGAATATTGCAACGGCAAGACACCGTCCAATTCCATTGCCTTTCCACCGATCTGAGTGAATTGCATACGGATCGGCTTGCTCGGATCGAACAGACGTTCAGACCCGTTCCCCGCCACACCTTGGGCGGTGACGGTGACCAGATCGCCAAAGCGGACCCAAGTGGCATCGCTTTCCAGACGTTCCGTCTTGACCATGAACCGCTTAGTCACCACATCGGTGCATTTGCGGGGCTTTTCCGCATTGTTCAGAACGAACAACAGGCGCTTGGCATCCACGCCGGCATCCAGCCGGGCGCGGGCGGCCTGGGCCACGGCCTTGACATCATCGCTGGCCACCACGGCGCGATACAGCGATTCCGCCGCGTCGGCGCGGGCGCGGGCTTCGTCCAACTGCCCGCGCAGGGCCATGGCATCCGCACTCACGGTCTGAAGCTGGGCATCCGATGCTTCGGCCCGTGCCACTGCCTGGGCCAGCAAGGCGGCGCCGTCGCGCCGTCCGGCCACATATCCCGCCCCAGCCAGGGCGGCCAGAAACGCCAGACCGAATGACAGCTTGAAAAACGTGGCCCAAAGCCGTTGGCCGTGGGAATTGCGCCGGAACCTGCGGCGAGCCATGACTCCTCCACCCTCGATGATTTTGCTGCAACAGCAACCTGTTTGTCGCAGAACCCGCACACGGACGCAACCCATGCACGGACATTATCAATACCCGGTGGGAAGTATAGCACACTGCCTTGTCACTCTTGCGGCAGAGGATATCCCGGCAACAATCGATACAATTTGGCGTCACGCAACGCCAACCCGGAAATCATTTTTCCCACCAACGGATCCCCGACCCGCACCAGCCGGGCATGAACAATGCCCTCTGGGTCCTTAACCAATTCCTGCACTTCCCAGACTGAATTACCATCCACCGGCTGATAACGCTGTCCTATGGTCACATCGCGCCGCGCCATATTGATCCCCGCCACCTGACATCCACACACCGGGACGGAACGGACATACCCGCCAAACCCCGCCCTTCACAACGAAACCTTTAAGAAGAATATGGGAACAAGGACCATTCATGCATCCAAAACTTTGCTTTTTTCCGCATGATCAGTAAAAACCGAAGGAAATTTTTTGATAAGTTCGGCGACGGCCCCATACCAGAGATGTGGGTATGATTATAGATCAGCCATTCGGACCAGCACTGCCCTCTTATGTCCATGGTATGATACTATAGATATATGGCCATTTTATATTGCATTCGACGCTTATTGCGCTAGTTTTGTTCCAGCAGTGGTACTGTTGTGCATATTTCCCAGCCTGGGGAATATGCGGGCGTCCGGGGACCGAGACATCCGGTGGGCGGGCTGTCCAAACGGAGATATGGTGACCACCCATGAAGATATTACTCGCCGATGACCATGAACTGTTCCGCGACGGTCTGCGTCATGTTCTGGACCAATTGGGCTATAGCCTGACCATCGTGGAGGCGTCGAACTTCACCCAGGCCATTGATCTGGCCGGAAGTGAAAGTGACATCGACATTCTGTTGCTGGATCTGGGCATGCCGGGCGTTCCCTGGACCGAAGGGTTGCAGACCCTGCGCCAGGTCTTGCCTGAACGGGTTCCGGTGATCGTGCTCTCGGCATCCGATGACCGCCGCCACGTTTTGCAGGCGGTCAATTTGGGCGCGGCCGGCTTCATCCCCAAGACATCATCCAGCCGGGTGATGCTGTCGGCGTTGAAACTGGTCTTGTCCGGCGGCGTGTACTTGCCCCCTGCCCTGCTGGAACAAAGCGTCAGCCATGCCGAGGAACTGCCCCCTGCCACCGACAGCGCCATTTCCTTCCTGACCCCGCGTCAACGCGAAGTGCTGGCCTTGCTGGGCCAGGGAAAATCGAACAAGGAAATCGCGCGGGTCCTGGAACTGGCCGAAGGCACGGTGAAGCTGCATGTCACCGCCATTTTGAAGGCGCTGAACGTCAACAACCGCACCCGCGCCGTGGTCGCCGCGTCGCAAATGGGCCTGACCAGCGCGGGCGGAAGCCGCGATGCGTTAAGCTGATGACGGCACACGGGTAGACAGAAAAGCCGGAAGCCTTTAGCCTGGGCATGGTTTGTTCCCATCCCCCATGCGGAAGCCGTCTATCCCATGTCTGACCCCTTTGCCCTTGATGATGCCGAATCCGATCCGTTTCACCCGTCCCAATCCCTGGGCACGGGGGGGACGCCCTGGCTGGATGGGCTGAATACCGAACAGCATCAGGCGGTCACCACCATTGACGGGCCGGTGCTGGTATTGTCCGGGGCGGGCACCGGCAAGACCAGGGTGCTGACATCGCGTCTGGCCCACATCCTATCCGGTCGCCACGCCCAGCCCTGGCAAATTCTGGCGGTCACCTTTACCAACCGTGCTGCCCGTGAAATGCGCGAACGTGTCGCCAATCTGATCGGCCCGGTGGCCGAGGGCGTGTGGCTGGGGACCTTTCACGCCCTGTGTGTCCGCATCCTGCGCCGCCACGCCGAAGCCGTGGGGCTGAAGTCCAATTTCACCATCCTGGACAGCGACGACCAAACCCGCCTGCTGAAGCAGGTGATGGAAGCCCTGCATGTGGACGGCAAGAAATGGCCGGCCCAGGCGGTGATGGGAACGATCCAGCGCTGGAAAGACCGGGGCCTGACCCCGGACCGTCTGGGGGCCGAGGCCAATACCGATATGGCGGGCGGACGGGCACAGGACCTGTACCGTCTGTATCAGGAACGCCTGCTGACCCTGAATTCCTGCGATTTCGGTGATTTGCTGCTGCATGTGCTGACCCTGTTCACGACCCAGCCCCAAATCCTGGATCAATATCAGGAACAGTTCCGCTATATCATGGTGGATGAATATCAAGATACGAACGTCGCCCAATATTTATGGCTGCGTCTGCTGGCCCAGAAACACCGCAATATCTGTTGCGTGGGCGACGATGACCAATCCATCTATTCCTGGCGCGGCGCCGAAGTGGGCAATATCCTGCGCTTCGAAACCGATTTCCCCGGCGCGGCGGTGGTCCGGCTGGAAAGCAATTACCGATCCACCCCCCACATCCTGGCGGCGGCCAGCCATCTGATCGCCCATAACCGCGACCGCCTGGGCAAAACCTTGCGCACGGGTCTGACGTTCCCGGACGGACGGACGGAAAAGGTTCAGGTCCGCGGCATGTGGGACGGGCCGGAAGAAGCCCGCCAGATTGTCGACCGGATTGAAAGTCTGCAACGGTCGGGGGAAGCCCTGGCCAGCATGGCCATCCTGGTCCGCGCCGGCTTCCAAACCCGCGAATTCGAAGAACGGCTGATCACCACCGGCGTCCCCTATCGGGTCATCGGCGGCCCGCGCTTTTACGAACGCCAGGAAATCCGGGATGCCCTGGCCTATTTGCGCCTGATCAATTCCCCTGATGACGGCCTGGCCTTTGAACGCATTGTCAATCTGCCCAAGCGGGGATTAGGCGATGTCGCCTTGCAGGCCGTGCACACCGTGGCCCGCGCCCGTGGCCTGTCCCTGTTCGAAGCCGCCAGAGTGCTGGTGGAAACCGACGAGATGAAGCCCAAACAGCGCAAGGCCCTGACCGATTTTTGCACCCGGATCATGGATTGGCGCGGCCAGATGGACCAGATGGATCACGCCGAACTGGCCCAATTGGTTTTGGACGAATCCGGCTATACCGCCATGTGGCAGGCGGATAAAACCCCCGAAGCCCCTGGCCGGTTGGACAATCTGAAGGAATTGGTGCGGGCCATGGGGGAATTCCCATCGCTTCAGGGCTTTTTGGAACATGTGGCCCTGGTCATGGAAAACGACGCCGACACCAGCGCCGACAAAGTGATGCTGATGACCCTGCATGGGGCCAAGGGATTGGAATTCGACACCGTCTTCCTGCCCGGCTGGGAAGAAGGATTGTTCCCCCACCAGCGAGCCCTGGACGAAAGCGGCGAACAGGGGTTGGAAGAAGAACGCCGCCTGGCCTATGTGGGCCTGACCCGCGCCCGCAAACGGGCCTTGATCAGCTTTGCCGCCAATCGCCGCATCTACAACCAATGGCAAACATCACTGCCCAGCCGCTTTCTCGACGAACTCCCCCAGGCCGAGATCGAGCGCACGGCCGAAACCGGCCTGTACACCGGCGGCGGCAGCGGACGCTGGGCCGATGATGGCTGGACCAGCCAGCCCCCCCGCCAGTTGGGACAAGGCGGATGGCACAGCCCCGCCCGCCCCCCATCATCCGCCCCCCAGGATGGATTGGCCCCCGGCACGCGGGTCCATCATCAGAAATTCGGCATGGGAACCGTCATCGCCGTGGATGGCGACAAGCTGGAAATCAATTTCGATTCCGCCGGACAGAAAAAGGTTCTGGCCAGCTTTATCACCGCCGAGAAAAGCTGATCCGCTTCGGCGTTCCGTCTTGAACCCCACCCATCAATTGCATACCGTCCGGTCGGACCACCATAGGGGCCACACCCATGAAAGTTTCGTTCATCCACCCGGACCCGACCATGCCGCGCACGGTCTTTTGGGACATGTTCACCCAAGCCGTGCGCCGCAATCCCCGCTATGTGGATGACCCTGCCCAGGCTGACATGGTGTTGCCCGCGGAAGATACCGCCTATGAAACCAACTGGCCCCGTTACGGCAACCAGCAAAGCGCCTTCATCCGTGGCGGCTGGGATCAGGGGGCGTATGAACGCTATCTCAATCAGTTGGTGGCGGCACAGCGTCCCATCTGCATCGTCAACATGCATCCCTTTATCCGTCTGCCCCGGATCGTCCAGAATTTACACCACGTCTTTGTCGCCGATATCTGCCTGGAACGGTGGGAACGCAGTCTCAATCCCCGGACCATCAGCATGCCCGCCCTGCCGGTCACCATGGGCGCGCCCCATGACCGTCCCCGCCCGGTCACGCTGTCATTCCGGGGGGCGCCGTCCCATCCTTGCCGCACGGTTCTGGCGCAATTGCATGATGGACAGCGCGTCATCTGCCAATTGGTGCAGCCTGCCAACCATGCCGGCCGCATCGACAGCCAGACCCAGACCTTTGACACGGACTATGTCCAATTGCTGGAACAGTCGGATTTCGCCCTGGTCCCCCGTGGCGACGCGCTGTTTTCCTATCGTCTGCTGGAAGTGATGTCCTTTGCCTGCATTCCCGTCATCCTGTCCGATGGCTGGGTGCTGCCCTTTGACCGTACCCTTGATTGGGACGGCATTGGCCTGCATGTGCCAGAATCCCAAGGCAATCTGACCGCCGCCATCTGCGATGCGTTTCCATCCGGCCGACGTCAGACCATGCGCGACCGGCTGCGCCAAGTCTGGGCCGATCATCTGGGCGATCTGGACCGGATCGTTGAAACCATGTTGCGGGAATTGGAGATGGTGGCGGGGGAACAAGCCTGACCCCGGCGGGCGGCATCACCCTGCCGGTTGCACGTCGAAAAAATCGGAAAACCGGGCCAAATCCAGCATACGCCCCACCTGGGCCGCCGGGTTGCGCAACAGAACACGGCCACCCCGACCGACGATATCATCCCGCGCCGCCAGCAACATGCCCAACCCGGCCACGTCGATATAGTCCAGCCCGCCCAGATCAATAATCACCTGCATGGCCTTGGACTGATCCAAAGTGGCGATCATTCGCCGGAAATCCTGATTTTCGGCAAAAGTCAGGCGGCCCCCCAGCCTTACCAGGGTGCAGTCACCTTCGGCCACCACGGTCACATCCATGTGCGGGATACCTTCGCTCAAAACGACACTCACCGGCTGTCAGGTATCACATATCAGAGGAGCGCCGCCATCGCCATGGTCATATTTTCGCAATAAATCAACGACTTATACTAAAAGATGGGACAAGATGGCCCGGCGGCGCCGGTCGGGGTTCCCGGAACACCCCGGTAATACCAAAGACCATGCCGGTCTTCATCAATGGGCCACACCCGTCGCCTTCCACAGCCGATCCAACGATCCGTCGCGCTCCATCCCATCCAGCAAGCGATTGACCGCATCGACGCCGATGGGACCGCCCCGGCGGACCAGCACCCGGTGGCTATAGGTCTGATCATAGCGGTCCGACACCAAAATCCGGGATTTGGCATCGGGATTGTCACGCAGATAAGCCCACAGATATGAATCGGTGACCACTGCCACATCCATACGATCCGCCAGAACCATATCAATGCTGGAGCGCTGATTCCCCACCAGCTTCATATTGTAGGTGGTTTTCAAAACATCCGGGTCGGCGTTGAAATTGGCGAAGCCATAGTGATAGCCCAAAATCCCGACCATCTTCTTTCCCTGAAGGCTGCTGAACCAATCCTGACCCCGCCCCGGCTTGGACAAAGACACGAACACTTCCCCGCCATTCAGAAAAACACGGGAAAAATCAACAGGATAAGCCTTTGTCACCCAGTCCCATTCCGGGCTTTCAAAAAAGATCAGATCAAACTTTCCCTCATTCAATTCCGCATAGCGGCGCCGGGACGATGTGGGGACAAACCGGAATTCATAGGTGTCCTGAACATTGTTCAGCACTTTGATCATTTCGACGGTCACCCCCCTTGGCTGACCATCCTGGGCATATTCGACAAAAGGTTGAAACTCATATCCGCCGACTTTCACTATTTCCTTGGACTGAACGATATCCGGCAAGAAACAGGAAACTGCCACCATCAATGAAATGAAAAGTCGCCGCATCTTATACCCTCTCGACCTTCACGAAACCGGTTCCCCCCGGATTTAAACGTGATTTTCTCAGATTTCTCCAATCAGGTTTACTTTTAATACTCATGATTTTTCAAATCTACTATCCTTAAGGAAAAACACACTTTTCTATTTTCCCGTGCGTGGCTTCATCCTTCCCGGATGACTCCCCCACAGGATGCACCTATGATGCGGGACCGGCCCGTTCATGATGGCCGGTTCAGGGCACACGCCCGTCAGAATGGCGTGGCCCCCCGGAGGTGAGGAGACACACCCATGCCCAATCCCTGGCGTGGCCCGTTCCCGTGGCTGCTGCTGGCTTTCGCCGTTCAGGTCCTGATGACCGTCGGCGCGGCGTTTTTTTTGAACAAAAGCGAAGGCGGCAGTGATGAATTCACTGCCCTGACCCTGATTTCGGTGGCCGGGGCATCCATCATGTTCGCGGTGGCGTGGAAGGTGGTCGATTTCCACATGCTGCGTCGGCTGCGTCGGCTGGCCGCCGAGGTCCGGGCCACCGCCCATGGCGGCAACCGCGTGGCGGTGGATTCCGCCCAATTCGCCGTCTTATCCCCCCTGCCCGAGGCGGTGAACGAATTGACCGCCCGCATGGCCGCCATCCGCGCCGAACTGGCCGAAGGCTTGGCCGGCGCCACCCATAAAGCCGAGGAAACCTCGGCCCGGCTGGCCGCCATCCTGAACGACCTGCACGAAGCGGTGGTGGTCTGCAATCAACGCCATCAGATCGTCTTATACAATTCGGTGGCCATGGAAATGCTGGGCCAGACCGGCCCCCTGGGGCTGGGGCGGTCCTTGTTTGAAACCGTTTCCCGCGATGCGGTGCTGCACATGCTGGACATGCTGTCCCACCGAACCCATCAGGATGGGCGGGGGGTGCCGTTCCTGGCCGGGACCCAGGATGGCACCATGCTGTTGCAGGCCCGCATGACCCTGATCCGCGATCCGGATGGCGGCAATAGCGGCTATGTGATCACCATGGTGGATGCTGGCCCGCAAGTGACCGCCCTGGCCCAGCGCGATGCCCTGCTGCGCGGCATCGGGGAAACCTTGGAAGGTCCGGTCCTGCGTCTCAGCATGGCCGCCGACAATCCCGTCCTGGTCGCCCAGGAAGCCCAAACCATTTCCACCGTTCTGCGGGCTGTCGGCGATGGCTATCGCCGGGCGCTGTCGGGCTGGTGGCCCATGGCCGATCTGCATTCCGGCGACTTTTTCGGGCTGGTGGCCCGGCGTTTCGCCGATGGTCACCCCCAGGTGACCGTGACCGGCCTGCCGGTCTGGCTGCATGTGGATTCCCATTCGCTGGCCCTGGCGGTGGAATCCCTGATCCGCCGCATTTCCGACCGCTTCGGCCTGGATGAAGTGGATTTGGCCGCCAGCCTGGGCGAAGACGGCGCCTTTGTCGAAATCGGCTGGGCCGGGGCCACGGCGGCGCGTCCCGCCCTGGCCGACTGGCTGGCCTTACCCCTGGCTGGATTGGGGGGCATGACCGTCCGCGACGTGCTGGCCCACCATGCGGGCGATGCCGTCCGCCAGGAACACCGCAATGGCCGATCCTGGCTGATGCTGCCCATGCCGCCTGGGGTCGAGGTGGGCAGCGGCCAGCCCAAAAGCGATTTGCCGACCAGGCCGGAATTTTATGACCTGTCCCTGCTGGACAGCAGCCGCGATGTGGGGGAATTGGGGCGCCAACCATTGCGCAGCCTGACCTTTGTGGTTTTCGATACCGAAACCACCGGTCTGAACCCGGCCCAGGGCGACCAGATCGTCCAGATTGGCGGGGTGCGGGTGGTCAATGGCCGCATCCTGTCGGGGGAAAGTTTCAACCGCATCGTCAATCCGGGCCGCCCCATCCCGCCGGACAGCATCCGGTTTCACGGCATCACCGACGACATGGCCCGCGACAAGCCGCCCATCGGCGTCATCTTGCCCCAATTCAAATCCTTCACCGCCGATGCGGTGCTGGTGGCCCACAACGCCGCCTTTGACCTGAAATTCCTGCGCATGCGGGAACAGGATATGGGCGTGCGCTTTGATAATCCGGTCCTGGATACCATGATGATTTCCAGCTATCTGGACGGGGCCGAGGCCGGGCATTCCCTGGATGACATTTGCGCCCGCCTGGGCATTTCCATCACCGACCGCCACACGGCTCTGGGCGATGCCATCGTCACCGCCGCCGTGCTGTTGCGCCAAATCGACATGCTGGAAGCCCGTGGCATCACCACATTGGATCAGGTGGTCAAGGAATTGGACATCAATGTCCAGTTGCAACAGCGGCAACGCGCACTGGAAGGAGCGAAAATTCAACCGCAAGGCTGGTGACGAACGGTACGGGAGTGTGCCAACCTGAGCACTTGTTTCCAGGCTGCCCGATCATGACCGAGTCCGAACACCTGCACACCTTGCTGTACCCCGTTGAACCCGCCGCCATCGGTGAAGCCGCCGATCTGCTGATGCTGGGTCGGCTGGTGGCTTTTCCCACCGAAACCGTTTACGGCCTGGGGGGGGATGCCACCAACGACCGGACGGTGGCGGCCATCTTCGCCGCCAAGGGCCGCCCCAGCTTCAACCCGCTGATCATCCATGTGGCCGATCGCGACCACGCTGATTCCTTGGTGGTGGTGGACAAGCGCGCCCGTCGGCTGATGGACCGGTTTTGGCCCGGCCCCCTGACCCTGGTGCTGCCCCGGCAGGGACAATCGCCCATTTCGCTTTTGGCCAGCGCCGGGCTGGACAGTCTGGCCATCCGCCTGCCCGGCCACGGCGCCGCCCGGCAATTGATCGCACAATCAGGCAAGCCCATCGCCGCCCCGTCGGCCAACCGGTCGGGATCGGTCAGCCCCACCCAGGCATCCCATGTGATGGACAGTCTGGGCGGACGTATCGACCTGATCTTGGATGGCGGGCCATGCAGCGTGGGGGTGGAATCCACCGTGCTGGACCTGACCGGGGATCAGCCCGGCCTGTTGCGGCCCGGCGGCATCACCGCCGAGGAAATCGAGGATTTGCTGGGAACGACGCTGCTGCGCCCCGGCGCCGATCCCACCGCTCCCAAAAGCCCCGGCATGCTGGCCAGCCATTACGCCCCCGGCCTGCCCGTGCGGCTGGATGCCGCCGCCCCATCTGAGGGCGAAGCCTTCCTGGCCTTCGGCCCCCATGACGGCGCCACCTTGCAATTGTCCGCCAGCGGCGATCTGGGCGAAGCCGCCGCCAATTTGTTCAGCATGCTGCGCGCCTTGGACCGTGCGCCCTTTACCGGCATCGCCATCGCCCCCATTCCCGGTCACGGGCTGGGGCTGGCCATCAACGACCGCCTGCGACGCGCCGCCGCGCCCCGGCTTTCCCCTTTGGATATCCCCGTGCCATGACCGTCCCCCCCATCCCGGATTTCGCCGCCATCATCGGTGCCGCCCATGTTCTGACCGGCGACGCCATGGCCCCCTATCTGGCCGAAGAACGGGGATTGTACCAGGGCCATGCCCTGGCGGTGCTGCGCCCCGCCGATACGGAACAGGTGGCCCAGGTGGTCGGGTTGGCCGCCACCCACGGACTGGCCATGGTGCCTCAAGGCGGCAATACCGGGCTGTGCGGTGGGGCGGTAGCCCAGGGAAATTCGGTGATCATTTCCACCGAACGCTTATGCGCCATCCGCGCCGTTGATCCGGTCAATCTGACCATGACGGTGGATGCTGGCTGCATCCTGGCCAATATCCAGGACGCGGCGGAACAGGCAGGTTGTCTGTTTCCTCTGTCCCTGGCTGCCGAAGGGTCATGCCGCATCGGCGGCAATCTGTCCACCAATGCGGGTGGTGTCGGCGTATTGCGCTATGGCAACACCCGCGATCTGGTCCTGGGATTACAGGTGGTCTTACCCGATGGCCGGATCTGGGACAGCTTGCGGACCTTGCGCAAGGACAATACCGGCTATGACCTGAAACATCTGTTCATCGGCGCCGAAGGCACCTTGGGCATCATCACCGCCTGCGTGCTGAAGCTGTTTCCCCGCCCGGCCCGTATGGTCACCGCCCTGGCTGCCCTGGACAACCCGGCCCAGGCATTGGCCTTGCTGGGGCTGGCCCGGCGGTCCCTGGGCGATGTGGTCACCGCCTGCGAACTGATTCCCCGCATCGGGCTGGACATGACCGTGGCCCACATTCCCGGTATCCGCGACCCTTTCGGCGCCGCCCATCCATGGTATCTGCTGCTGGAAATCTCGGCCTTTTCCCCGGCCCAATCCGATGATGTCGCCGAAACCATGCTGGCCCAAGCCATGGAACAGGGGATCATCCGCGATGTGGTGCTGGCCCAATCCGACGACCAGCGCAAGAATTTGTGGCGCATTCGCGAAAGCATCCCCGAAGCCCAGAAATACGAAGGCGGGTCCATCAAGCACGACATCTCCGTACCCGTGGCCCGCATGCCCGACCTGATCGGCCAGGCATCGGCCGCCGTGACCCAGGCCATGCCCGATGTCCGGGTGGTGGCGTTCGGCCATCTGGGCGACGGCAACGTGCATTTCAATCTGTCCCAGCCCAAGACCATGGATAAAGACAGCTTCCTCTCCCACTGGAAAGAGATGAACCGAATCGTGCACGATATCGTAGCTGAAATGGACGGAAGTTTTTCAGCAGAACATGGTATTGGAATGTTAAAAATATCTGACATGGAATATTACAAATCGGAAGTTGAGATAGATATGATGCGGCGGATAAAACAAGTTTTCGATCCGCACGGACTTATGAATCCCGGAAAAGTGATTTCCGCAACCCAATGCCCATAAATTAGCTATTGGAAATTTTGGAATGATTCGATAACTTCCCCTTCCGATATGCACGCTTTGATGTATTCAAGGGGCGGCGATGAGCATCAGAACCATTCTGAACACCGTCTTGGTTGGACTGGCGGTGATGGCGATTGCAGCAATGGGGCTGATCGCCAATCATTCGTGGACACAATGGCGGCAAACCGTGCGGATGACGGATGAGCGCCGCGTTTCCGATCTGCTCCTCTCTGCCGCCAGCCAATGGGCGGTGGAACGCGGGCTGACCAATGGCGCATTGGGTGCCGATGCCGTCATCGGAGCCGAGGCGATGAAGGCCATTCAGGGCCGCCGCACCGCCGGGGATCAGGCATTCAGCGATGCCCTGGCCCTGATGCCCGCCATGGATTTCCCCACCCGCGCCGCCCTTCAGGCCGATGTGGACCGCCATCATCAGACCGTTCTGGCGCTGCGCCAGCAGGTGGATCAGGCATTGACCCAGGCCAAATCCCTGCGCCCGCCACAAATCGCCGTGGATTGGTTTCCATCCACGTCCCGCCAGATCACCGCGGCGCTGGAATTGCGCCGGGCCATGGTGGTGGCCAATGTCCACATCCCCGAACTGATCCAGGCCGAAGATCTGCGGACACAATTGGCGATCATGTCGGAATATGCCGGGCGCGAACGGGGCTATATCAACGGCGTGATCGCGGCGGGACGCGCCATGAACAGCCGCGACATCGAAATCATCGGCGAATTCCGCGGTCGCATCCTGGGGGCCTGGGAAAGCGCCCGCACCCTGGGCCGGGATGACACCCTATCCGCGCCGGTGGGCGCGGCCCTGACGACCATCGGGACCAACTATTTCACCCAATTCGAAACCATCCGACAATCGGTGCTGGATGCGGGAAAGGCGGGCACCGCCTATCCCATCACGGCTCAAGACTGGTTCAAATCGGCCAGCGCGGCCATGGACAGCATCATCGCCGCCCAGCAGACCGCAACCGAGGCATCGGCCCTGGTCCTGGCCGATCAGGCGGCATCCACGTTGCGGTCCTGGCTGATCGCCGCCGCCTTTACCGGCTTTTCCGTCCTGCTGCTTTTGCTGGGCTGGCTGGTGGTGACCCGCCGGGTGACCCGCCCGCTTGTCCAACTGGAAGCGACCATGGACAAACTGGCCGCCGGGGATTTGACCGCCCAGGTTTCCGCCACCGGGCAAAAGGATGAAATGGGCGCCATGGCCCGGTCGGTCCTGGTATTCCGCGACGCCATGAAGGATGCCCAGATCCTGCGCGGCGAACAAGAGGCCCTGCGGCTGAAACAAGCCCAGGAACGCCGCCAGGCATTGCTGGAGATGGCCGATCTTCTGGATGGCAATGTGGGCAATGTGGTCAGCGAAATCGCTGGTGCCGCCAGCCAGCTTTCCGCCCATGCCACCAGCCTGTCCGGTCTGGCCCAACAAACCGGCGCCCAGACATCCGCCGCGGCCGGGGCCTCGCAGGAAGCATCGGTCAATGTGCAATCGGTGGCGAGCGCCACCGAGGAATTGTCCGCATCCATCGGCGAAATCTCCCGCCAGGTGACGGAATCCGCATCGGAAGCCCAGCATGCGGTGGCCGAATTGGATCACACCACCCGGACCATGGAAAGCCTTCAGGAAACCGTGGCCCGTGTGGATGAAGTGACCCGGATGATTTCCGCCATCGCCGCCCAAACCAATATGCTGGCGCTTAACGCCACCATCGAGGCGGCACGGGCGGGCGAAGCCGGCAAGGGCTTTGCCGTGGTGGCGGGCGAAGTCAAAAATTTGGCCAATCAGACCGCCAAAGCCACCCAGGAAATCACCGTCCAGATCCAGGGCATCGAATCCATCACCACCCAAGCGGCCAATGCCCTGTCCGATGTAAACACCACCATCGACCGCATCCATGCCAGCACCTCGGCCATCGCCGCCGCCGTTGAACAGCAAGGCGCCGCCACCAGCGAAATTTCCCGATCCATCCAACAGGCCGCCATGGGGGCAAAAGTCGCCAGCGACAATGTGGATGGCCTGGCATCCGCCGCTGACGAAACCCAAGGCCAGGCGAATCAAGTCCGGGCCGCATCCGCATCCCTGACCGAACAGGCGGGGACGTTGCGGACGGCATTGACGGATTTCCTGTCTGGATTGCGCGCCGGATAAGGCCGGTTCCCCCGGTTGGCGGCGGGTCAAGCCCGTCGCCCCCTCCACCATGCATATGCCCATGACCACGGGAGGGCTTGACGAAGACCCCGGTTGTCCCGTCTTTTGAGGTTACAACGAATAAAGGAGCGTCCACCCATGCCCACCTTCACCCCGCCCGTCCGCGACATGGCGTTTGTCATCGAGCATCTGGCCGGCCTGCCGGAAATCTGCACCCTGCCCGGTTTCGAGGAAGCGTCCCAGGATCTGGTTGACGCGGTGCTGGAGGAAGCGGGTAAATTCGGGGCGGGCGTTCTGGCCCCTCTGAACCCGGTGGGCGACCGCGAGGGATGCCATCTGGAAGGCGGCAAGGTCCGCCTGCCCAACGGCTTCAAGGAAGCCTATGCCCAATTCGTCGAAAGCGGCTGGAACTCCGTTCCCTCGGACCCGGAATGGGGTGGCCAGGGATTGCCGCAATTGGTGGCCACCGCCGTCCAGGAAATCTGGCACGCCGCCAATATGAGCTTTGCCCTGACCCCCATGCTGACCCAAGGCGCGGTGGAAGCCCTGTCCGTCCACGGGTCGGACGAGTTGAAGGCGGCTTATCTGCCCAAGCTGGTATCGGGCGAATGGACCGGCACCATGAACCTGACCGAACCGTCCGCCGGTTCGGATGTGGGGGCCTTGCGCTCCAAGGCCCAGCGCCAGGATGACGGTTCCTATCTGATTTCGGGCCAAAAGATCTTCATCACCTCGGGCGATCACGAACTGGCCGAAAACATCATCCATCTGGTGTTGGCCCGTCTGCCCGACGCCCCCCCCGGCGTCAAGGGCATTTCCCTGTTCCTGGTGCCCAAATTCCTGGTCAATGACGATGGTTCCCTGGGCCAGCGCAATGATGTGGAATGCATCAAGCTGGAAGAAAAGCTGGGCATCCACGGCAGCCCCACTTGCGTCATGGCCTTTGGCGACAATGGCGGGGCCAAGGGCTGGCTGGTCGGCGAGGAAAACAAGGGCCTGGCCCTGATGTTCACCATGATGAACAATGCCCGCCTGTCCGTGGGCCTGGAAGGCGTCGCCCAGGCGGAACGCGCCTATCAAAAGGCCGTGGCCTATGCCAAGGAACGGGTGCAAAGCGGCGGCCCCATCATCATCCATGCCGAAGTGCGCCGCCAATTGCTGACCGCCAAGGCCCAGACCGAGGCCATCCGCGCCCTGGCCTATTACGCCGCGGGCAATATCGACATCGCCCACCGCCACCCCGATGACACCCGCCGCGCCGCCGCCCAGGCCCGCGTCGATCTGCTGATCCCGGTGGTCAAAGCCTGGAGCTCGGATAGCGGCTTCCAGGTGGCCAGCACCGCCGTCCAGGTGTTCGGCGGCATGGGATTCGTCGAGGAAACCGGCATCGCCCAACAGCTTCGCGATGTGCGCATCGCCGCCATTTACGAAGGCACAAACGGCATCCAGGCCCTGGATCTGGTGGGCCGCAAGCTATTGCGCGACCAAGGCGCCGCCTTGTCGTCCCTGCTGGCCGATATCCGCGGCACCGAAGAAGCCTTGGCCCAGGCCGGGGAAGACTGGTCCGTCCTGCGCCGCCGCCTGTGCGATGGGGCTGCCGCCTTGGAAGGCGCGGCATCCTATCTGCTAAAGGCCGCACCGGCGGATGCCGCCCTGGCCGGATCGGCGGCAGCGGCCTTCCTGGAACTGGTCGGGATCACGGCGGGCGGCTGGCTGATGGCCAAGGCGGCCCTGATCGCCCACTCCCTGCTGGCCGAAGGCAGCGGCGACAGCGACTATCTGGCCGCCAAGATCGTCACCGCCCGCTATTTCGGCGATGCGCTGATGACCCGTGCCGGCGGCCTGCGCGCCCAGGTCGAGGCGGGTTCGGCCCTGGTCACCGCCCTGTCCCCTGACCAGTTCTGACCCCCTTTCCCATCCCATCCCGCCATCGGTCGCGAAAAGCGGCTGGTGGCGGGCAGGGGCGGTGTTTATAATCCGCCGCCATGTCAGGGATTACACGATACGTGTTGCGCCAATTGACGGTGGGGATGGTCTTCGTCTCCGCCGCGCTGGCCTGTGTGCTGTGGCTGACCCAGTCGCTACGCTTTATCGAGATGATCGTCAATAAGGGCATCTCGGTGGGGATTTTCCTGGAACTCACCGCCTTGCTGATGCCCAGCTTTCTGGTGGTGATCATCCCGATTTCCCTTTTCGCCATGGTGCTTTTCACCTACAACAAATTGACCGTGGACCGGGAATTGGTGGTCTTGCGGGCGGCGGGTTTTTCCCATTGGGCCCTGGCCCGCCCCGCCCTGATCCTGGCCCTGGCCTGCACCGTGTGCTGCTATGTGCTGACCGTCTGGAGCATTCCGCGCTCGGTCCAGGGATTCCGCGAGATGCAATGGGGCATCCGCAACGATCTGACCAGCGTGTTGCTGCAAGAAGGTGCCTTTAACAAATTCGGTGACGGGCTGATTATCTATGTCCGCTCACGCGGGGCGGATGGGGAGTTGCTGGGGATTTTGGTTCATGACAAGCGCAACCCGGAAAAGCCTGTGACATTGATGGCGGAAAAGGGTGCCCTGGTCTTTACCGCCGCCGGCCCCCGCGTCTTGTTGATCAACGGCAACCGCCAGCAATTGCCACGGGATACCGGCCAGCTTTCCTTGCTGTATTTCGATAATTATACCGTGGATCTGGCCACGAATAGCGGCCATGACGACACCCGTTTCCGCGATGCCCGCGAACGCAGCATGGGCGAATTGATGGCCGCCAAGGAACGCGACCTGGGCGCAGGCGAATACCGCAAGGCCAAGGTCGAACTGCATCAACGGCTGACATCCCCCCTGTACAATCTGGGCTTTACCCTGATGGGATTGGCCATCTTGCTGACCGCCCATTTCGACCGGCGCGGCCAGGGGGCTGCCCTGTTGCGGGCCATCACCGCCATGGTCGGCGTGGAAGCCCTGGCCCTGGGGGCCAGCAATCTGGCCGCCGGCCATCTGTTCCTGATCCCGCTGATCTATATCATCGCCCTGTTGCCCATTGGCGGGGGTGTCTGGATATTGCTTCACCCCACGAAAATCCGGCCTCCGAAATTCCGCCGACATTCTGGCCCGGCCGGAGCCACCCCATGACCGATGCGTGCCGCATGATCACATCACATCACCGCAACCAGCCGCGTTTTGGCCGTATTGCCCTGCTGTCCGGCATTGCCGGTTGGACCTTGCGGGCGGCCATTGCTGGCCTGACCCTGGTGCCGACGGCCAGGGCCGCATCACCATCGGAAATGGGAAGCTGGGGACAGGCATGGGGTGATGACACCCAAGCCGTTCCAACCGCCCAAGGCAGCGACCGTTTCGCCCGGACACCCCGCCCGGCCCGTCCGGCAGCGACCCCGGATACCCCCCCAGCGGCCCAGCCTCCCGCCATCGAACCGATGCAATCCTATACGGCCGGTCCCAGCGCCAATGATATTGGCGGATGGGGTAATGCCTGGGGCGACACGGTTCCGGCATCACCCCCCAGCCGTCAGACCGGCCGGACCGTGGCCCAGCCGACCCAGCAAAGCCAACCGGCGGCGGCCGCGCCCCTGCCGGTTCAAACCGTGGCGACCGCGTCACCGATGACGACACCTAGTCAGTCATTGTCCGCGGAAGCCGTCAATGCCGGGCTGTTGCTGCCCATCAGTGACACATCCACGTCGCAGCCCGCCCAGCAGCCACGCCAACCCGCCATCGGGCAATCTGACGGCCTGCGCGGCGGCAAGACCGGCAGCAATACCAACGAACCGGTCAGAATCAATGCGGATCAGATCGTCCATGACCAGGAATTGGGAATAGTCACCGCACGGGGGCGGGTGGAAATCATCCAAAGCAACCGGTCCCTGACCGCCGATCAAGTCACCTACAACATAAAGCAGGACGTGGTCAGCGCGACCGGCAATGTCGCCATGCTGGAAGCCAGTGGCGAAGTCGTGTTCTCGGATTATTTCGAGCTGACCGGCGATATGAAGGATGGTGTGGCCCAGGAAATCCACATGATCCTGGCCGATAATTCCCGCGTGGGGGCCGCATCGGCCCAGCGTACCGGCGGCGTGCGCACCGATTTCGACAAAGCGGTCTATACCGCGTGCGAACCCTGCCGGGAAGACCCCACCCGTCGCCCGCTTTGGGAAGCCAAGGCCGAGCGGGTGACCCATAACCAAAGCACCCATCAGGTGGAATACCGTGATGCCTGGCTGGAACTGGCGGGAATTCCGGTGGCCTATACGCCGTATCTGTCCCACCCCGACCCCACGGTGAAGCGCAAGAGCGGTATTTTGATCCCGGCGGTGGGCATGTCGTCCAGCCTGGGAACCAATGTGACCGTGCCCTATTTCTGGGCCATCAAGGACAATCAAGACATCACCTTCATGCCCCGTTTCCTGTTCCCCAAACACAGCGAATATGACGGGATTGAGGATTTGGGCCAAGGCGCCCTGCAACGAATGGTGCTGGCGGGCGAACATCGATGGGCCGGGCGCGAGGGTGAAACCACCACCATCGCCAGCCTGACCGCCGACCGCTATGACGGCGACCTGCGCGGACATCTGGACGCCAAGGGCCGGTTCGACCTGAACAGCACATGGCGGGCGGGGTATCAGGTTCAATTGGCATCGGACGACACCTATAACGCCATCTACGGCTATCCCATCCAGGCTGATCGTCCATGGCTGACCACCCGTCCCTATCTGGAAGGCTTTGGCCGGCAGAATTATGCCTTGGCGGAAGGGTTCGGCTTTCAGGGGCTAAGATCGAGCGATAAACAATCCGAAGCCCCGATTGTCCTGCCCCACATGGCCTATTCCTATGTCAGCATGCCTGATTCCGGGGGCGGGTATTGGAGCATGGACAACGACCTTTTGTCCTATACCCGCCGCAATGGGGTGGATGCCGCCCGCGTTTCGACCACCGCCGCGTGGCAACGCCCGTTCCAAAGCCGCATCGGCGATATCACCACCATAACCGCGTCGGTCCGTGGCGACGCCTATCATGCCGAAGACCTGCCCGGCATCGGCACCGCCCAATCGGGGCGCGCCCTGCCCCAGATCGCCGCCAATTGGCGCATGCCCTTCGTCAATGACAGCCGGACCCTGCCCCAATTGATCGAACCGGTGGCCATGGTGGCGGCCAGCCCCAATGGCGGCAATCCGCGAAAGATTCCCAACGAAGATTCCATCGGCTTCGAACTGGACGAACTGAACGTCTTCCGCCCCAACCGCATGCCCGGACTGGACCGGGTGGAAGGCGGCGTGCGTGGTGCCTATGGCTTGCGCTGGCATGCCTATCCCAGTTCGAATTCGTCGGTCAATGCCACCGTCGCCCAGGGTTGGCGCGCCCATGACGACAACACCTTCGGCCAGGGCAGCGGTTTCGACGATAATCTATCCGACTATCTGGGGCGGCTGGATATCCGCCCGTCCAGTTATCTGGCCCTGCTGAACCGCATCCGTCTGGACCGCAAGAACGGCGAGATCAAGCACACCGAAAACACCCTGACCGTGGGATCTCCCATGCTCAGCAATTCGTTGACCTACCTGCTGCTTGAACCATCCACCTATGACGACACGGTCTATAACCGCCGACACTACATCGCCTATTCGGTTCAATCGGCACTGACCCGGAATTGGTCGGCCACGGCCAGCATCGAATATGATCTGACCGATGACGAAGGCGGCCCCATCGGCTGGGCAGGCAAGCTGACCTATGATGATGAATGCTTCGCCTTTGTCTCCAACCTGCGCCACAATTATACCTATGATCGGGATTACAAACCCGGTTACGAAGTGACATTCAGTGTGGTGTTCAAGACGCTGGGCGATGTCCCGGTCAACGTGTTCTGACGCCAGGGCCATCAAAGGGATCACCCATGTTCCGACATCTTGCCCGCCTTTGCCGCCCGTCCCGGTCGGTTCTTCTTGCCGCCCTGGCCGTGTCTATCAGCGGCGCGTCCATCCCCGCGTCATCCGTCCGCGCCCAGGAAATGGACCGCATCGCCGCCGTCATCAATGACGACATCGTTTCCATCCGTGAATTGGACGGTCGCGTCCGCATGGCGCTGGCTTTTTCCAACCTGCCCGACAATCAGGACTCCCGCCGCCGGGTCATTCCCCAAGTGCTGCGCAAGATGATTGATGAACGCCTGCAAATGCAGGAATCGGCGCGGCTGAAGATTTCCCTGGGATCGGGCGAGTTGGAAAACGGCATTGCCATGATCGAACAGCAAAACCGCCTGCCCAAGGGCGGTTTGCTGGGGCGGCTTCAGGCCCAGGGGGTGGACCCCCAATTGGTGCGCGAACAGATCCGTGCCGATATGACCTGGATGCGTCTGACCGGGCGGGTCCTGCAATCCCAGATCCGCGTGGGCGATGAAGAAATCAACGACCGCATGGAAATCATCAAGGAACGCCAGGGCAAGCCGGAATATCTTCTGGCGGAAATCCAATTGCCGGTGGACAACCCCAATCAGGACAATGATGCCCGCCAATTGGGCGAACGGCTGGCCGAACAATTGCGCCAAGGCGCCCCGTTCCAAGCCCTGGCCAGCCAGTTTTCCCGCGCCCCCAGCGCCGCCAATGGCGGAACCATGGGCTGGTTGGCCTTGGATGCGCTGGATGATGAATACCGCGACGCCGTGCAAAATCTGACCAAGGGCCAGATCACCCCGCTGATCCGCAGCGGCACGGGGTATGCCATCCTGGCCATGATCGACCAGCGTATCGCCGGGCAGACAGCTAATCCCGATGATGCCCAGGTGGTGGTGGGCACCATGACCTTGCCGGTGCCGGCCGGGGCGCCGCCCAAGCAGGAATTGATGGGCCGCGCCGCCAATCTGGTCGCCCAGGCGAAATCCTGTTCCGATCTGGAAGCCATCGCCAAAAAGGCGGAAGGGACCTTTAAAAAGGGCCAGACCCAGCGTTTGGGCGAATTGGAACAGGGATTGCGCAGCCTGCTGCTGACCCGCCCGGCGGGCCAGGCCAGCACGCCCACGGATGTGCCCGAAGGCATTCAGATCGCCATGCTGTGCTCGCGCGAGGAAAGCACCACGGTATCCCTGCCATCGCGGGAACAGGTGCGGCGCGGGCTGGAGGACGAACGCATGGATATGCTGTCACGGCGCTATATCCGCGATTTGCGCCGTTCCGCCTTTATCGACGTTCGCATCTGATCCCCATGGCACCGTTGACACCCCCGGTGGCCCTGACCATGGGCGAACCCGCAGGCATTGGCGGGGAATTGACCCTGATGGCTTGGATACAGGCCCATCAAGGTCTGCGGACAGGCGTATTCTTCGTCATTGACGACCCAACGCGGTTGCAGGCCCTGGCCGCGCGACTGGGGTGGGATGTGCCCATCGCCACCATCGGCTCGCCCCAACAGGCCGCGGCGATTTTTCCGTCCGCCCTGCCGGTCCTGCCCCTGTCCCTGCCCCGTCCGGTGGCGCCGGGATGCCCCGACCCGGCCAATGCCGATTGCGTCGCCCGCTCCATCGCCTGGGCGGTGGAATTGGCCCAGGCCGGGCAGGTGTCGGGATTGGTCACCAACCCCATCCACAAAGCGGTGATGTACGAAGGCGGTTTCCGCTTTCCCGGACACACCGAATACCTGGCCCATCTGGCCCGGCTGGATGGCGAGCAGGTGATGATGCTGGCCTGCCCCGGCTTGCGGGTGGTGCCGGTCACCGTGCATGTGGGACTGGCCCAAGCCATCCGCGATCTGACCGGCGATGCCATCATCAGCGTGGGCCGCACCACCCACCGGGCCTTGCGGACCGATTTTGCCCTGGCGGCCCCCCGTCTGGCGGTAGCTGCGCTGAACCCCCATGGCGGCGAAGACGGCACCATGGGACGCGAGGAACTGGACATTATCATTCCGGCGGTCGAGGTCTTGCGCCGGGACGGCATTGATATCCGTGGCCCCCAACCCGCCGACACCTTGTTTCACCCGGTGGCGCGGGACAGTTATGACGCGGTTTTGTGCATGTACCATGACCAGGCATTGATCCCGCTGAAAACCATCGACTTCGCGGGCGGGGTCAACATTACCTTGGGGCTGCCCTTTATCCGCACCTCGCCCGATCACGGCACCGCCTTTGCCCTGGCCGGGACCGGGCGGGCCGATCCGTCCAGCCTGTTGCAAGCCCTGGCCACCGCCAGCCAGATTGCCACCAACCGCCATGCGGCCGCCCCCCATCATGACTGATCAGCCTGCCGCCCTGCCCCCCTTGCGCGACGTTATTTCCGCTCATGGATTGAACGCCCGCAAATCCCTGGGCCAGCATTTCCTGTTGGATCTGAACCTGACCGGGCGCATCGCCCGCCATGCCGGGCGATTGGATCAGGGCACCACCATCGAAATCGGCCCCGGCCCCGGCGGCTTGACCCGGGCGCTTTTGGATGCCGGGGCGGCCCATGTGGTGGCGGTGGAACGCGACGACCGCGCCATTGCCATCCAGACGGAAATCGCCGCCGCCTATGCCCCCGGTCGGCTGGAAATCATCGCCGGTGACGCGCTGGAAGTGGATGCCAGCCAATTAGGCCAATCCCCCCGGCGCATCGTCGCCAACCTGCCCTATAACATTTCCACCGTGCTGCTGTTGCAATGGCTGCGTCAGGCCACCGCCTTTGACTGCATGGTGCTGATGTTCCAAAAGGAAGTGGTGGACCGGCTGGCCGCCCCGCCGCGCAGCCCCCATTATGGTCGGCTGTCGGTGATCACCCAATGGCTGTGCGACGTGCAGCCCCTGTTCAATGTGGACAAACGTGCCTTTACCCCACCGCCTGCGGTGATGTCCACGGTGGTCAAGCTGGTGCCCCGGCCTGTTCCCCTGGCCCCGGCCCGCTTTGAAACCTTGGAAAAGATCACCGCCGCCGCCTTTGGCCAGCGCCGCAAGATGCTGCGTTCCAGCCTGAAGAGCTTGGGGGACGCCAACCGCCTGCTGGAAATCACCGGACTGGACCCCACCGTCCGCGCCGAAGAATTGCCGGTCACCGCCTTTTGCGCCCTGGCCCAAGCTTTTGACGAGCATTATACTAATTGATATAAATCTATTGGTTGTCACTGTAAAATAGCCGAAACAGCGATGGCAGCCCCTCGGGTATTGGGTGTAGGCTGCCCGGCATGAGTGATGATGTCACCCTGGCCCTTGCCGATGACCAGATTGCTTCGGCCCAATCCGAAGATCTGGGAATGCTTGACCATACGGCCTCGGATGGGCAGATGGATGGGCTGCACCGGCGCATTGATGCCCTGATCCCCCCGTCGCCCAGTCAGGAACGGGGCGACATGATTTTTCCCGATCGCCTGGATTCCCTGGCGGTCTTGCTGTCCGACCCACCGCCCGCCAATGATTTACAGGCTCTTGACCTGATTTATTCCTGCTGGCCGCGCGGTACCCATGACAGCCACGCCCGCCCCCTGCTGGCGGTGGCGGAAAATCTGGCGGGCACCTTTGGCCTGCCGAATCGTCTGCCCCTGTCCATGGGCCGAGCCTGGTCCATGCTGGATTCCCAGGCATTCCAGGGACATATGGCCCGCCGCCTGACCGCCATGGGCGATTTCATCACCCAATGGCAGCAAAGCGGCCAAGGTTTCCTGATCCTGGAATTCGGCGAAATCGAGCTGATCGAACATTTCTTCGAAGCACTGAATCCGCTGCATCACGGCGCCCTGTTGGCCAAGGTGATGGATTTCAAGGTACTGTCCAACCGGCGCCTGGGATTGCTGCGCCGCATTCCGGCGCGGGTCCGCCGCCGGATCGAGCCATTGCTCAGGGATGCCCCCACCCAAGCCCTGACCATCACCAAACATCACCGCGATTGGCTGAACATCCTGCTGCAAACCCAGGATTTCGCCCCCATCGTCACCACCGCCACCAAGGCACGGGACGAATTGGACAAGATCATCGCCCGCTTCGTCCCGGCCAAGCCAGCCCCCTGACCCGCCCGGCATCTGATACCAACGGCCAATTTCATTGACCGTTGTACAGCCCTCGCCGGGCGCGGCCATCCGGCCGCTTGGCCGCCGCCGCAATGGCGGCAGAACCAACGACCGTAAGTCAGAACTTATACCATGTCCCGGTGATCGGAACCGATCACCGGCCCAGCAGGCCGTCCAGGAAACCACCCTTGCTCTTTTTGCCCGACGCGCTTTTCCCCTGGGCGGCCAGACAGGGCGGGGTTTCCCCCGTCACCTTGTCCATCACCCATTCGCCCACCACGCTAAGCCCGCCGGTGGCCATGGCCGCACCGATCCCGGCGGCGGTTCGGGCCGCGCCCATTTCATCCACCCCGATGGATGGTTGGGCCAAGGTGCCACGCAGCCGGGTCAGGCCGGACACCTGCCCCCCCAGCGAGATGCCCAAACCGTCACGGGCCTTGACCGATACCCCCATGTCCAAGGCTTCGTTGCGCAAATCCACGGTGCCGCCGCCCAGCACATTGACCTTGCCGGTTTCCACCGCGATTCCCTTGGCCGCATTGGCCACGCCATTGGTGACGGCAAAGCGGGCAACCGCGCATTTCAATTCGGTGGTTTCATCCTGACGGGCCAGAGGGTTCAAGGCCCCAGCCAATTGGGTCAGGATGTCGCCCCCGGCCCAATCCACAGCCCGGTTATGGAGCTGTCCGCCTCCCCCCACCACCAGGGCCGAGCCGTTGGCGCTGGCCAAAGCCGCGCGCAGGCCGGGGCCTTGGCCATGGATATCCAGACGGAACTGGCTTTTCCCGCCGCTCAGCATGGGATTGCCCGCATCTTTCAGCAGACGCCCCGCATTGATCCCGTCCCCGGACAGGCGCACCGCCAATTGGGGGGTCCGGCCCGAAACGTCCAACATGACATCGCCGTCAATGCGGCCATCGGCCAAGCTGGCGGTCAGCGGCTTGACCGCCAGCCGCCCCCGGTCCAACCCCAGATGCACGGCCACATCCGACAGATGCAGCCCGCCCAGACCCAAGGTGGTGGCCGCCACATCCAATTGGACATCGGCCATTTTCAGACTGGCCACCGGCCAAAGGATATCGGGAAAAACCCGACCATCCGCCACCGCCGCCGGACGGCGCGGCGGGGTCTTGGCCGGTACTTTTCCCGGCTGAGCCGTAGGCGGCGGGACGTCCGCCGCGCCCAGGGCCAGAGATTGGGCCGCCAGTTTGCCGGTCACTTTTGGCCTGGGGCCTTTCAGCGACAAGGACAGATCCCCCGTCACTTCCGTCCCGGCCAGGGTAGAGCGGATATCGTAAAGCCGGATCGCATCGCGCCCGCCAGCCAGACTGCCGGTCAGCTTGACCGCACCCAAGACCGCCAGGGAATCACCGAAAACCGGGACCAGGCTGTCACTGTCCACACTGACCAACAGATCAATTCCGGCAGGAATCAACGGATCGCGCACCGCGCCCTTGGCCCCGATCAGCACCCCATCCCGACGGCCAACCGCCAAATCCACATCGGCCAGGGACAGCCGCCCCTGGGGATCGGTCAGGCGGGCCGCCACCTTGAACGGTCCGCGCAACGGCCCCACGTCCTGCCCCGCCAAACGGGCAGCATCCTGGATTTCGTCGCCCTGGGCGCTCAGCTTCAGGTCCAATCCGTGCAGCGCCAGGGGATCGGCCATCGTCCCATCAGCCACCAACACCATTCCGCCCATGGCGGCCTTCAGCCGGATTGGCCACGGCTTGCCCGCGGACAGGGCGGACACCGCCCCCACCGTCCCCGACAGGTCGAAGCTGGTCTGCTGGTAATCGCCCACGATCTGCACCGATAACGGCCCAGCCCCGCCCTGTTCGGGCTGGATCGCCAGCTTGTGCAGCGACAGGTCCACCACTTGGCCGCTTTGGCCATCCCGCCACCGCACCCGGCCATTCTTGACCCGCACCTCGCGCAGGAACAGCCGGGTTTCCGGGGCGTCGTTATCGCTTTGCACCGCGCTGCCGCCGCCAAAGCGCCAATTTCCCTGCCCGGTCTTGTCGGTTTCCAACACGATGTCGGGGCCGGACACGATCAGGCGGCGGATACGGATTTCGCGGGCCAGCAGCGGCAACAGGGCCACTTCGGCCTCGACCCGTTCAACCGTGACCATCTGGGGGCGGCTGCCGCCCGACATATTGCTTAGGGTGATCCCATCGGCCACCACCTTGGGCACCAGGCCGATGCTGAGTTGCAGCGGCCCGCCGATGGTCATGTCGCGTCCGGTGGCCGCCTTGACCTGCGCGATCACGAAGGTCTTGTAATCATCCATATTGATGGATTTGACCACCCAGGTCAGCGCCACCACCAAAATCACCACGACGACAAGACCCAGCTTCAGCAGCGATCCCAACCGCATCAGACCTCTCCCACCAGCGAGGCCATGACCTCGGCCAAGGTGTCATAACTGTCGATGATGGTCCGCGCCCCGGCGTCGCGCAATTCGTCCAGCGTGTGATAACCCCACGCCACGCCAATTCCGGCCACGCGGGCGGCATTGGCCATGGCCATATCATAGGCGGTGTCACCGATCATCACCGCGCGGTTGCGATCCACGCCGCATTCAGCCGTGGCCCGTTCCAACATGGCCGGGTGGGGTTTGCTGGGATTGTCATCGGCGGTCTGGATGGTCATGAAACGGCCTTCCAGACCGTGGTTTTTCAGCATGGCATTGACGCCCCGGCGCGATTTCCCGGTGGCCAGCCCCAAAATCCATCCTTCCCGTTCCAACTGGTCCAGGGCGTGCATCACGCCGGGGAAAAGCGGGTCCACGGTTTCCGGCAACAGGCGCATGGCCTGAAAAGCCTCTTTATAGGCTTCGGCCACGGCACGGTGCATCTGGCCGTTGGCCCAGGGCAACAACGCGGCGCAGGCTTCGACCAAGGACAGGCCGATAATGCGCCTGACCTGGAATGGGTCCGGGATTCCCAGGTCCAAAGCCCCCCATGCCTGGGTCATGGCGGAAACGATGGCGTGTTCCGAATCGATCAAGGTTCCGTCCACGTCAAAGACGGCAAGACGCAAGTGGCTCATGGGATGGCGGTCGCCTTGTTGCCGAGATAGGGACAACCTTACCCCAAGCCCCGCCCTTCACCAACCCCAACCCCAACCAATAAATGATGGTACTTTCGTGTCCGCATCATTCCAGGCTTGGGCAGGACGCATGGCGGGAAACCTGCTGCCCTCTGTCAATCCTTGGCTTCATGGGATAGTGTGCGTCATTCTTTTCCCTCGGGAGTTTGTTGAAATGCGCTTCGGCGTCCTTGCTTTCGCCCTTTGCCTTGCCGCGTCCACCGCGCCGGCCCTGGCCCAATCCCAGCCGCAACCCCAGGCGCCCGATGGTTCGCAGGACATGGCCAATCGCTTTCAAGCCTATGTGACCAGCGATGGGTACAAGAACATGCTGGGGCAGTTGGCGGTATTCGGCGACACCATTTCCGCCCCCGACTGCAAGGACCACAAACCCAAGGAGCGGGTCAGCCTGACCGTTTACATGCCGCCGGTTTTCGCCGAAGGCACCCACCCCAGCGCGGGTCTGTGGGTGGACCGGGTGAATGTGGACCGCTGCGGCAAGACCGTGCAGCAAAACGTCATGGTCCGGGCACAAGCCACCGATCAGCCGCCGCGGGCCGCCTTGCTGATGCCGGGAACCACCGTGGCCAATCCGCCCATGCAGGATTTGATCATGAAGGACGTGGTGGCCACCCTGGGCAGCAAGAACAAATGCACCGATCTGAGCAAGATCATCCCGGTGGACAGCCGTAAGAACAAGGACATCAAGCCCATCAAGGTCGATGACAAGGGCATGATCACCGAAGGCAGCTGGACCGAGGTGTGGAGCTTCATGGCCTGCGAGAAGAAAACGGACATCACCGTGGAAATGGGCGCCGACGGCAAAGGCGGCATGAACCACAAGATCAAGTGATCACCCTGACCAGGGCGTGCCATGACCAGACGCAAAATCATCGCCGTGCTGACGGGGCTGATCCTGGCCATGGCCACCCTGGCCGGGCTGACCGAATTCCGGTTCGGCCAGTGGTATCCCCAACGCGATGCGGACAGCACCCGCCAAGGGGGAAGCTGGCTGGGGGTTCACTGGCCCGCCAACCAGATCGCCATGGTGTCCCCCGCCGGGCTGTATCCCGATGCCCGGGATTTCACCTTCCGCCGGGATCGGTGGGGGTTTCGCGGTCTGGGGACCGATCCAGCCGATGTCTTCATCCTGGTCATGGGCGGATCGGCCACCGAACAATTCTTTTTGGACGATGACCGCACTTGGCCCAGCCGCTTGGGGCAATTGCTGTCGGAAGCAGGTCCCGCCATCACCGTCGCCAATGCCGGTCTGGACGGCATGGGCACCGCCGCCCTGGTCGAAGCCTGGGATGGCTGGCTGTCCCGTCTGCCGGGATTGAAGCCCCATTTCGTGCTGGTGATGGTCGGCGGCGACGATGCCGCCGCCTGGCCCGCCACCCCCCATCCCGCCACCAAAAGCGGCCTGGACAGTGTTTTATCCTGGACGTTTCTGCATGATTTGCTGAAATCGACCGATGACAGGCCGACCCATCCGGCCCAAGCCATTGATTTCGACACCCAAGCCTGGACCCGCCAACCGGCCCAGCCCGACCAGCCCGGCCCCGACATCGCCCGGCACCGGGCCGGTCTGCATGCCCTGGCCGCCCGCATCCACGCCCAGGGCGCTGTTCCGGTCTTCATCACCGAAAGACGCGCCGATTACCGCCCGCCCGCGCCGGATGGCCGGTCCCCCGCCGAAGGAATCGCCACCGCCATCGGCCAGCCCAACGGATTAGACCGCCATCACTGGCTGTCCGCCCTGAATGCCGCCACCCGCGAAATCTGCGCCCAAGACGGGCTGCTGTGCCTGGACATGGCCCGTGACCTGCCGGTGGAGCCGGGGGACTTTCACGACGCCACCAACCTGACCCCCCAGGGCGCCGAAGCGGTCGCCCGCTGGCTTCATGCACGGCTTGCCGGTCTGGTCTGACCGGCGCGGCGGCAGGAAATACCCAAGGAACGGTGGCGGAAAAGGTGAAATCCGGGTAAACATGACACCCGTTTCCCCGATTTTTGGTTTAGTGATGGAAGAAAAGCTGGTAATCGCCCTGCCCAAGGGGCGGATTTTGGACGAGGCCATGCCCTTGGTACGGGCCGCCGGGATCGAACCCGAGGCCGCCTTTGACGACCCCAAGAGCCGGCTCTTGCGCTTTCATACCAACCATCCCCATATCGATATCATCCGGGTGCGGTCTTTTGACGTGGCCACCTTTGTTGCCTTTGGCGCCGCCCATCTGGGCATCGCCGGCAATGACGTGCTGATGGAATTCGACTACCCGGAAATCTATGCCCCCCTGGATCTGGGCATAGGTCCGTGCCGTCTGGCGGTGGCCGAGCCGTCGGACATGGCCGATGACGACGATCCCCGCCGTTGGAGCCACGTCCGTATCGCCACAAAATACCCCGAGGTGACCCGCCGCTTCTTCGCCGAACGCGGTGTGCAGGCCGAATGCGTCAAATTGAATGGCGCCATGGAACTGGCCCCATCCTTGGGATTGTGTTCCCGCATCGTCGATCTGGTATCCACCGGATCGACGCTGAAGGCCAATGGGTTGAAGGAAGTCGAGGTGATCGCTCAGATCACATCGCGGCTGATCGTCAACCGCGCCACCTTGAAAACCCGGCCCGAGGAAATGACCGGCTGGATCGAACGCTTCCGTACTGCCTGCGAGGCTGCCCGTGCTGTTTCTTGACGCCAACACTCCCGGTTTCGAAGACGATTTCCTGCGCCTTTTGGACATGAAGCGGGAAAACGATGCCGATGTGAATGCCGCCGTGGCCGCCATCATCGCCGATGTGCGCGCCCGTGGCGATGATGCGCTGGTGGAGTATACCCGCCGTTTCGACCGCCTGCCCGATCTGACGATCGAAACCTTGCGCATCACCCCGCAAGAGATCGAAGCGGCCTTGCTGCAAATTCCCGCCGATCTGTCCAAGGCCCTGGATCTGGCGGCCGGTCGCATCCGCGATTTCCACATCCGTCAGGTGCCGCAAAGCTATTCCTATACCGATGCCGCCGGGGTGCGGCTGGGCTGCCGCTGGACTGCGGTGGAAGCCGCGGGCCTGTACGTGCCCGGCGGCACCGCCGCCTATCCATCATCGGTGCTGATGAACGCCATCCCGGCCAAGGTGGCCGGGGTCAACCGTCTGGTCATGGTGGTTCCCACCCCCGATGGCCGTATCAACCCGCTGGTGCTGGCCGCCGCCCGTCTGGCCGGCGTGGACGAAATCTACCGCGTGGGCGGCGCCCAGGCGGTGGCCGCCCTGGCCTATGGCACCCGCACCATCCGCCCGGTGGATAAAATCGTCGGCCCCGGCAATGCCTATGTTGCCGCCGCCAAGCGTCAGGTGTTCGGGGCCGTGGGTATCGACATGATCGCCGGTCCGTCGGAAATCCTGGTGGTGGCCGACAACGCCAATGATCCCGCCTGGATCGCCGCCGATCTGCTGAGCCAGGCGGAACACGATACCGCCGCCCAATCCATTCTGGTCACCGACGATGCCCGTTTCGCCCATCAGGTGGCCCAGGCGGTGGACACCCATCTGAACACCCTGCCCCGCCGGGACATTGCCCGCGAAAGCTGGGACAAGCACGGTGCCATCATCGTGGTCGGCTCGCTGGACATGGCCCCCATCCTGGTGGACCGCGTCGCCCCCGAACATCTGGAGCTGGCCGTGGCCGATCCCGATGCCATGGCCGAACGCATCCGCAATGCCGGGGCCATCTTCCTGGGCCGCCACACCCCCGAAGCCGTGGGCGATTATGTGGGCGGTCCCAACCATGTGCTGCCGACCGCCCGCTCGGCCCGGTTTTCATCCGGTCTGGGCGTGCTGGACTTCATGAAGCGGACCACCTTGCTGGGCTGCGACGCTGGCGCCTTGGGCGCCATCGGCCAGGCCGCGGTGGATTTGGCCGAGGCTGAAGGACTGGGCGCCCACGCCTTGTCCGTGGCCATCCGCCTGAACAGCGCCCGAGGATAGGCCCATGTCCGACCACCAGCGCGTCACCGACGTTCGCCTGGATGAAAAAACCATGGTGCGCCGCCGCCCCGAGGTGGAGCACGAACGCGCCATTGCCCTGTTCGACCTGCTGGAGGAAAATTTCTTTTCCCCAGCGGGCGGATTTCAGGGACCGTATCATCTGGTTTTGCGGCTGGATGACAACCGGCTGGTCTTTGACGTGCGCAGCGACCAAGGCCAGGAACTGACCGAAGTTCAGTTGCCGCTGAAGCCATTTCAATCCATCGTCAAAGATTACTTTCTGATTTGCGAAAGCTATTACGCCGCCATCACCAAATCATCGCCAACCCAGATCGAGGCCATCGATATGGGGCGGCGCAGCCTGCATAACGAGGGGTCCCAATTGCTGCGCGATCGGCTGGCCGGCAAGATCGAGGTGGATTTCGACACCTCGCGCCGACTGTTCACGCTGATCTGCGTATTGCACATCCGGGGCTAGACCAAATGGGGGAGCAGCCGTCCGCCGTCTTGTTCTGCTGCACCTTCAACGCCATTCGTTCCCCCATGGCCGAAGGCATTTTCCGCCGTTTGCACGCGGCCCGGATTTTCGTGGATTCCGTCGGGGTGAAAACCGACGAATCCGACCCCTTTGCCGTCGCCGTCATGGACGAAATCGGCATCGACATGTCCCGCCACCGCCCCAAGACCTTTGACGATCTGGAAGATGGCAGTTTCGACGTGATCGTATCGCTGTCCCCCGAGGCCCAGCACAAGGCGGTGGAACTGACCCGCACCAATCACTGCGAGGTGGAGTTTTGGCCCACCTTCGACCCGACCTTGGTGGAAGGCAGCCGGGAAACCCGGCTGGAAGCCTATCGTCAGGTCCGGGATGAACTGATGCGCCGTATCCTGGAACGCTTTCCCACCCGCCCGCCATCGCGGGAATAATACCGGCCGCCCTTTGAAATGATCCGTTCGGCGGCCAAGCGGCCGGATGGCCGCTGGGGATTGTGGATGTCGATTACCGCACCGGGGACAAACGTTGTTCGCTTAACACCCGCCGCCCCTCATCCGACATCCGGGGCAAGGCGTCCAGCAAGATGTCTTCGATCACCGGGCTAAGCTGTTGACGGGTCTGGCGGGCGGCCAGCAGATCGGCGCGGGTGCGCTCCAGGTCAAAGGGGGTGGCGGCGATATCCCGCCGGACTTGTTCCGCCGCCTCGCGCGATTGCTGTTGCCAATGGGACAGACGGTCCAGCCGGGCCGCTGCCGCCTGTTGCAGGATACGCCCATCATCCGGTGGCAGACTGTCCGTCACCCGTTGCAAGATGACCCGCACCACCACCCCCGATACCAGATCGCGGGTGGCATCGCCCGCATGCCACATCCTGGCCCCGACAAAAGCCAGGAAGAACAGGTTCAGCGCCACTGAAAGCGCCACCAGGCCCCGCATCACCACAATCCGGCGAATCCGCATCACAGCCCTCCCGCCCCATACAGCCAGCCGAATTCCAACAAGGCCGTCACCGCCGGAATATCCCCCGCCGCCATCCAGCCGGCAAACCAGCCCGCCATCACCGACAAGGCCAAGGCGGCCCCCACCGGCTTGCCCAGCAGCCAACGCCAATCCGGCACCGGAATTTGGATTGGGGGCCGTTGGCCGATCCGGGACAGGGCCGCAAAAACGATCGCGTCGTGATCACCCGCATCCGCATTCAGACGATGGCGGTCCTGCCGGAACAAAGCGGTCAACGCCGCATCATCGGTGTCCCGGTCATTCCCGGCGGCTTTGCCTCGCCAAGCGTCGAAACAGCGGATGAATCGGTCCATTTTCATGATCACACCCCATCTTCCATGTGCTGCTGCACCGCCGCACGCGCCCGGTGCAGCAGGGACCAAAAGGCCCGCAATCCCAAACCCAAAATCTGCGCCGCCTGGGCGCCGGGCAATTCTTCGTAATAAAACAGGGTCAGCGCCGCCCGTTGTCGGGGCGGCAAACCGGACATCACCCGATCCAGACGGCGCAGCCGGTCATCTTGGACCAGAACATCCAAGGCCGCCGGGGCCGGATCTTCCACATCCAACGCCAGATCCAAGGGCACGGTGGGATGCGCCCGCAGCCGGTCCAGACACAGGCGATAGGTGATGGTGTATACCCATGTCCCCAGCGCTGCCCGTTCCGGTCGCCATTGACCGGCATGGGACCAGATGCGGACCAACGCATCCTGGGCCACGTCATCGGCATCGGCACCATTCCCCAGCATGCGCCGGGCCAACCGGCGGATGCGCCCGACATGGCGTTGGGCCAAATGGGCGAAAGCCCGCTGGTCGCCCTGGACAATGCGGGCCATCAACCCCTGGTCATCGCCATCTTGGTCCTGGACCCGACTTTCCAAATACTGATTTTCGGGGTCCTGATCCTCGGGCATCACCCACATCCACGGTTCTGCTGATGGTACGCAAGGGTGGCGGAAAGTTTCCGTCGAAAAATTTACATCCCCTGGGCGGAAATTCCAGTCGTCCCCCGCGTATCACCTTATGCCAAGGGTTTCCGAGAAACCCGCCCGGACGAATCGTTTTGCGGATCAACCGGTATGACAGGGGTGATCATCATCCCCGGATCAAGGAGTTCCCAATGTTCCGTTTCCGCCCTGCTTTCCTGGCTTTGGCCGTTTCCGCTTTGGCCGTTTCCACGTCGGCCTGGGCCGAAGACAGCGCCCCCCGGCCCAACCGGGCATGCGCCGCCGACATCAAGCAAGTGTGTTCAGGCATTCAGCCCGGCGGCGGCCGGATCGTCGCCTGTCTGAACCAAAACGCCGACAAGGTGTCGCAGCCCTGCAAGGACGCCATGGCCAAGGCCAAGACAGCCCGCCAGAACAAATCATCCGCCCCCCAAGCTCAATAGGAAGTCCCATGAAACGCTTGATCATCCTGGCCACTTTGGCCGCCATGGCCGCAACCCCGGCCCTGGCCTGGGAACGGGATAAAACCGTGACCACCGGACGGGGCACCCACAGCCGCACCGCGTCGGGATCGTGCAGTGACGGCACCTGCACCCGCACCGGCACCGCCACCGGACCGCGGGGCAACAGCGTCACCTCGTCGGGAAGCGCCAGTTGCGCCAACGGCACCTGCACCCGCAGCTCCACAGTCACCACCCCCAATGGCAAGACCGTCACTTCGTCCGGGTCGGTCACCACCAGCAGCGGGCAGTAACCGTGTGGACGGATATTCCCGGCCCCGGCCGGGAATATCCCCCCGCCGGGGACAAAAGGCTTGACCTTCCCGACCTGAAACCGCACTTATTCCCGGAAATTCAACCGACTTCATGGAAGGGCATGTGACCAGGACGGTCTAAGCGGATGGCCCGTGATCACATGTCGGATAAGATGCACAAAAACCCCATTCGCGTGCCTGCGAACGGTCAGGCCGTCATCGGCCCGGCCCTGGTCCGCATGACCGCCCGTTTCAAATAACCGTGGCCGATCCCATTTCCTTGGACCGCCTGGTCCTGGCTTCGGCCTCGCCCCGCCGTGTGGATTTGCTGGCCCAGATGGGGGTGATCCCCGGCACCCAAGACCCCGCCGATCTGGATGAAACTCCGTTACCGGCGGAATTGCCGCCCCGCCATGCCGTCCGTCTGGCCGAGGAAAAGGCCCGTGCCGTGGCCGGTCGCCATGGGGGAAAATTCATCCTGGCCGCCGATACGGTCGTGGCCTGCGGCCGCCGTATCCTGCCCAAGGCGCTGGATGAAAAAACCGCCCGGACCTGTCTGGCCCTGCTGTCGGGCCGCCGCCATCGGGTCCATGGCGGTGTCGCCCTGATCGAGCCGAACGGCACCTTGCACAGCCGGTTGGTCACCACCACCGTCACGTTCAAGACGTTGGACCGGACCGAAACGGAACGCTATATGGCCAGCGGCGAATGGCACGGCAAGGCCGGGGGCTATGCCATCCAGGGTTTGGCCGCCTGTTTCGTGCGTCAAATCATCGGCTCTTATACCAATGTGGTGGGACTGCCGCTTTACGAAACCGCCGGTCTGTTGACCGGGGTTGGGTTACTGCCTGGGCTGGATCGCTGAATGACCACTGAAATTCTGTATTCCTGGGGACCGGGTGAAAACCGTCTGGCCCTGTTGCGCGATGGCCGACTGGCCGAATTGGTCTTGGACCGCCCCCATCTTTTGGCCGGATCGGTGATCCTGGGCCGGGTGGCCGAAGTCCTGCCCAAACAGGGCTGGGTCTTCGTGGATATCGGCCAGGACCGTCCCGGTTTTCTGCAAGGGGTCAAGGGGTTGACCCAAGGCGCCGCCCTGCCTGTCCTGGTCAAGGCCGATGCCCATGGAGAAAAAGGCGCAACCCTGAGCACTGAAATCGTGCTGGCCGGGCGTTTCGTCAATTTCATCCCCGGACGCCCCGGCATCAGCGTGCCGCGCAAACTGTCCGACGATAAACAAGCTTGGCTGCACACCACCTTGGACTCCCTGGCCCAGCCGGGAGAAGGAATTACCGCCCGCCAGCATGCCGCCACCGCCCAAGGCGATGATCTGGCCGATGATATCGCCTGGTTGCGCCGCGCCTGGGCCGATATTCAGACCCGCATTCCCCAGGCCAAAGCCCCGTCCCTGCTGTGGCGGGCCGACCCGGTGATCCGCATGCTGGCCGACAACCCCGGCACGTCCCGGATCATCGTGGATGATTCCCACCTGCTGGCCGGATTGCGCCCCCGCCTGGGCGATCTGGTTCAGCCCCATGGCGGACCCGATGATCTGTTCACCCTGCACGATGTGGACGACGCCATTGCCGCCGCCCTGTCCCCGCTGGTTTCCCTGGCCTGCGGCGGGCGTATCAGCATCGAACAGACCCGCGCCCTGACCGCCATCGACGTGGATTCCGGTCCGGCCCCGGCACTGGAAGCCAATACCCAGGCGGTTTCCGCTATCGCCCGTCAATTGCGTCTGCGCAATATCGGTGGCCAGATGGTGGTGGATTTCGTGTCCGGCGGCGGCAAGGGCGTCTTGCTGAAGCTGATCAGCCAGTTGAAACAGGCGGTATCCCGCGACCCCATCCCCACCCACGTCCTGGGCACCAGCGCCCTGGGTCTGGTGGAAATGACCCGCGAACGCAAGGGGCCGTCACTGGCCGAACAGACCTGCGAAAGCGAAAGCCGACTGACCGCCGACGCCGTGGGATTGGAAGGATTGCGCCGACTGATCCGCGAAAGCCGCCACCGCCCCGGCCGCGCCCTGGTGCTGGACGTGTCCCCCGCCACCGCCCAGGCCCTGGCCCGCAATCCCCACGCCATGGCCCAGGCGGGGGAACGGCTGGGCCGCCCCGTGACCATACGCCCGGTGGATGGCGCCGCCCATGGCCACATCGCCATTGGCGAACCTGCGGTGTGACCCAGCCATGACCATACCGCCATCCCCCGCCAATACCAACCGCCCCTGCCCCATCTGCGGCAAGACACCCGACCCGCATTTTCACCCCTTTTGTTCGTCACGCTGCGCCGATGTGGATCTGCACCGCTGGCTGGGTGAAAACTATCGGGTCCAAGGCGAGGATGGCGACGCCGCCATCCCCGAAGACGGCTGACCTGCCTCCGGGACAGGATTAATCTTTGTCGTTGCGACGCAGAAACCCATACCGCCTGGCGCACAGATGATCTAGAGTGAAGGTATGGGTTAGGCGGGGGCCGCAATGACTGTCAATGCTGCGTATATTACAATCGTTCCCTTATCGGCGGAACGAAACGGTGGGAATATATGCTGCATGAACCACGTCAGGCGAATTGCCGCCAGCCCTGATGTGAGCCTTACCCTTGTTTCCATTGGCGAAACCTACCAAGCCCGCATTGATCAGAATATTCCACAGCACAGCATTCTTCTTCCAGACAGAAAGTGCAAAAAAGAACCGCAGAAATACGGATTTCCGCACGAAAATAGAGTAAAAAACAAAGACGATGTAACAGATATAATCCGTGACATTGTCACAAAGTCGAACATTGATGTCGTTATCGTAGATTATTTATTTAGCAGTTTATTTTTTGATTATACCAATATCGGGGCCAAATCCGTCCTGATCACACTCAACCGCGAAGTTGAATTTTACCAGGACATGATATCCCTGGGCATCATACCCGGTTCGCCAGAAACCAACGCCATCAGCATTGAGCGCCTGCGCCGCTTCGAACAGGACACTGCTAGCGCCGTGGATCAAGTGGTGACACTGGCACCGCCGGATCTTCCCCATCACCCGCTGAAAAATCCGCCGCGATACATAACCCCCTATCTGGACCAGCCCCCGTCAGGCTGGCGCTATACACAAAGCGCGCAATGTTTTTTCGTCGGCAGCATTCATCACTACCCCAACCGCCAAGCCATGGATTGGCTGGCGACCCAATTGGCGCCACGCCTGGAAACCCTTGACCCCACCATCCAGATCATGATTGTCGGGGCAGCCCCCGGCGATGCCCCACCACATTGGCAGCGGTTGAATATCACGTTTTTGGGCCATGCCGATGCTGAAACAGTTAGCACACTGTTTCAAACCGCCGATTTGATGCTGTGCCCGGTTTTCAACGATTATGGCGTGAAATTCAAGGCGGTGGAGGCCCTGGCCCATGGCACCCCGCTTTTGGGATCGCACGCGACCTTGAGCGGCTTTCCCCATCTGACGGACATGCCCGCCCTTGATCTGGATGCCCCCGATGAAAGCGCCCGCATCATCTGCGATCTGATCCGCGCCCCGGAAAAGCTACAGGACTTCCAACAGAGGCAATCCCGCCAGCAGCAGGATTTCGTGAACACGCAGGCCGATGTCTGGAGCCGCCTGCTGAAAACACTGACCACACCCGGCAAAACAGTGGAATAGCCCCCTCGACACCTGACCAAGGATCGAGAGTCAACCGTCGTGTGAAATTAATCTATACACCACTAGATTTTTGTTGATATGGCAGTGCCATTGTTTAATCATACCCCTGTCAGGACGGAATAGCCGCCCATTCAAGCCCCGGCAGGAGATGGTTGTCATGAGTTTTTATAGAGATTTCAATGATAAGGCGGCAATTGAACAGTGGAATGCCCTGCCCCGCCGGACCTATGAAACCATTTCCGTCCGTCGCCTGGCCCCGACCATTGGCGCAGAAATACGCGGGGTGGATTTATCAAATCCAATTTCAGATCGGCAATTAGATGAAATAAGGGCGGCCCTGGATGAAAATCTGGCCATCATTTTCCGCGACCAGCCGAACCTGACCACAGAACAGCACAAGGATTTCGCCCGCCGCTTTGGTCGGCTGCATCGCCATGCCCTGGCGGCCAATACCGTGGTGGCCGGCGGCAGTCCCGACCCGGAAATCCTGGGGTGGAAAACCGGCAAGGAATCCCGCTATACCGCCGGCGATGCTTGGCATCATGATGTTTCCTGCGATCCCGAACCCATTTGGGGATCGCTGCTGCATGTGACCCGCCTGCCGGATGTGGGCGGCGGCGACACCGCTTTCGCCAACATGTATCTGGCCTATGAAGCCCTGTCGGATAAGTGGAAAAGCCTGCTGGACGGCCTGACCGCCATTCATGATGGCGGGCTGGCCTGGACCGCCGGATATGGCGCCGAACCCGAAATCGGCAAGACCTATCCCCGCGCCGAACATCCGGTGGTGGCCACCCATCCGCGCACCGGACGCAAATTCCTTTATGTGAACTCGGCCTTCACCTCGCGCATTGTCCAACTGACCCGCGATGAAAGCGACGCGGTCTTGGCCTTCCTGTTCCGCCATGTGGAAAAGTCCCTGGCCTTCCAGGTGCGCATCCATTGGGAAGAAAATTCGCTGTTGTTTTGGGACAATTGGGCCACCCAGCACCACGCCGTGTGGGATTACTTCCCGCATGAACGCTGGGGCGAACGGGCTTCGGTCCTGATCGGCCAATCCCCCCAGGCGTAATCACCGCCCCCCTTTCGACAAAGGATCACACGATGAAACTGACCCGTCTGGCGGCGGTTGCCGCCCTTGCCTTGTCTTTTTCCACCCCCCTGACCATCCCGGCCGCCCAGGCGGCGGAAATCCGTCTGGCCGCCCAACCCATTCCCAGCTATGCCCCGATTTTCGTCGCCAAGAAAAAAGGCTGGCTGGATGAGGAATTGGCCAAATTGGGGGCGCCGACGGTGATTTTGGCCACCTTTGCCGCCGGTCCGCCCATCAATGAATCCTTTGCCGCCGGACAGCAGGATTTTGGTTTCCTGGGCGACACCCCGGCCATTATCGGCAAGGCCGCCGGGCTGGAAACCAGCCTGATCGGCAAATCATCGGTGGGTCCGCATTCCCTGGCGGTGGTGGTGGGCAACGGATCGGCCATCCGATCCCCCGCCGAACTGAAGGGCAAGAAAGTCGCGGTGACCAAGGGATCTTATGCCCATCATCTGCTGGCCCTGGTCCTGCAAAAAGGCGGATTAAGCTTTAGCGATGTGGATTTGGTCAACCTGCCCAACGGCGATATTCCCAATGCCATCATCACCGGCGCCATCGACGCCGGGGCGGTCTGGGAACCGGTGATCACCCGCTTCCAGGAAGAAAAGGCCATCCGCGTCCTGGCCGATGGCGAAGGCATCAAATCCGGGGTTCTGGCCCTGGTGGCCAGCACTGATTTCGTCGCCAAACATCCCGATCAGACCAGTGCGGTCCTGCGCGCCTATGCCCGTGGCGCCGATTATATCCGCACCAACCCCAAGGAAGCGGCCGATCTGGTGACCAGCGATGTCAATCTGGCCCCCGATCTTTTGGTCAAGGTGTTCACCAAATTCGACTACAACCCGGTGCTGCGCGATGAAGACATCGCCGAATTGAAGAAAAGCGCCGATTTCATGAAATCCATCGGCCTGATCCGTACCGCCGTGGATATCGACGCCTTCGCCGACCGTGCCACCAACAAGGCGGCGGGGCTGAAGTGAGCACACAGCCCCCCCTGCCCACCATCCTGGGCCGCTGGCTTTTATATCTGGCCCTGCCGGTGACGGTGATCGTCCTGTGGCAAATCCTGTCATCCCTGGGCCTGATCCGTCCGATCCTGCTGCCATCGCCGGGGCGGGTGCTGGGGGCCTTTTGGTCCCTGGCGGTGGGGGGCGATCTGTTCATCCATGTGGGCATCAGCCTGTTGCGGGTATTGGAAGGGTTTGCCCTGGCCACCCTGACCGGCCTGCCCCTGGGTCTGGCCATCGGCCTGTGGCGCGGGGTGGACCGGGCCACCGATCTGTTACTGCAAGTGCTGAAGCCCATTCCCCCCATCGCCTGGATTCCCCTGGCCATCCTGTGGTTCGGCATCGGCGAATCCGCCAAGGTATTCATCATCTTCCTGGGGGCGTTCTTTCCCATCGTGGTCAACACCGTGGATGGCATCCGCCAGACCGACCATCGGTTTGTCGAACTGGCCCGCATCCTGGAAGTGCCGCGCCGCCGCTTCATCGCCCAAGTGGTCCTGCCGGGGGCCTTGCCCGCCATCATGACCGGGCTGCGGGTGGGCATCATGGTGGCGTGGATGTGCGTGGTGGCGTCGGAACTGATCGCCGCATCGTCGGGCGTGGGCTATCTGATCATGGACGCCCGGCAATTATCGCAAACCGATCTGGTGCTGGTGGGCATGATCACCATCGGCATCATGGGCAAGATCCTGGATATGGCGCTGAAACGGCTGGAACACCGTCTGGTGCGCTGGAAAACCACTTTTTCGGGACAATGACATGTCGGACGTACAGATCAGCGGGCTGTCCAAGCAATTCACCTTGAAAACCGGTTCGGTCCTGGCCCTGGACGATATCAGCCTGACCGTGCCCCAAGGGGGATTCACCAGCATCGTCGGCACCAGCGGCTGCGGCAAAAGCACCTTGCTGCGCATTATCGCCGGACTGGAAACCGGGTTCGATGGCCATGTCGCCCTGGACGGCCAGCCGGTGGGAAAGCCGGGACGCGACCGGGGCATGGTGTTTCAGGAACACCGCCTGTTACCCTGGCTGACGGTGGAACAAAACGTCGCCTTCGCCTTGGACGGATTATCCAAGGACGACGTGCGCGACCGGGTGCACGAACATCTGGCCCTGGTGGGGCTGACCGCCTTTGCCAAAGCCTATCCGGCCCAATTATCGGGGGGCATGTCGCAACGTGTGGCCATCGCCCGCGCCCTGGTCAACCGCCCGCGCATCCTGCTGCTGGATGAACCCTTTGGCGCGCTGGACGCCATGACCAAAATCGGCATGCAGCAGGAAATTTTGCGCATCTGGGAAAACGGGCACACCACCATGATCCTGGTCACCCACGATATCGACGAAGCCATTTTCCTGGGCGATCAGGTGGTGGTGATGTCGTCCAGGCCCGGACGAGTGAAACGCATCCTGCCGGTTTCCCTGCCCCGCCCACGCGACCGGCTTAGCCCCCATTTCACCGAAATCCGCAAACAAATCTACAGCGAGTTCTTTACCGGCAACGAAGAAACCTTTGCCTATGCCATCTGATTCCACACGCACACATTAAAATAGAAACAATATATCAATCATAAGTTGGATGAAGAATTAGATATTGAGAATCAATCGCATCATTACTACAGTGACCGGCATGGATTTCTTTTGGAACCGATACCATGTCCACCATCAGCTTGCCTGTTTCCGTTGCCTTGCATGGGATGGTCATGGCCGGGGTGGCGTGGTGGGGATGGCAGGCACCGCCCCGGCGGGTTGATCTGCCCAAGCCCATGCTGGTATCGCTGGTCGCCGTCCCCATGCCCGATGCCAAAATCCCGGCCCCCCAGGCCAAACCCACCCCGCATCCGCCCGAGGAAGCGGCACGGAAACGGGCCGACAGGGCACAATCTGGCCAGACCAAAACCCGCCGTCAGGCCCCGGCGGCGGCCCCGGCCCCATCCATGACCGCCCCCATCACATCGGAAAACGGCCCCACCACCACCCCGCCAGCCAGCGCAGCGGTCGGGCGCGATGACAGCATTCCCACCGACACCGCCGCCAGCCCCCAAACCGGGGCCGGTGACGCCGCCGCCGCCCGGATCAAGGCCGATTACTTTTCCCGGCTGCGCGAATGGTTGGACCGCTACAAGCATTATCCGCAGCGCGCCCGCAGCCAATCCATGCAAGGGGTGGTGATGCTACGCTTCGTCATGGACCGAAGCGGGCACATCCTGTCCCACGATTTGGAAAAAAGCAGCGGCTTTTCCCCCTTGGACCGGGCGGCCCTGTCCATGCTGGATCAGGCATCCCCGCTGCCACCCCCGCCTGACGAAATCACCGGCAACACCTTGGAACTGGTGTTGCCGGTGGGATTCACCTTGCGCTGAGGCTGGAAATTCCTGTCTATCCCAACGCCTTGCCGACGATTTCCCCCACATCGCGGGACAGGCCAGGTTTGGCCTGGATACGGGACAATTGCGCCCGCATCAAATCCTGGCGCCCCTGATCATAGCGGCGCCAGCGCATCAGCGATCGCACCATCCGGGCGGCCACCTGGGGATTGGCCCCGTCCAGGGTAATCACCTGATCAGCCATGAAGGCATAGCCCCGGCCATCGGCGGCATGGAACCATGGCTGATTGGCGGCGAACCCGCCGATCAGGGCATAAATCTTGTTGGGTTCCGAAGCGTCGAATGCCGGGTGGGCCAACAGGGCTTGCACCCGATCCAGTACGTGGGGCCAATCGGCCAGGGCTTGCAGCCCCAGCCATTTATTGACCACCAGCTTTTCCCCCTGCCATTGCTGGAAGAAATCGTTCAGCGGGGCATCGGCATGATCCGATCCCAACGTGACCAAGGCCGACAGGGCCGCCAATTGGTCGGTCATGCTGGTGGCCTGACGGAACTGCCCCAAGGCCAATTCCATGCAGCCATTATCCGGCCCCAATTCCGCCAACAGCCCCAAAACCAGATTGCGCAACCGCCGCTGTCCCACCGCATGGGGGTCCAGCCCATCGCCGCCCTGGCCCAGGGATGCCCGCACATCCAGCAGCAGCCCCAGGTGTTTTTGGGCCAAGGCCCGCAGCAGGAACGTGCGGGCGGCATGAATGCCATCCACGGCGATCACGTCCATCCGTTCCCCCAAAACGGCGAAACCGGGCAGGATCAGGGCTTCGGCGGCAAAAGCCGGATCGGCGGCATAACCGGCCAGGATCTGGCCCCAAGCCTGGGCGAAATCCGGGTCCAAGGCCAGCGGGCGCCCCTGGCGATGATCGTCGATCAGCCCCAGCAACACCTGGGTGGCCAATTCCTGGCCCGCATCCCAGCGATTGAACGGATCGCTGTCATGGGCCATCAAAAACGCCAATTGGGCCGGGCTGCGTGGCGCATCCAGCACCACGGGCGCGGAAAATCCCCGCAACAGGGACGGCACCGGCACCTGATCCACATCCTCGAACACGAAATCCTGCTGGGCTTCGGTCAGATCCAGAACACGGGTGGTGCCGCTGGCGGCTTGGTCACCGGCCAGACGCAGGGGCAGATCGGCCCCGTCGCCCCCCACCAGCCCCACCGCCACCGGAATGTGATAGGGGGCTTTGTCCGGCTGGCCGGGGCTGGCGCTCCAGCTTTGCCGCAAGGTCAGGGTCAGGCGGCGGGACTGGGGATCATGCACCCAGGATGCCGTCACCTTGGGGGTTCCCGCCTGGGAATACCAGCGGCGGAACTGCCCCAGATCGCGGCCCGACGCATCTTCCATGGCCGCCACGAAATCTTCGCACGTCACCGCCTGACCGTCATGGCGGGCAAAATACAGGTCCATCCCAGCCCGGAATGCCGCCGCCCCGATCAGGGTATGGATCATGCGGATGACCTCGGCCCCTTTCTGATAGACGGTGGATGTATAGAAATTATTGATTTCCATATAGGAATCCGGGCGGATCGGATGGGCCATGGGGCCGTTATCTTCGGGGAACTGCACGGCGCGCAGCCCACGCACATCCTCGATTCGCTTTAACCCGCGACTGTTCATGTCGGCGGAAAATTCCTGATCGCGGAAAACCGTCAGACCTTCTTTCAAGGTCAATTGGAACCAATCGCGGCAGGTGACCCGGTTGCCGGTCCAATTATGGAAATATTCGTGGGCGATCACCGATTCTATGGCCAGGAAATCGGCATCCACCGCGGTTTCCCGCTTTGCCAGGACATATTTGCTGTTAAAGACGTTCAGACTTTTGTTTTCCATGGCCCCCATGTTGAAGTGGGAAACGGCGACCACGTTGTAGATATCCAAATCATATTCCAGACCAAACACCTGTTCATCCCAGGCCATGGCCTTTTGCAGGGATTTCAGGGCGTGGTCCACCTGATCGGCATTGCCGTGTTCCACCCAGAACTTCAACGCCACCTGCCGCCCCGACCGGGTCCGAAAGGTGCCATCCACCAAAGCCAGATCGCCCGCCACCAGGGCGAACAGATAAGACGGCTTGGGAAAAGGGTCTTCCCACACGGCGCGATGGCGACCGGGGCCGGCTTCGCCCTCTTCCACCAGATTGCCATTGGACAACAGGACCGGGTAACGAGCGCGGTCGGCGGTGATGGCGACCCGGAAGCGGGCCATCACGTCGGGACGGTCGGGATACCAAGTGATCCGGCGGAAGCCTTCGGCCTCGCATTGGGTGCACAACATGCCGCCTGATTGGTACATCCCCTGAAGGGCGGTATTGGCGGCAGGATCGAACACCACCACGGTGGTCAGGGTAAAGGACCCGTCGGGAACATCCTCGATCACCAATTTTCCATCGTTGATGGTGTAATCGCCCACCATCAGGGGCGTGCCATTCACATCCACCAACCGGGTATCCAGCCCCTCGCCATCCAATTCCAGCGGGCCGCCATCGGGACGGGCCGGGTTGGGCGACAGGCGCAACACCGCCCGCACCTCGGTTCCGTCGTCGCGGATATCCACCGCCAGATCCACCTGTTCCACCAAAAAGGCCGGGGGACGGTAATCGCCGCGCTGAATGGGGCGGGCGGCGGCGGCATGATCGAGAGGCATGGAAACTCCAGACGCTGAAAAAGCTGATGGGGAAAAGATAAGCGGTCTGACGGCCCGGCAAAAGGGGCCATGACGACACATTCCATATGCGCCCGTTTCAAACACATTCATGGTTGAACGGAACGCCGTTTAACAAACTCTGGTACTTCTTGCCTCACAGGATGTGGAGGCGTTCGATGTATATCGTTCAGGAGACATGGACCCCCTGGGCAGGCTGGCAGCAAAGCGGCACCCAAGGGACAAGGCGGGACGGACCGGCCCAATTGGTTCTGTTCTTCGCCACTCCCGGCGCCCTGGCGCAGGCGCGCCCCCTGGACTATCTGCGGACCCGCCATCCCGAAGCCCAGATCGTCGGGTGCAGCACCCGCGGCGGCATCGCTGGAATCGACATGATCCAGGACGGCATCACCGCCATCGCCGTGAGTTTCGCCCAGGCACAGGTGGCGGTTTCGTCAACCACCCTGACCGCGCGTGAGGAATCTCAGGCCGTGGGCGCCATCCTGGCCGCCGGCTTGCCCGCCACCATGCCCGCCGGGGAATTACGGGCAGTCTTCACCCTGGCCGATGGCGTCGCCGCCGATGGCTGCGCCCTGACCAAGGGCCTTTTGGACGAACTGCCCCCCCATGTCCTGCTGACGGGCGGATTGGCTGGCGGCGGGATGGCCTATGGCGATACCCTGACCGGCCATGACGAAGATTTGCGCCCCGGTCGGGCGGTGGCCGTGGGCTTTTACGGCCCCAGCCTGGTTCTGGGCTGGGGATCAGGGGGCGGGTGGGAAAAATTCGGCCCGGAACGGCTGGTCACCCGGTCACAAGGCGGCGAAATCCAGGAGCTGAACGGCCAGCCATCCTTGGACCTGTATCTGAACTATCTGGGCGAGGAAGCGGCCAACCTGCCGCAAAGCGCCTTGCTGTTTCCCCTGTCCATCCATCCGGCCCATTCCCCCCAAGCCCAGGTGGTGCGTACGGTCACCGGCGTCGATTTCGATAATCGCAGCCTGAGCGTGGCTGGCGAAATTCCACCCCGCGCCGTGGCCCAACTGATGCGTGGCAATTTCAACGCCCTGAGCCAGGGCGCCCGCACCGCGGCCATTCAGGCCCGCCAAGTCCAAAATCTGGATACCCCCTGTCTGGCCCTGCTGGTCAGTTGCGTGGGCCGCCAATTCCTGATGGGTCAACGCACCGCCGATGAAATCGAGGCGGTGGCCGATGAACTGACGCCCAAGACCATCATCAGCGGCTTTTATTCCAACGGGGAAATCGCCCCGCCATCCCCGGACACCCCGTCTTGTTTCCACAATCAGACCATGACCATCACCACCATTGGCGAAAAGACGGAGACACTGTGATGCATCCATTGTTGAGCAGGCAAATCCGCAGCGCCAGCACCACGGTCGGCAGTGGCGGAACCGATATGGGCATCCTGGCCGAACTGGTCAGCCGCGCCTATGAGGAATCGGACCAGGACCGGCTGCGGACCGAACGGGTCGCCCGACGGCTGGAACAAGATGTCATGCGGCATATGACCCAAGCCCAGGACACCGCAGACCGCCGCTTCAAACGGGTCATGGATGCGGTCGGGGAAGGGGTGGTGATTTCCGGGGCCGACGGAACCATCCAGGACGCCAACCGTGCCGCCTGCGAAATCCTGGGCTATGCCCATGATCAACTGGTGGGCAAGCCCCTGACCGCCCTGATCCCCGCGCATATGCACCAATCCCACGATCAGGCCATGGTCGATTATGCCCAGAACCGCATTCCCACAGTGACCGGATGCGGGCGCGAGGATGTGGCCGTTCATGCCAGCGGACGCCTGATCCCGGTTGAATTGGCCGTGGCCGACCTGTCCGAAGCCGGGCAGCCACGTTTTTTAGGCATCATCCGCGATATCAGCGAACGCAAGGAATCCCAAAACCAGCTTTGCGCCAACGAACAGCTTTTCCGCGATTTCGCCGAATCGTCTTCCGATTGGTTCTGGGAAACGGATGCCGATTTGCGGTTCACCCGTTTTTCCGGCCTGCCCGCCCGGCTGCGCCTGTCCAATCCGATCGGGCACACCGTGGCCGATCTGATCTTGGGCCACGTCCCCGATCAGGTCGCGGATGAACATCTGTCCATCTTGGCCGCCCGCGAATCGTTCCGCGATCTGGTGACGCCCATGACCATGGAAGACGGGCAAATCCACTATGTCAGCGTGTCCGGCCGCCCCGGCTTTGACGGCAGCGGCACGTTCCTGGGCTATCGCGGCACCGGCCGCGACATCACCGAAACCGTCGAGCTTCAGCGCCAATTGCTGGACGCCAAGGAAAAGGCCGAAGCCGCCACCCAGGCAAAAAGCAATTTCCTGGCCACAATGAGCCATGAAATCCGCACGCCCATGAACGGCATCATCGGCATGAGCGAATTGCTGGAACACACCCGGCTGGACCAGCAGCAGGCCGGTTTCGTCAAAATCATCCGCCAATCAGCCGAGGCATTGCTGTCCATCGTCAACGACATTCTGGACCTGTCCCGGATCGAAGCCGGACGCCTGGAACTGGAATGCGACGATTTCACCTTGGACGGCCTGCTGGACGATGTGATGGGCATCATGGCCCCCCAGGCCACCGGCAAGAACCTGATCCTGCATCTGGCCGCCCCGCCGCCGGGACTGGCCCTGCACGGCGACAGCGGACGCATCCGCCAGGTCCTGTTCAATCTGGTGGGCAATGCGATCAAATTCACCGCGGTCGGTCGTGTGGATGTCCGGGTGGATCTGCTGAACCGCGCCGATCAGGACATTACCTTGGATGTCCGGGTGACCGATACCGGCATCGGCATTCCCGACTGGGCCCATGACCGTCTGTTCCAGGATTTTTCCCAGGTGGACGGATCGACCCAGCGTCACTATGGCGGCACCGGATTGGGATTGGCCATCTGCCGCCGTCTGGTATCCATGATGGGGGGAAGCATCGGCTTCACCAGCCAGGAAGACCAGGGCAGCACGTTCTGGTTCCAAATTCCGGTGTCCCGTGCCCATCAATCCCTGGCCAGTTCCACCACCATGCCACCCCTGCGCATCCTGGTGGTGGATGATCAGGATGTGAACCGCCAAGTGGCCAGCGGATTGCTGGCATCGTTGGGACAGGTGGCCACGGTCGCCGCCAACGGGCACCAGGCGTTGCGCCTGCTGGGACATGACCGCTATGACGTGGTGCTGTTGGACATGAACATGCCCGGCATGGACGGCGCCCAAGTGGCCCGCGCCATCCGCGCCCTTCCCGGTGGCCGGGGCAGTGTGCCCATCATCGGCATGACCGGCGAAATGGGCCGCGACGGTCGGGATAAATGCATTCGGGCCGGAATGGATGACTATCTGGCCAAGCCGGTGGACCGCCGCCGCCTGTCGGTACTGCTGAACCGGTGGCGCCATACCGGCGGCCCCGGCCAGATGCCCGGCAGCGGACATAATGACGACGATCCCCTATTGCCGCCCCCCGATGACGATGACAATGGCGATAACGGCGATGCGGTCCGCGATCTTCAGGCAACGCTGGGGCATCAGACGGTCGCCCATTTGCTGCGGTCTTTCGTGACCGATCTGCCCAGCCATCTGGAACACATCGCTGACAGCATCCGCCATGGCGACACCCAGAACGCCATCCGCGAAGCCCACGGAACCAGGGGGGCCGCCGCCAATCTGTGTCTGACCCAGATGGCCCGGCTGTTCCAGACCCTGGAACGCCGACTGGGCACCAATGACCGAAATATCAGTGACTTGCTGTCCGCCATCCGCGATGCGGCCCCCCATTGCCTGGAATTGCAGGCCGGAGAATAAAAATGCTGGTCCATATCGTCGACGACAACCACACCAATCTGATGCTGTTCGAACAGCTTGTGCTGATGAGCGGCGAAGACGTCGAGGTGGAAACCTATACCGATCCGCTGGCGGCCCTGTCCGCCGCGCTGGAGCATCTGCCCGATCTGGTCCTGGTCGATTACATGATGCCCAAATTGGACGGGCACGGCTATTTGCGCAGCCTGCACCAATTGCCCGGCAGCCAGGATGTGCCGGTGGTCATGGTCACCGCCAGCAATGACCGGGCAGTCCGGCAAAAGGCCCTGGATCTGGGCGCCACCGACTTCCTGGCCAAGCCGGTGGACCCCAGCGAGGTCAAGGCCCGGCTGCGCAATCTGCTGGCATTGCGGCGCAGCACCTTGCAGCTTCACCGCATGAACCGCGATCTGGCCGACGGGGTTCGCACCGCCACCGCAACCGTGTTCGAACGGGAACAGGAATTGATCTGGCGCCTGTCCAAGGCGGCGGAATTCCGCGATCCGGAAACCGGCGGCCACATCGCCCGCATGGCCCATTATTCCCAGATGATCGCCCGGCGCATGGGGTTGAATGACGACACCTGCGATTTGCTGCTGCGCGCCGCCCCCATGCATGATCTGGGGAAATTAGGCATTCCCGACGGGATCTTGCTGAAACCGGGCAAATTGACCGATGAAGAATTCCGCATCATGGCCCAGCACCCGCAGATCGGATACGAAATCCTGTCCAACAGCCGGTCGGAACTGATCCGTATGGGGGCATCCATCGCGCTGTCCCACCACGAAAAATTCGACGGCAGCGGCTATCCCAACCATCTGGCCGGGGCCTGCATCCCCCTTTTGGGCCGCATCGTTGCCGTGGCCGATGTCTTTGACGCCCTGACATCGGAACGCCCCTATAAACGCGCCTGGGATCTGGACCGCGCCCGCGCCTTGCTGGTGGACAGCCAGGGCAGCCATTTCGATCCCGAATGCGTGCAGGCATTTTTACAAGGCTGGGGCGAGGTCCTGGAAATCCGGTCCAGATTCGCGGAATTGGACACGCCGTCCCGTTTCGCCGCCCACACCGCCCAGGTCCAGCCCATCCGCCAATATGCCTGAGCGGCGGATACCCTTATGGCAAAAACCCAGCGGCCATTAAGACCAAATCCCGGTGAGTGGACCTCATGGGGATTTGGTTCGGCCCAAGGGGCCGCGCGGCTTATGCCGCGGAAGGCAAGGGTTTCGGAGAAACCCGCCCGGCCGCCCAGGGCGCCAGTGATCGGTCACGATCACCGGGATATGGTATAGCGAGGGACAAACAGAACCCCCGACCACAGGTCGGAAATTTCCGAGGCGATCAATCCTTGGGCCAACGGCGGTGCAGCCACAGCCATTGGCCCGGATCGGCACGCACCCAGCGTTCTATGGTGGCATTCAGCTCGGTCATGACCGCCAGCACATTCTGGTTATGATCGCCGCCTTGCGGCAATTGCAATGGCGGCTCGACCACGGCCCGAAAGCGGGCGCCGGGCAAGCGTTCGATCCGCCCGGCGACGATGGGGGCGCCGAATTTCAGCGCCAGATGGGCAACCGCCGGGGCCGTCATGGCATCGCGGCCCATGAATGGCACCTTGATCCCGTCATTCATTTTCTGGTCCACCAGAATGCCCAGATGACCGCCGGACTTCATCACCGACAATACCTTGCGGGCACCGGCAGGCCCCTTGGGAATAAAGCCTTCGGCGGAAACGCCGCGCCCGCGACGGAACAGATTTTCCACCCACGGATTATTGGCGGCGCGGTACACCACATGAACCGGCAGGCCACAGCGTTCGGCCAAGGAGCCGGATAATTCCCACCCGCCAAAATGGGCGCCCACCAGAATGCCGGGCCGATTGTCATCGCACAGCGCCTTGATGTGGTCTGCCCCGATGATTTCCAGCCTTTCGGCGGCGATCTGCTTCAGATGGGGGAATTCGGCGACGGTGCGGCCCAGATTGTCCCAGACCGAAACGATGATCCGCTCCATTTCAGCATCGCCCATCTGGGGAAAGACATGGCGCAGATTATCACGGGCAATGCGGGTGGGCTTCAGGCGGGGACCGATGGTCCGGGCCAGCCATCCGCCCACGGCCGATGCGGCCTGTACCGGAAGCAGCGCGAACAATCCCCAGCCGGCATAAGCGGCCAAAGCTTCGATGAACTGGCGGAAAAGCCGCACTGTTGAAATCCTCCGGCCATGGTGACGGCCCATCGGACGGGCCGCCGCATGGGGTCATCTGCTTCGTAACCCCGGCTGCGGTCAAGATGAAACTGGCGTCCCCCCGGTCGGTATCAGCTTCTGGCACCTGACCGGCGACCATTCGCCCGGATTGGCCATCCGCTCGGCCTCCATATCGGCACAGACACCGAAGAGCTGCTCTCTGACCCAGCCATATCCCGCATCGGCATGGGTACGGTCATGCCAGACCGCCATCTTGGTGAAGCAGGGAATGGAAACCGGCAGCGGCATCAGCGTCAGCCCCTGAGCCTGGGCGAACAGCCGGGCCGGGACCACGGCGATCAGATCGCTGGACCGCAACAATTGCGCCAGAACCAAAAAGCTGGTGACCGACACCACCACCCGCCTGTGCCGCCCATGCGCGGCCAGGGCTTGGTCCATCACCCCCCAGAACCGTTCGCCGGAATAAGACACCAGGGCATGATCCAAGGCACAGAACCGATCCAGGGAAATATCCGCCCCCACATCGGGGTGATCCTGGCGCACCGCGCAGACATAATATTCATCGAACAGACGGCGGGCATGCCAATCAGCGGGCACATCCCCCAATGCGGTCACCGCAATATCCACCTCGCCTTGTTCGAACTGGGATGGCAAGCGGCTGTCATCCACCGGACAGACCGCCACCCGGATTCCCGGCGCCAGCCGACGCATCCGGGACAGGAACGGCCCCATCACCGACTGAAGCACATAATCGTTGGCGGCCATGGACACCGTGAAATCCGCCATTGCCGGATCGAATGCACGGGGCCGCAACAGATCTTCCACCTGATACAAAATGCGTTTGAGCGGCTCGACCAGATCCAAGGCCCGGTCGGTGGGAACGATGCCGCGCCGGGTCCGCACGAATAAGGGATCGTCGAAACAGGCCCGCAACCGGGTCAACATGCCGCTGACCGCGGGCTGACTGATCCCCAGACGGTCCGCCGCCTTGGTGACGCTGCGTTCATCCAGCAAGGCGTTCAACGCCTTCAGCAAATTCAGATCCACGCCAGTCATATCAGCCAATGTTATCGCCTTCATATTATTTATAGATTTGACTTATACCACAGATCCCCCCAATTTTTCAGGAAACAATCCCGTTTCCAGCCAAGGATGCACCATGGCCAATCTGTTCACCCCCTTCACCCTGAAGGATGTCACCTTGCGCAACCGCATCGCGGTTCCGCCCATGTGCCAATATTCCGCCCATGACGGTTTTGTCTCGGACTGGCACGAAGCCCATTATGCGGGCATTGCCCGCGGCGGCGCCGGATTGCTGATCGTGGAGGCCACCGGCGTCTCGCCCGAGGGCCGCATCACCCCCGGCTGCCTGGGCCTGTGGCGGGATGAACAGGCCGAAGGTCTGGCCCGTATCGCCGCCGCCATCACCAAGGCAGGCAGCGTACCCGGCATTCAAATCGGCCATGCCGGACGCAAGGCATCGGCCAATCGCCCCTGGGAAGGGGATGATCACATCGCCGACAACGATCCCCATGGATGGGACACCATTTCCCCGTCGCCCATCGCCTTTGGCGCCAATCTGCCCAAGGTGCCGCGTGAAATGACCGAAGCCGATATCGAGCGGGTCAAAGGCGATTTCACCGCTGCCGCCATCCGTGCCCGCGATGCCGGCTTCCAATGGCTGGAACTGCATTTCGCCCACGGCTATCTGGCCCAAAGCTTTTTTTCGGTTCACGCCAACAAGCGGACAGACCGTTATGGCGGTGATGCCGCCGGCCGGGGGCGGTTCCTGCTGGAAACGCTGGCCGCCGTCCGCGCCGTCTGGCCGGAACGTCTGCCCCTGACTGCCCGCTTCGGCGTGATCGAATTCGATGGCCGGGACGAAGAAACCCTGGCCGAAAGCATCGGCCTGGTCCGAGGCATGAAGGCCGGCGGTCTGGACATGCTGGGCGTATCCATGGGCTTTTCCACCCCCGATGCCAATATTCCGTGGGCTCCGGCCTTTTTAGCGCCGATTTCGGCGCGGGTCCGGGCCGAAACCGGCCTGCCGGTTTCCAGCGCCTGGGGCATCGACGATCCCCATACCGCCGACCGCACCGTGACCGATGAACAGATGGATCTGGTGATGGTCGGGCGCGCCCATCTGGCCAATCCCCATTACCCCTACGATGCCGCCATGGCTTTGGGGGTCGATCAACCGGCCTGGGTATTGCCTGCGCCTTATGCCCACTGGCTCAGCCGTTATCGGCGGGGTTGAGGTTTTTAATGTCCCTCGCCGGGCGTGGCCTCTCGACCACTTGGCCGCGCCCGTGATGGGTTATGTTTACTCTCGCCGGGCGTGCCCCCCCCCTTTCCAATGGCGATTTCATCAATCGGCCATAATCTTTTTTCATCCTTTGCGCCCTAAATATGGGACACGCCCGTTTAACCACGGCGGGCAGCTGCGCGGCCAAGGGATTGATGTATGCGGGACAAACTGGACTGGGATTATTGGTCCGACGATCTGTCGGTGGGCATCCCCGGCATCGACGGCGACCATCGCGGCATTCTGGACCTGATTGCCCGCCTGCACGGCGCATTCGATGCCCCCGATGCTGACAGCACCGTGCGCGATGCCTTGGCCCGCATCGCCGAATATGCCGAACGTCACTTCCAACGCGAGGAATCCATGCTGGAACGGGCAGGCTATGCCTTCCTGGCCCAGCATCGGCAGCGGCATGACACATTCCGCGCCTATGTAACGGCATTCAGCAACCAAGATGTCCCCCTACCACAATTGGGAGAATTACTTTCATGGTTAGTTGATTGGTGGGTTGGGCACATCGGATCTGAAGACAAACTATATCGCGCCCATCTTCCTGCCGAAGCCGCCGCCTGGGTGGATATGGACGGGAAACCCGCATAATTCGTGGGTTTTAGTGGGGCGCTGTGTCAACTTTCGCTACAACGCCTCGATTTGTAACATCTATTCACATTTTCATAGCAGCTTGTTTTAAATTGAACAAATACAGCAATGATTTACATATTCTTTAGAATTATCTTCTATTGTATCCCACAAATACTTGACCTATCATTCCTAGCAACGGAAAGGGGATGGGTCCTGACTGGCAAGGGGCAGGTTCATGGATGCATCCGTTTTTCAAATGCTGCTGACGGCATATGACGAAACCTGCCAGGACTCCTTGGCCCAAGGGCATGATGAGGCGACCGCGCATAAGGAAGCCCTGACCGCCGCGGCCATGTGTCTGGCAGCCATGACCGGAGTGGAAGACGGTGCAGCCCGCGCAGAAGTTGAGGCTATGAATCTGGCCAAGCACCTGGCGGCGTAATCAGGAGATAAACCATGTCCGACCCCTTTAACGATATCCTGGCGGAGATGAACGGCGAAGAACACCGGCTGGAAATGCTGGTCGCCGATGTGGTGCACGAATTCGCCGTGTTCGAAGAAAGCATCAACGCCCGCATGAAGACCTGTCCCCCCGGTGAATTGGCGCGGCTTCAGGACGAGCGCGAACGGGTGGAAAGCGCCATGGGGCTGGATGAATTGATGGAACGGCTGGACCGGGTGCGCGAACGCATCGCCCAATTGCGCATCCAATCATCCTACGCTGCCTGAAAATCCGCCGGGCCAGATTTCCGGTGACCGAAAACGGTCACCGGCGCCCGTGACGGCCGGGCGGGTTTCTCCGAAACCCTTGCCTTCCGCGGCGTAAGCCGCGCGGCCCCTTGGGCCTAACCAAATCCCTATGAGTTTCACTCACCGGGATTTGGTATCAGTCCTGTTGCAACGCTTCCCAGTGGTGACGCAAATGGTCTTCCAGGAAGGATGCGACAAAGAAATAGCTGTGATCATACCCTGGCTGCATGCGCAAATTCAGGGGATGCCCACAGCTCTGGGCCGCCTGAACCAGCGCATCAGGCTTTAACTGCGCCGCCAGAAAAGAATCCTGATCCCCCTGATCCACCAGCAGGGGCAGCTTTTCCTTGGCCTGGGCCAACAGGGCCGACGCATCCCAATCCCGCCATACCGTGCGATCCGGCCCCAGCAAATAACCCAGGGCCTTTTCCCCCCAGGGGCAATTCATGGGATTGGCGATAGGCGAAAATGCCGATACCGACCGATACATCCCCGGATTCCGCAACGCGCACACCAGGGCGCCATGCCCGCCCATGGAATGCCCCGACACCGCCCGTCGATTGGTGACCGGGAACGTCGCTTCGATCAAAGACGGCAATTCGCGGGTCACGTAATCATGCATGCGGTAGTGGCGGCTGAACGGTTCTTGGGTGGCATCCACGTAAAAACCGGCACCATGACCAAAATCCCATGACCCATCGGGATCTCCGGGCACATCGTCACCGCGCGGACTGGTATCGGGGCAGACAATGGCCAACCCCAATTGCGCCGCCAAGCGTTGCGCCCCAGCCTTTTGCATAAAGTTTTCATCGGTGCAGGTCAGCCCCGACAACCAATACAACACCGGGACCTTGGCCCCGGCTTCCACCTGGGGCGGCAGATAGATGGCGAACACCATGTCACACCCCAGGCTCAGCGAGGTGTGGCGATAGCGTTTGTGCCAACCGCCGAAATTGCGGTTGGCGGAAACAATGGCAAGATCGCTGGCCATGCGGCCCCCCCCTTAGTACAGGATCACCGAGCGGATGCTTTTGCCTTCATGCATCAGATCGAAAGCCTTGTTGATATCCTCCAGCCCCATGGTGTGGGTGATAAAGGTATCCAGCTCGAAATCGCCACGCATGTATTGTTCGACGATGCCGGGCAGTTCCGACCGACCGCGCACACCACCAAAGGCCGACCCGCGCCACACCCGACCGGTCACCAATTGGAACGGACGGGTGCTGATTTCCTGCCCTGCCCCGGCCACGCCGATGATCACCGATTCGCCCCATCCCTTGTGGCAGCATTCCAGGGCAGAGCGCATGACATTCACATTGCCGATGCATTCAAACGAATAATCCACCCCGCCATCGGTGAGATCCACCAGAACCTCTTGGATCGGGCGGTCGTAATCGCGGGGATTGATGCAATCGGTGGCCCCCAATTTGCGGGCGATGTCGAATTTATCGGCGTTGATGTCCACACCGATGATCCGCGACGCCTTGGCCATGACCGATCCGATAATGGCCGACAAGCCAATGCCGCCCAGACCGAAAATAGCCACGGTGGCGCCGGGTTCCACTTTGGCCGTTTTCAGCACCGCCCCCATGCCGGTGGTGACGCCGCAGCCCAGCAGACAGATTTTGTCCAAGGGGGCATCCTTGTTCACCTTGGCCAGGGCGATTTCCGGCAAGACCGTGTATTCGGAAAAGGTCGACGTGCCCATGTAATGGAACAATTGCTTGCCCCGCGCGGTGAAGCGGGTGGTGCCGTCGGGCATCAGCCCCTTGCCCTGGGTGGCGCGGATGGCCTGGCACAGATTGGTTTTGCCCGACAGGCAGAATTTGCACTTGCCGCATTCGGGAGTGTAAAGCGGGATCACATGATCCCCCACCGCCACGGACGTGACGCCTGGCCCCACCTCTTCCACGATCCCAGCCCCTTCATGACCCAGGATCGCCGGAAAAATCCCTTCCGGGTCATCACCCGACAGGGTGAAAGCGTCGGTATGACAGACGCCGGTGGCCTTGATCCGCACCAACACTTCGCCCTGTTTGGGGGGCGCCACCTGGATTTCTTCGATTTCCAGCGGCTTGCCGGCGGCCCAGGCGATGGCGGCGCGTGACTTGATCATGGTGAATAGCTCCGTGACTGAAAGACGGCGCAGCCTATCAGCCCCTGCGCATTTGGATAATCCACCTTTTTTGGCAATGATTATTGCTATATGGCAATAATTATTGCCATGGCGGATTACGTCCGCTCACATCATGATGGGCTTGCATATATTCCCCTGCCATGGCAATGTCTGCCTAGACAGCTAATTACGTGTCGACCCAGTCATGCCCCTGCCCCCGATCTATACCCAGGACAATTACCGCCCCACCCGCAATGCGGGCCGGTCTTTGGTGGATATCGCCAGTGCTTTGTCGGCGGCGGTGGACCGCCGGGCGGCCCCTTTGGGGATCAGCGGTGCCCAATGGGTGGTGTTGATGCGCATCTCGGGCGGCAACGGCATCAGCGCGGCGGAATTGTGCCGCAATATGGGCTATGACAGCGGGTCCATGACCCGCATGCTGGATCGGCTGGAAAGGCGCGGCCTGATCCTGCGGGAACGCAGTGACGAGGACCGGCGCATCATCCGCCTGTATCTGACCGATCTGGGCCGGGACCTGTACCCGCAATGGACCCCCATCGCCCTGGCCACCTTGAACGAATTATTGGACGGCTTCACCGCCGCCGAAGCGGAAACGCTGATGGGATTCCTGGACCGCATCCGGGCCAATCAGACGAAACCATAGAAATCGCCCTGGCCACACCCCTGATCCTGGCAGGATGCGCCGATCCCAGCAGCATCGGCCACCAATCCGCCGCGATCGGCCCGGCTTGGCCCGCATCTGGATGAAACCAGCCGCAATGCCATAGCCACATTCTTCATTTCACTGACCACGGTGATTTTGTCGAGCCGGGGTTGCCGTCGCTTGTCTCGCCATCGCTCCGCGTTCTTGCCCAGGCGGTCAGGGTGCGCCATCGCCCAAGATCATGGCCACATCCTGGCCAGAGGGGGCGACGCCAAAAAACAGCGACAGGAAGCCGCGTGCTTCCGCCACCATATCCACATTATAGTATTTCGGATATAGCGTATGCGCCAGCCATGCCGCCCCCAAGGCCCGCATAAAGGATGGCGGACGGTCGATCCAACTGAATGGCAGGGATGGCACGGCATGAACCCGGCCTTGCCGCACGGCCCGCAATCCGGCCCACGCCGGATCGGTTCGGATCATCCTGGCCGCATCGGCCTGACGGGTGATGATCACATCCGGGTCGGCTTGGGCGATGGTATCCAGACTGACCGGCATGGTGTCGGCAAAGCCGGGGGGATTGGTGCAGATCAGGGCATTGGCCGCACCGGCCAGGGTGATCACCTCGCCTCGCCCCGATGAATTGCATTGCGACGACAGACCATCGGCGCTTTCGGCATAATAAACCCGCCGCCGTTCCGCGGTCGGAACCGCCGCGACCGCATGGGACAACCGGGCTTGCATGTCTTCCAGATGGCGGGCCAGACGCTCGCCCCGGTCATCGCGCCCCAGAATATGCCCCAAGGCCCGCAAGCTGGCCGGGTATTGATCCAGCCGATCCACCTGAACCAGAACCGTGGTCAACCCGGCCTGGTCCAACTTGGGCAATATCCCATCCCGAAAGCTGGGGGTGTCCCATCCCACCACCAATTGCGCCCCCAGCGCCTTGGGCTTGGCCGGGTCACTGTCCAGCGCGGGCAGATCGCCCACGCCCGGCGGCAAAAGCCGCTTGGCCGCTTCGGTCAGCCGGATCGGCGGCGGCATCCCCACCAGCAGATCCGGCGCCAGGGCCACCGCCAGGGATAGGGAATGAGTCAGGGCGTGAACGCGATCAATCCGGTCTGGCAACGATACCGTCCGCCCAGACATATCCCTGACATCATTAGCATTTGCCATACCCACCCCTCCGGTCATCAGGGCGCCGCCCACGACTGCCGACAAAAGCAGTTGCGCTTTATTTCTTATCCGCAACATTTTCAGAAATCCACGCTCATGGAGGCTTTGAAGGTCCGGGATTCCCCCATGAAGGCGGTCGAGGCCGAACCGGTGGATGCGCCGGTGCCGTCGATATTGCCGGGGAAAATGGATGCCCAATACCGTTCATCGAACAGATTGTTCACCCCGATACGGGCAATGAATTTGTGGCCATGAAGATCGCCTTCGTACCTGGCACCCAGATCGACGGTGGCATAGCCATCGGCCCAGGCTGTGTTGAAATCATTGGCGGCCCGCGTGCCGGTATAATGCAGATTCAAGCTTAGGGTCGTGTCGGGCACCACCGCCTGGGGCATTTTATATTCGGTCAGCATATTGGCCTGCCATTCGGGCACGCCCACCGCTTTATTGCCATCGGTGGCGGCGTTGGCAGTTCCCGATACCTTGGCATCCAGCCAGGTGACCCCGCCGAAGACGGTGATGTCATCGGTCACCTTGCCCTTGACCATCACCTCCAGACCGTAATTACGCTGCTGGCCCTGGACCCGGTAGTAATTATCGGCGCCGGTATAGGCGATGGGCCGTTCGATGCGGAAGGCGGCGGCATTCACGTCCAAACCGGACAATTCCACCTTGTACCCGGCCTCGACCTGCTTGCTGCGGAACGGCGCCAGATAGTCATAGGCGTTGACGGCAGTGCTGGGGGCCTGGCCTGGATCGGGCGAGACACTGCTGGCCCAATTGGCATAAAGGCTCATATTGGGGTACAGCTTATAGACCACACCAGCAGTATAGGACCGGGCGTCATTCACATCCACGGCATTGGCTCCCGTGGTACTTTCCTTGGTGATCCACCCATTATTGAACACCCCCATGACCGACAGCCGGTCATTCAAATGGATGGTGTCGCCCAGGATCAGGGTTTGATAGCGATTGCTCAGGCCGGTGCGATAGTAACCGCCCGACGTTTTCCACTTGGGTTGGGTCAGGGCGCATGCCGCCGATTCCACCGTGCAGGCGGGGCTTGACGCCCCCGTGACGCCCGCCCCATTCACCGCCGAGAAACCGGGGGCGTCATAGCCATTGGTGCCCACGGTCACATCATGCTTCAGCCCGAACGTATCGGCCTTGCCATTCAGGTAAAGCTGGTTCGAGGTGGTTTCCCAATGCAGGAACGCTTCCGACGCCCGCGCGGTATAGGAGGTGCCCGCCGCATTCAGACTTTTTGCCACGCTGCGCATGGTGCGGGTGCCGTTCTGCCGCAGCAAGCCGCCGGTCAGCGTCCAATCTGAACTGATTTTATGGGTAGCCCGCACGCCGTAATAGTCGATCGTGGTTTCCACCCCCGACCAATCATAGGCATACCCGCTTTTGGTCGGATCGGGAGCATCGGGCAACCGGCCATTGGCCCCGGCGGCCACGGCGAACGATCCGGGCATGCCGTTGGCATCATAGATGAAATGAGCAGCATTCACCTCGACCACCGTATCGGGGGTGACACGGGCATCCAGGGCCAGACTGGCCACTTCCCGGCGCAAATTGCTGGTATCGGTGACCGTATCGCCATCGGTATGGGCCAGATTGGCGCGATACCCAAACACGTCACCCGCCCCGAACCGCCCGCCCACATCCCCACGCAGTGTATAATTGCCATCAGATTGATAGGCCGCGCCCAATCGCCGCAACGGGGTGTCGGTGGGACGCTTCAGCACCTCGTTGAACACACCCGCCGGATTCATCGGCCCGTACAATGCCCCGGACAGGCCGCTCAGCACTTCCAGCCGGTCATATAACTCAATGGGTTGGGGGACATGGGATTGCACGGCGAAGCCGTCGATGCGGGTATTGCCCATCAGATCGGATTCGAACCCACGGGATTGCTGGCGTCCCACATCGGCCCCACCGCGATATTCGATCTGGGTGGATGGCAGGTATTTCAACAATTCGGCATTGCTGTCCACCTGCTGATTCCAAATCAATTCCTGGGGCAAGGTCTGGACCGAATAGGGGGTATCCAGCGCGGCCTTTTGTCCCAATGGCCCCATGCTGGCTTCGGATACCCGATATCCCTCTTCCGCTGTGCCGGTCCGTTTTTCCGCCCCCCCGGCATCCACCGTTCCGGTCACCGACACCGCCGGGGCCGATATGGCCGTATCATCCGCCCAAGCCATCCCCTGCCCCACCATCAGGGCCAAACCCGACAATCCTGCCCACCGACACCCTTGCCACACCTCACGCATCGCACCCTCTCTTTCCCAAGCCACAGGACGAACGCCGCCATCCACGCCGGATCATCCCGACCGTGGCCACGCCCATGGGGCTGCTTTTCGATAAATCGTTATTAAGCGATAGCTATAACGCTTGGCGCCGTCAAGGCCGGTTCATAGCAAAATATCATTCAACTGATGGGAGATAGATCACAACAATCACGAAATAAATCTATGTTTTAAAACATAATTTTCCGCATATACGTATAGTACACACATACATCTGTCATATGAGTACATTTCTGTAGATTTTGTTTTCCACAAAAACGTACATTCCCATCAATCAATCCGCCAACAATCACCCGAATACCGTCACTCACTGTCCTTTAGACATGAATTTTTCCAGAACTGACCACTTTGAACCAAGATATCATGAACATAATATCGCTATCGCACCACCATCCCCGGCGGGTCCGCATTGGATTGTTCAAAACGGTGCAAGGGACAGCATCATCCCTGAGCGGGCAGGGTCAGGCGGAACAGCGCGCCGCCCGGCGGCGGGGCGTTCAGGGCTTCCAACTGACCGCCGTGATCGCGGACGATGCCATAGCTGATCCACAATCCCAATCCGGTCCCCTGCCCCACCGGTTTGGTGGTGAAAAACGGATCGAATACGCTGGTCAGATTGGCGGCGGGAATGCCGGGGCCGTTATCGCGCACCTCGACCACCACCTGGGCATGATGGCGGTGACCGCTGACCACCACCCGTGGAATGGGGGTGGCCGCCACCGCATCCAGGGCATTTTCCATCAGATTGACCATGACCTGATGAAGCTGGGCGGGATGCCCCAGGGCGGTCAGCCCCACGGGCAGATCCAGGGCGATGGTCACGGTGCTGCTGCGGCTTTTTCCCGCCCATTGGGCCGCCTTGCCCGCCAGGGCGGCCATATCCACGGCTTCGGGCGCGGTGTTGGTGGAAAAGGACAGGCGTTTCAGCGAATTGACGATATCGGCCACGCGATGGGCACCTTCGCGCGTGCCATCGATCAGATCGGGCAGATCCGCCATCAGCGCGTCAATCCGCAGGCTGTCCCGCAATTGCTTGCGCATGGCCGCTGGCGCCCGGCCATGGATGGCATCCAAATAGGTCAGCAGACGGTCACGATATTTGTCCAGCACATGGACATTGCCGACGATGAAGCTGATGGGGTTGTTCAACTCATGGGCCACCCCGGCGATCAGCCGCCCCAGCGAGGCCATTTTTTCCTGCTGCACCAATTGGGCCTGGGCGCGCTTCAAGGCATCATAGGCCCGGCGCAATTCCCCCACGGGCCGACCGCTCAGCACCGTCCCGGCCGGCAGGCCGCGATGATCCAAAAGGGTAGCGCAGGTCAAGGCCACGGGGTCGGTGGTGCCGCCGCCGGAATGGCGGAACCGGGTTTCCCGGTCGGTGCCGGGGGGCTGATCCAGCCAGTGGCGCAGGCTGGTGACGTCATCGGCCAGCACGCTTGCCAAGGATTGGCCGATCAGGTCGGTTTCGGCCAGATCGGTGAGTTTCAGAAAGGCCAGATTGACTTGCTGGATATGGCCTTTGGCATCACAGACCACCAGGATGTCCGACACGGATGACAGGACCGAGGTGATGAAGCGCTGGGCTTCCTCCAGCGCCGCGTTTTTTTCTTCCAACTCGATTTCATACTGGATCAGGTCGGAATAGACCTGCTCCATCTTGCGGATCACGTCGATCCACGCCTGTTCCTGGATGCTTTCCGGGGCCGGGGGCTGGTCATCCTCATCCATCCGGCCATCAGCGGGGATCATCCCGCCCGCTCCAGCCCATAGCGGGACAATTTGGCCCGCAACCCCACCCGGCTTAACCCCAATTCATCGGCCACCCGGCTGATATTGCCGCGATGGCGCTTCAATGCTTCGGCCAGGATCTGGGATTCCAGCGTTTCCACCTGCTCCTTAAGGGTGCGGCGTTGCCCGGTTTCGGCCATGGCCCGACCGCCGGGGCACGCCCTGGCCCGGATTTTGGGGCTGATCAGGTCGGCGCCCAGAATATCGGTGTCGGCCAGAGCCACCATGCGCTGAATTTCATTCATCATCTCGCGCACATTGCCCGGCCAGTCATACGCGGTCAGCACGCTGACGGTATCGGGGGAAAACCCCGTGATGGGTTTGCCGAATTCCTTGCGGGTATCGGCCAACAGCCGTTCGGCCAGGGCGGGAATGTCCATGGGGCGTTCGCGCAAGGCGGGGATGTGCAAGGGAAAGGCGGCCAGACGGTAAAACAGGTCGCGGCGGAAATGTTTTTCGCGCACTTCCTCTTCCAGATTACGGTTGGTGGCGGCGATGACCCGCACATCCACCTTGCGGGTCAAGCGCGCCCCCAGGGGACGGATTTCGCCCTCTTGCAGCACACGCAACAACTTGACCTGGAATGCGGGCGAGGTTTCGCCGATTTCATCCAGAAAGATCGTGCCGCCATCGGCCTGTTCGAACAGACCGATGCGATCTTCATAAGCCCCGGTAAAGGCGCCCTTTTTACAGCCGAACAATTCGCTTTCCAGCAATTGATCCGGCAAGGCGCCGCAATTTTCCACCACGAACGGCTTGTCGCCGCGCGGGCTGTTGTAATGGATGGCACGAGCCAGCAATTCCTTGCCGGTGCCCGATTCACCGGTGATCAGCACCGAAATGTCAAAGGCGGCCACCCGGCAGGCCACTGAAATGATATCCACCCAAGGCGATTGGGCCGCATGGGTGATGCGGTCGAAATGATGGGCACGGCGCAAGGCCCCGGTTTTTTGCACCATCCGCCCTTCCAATGCCCGAGGGGCGGTTTTCAGGTCGCGGGATGCCTGGGCATTGGCGCTTTGGATGGTCCACAGGGCCAGGGCATCCTTGATGGTGCGGATCAGTTCGTCGGGATGCCAAGGCTTGGTGATGTACTGATAGATGCCGGCTTCGTTGATGCCGGCGATAATATCTTCGGACCCGGCATGGCCGGAAATGATCATGCGCACCGGGTCGGGCCAGCGTTCGCGCACTGTCTTCAGAAAATCCACCCCTTGGGTTTCCGGCATGCGCTGATCACACAAGATGGCATGGACCATTTCGTGGGACAGCACATTTTCCGCTTCCGCCGCGCTGGATGCGGTCAGGACACGGAAATCGTCGGACAACACGCGGCGCAGCGCGTCTTGAGATTGTTTTTCATCGTCCACGACCAGGACGATGGGCAGTTTTGTCACGGCGAATATTCCGGCAAGGACGGATCTGCCGTCTATTTTGGCCGGGAAAGCGGGGTGGAATCAACCACCCTGCTGTAGCCACCGCCCCAACGGCGGTGCCCCGGTCATTGCGGCGTATCGCCCACGCTGTCCAACAAGCTTTCGGTGAACGCATATTTGTGGAATGCAGCCGTCAGGATCAGCGCTTGCGCCGCCTTGGCCTCGCTTGATGAAACTGTCCGCGCAAACAAGACACGGCCCTGCATCAAGCGATCATCCCCATGCAAATTCGAATGATTGATCGGCTTTTGTCCATCAACGGATATGAAATCCAGGAAATAAAATCCCTGACTGCTCATATAGGCGGCCACGTCGCCGAAAAGCGCCTGCCCTGCATAAAGGGGGGAAAATTCGACCGAACATAGGACCATGGTGGTCTGCTTCAGGATTTCCTGCGCATGTTCAAGGATCATGAGCGTGCTCCCCCGACCATCGACAGAAAGCAAGTCGATGGCCTGATGGGGCAAGACATCGTCCAGGCGATGGGTCTGCACGATTTCGGTTTCGACCACATGCAATGGCGCCAACCGCTCGAATGATGCATTCGGCGAGGTGTTCAGCGGATAAAACGACGACATGCTGCGATCGTTGGTGATGTAAAGCGTGCGTTCCTGTCCATCTCCCAGGATATGGGGCAAAAGCGTCAAGCCCTGGGTGCCGGGGACAGGTGAAATCCCCCCCCCGGGGTTTTGAATGGGAGCGAACCCTATGATCTCGGCGTCGTAATGATCCAGCAGCCCGCCATAGCCCTGCCGCCCAGGAGCCATGATGTCCAAAGCCGTATCAACAATTCGCGGATGACGGCCAAGCATGTCATGAGCACGGGCCGACAAGGCGATGTGCGGATGCCGGACCTTGAATTCCGGGCTTGCGAAAATGTCGCGTAGGACAGAAGCCGCATCCTGATCATCCCAAATCAGCCGGGGGGCGGCATCCGGGTGGCGCCCAAGAAGGCTGGCGTAAACAACCCGGTTCAGGCTGTCCAAGGTCATGACCGCAGCCTCGCATGGCGCCGGTTCCGGGGGAGGCTCCTTTCCCATACACCGCTTCAGCGACGTGATCCCGGCGGTCAGGATCGTCCGCAGAAATCCCGGAGGAGGAGAAGGCGGCAACGGTGGATTTGGATTCGTCCGCACGTAGCGCTTTAAAAGTTCAGACCGTTCATCCGCAGTATAAAAATAAGAAAATACACTGTCATTTATTATATGTTCCGCCGATTCCGGCGAAATCGTGAAGCTATTTTTATACTTTATATAGGCATCATCATTATTATCTCTTTCGCGGGAAAGAACAAACCGGCCATCAATCTCTTCTTGAATAAACGCTTCCAGGTTCTGCATACGGTCCTGACGATACAAGACCACGATGACGCCATCCTGCCTGATGACGTGATAGCCCAGATCATGGTTAAAGGGCTGATCCAAAATGGAAAATCCCACCCCGGCCTCAATCACCGAAACGGTGTCGGCAAAGGTATACTCTTTCCAAGGGGCGGCCTGGGTAATGTAGGTGGCAATATTGTTCCGCAGGCTCCGGTTCAGAGGCAGGGAAAAATGTCCGGCAAGACTGAGATACCAACTGATGGGATCGCGATATCCCGAAAAAATATAAATTGGGCGATCACTTAACGACTTCCGATAGCGCAGCATGGTCGCCAAACCAATCCCCGCCTCCCGCAATATTTCCCCATTGGGAAATGCCGCGTACGTCGTATGGTCGTTATGCGCGTGCAATGCCTTCCGACCCAGCCGCTCGAAAGAACGCTGAAGAGCAGTTGTCCCACTTTTAGGCAAGGATATTACGAAAATATCCATATCGGATATGTTATTTATATCACCTATATCCACATTACAAAATTGATGATCACGGAAAATACTTTCGCATAGGGGTATCATCTCAAGCATAATTTCATGCATTCTCATATTTTTTGGCGGATGCGAGCATCGCCATCACATGCATTTGCAGTACCGGATGTCAGTCATCGCTGTCAAGTTGTCGTGCCCCGCACGGACATGGTGTCCATTACGTATATTCAGACCATGGCCGGAACAGTTATACTGTTTGTAGTGGAGCTGTGGGGGCACACACCACTCGGTTGCGGCCAGTATCCTTGGCCCGGTACAAGGCCGCGTCAGCAGCGGCCAGCAGACAATCCACGCTGGTTTTGGTGACGGTGGTGGCCACGCCCACACTGACGCTGAGATGCAGGCGCTGACCGCAGGAATCCAGGCATAGGGCCTCCACCCCGATGCGGATGCGTTCCGCCAGATCAATGGCGCCCGAGACATCGGTTTCCGGCAGCAGGATGCCGAATTCCTCTCCCCCCAGCCTGCCGGCCAAATCGGTGTCGCGAATGGCATCCTGTGCGGCCTTGGCGATGGCGGTCAGGGCCATATCGCCAATGGCATGGCCATGGCAATCATTGATACGTTTAAAGAAATCCACGTCCAGGATCAGGATGGAAAGCGGGTGGTCATAGCGGCAAGCCCGGTCCATTTCCTCGGTGCAGCGTTCCAGGAAATGGCGGCGGTTGGCCAAACCGGTCAGGGCATCGGTGGTAGCCCAATGGCGCAATTGGGCTTCCACCCGCAGGCGGTAATCCAATTCGCGCCGCTGCAGCCGCACTTCGGCCAATAGCCGTGCCGTAGCCTGACGCTGGGTCTGAATGGCCAGCCAGGAAAATCCCACCAGGGCCACCCCGACCAGAACGGCATTGCGCAGCCATTCCCGGCGCCAATCGGCCAGGACAGCATCGTGGGGGATGCCGGTCACCACCACCAGCGGCCAACTATCCATGGCGCGGTATGCCAGGATACGGCTGATTCCGTCGAACAGGCTGCCATCCGGCGGGGGCATGACGATCCCCACCGGGGCGGCGGGCAAGGCTTCGGTGAAAAGCGGGGATTGGCTGACATCCAGGGCCAGCCGGTCGGACAGGAACGGGGCGCGGAACAGATTGATGCCGTCCTTGTGATGAATGGCGACGGCACTGCCCGGCGGCAGATTGGGCAGTGCGCCCGGAAGATCGAAAAAATCAGGGGAGATGGCGATCAGCATGACCCCGGCGAAATTCCCGCCCTTGGTATGAATGGCGCGGGCCATGCCGATGATGATCTCGTTATGAATGCGGCTGCGGATCGGGGCGGTGATCAGCGGCGGTTGGGACGGATTGGCCGCCAGGGCACGGAAATAAGGCCGGTCCGCCACGGACAGATCGGGATAGCCCCCCAGACGGTCGCTGTGCTGGCGGACCACCCCACGGGCATCGTAAAACCCCACCGACCGCAAATAGGGAATGACATGGGTGGCACGAACCATGTGCGACCACAGGGACGGCGACGAAAACGCATCGTCATCCATGCTTTCCGCTTCATCGGCCAGCAGATCCAATTCGCGCCGGTATTCCTGGAATTTACCTGCGATATCGCGGGCGACAAACCAAGATGTATCGTGACCCTGGCGGGCGGAGGTCTGTTGGCGGTTATCCAGATCGCGCCAACACAGGATGGCAAAGATGGTCAGGATGGCGATACTGGGAACCAACACCGCCAGCCAACCGCGCCACAGCAGGGGACGCAGTTTGGAAATGGGCTTTTCCGCGCGGATGGAGCGCGTTGCCCGGAAGGTGCGAAAGGCGCGTTTATCCATCATAGTAAAAATGTTGGTCCCAGGACCGATGAATACAATTATAGCCTTTGGGCATAGCAAGAGGTGTCGGCCATGGATGTACTGCAACTGACGCTCCCCCCAGATGGTGACGCGTCGGCTTCCGGCAGGGAATGGCTGGTGACCAACGGATTGGGGGGCTATGCCTCGGGCGGGGTGACCGGCAGGCCGGTGCGCCGCCATGACGGATTGCTGGTGGCGGCATTGGACGCGCCGCGCGGGCGCACGGTGATGCTGGACAATCTGGGGGAAGCCCTGGTCTTGCCCAATGGCACGGTGGATTTATTCGACCTGTGGGATGAAATCCGGCTGGAAGACGGCTTGCCGGTCTGGCGCTTCGACGGCGAAGACCGGGTGATCGAACGCCGGATCGTCATGCCCCATGGCCAGAACACCACCTTGGTGGTCTATCGCCTGCTTCAGGGGCGGCCGGTAACCCTGGCCCTGCGCCCGTGGATACATGTCCGCCACGCCGATTGGGACCTGGACCAGCCCTTGGTGGACGGCCAAGTGCGTCTGGGCGATGACGGACGGGTGGACATTGCCTTGGACCCCTGGCCGGTCTTGCGTCTGGCCCTGTCGGGAGGACAGGCGGCCCATGATTTCAGCCCGGCCCAGGCACGGCATGTAACTGCGGTCTATCCCATCGAAACCGGGCGGGGCTTTCTGGATCACGGGCCGCTTTGGAGTCCGGGGGTGATGACCATCACCTTGGACCAGCCGGGCGTGTGGCTGACCGCCAGTACCGAGGATTGGACGGTGGCCCAGGCATTGAGCGGGAATGAAGCCGTGCAGGCGGAACATGAACGCCGCCGCCGCCTGCTGCAATCCGCCCATCCGGCCTTGCGCCAGGGGGCTGCCGGGTTGCTGACCCTGGCGGCCGACGCCTTCGTCTTCCAGCCCCGCAACCGCCCGGAACTGAAGGCCAGGGTCACCGCCGAAGGGGATGGTTTGTGCAGCACCATCGCCGGCTATCCCTGGTTCAATGATTGGGGCCGGGACACCATGATCGGGCTGGAAGGTCTGACCCTGATCACCGGGCGGTACGATGCCGCCCGCGATATCCTGCGCACCTTTGCCCGCTATCTGAAAGACGGGCTGATTCCCGACAATATCCCCGATGGTCCATGGCCACCGGTCTATCATACCGCCGATGCCACACTGTGGTTCTTTCACGCCATCGACCGGTACGTGACCGCCACCGGGGACAGTGAAACCCTGCTGTTGCTGCTTCCCCGGCTGCGGGATGTGCTGGCCTGCCACCGCGAGGGCACGGCCTTTGGCATTCGCGTCGATCCCACCGACGGCCTGTTGCGGGCCGAAGCCGATGGGTATCAACTGACCTGGATGGATGCCATCGTCGATGATTGGGTGGTCACACCCCGGCGGGGCAAGCCGGTGGAAATCAACGCCCTTTGGTACAATGCCCTGTGCGTCATGGCCCGCTGGCTGGCGGAAACCGGGGATCGCAAGGGGGCTGCCCGGCTATCGGCGGATGCGGAACGGGTCCAGGATTCGTTCAATCACCGGTTTTGGTATGGCGAGGGTGGATATCTGTACGATGTGATTGATGGCGATCCGGCGGAATCGCCCTTGTTCCGCCCCAACCAGCTTTTCGCCCTGTCCCTGCCCAATCCGGTGCTGGACCGGGTCCGGTGGAAAATGGTCATGCGGCAGGTGCGTGACCGGCTGCTGACCCCTTATGGCATCCGGTCGCTGGCCCCCGACCAGCCGGGCTATCGTGCACGCTTTGGCGGCGACCGGCGTACCCGCGACGGCGCCTATCACCAAGGAACGGTGTGGCCATGGCTGATGGGGGCGTTCATCGACGGCTGGATGCGGGCCTGGCCCGAAGACCGCGACGGCGCCCGCACGGCGCTGGAGGCCATGATTCCCCACTTGTCCGGGTATTGCCTGGGCACCATCGCCGAAGTGTTCGATGCCGACGCCCCCCATAATCCCGGCGGGTGCACCGCCCAGGGGTGGAGCGTGGCGGAATGGCTGCGGGCTTGGGTCAGGCTCGAAGAATGATGCGCCCGGTGCTATGCTGCCCCCCCCTGATGATTGTCTGAAATCCCCGCCAATTTCTGAAACGAAGGCCGCCAATGACCATTCAAGATGGTGACGACAAGGAACTTCGGGCCAAGGTCAAGCTGCTGGGCAGCATGCTGGGCCAGGTTCTGGGCAAGCAGGAAGCCAAGGAAGTGCTGGATACGGTCGAAATCCTGCGCAAGGGCTTCATCGACCTGCGCGGCCATGAAGACCCGGCCAAACGGCGCAAGCTGATGCAGACGATCGGCGGGCTGGAACCGGAATTGCTGTCCCATGTGGTCCGCGCCTTCAGCATGTATTTCCTGCTGGCCAATATGGCCGAGGAAGATTGGGCGCACCGCGAACGCCGCCGCCGGGTCCATCGGGGGGAACGGCTGTGGTACGGATCGTTCGACCATACCTTGCACGGCCTGCGCGGACAGGGTGTGGCCGCCGATCAGGTTCAGGCATTGCTGAACAGCCTGCGCTTTCAGCCGGTGTTCACCGCCCATCCCACCGAAGCCAAGCGCCGTACCGTGCTGGAAGTGCAACGCCATCTGGACCGGCTGGCCAAGGGGCTGGACAACACCGTCCCCGGTGTGGAACGGGCCGAGATGGAACAGGAATTGCTGAACCAGATCCAGGTGTTGTGGAAAACCGACGAAGTGCGGGTCCATCGCCCGCGGGTGGAAGATGAAATCAAGAACGGCCTGTTCTATTTCCGTGAAACCCTGTTCGACGCGGTGCCGCGCATCCACCGCAATCTGCTCCGCGCCGTGCGCAGCGCCTATGGCGATGACGCCGCCAACGTCACCGTGCCCCCGGTGATCCGCTTTGGTTCGTGGATTGGCGGCGACCGCGACGGCAACCCCTTTGTCACCCATGACGCGACCAAGCTGGCCCTGCGCCTGCAATCGCGTGAGGTGCTGCGCCATTATTGCCGCCGGATCGAACGGTTGGGGATGGACCTGACCCATTCCTCCACCCTGATCCGGCCATCGGCCTTTTTCGAAGCCCGGCTGGCCGCCGATGACGACATCCGCGCCCAGGCCATGGGCAACCATCCCAGCCGTTACGGCCAGGAACCGTACCGACTGAAACTGTTCCTGATGCATTACCGCCTGAGCCAGCGCATCGCCCGCATCGAGGCGTTGCTGGACGGGCAGCCCGATCCGGGAATGCGGGGCGGATATGCCGATGAAAGCGAATTCCTGGCCGATCTTGGCGCCATCGCCCATTCCCTGGCCAGCCATGGCGATGCCAATGTGGCTGATGGCGGGCTGAAGGATTTGACCATGCTGGCCCGCACCATGGGCTTTTTCCTGGCGCAATTGGATATCCGCCAGGAATCCACCCGCCATACCCAGGCGGTGACGGAATTGTTCTCGCTGGCCCCCAATCTGCCGGATTATCAGGCGTTGGACGAAGATGGGCGTCTGGCCATTCTGGACGAAATGCTGTCCCACGGCGGCACGCCCTTGATGTTCGCGCAAAACCTGTCGCCCCAGACCCAGGAAGTGCTGGATGTGCTGCGCACGGTCAAGGAACTGATGGGGGAAATCAGTCCCCAGGCGTTCGGCGCCTATGTGATTTCCATGACCCACGAAGCCAGCCATGTGATGGAAGTCCTGTTCCTGGCCAGTTTCGCCGGATTGTGCGGCCGCCGGGCCGATGGCACCTGGTTCGCCGACATCCGTATTTCCCCCCTGTTCGAAACCATCGACGATCTGGCCCGCATCCGCCCGGTGCTGGAACGCCTGTTGGATCTGCCGGCCTATCGGGCGCTTTTGGATGCTTCGGGCAATATCCAGGAAGTCATGCTGGGCTATTCGGATTCGTGCAAGGATGGCGGCATCCTGGCATCCAGTTGGGGCCTGTACAAAGCCCAAAAGGAAGTGGCCCAAGTCACCGCCAAACGCGGCATCGCCTCCCGCATCTTCCACGGTCGCGGCGGCACGGTGGGCCGTGGCGGCGGCCCCACCCACGATGCCATCCTGGCGCAGCCGCCGGGCACGTTGGGCGGCGACATCAAATTCACCGAACAAGGTGAAGTGCTATCGGCAAAATATTCAAACCCGGAAACCGCGGTCTATGAACTGACCATGGGGCTGACTGGTCTGATGAAGGGAAGCTGCGGCATTGCCTTTGCCTGCGGAACAGATCCAGGCATCTATATGGAAATTATGGATGAACTGGCGAAGTTCGGCGAAGAAAGCTATCGCGACCTGACCGATCACACCCCAAGCTTCATCAATTATTTCTACGAAGCCACGCCAGTATCCGAAATCGGTCTGCTAAACATGGGGTCGCGCCCGTCGCACCGGGCCAAGGGCGACCGGTCCAAATATTCGGTCCGCGCCATTCCGTGGGTGTTCGGCTGGGGCCAATCGCGCCAGACCATTCCCGCCTGGTTCGGTCTGGGCACCGGTTTCGACAAATTATGCGCGGACCAACCGGACCGGTTGGACATGCTGCGCCAGATGTATCGGGAATGGCCGTTCTTCCGGGCACTTTTGGCCAATATCGAAATGTCATTGTCCAAATGCGAGCTGTCCATTGCCCGCGAATATGCCAGCCTGTGCCACGATGCGGATCAAGCCCAGGCCATTTTCCAGCGCATATCCGACGAATATCACCGCACGGTGGGCTGGGTGTTGTCCATCACCGGCAATGACCGGCTGCTGGCCGACAATCCACGACTGACATTGTCCCTGGCCCGGCGCAATCCCTATCTGGACCCCATCAACCACATCCAGGTCACCGCCCTGCGCCGCTATCGTGGCGCCTCGGACAGTGATGAAGGAGAGCGTAGCCGCTGGCTGTTACCATTGTTGCGGTCCATCAATGGGTTGGCCGCCGGTCTGCGTAATACAGGTTAAGCAGCGCGGGAAATTGCCAAAAATTATCACTAAAAAACCTACAAAAAACTATGCTATCGCATTGAAAATAATGGGGAAAAAATCAGCCTGATACAAAACATCGCTGGTATCCGATGCGTGCAAGTGCTAACAAGAATGCTGTTGGGATTTGCACGGATGGGGTTGCTGGCCATGGGCATTCAGGCACGGCTTGGGATGAGCCAGGGGGACAGCACTGCGGAAATAGGGGCTGCCCCCCGCCGCATTCAACAGACATTGCGGTCGGACGTGGCCGAGTTGCTGAAATACCAGTTCATCCCCTTTCATACGCTTGAGGTCGAACAGGTGTATGACGAGGTGCTGAACAACCCGGCCAATCTGGATGCCTGTTTCCGCCTGCTGCGGGAAAAGCCGCAATTGTTCTGCCGCCTGGTGGTGGATGATAAGGGCGAGCCTGTTTATGACGACGCCCATCCCCTGGCCTGTGGCCGTACCTTGGCCGAAGTGGTGACCATGGTGGTGCGGGCATCAGCCAAACGATATTTCCGGGCCAAATTGGGTGGCCCGCGCAAAGTGACGCTGAAGCCGCCTGCCCGCCCCCTGACCCAGCGTGTGACCGATGTTCTGGGCCTGACCCAGGCGCCGCCGGCCAAGACCCGGCGTCTGCCCGGCGCGGGTGACCGCATGTTCGCGGCCATCCGTGATTATCTGCAATTCGATTGGCAGGCGGGGTTGATTCCGGCCTATGCCCCGCTGGGGCCGGATCTGGCCGCGCAATTGGGGCCGCGCCTGTTCAATATCCGTGAAGCCTGCGAATTGCGTGCGCTGGCCAGCCGCGATGAACGCCAAGCCGCCACCACCGGCGGTGCCCCCCTGGTGCTGGATACCGCCCACCGGCTGATCCGTGCCAGCGGCGACACCATTGATGGCGAAATTTTGTGGCGGGTCTGCCAGCAGATGGATTTGGCCCGCCTGTTTCCCGGCCAAGACAATACCCTGATGCGCAAGGCCATCGCCCAGGTGGCGGCCACCAGTCCCGGCGTGATCGCCCAATTGATGCCGGTCTTGGGCGCGGATATCCGCTATTTCGTTTGCTTCCTGATGATCGGTTTCGTGATTTTGGGCGAAACCGATTATCGCCTGACCCTGGGCATGGTGGCCGATGCCCATGGCGGCACGTTCCGCGAAATCATGGAGCGCTTGCTTCAGGAACAATTGCCGCCGCCCAAGCTGGACGACATGCGGGCCGCTTTCATCCGCGTCATTGCCCCCCATCGTGCCGCCGCCTTGGCTGGCAATGATTGGCAGAAAGCCTTGGCCATGCCTGCCTAATACCAAGCTGCGATGAGGCAGACTCATTGCGGCTTGGTTAGCAGGGTGCGGAAAAACTCCGCTTCGCGGCCGGGCGACCGCCCAGACCCGTTTTGAGACGCAGCCTCCAAGCCTCCAGTTTCTTTTTCTTTCAAAGAGTTAGAAATCTGGAGGGATCGGGGGCAAATGCCCCCGAAAGAGGGTTTTTCCGCATCCTGTTAGGCCCAAGGGGCCGCGCGCTCATGGCGCGGGAGGCGCTGATCGGTTCCGATCGACGCATTTTCGGATAAGGCTTTTCTTGCCGTCTTTTTCCCTGACATCATCGACAATAGCTTTTCTAGCAAATAGAGAAAAGGCATTGTCGATTGTGTCGTTTTGTCTATTCTACGCAACCGTTTCTCAGCCAACGCGGATCAAGCATTTTCCGATCAGATGCAGTCATTTCAGAGAATGCGATAAGCCTGTGCTGCGCCTGAGCGGCCCCGACGGGGCGCCATCCGTCGGATTGCGCCTGATGAGTGGACCTCGCCGGGATCTGGTGAGGCCAAGGGGCCGAACAGCTCGGCTTATGCTGCCGGGAGATAAGGGGCGCCGGGGCGTCCCGCCCGCCGAGTAATACCAAATCCCGGTGAGTGAAACTCATAGGGATTTGGTTAGGCCCAAGGGGCCGCGCGGCTTACGCCGCGGAAGGCAAGGGTTTCGGAGAAACCCGCCC
>JAYSBF010000003.1:0-127002 GCA_041915545.1 Magnetospirillum sp. | reverse complement strand
AGAGGCCTCCCCCCCCCCCACCGTTGGGTGCATCCCCCCGGCTCCAGGTGGAGGCGACAGGGTCAGACCGCCGTCCAAGGATGCTTTCATGCCCATCCGCCGTGTCATTGCCTGTTTCGCCATCGTCGTCCTGACCGCCTGTGCCGGTTATACAGCGTATTGGTTTCATGTCAGCGCCCAGATGCGCAAGGGGCTGGAACAATGGGCCGACCAGCGCCGCGCCCAGGGCTGGACCGTGGAATGGGACAGTATCAACCAGAGCGGATATCCATTCCACCTGCGGGTCCATCTCGACGCCCCCCGCCTGCGCTCCCCCCAGGGGCTGGGCTGGCAGGGAAATGATCTATCCGTGGCCGCCCGTCCATTCAACCCCACCGCCATCCGGGCCAAATCCGACGGCCCCCACCATCTGGATTGGCCAGGCGGCAGCGCCACCCTGACGACCCGCATGGCCAGGGCGGAAATCAACCTGGATCTGGCGGGCGTGCTGGAAGACGCGACCATCCTGCTGACCGGGGCCAAGATGGACAGCCCATCCTTGCCCGGTACGCTGACCTTGGCGGATTTGGCGTTGATGGTCGATCCCCTGCCCCTGACCGCCCAGGCCAACCACACCACCCCCAGCTTGCGTTTTTCCCTGACCGGCCAGGGTTTGACCCTGCCCTTGCCCGAAAACAGCAATTTCCCGCTGGATCATAACGTGTCCCTGGTCGAGCTGACTGGTCGGGTCCTGGGGCCATTGCCCTTGCCCCCCGACGAAAACGCCTTGGCCCGCTGGTCGGAAGATGGCGGAACGGTCGAGGTGGAGCGGGCGACGCTGGATTGGTCCCCCGTGGCCATGGATGCCGATGGCACCGTGGCCCTGGACCCCCAAGGTCAGCCCTTGATGGCCCTGACGGCCCGGCTGCGCGGACTGCCCCAGGTCATGGACCGGCTGGTGCGCGGCGGAATCATCGACCCATCCGCCGCCAATGCCGCCAAATTCCTGGTGACCATGCTGTCCAAACCCGACCCCAAGGGACCGTCCATCTCGGTTCCGGTCAGTATTCAGGATGGATGGCTATCCCTGGGACCGGCCAAACTGGCCCCCATCCCCCCCATCCTCTGGGGCAGCCAACAACAGGCGCGCTGAACCGCCGCCCCATCGCGCTATAGCCGCTCCCCGGCCACACTCGTCCATCCTCGATTGTCCCGGTGTCGCCGCCCCGCTAAACTATCGATATCGCAGGGGAGTCGCATGATGTCGGAGAATGAGGCGTTCAGCCGCGTCAAGATTGATGCGCAATTGCAAGATGTCGGCTGGTCCCTGTCAGACGGAAAGAGCGTCCGGTACGAATATGCCCTGCCCGACAAGACCAAGGCCGATTATGTGCTGTGCAACCGGCACGGCCATTCCCTGGCCGTCGTCGAGGCCAAGAAGGCATCCATCAATCCCGTCGAGGCCGAGGGGCAAGCCCTGGCCTATGCCAAGCAGCTTGGCATCCCGTTCATCTTCCTGGCGAATGGCGAGGAAGTTTGGTTTTGGGAATGGGAAAGGGAAGCCCATCCCCGCAAGGTCGCCACCTTTTCGTCCCAGCCTGATCTTGAACGCGCCGCAGCCCTGCGGACGTTGCGCGTTGACCCGATGATTGTGGCGATTGACGCCAGGATCGCCGGGCGCGACTACCAAAAGGCTTGCATCAACGCGCTGTGCCAGGAAATCAAGCTGGGCCGCCGCAAGATGCTGGTGTCCATGGCCACGGGCACCGGCAAGACACGCACCGCCACCGCCTTCATCAAGCGGCTGTTCCAGGCCAATATGGTCAGCCGGGTGCTGTTCCTGGTGGACCGCATCACCCTGGCGAAACAGGCCGAGGATGCTTTCGCCGAACATCTCCCCGATTACCCGGCCTATGTGCTGCGTGGTGCCCGCCGTTTCCAGGACGAGAAGCGGATCACCATCTCCACGCTTCAAACCTTCATCGGTGAATATGCCAAACTCCCGGCATCTTATTTCCAGCTTATCGTGGTGGATGAATGCCACCGCAGCATCTATGGCAAGTGGTCGGGCACCCTGCGGCATTTTGACGGCCTTCAGGTCGGCCTTACCGCCACGCCTTGCGTGATGAAGGACGCCGATGATTTGCCCGATCCCGAGGACGGGCAGTTCATCCGCGACACCCTGAAGTTTTTTGAAGTGAAGGAAGCCACCTTCACCTATTCGCTCAAGCAAGCCATCCAGGAGGGCAACCTTCTTCCCTATCAAATCTTCCGGGCGCTGACGGTCAAGACCGCCGCCGAGGATGGATTTGAGGTCAAGCGGGATGACCTTGACTGGTCAGCGATGGACGAGATGACGAAGGCCGAGTTTGAAGCCCTGTTCAAGGGCGCGGATTCCATCGTCGTCGACCCGTCCGCCCTGGAACGGAAATTCACCATCCCGGAACGCAACCGCGCCATCGTGCGCGAATTCCGTCAAGTTTTGGAAAACGGCTTTACCGGCAAGGATGGGGTGAAACGCGCCCCACCATGGGGCAAGACCATCGTTTTCGCCGTCACCAAGAAACACGCCGAAACCCTGGCCCATATGCTTGACCAGGAATTCGCCGACAAAAAGCCGTCGCCCCAGACCCGTTATGCCGATTTCGTGGTGTCGGGAACAGGCGAAGACGATACGGGGGACGGATTAATCAAGATCAAGCGGTTCAAGGACGAAGAGTTTCCCAAGGTCCTGGTGTCGGTGAACATGCTGGACACCGGCTTTGACGCCCCCGAGGTGGTCAATCTGGTGATGGCCCGTTTCACCAGATCCACCATCTTGTATCAACAGATGCGCGGACGCGGCACCCGGCAGGCCCCGCACATCAAAAAATCCGCCTTCACGATATTCGACTTCGTCGGCGTCTCCGATTTCCACGGCGATGACGAGGATGCGGGCGAAGGTGGGTTCGTCATCCCGTCCAAACCCCGCGATCCGACGGCGCGGCCGCACAAGCTGCTGACCTTGGACATCTACGACCACATCGACCCGTCCACCCGCGAATGGTTCACGGTGGACGAGGATGGCAATCTGATCCGCACCGACGAGCAGGAGGCCAGGGCCACCGAATTGGGCTTGCGGTTCGAGGAATGGCTGACCGGACGCTCCGTTGATGCCGAACAGACACGATGGTTACGGATGATGGAAAGCCAGATCCGCGCCAATGCCGGTACGATGGAAACGTTTCAGAGTTACCTTTTCACCCTGCCGCCATTTTCGCTGAACGGTGGCTATCCGCGGGCGCGGCAGGTGTTTGGCGACGAACAAAGGTTGGAAGAACTGCTTGCCAGCCTGAATGCGGCGGTGTTTCCTCCGCCCCCGGACGGGGAAGCCCCCGGCCCCGACCGTCTGTCAGCGCAATAAGCCAGGACAAGTTTGCCATGCCCCTTACCCCCGAGCTTCGGCGCGGAATAGACCAAATTCGCGATTACTTGTATGGCGGCGGCTTTCCCGATCCCCTGAGCAACGCCGAACAGCTTTCCTTCCTGTTCTTTTTCTACCTCGTGGACGAAATGGATCGGGACAATCAGTTGCGGGCCAAGGCGACCAGACAGCCCTATGACCCGATCTTCGCGGGCGAGTGGGTGGTCAGGAATTCCCTCAACGCCCCGATGGACGAACAGACCGGCGAAAAGCGGACCACGGTTCCCGCCGAGCAACTGAAATGGTCTTCGTGGAAAGAACGGGCAGGTGACCCGCTGGTGCGCTGGGTGCGTGACGAGGTGTTCCCGTTCTTCACCGAGGTGGCCGAAAGCTCGGCGATGAACTTCATGACCGGCGCACGCTTGGGTATTGACGATCCCACCGTGCTGACCCAGGTGGTGTCCCTGGTTGATGGCCTGCGGCTGCACGAGGCCGATGCCGATACCAAGGGCGATCTGTTCGAATATGTGCTCAAGCAGATGAAGCAGGCGGGTGAACTCGGCCAGTTCCGCACCCCCCGCCACGTCATCCGCACCATCGTCGAGATGGTGAATCCCAGGATCGGCGAAACCGTCTATGACCCGGCGGCGGGGACGGCGGGGTTTCTGGTCGCGGCCTATAACCACATCCGCCTGGCCAATTCCTCGCCCGCCGGCATCTTCGTGGACGAGGTGGATGGCAAGATGGTCCGTCGCGGCTGGGGCGACAAGCTCTCGGCGGCGATGAGCAGCAAGTTGGGCCACGGCACCTTTTACGGCAACGATGTGGACCCCAAGATGGTCCGCCTCGCCACCATGAACTTGACCCTGCGCGGCCTGCCCAATGTCCAAATCCTGAAGCGCAATGCGCTGACCACCACGATGGAGCGCACCGAGAAAGCCGAGCTTGGCCTTCCGCTGGACGGCTATGATGTGGTGCTCGCCAACCCGCCGTTCTCGGGAAAGCTGGACAAGGACCGGGTGGTGGATGATGTGAAGGTGGGCACCACCACCGCCACCGAGATTCTGTTCCTGAAATACATGCTCAATAACCTGCGCGATGACGGGCGCTGCGGCGTCATCGTGCCCGAAGGGGTGCTGTTCGGCAGCACCGGCGCGCATAAGGAACTGCGCCGCCAGTTGGTGGAAAACAACACCGTGGAGGCGGTGGTGAGCCTGCCCGGCGGCGTGTTCCAGCCTTATTCGGGCGTGAAGACCTCGGTGTTGCTGTTCCGCAAGGGCGGCACCACCGGCAAGGTTCTGTTCCTGCACGCCGACGCGGACGGCTATAAGCTGGACGCCAACCACGACACCCCGGTGGATGCCGACGACCTGCCGGTGTTGGTGGACGCCTATCGCCGCCGCGCCGATCTGTGGGGCCAATGGCAGGCACGCGACGAAAAAGCGGAATGGTCGGAAAAATGGTGGTTCGGGGATCTGGACGCCGTTCGCACCGCAGACTTCAACCTGTCGGCTGGCCGCTATCGCCCCCAATCCCAGGCCCAGGTGGAACACCGCAATCCGCTGGAACTGCTGGACGAGCTTCGGGCGATTGAAAGCGAAATCCTGTCGGAACTGGACGCCCTGGCGGACAAGCTGCGGGAGCGGGTGGGATGAAGAGCAAAAAAGCCGAACAGCTTCCCGCTGAACGCCACTATTTCGTGGACGAGGCGGGCGACTCGGTGCTGTTCGGCAGGCGCGGCAAGGTAATGGTCGGGCAGCAGGGGTGCTCCCGCTTCTTCATGATGGGCTGCCTGGAGGTGGCCGATCCGGTTGCCCTGGCTGCGGATGTGGATCGCCTGCGTGCCGAGATGCTGGCCGACCCGACCATCAATCGCGTCCCCTCCATGACGCCGGAACGGAAAAAGACCGCCCAGGCATTCCACGCCAAGGACGATATCCCCGAAGTGCGACGCGACGTCTTCCGCCTTTTAATCCGTCACGAAGTGAAGTTCTACACGATCATCCGCGACAAGGCCGCGCTCGCCACCGCCGTGTGCCGTCATAACGAACGGGACCCCGCCTACCGCTATTCGGAAAACGAGGTTTACGACACCCTGGTTTCACGGCTGTTCCGCGACCGACTTCACAAGGCGGATCACCATGAAGTGGTGTTCGCCCATCGTGGACATAAGGACCGCACCTTGTCGCTCCGGGCCGCTCTGGAAAAGGCACGGGCCAATTTCGCCGCCAAATGGGGCATCCACGGGACCGGCACCATCAATGTCCAGGCCGCCTTTCCCCGTCACCACGGCGGCCTTCAGGCCGTGGACTATTTCCTGTGGGCGCTCCAGCGGCTCTACGAACGCGGTGAAGACCGCTATTGGGAAGCTGTTCGCCCCCAGGCCCGGCTGATCATGGACCTGGACGATCTGCGCAAGGCCAAATACGGCATGTGGTATAGCGACAGAATGCCGCTGACCTTGGACGCATTGAGGGGAAGGCCGGGGGATATAGGCATCAGCGGGCAAGCCGCCGAGCACACGGCATGAAGCCGAGTTTCGTCCCACCGGTCCGGGAATCATATGGGAACCCCATGGAACAATCAACCGCCCAGATGCCTCATGCGACAGCCAGAGACCTTGGCGGACACGCTGCGGGAACGGGTTGGCTGATGAAATCTTCGCACGCCCACACTGTCGTCAGGTTGGAAGATTTGCTTTCATCCGCAGAGTCTGGGTTTGCATGCGGCAAATCCAAGCTGGTCACTGATGGCCTCCCGCACCTTCGCCCATTTAATATCGGCCGCAGTCTTCAGCTTGAGCTTTCCGAACAATATCTTGTCCCGCGCACGGAGGCCCCAGCCAGCAAATGCGAACTCCTGCCCGGCGACATCCTCTTCAACAACACCAATAGCGTGGAGTTAGTTGGAAAGACGGCATTCGTGACGAGCCGAATGACCGCTGGTTTCTCCAACCATCTGACCAGACTTCGCGTCGCGCAAGGACAGGCCGAGCCAGAGTTTGTAGCCCACTACCTCAACTATCTCTGGCTGAAGGGCTGGTTCAGTTTCCGGTGTGTCCAATGGGTAAGCCAAGCCGCTTTTAACACGACCGCAATAAAGGCGATCGAGATTCCGCTACCGCCCTTGGACGAGCAGCGCCGCATCGTGGACATCCTCAATCACGCGGCCAGCATACGGCGGCTGCGGGAGGAGGCGCGGGCCAAGGCGCGTGAGATCATCCCGGCGCTGTTCGTGGAGATGTTCGGGGACCCGGCGACGAACCCAAAGGGGTGGCCGGAGGCAAATGTCGGAGGGGTAACTGATGTCCAAGGCGGCCTTCAACTCACTAAAAAGCGAGACGCGCTGCCGCTTGAAATGCCCTATCTTCGGGTAGCAAATATTCGCCGGAATTTACTCGTTCTGGACGAGATAAAAACCATTCGGGTGACGGAAGCAGAGAAAGCCAGGGTCAGACTACACGATGGCGACCTACTGATTGTAGAAGGCCACGGCAACCCACAAGAGATCGGACGTGTGGCAGTCTGGGACGGGTCCATATCTGAATGCCTTCACCAGAATCATCTGATCCGCGCTCGCTGTCGTAAGGGCATTATCGCGCCAGCATTCTTATGTGCTTTTCTCAACTCAGAGACTGGACGACAACAGCTACTTCGCCAGAGTAAGACGACCTCGGGGCTAAACACTATCAGCACTTCTAACGTCAAATGCGCCCGCGTCATCCTGCCTCCACTGCCTCTCCAACAGGAATTCGCCGAGCGCGTGGCCGAGGTGGAGAGCATCACGGCCTTCAACACCCGCGCTGCCACAACAGCGGAGCAGATGGCCCAGTCGTTGTTGGCCCAAATGTTCGGACAGGTGGCCTGATACCAACGGCCGTAATACCATATCCCGGTGATCGGAACCGATCACCGGCGCCCTCAGCGGCGGGCGGGTTTCTCCGAAACCCTTGCCTTCCGCGGCATAAGCCGCGCGGCCCCTTGGGCCTAGAGCCGTTTCCATTCAAATGGAACCGGCTCTAGACTCTGCCGATGGCGCCCTGTTGGGGGCGCTCAAACGCCGCACAGGCTGATCGCATTTTCCGGCATGATCATATCTGATCGAAAAATGCTCTAACCAAATCCCCATGAGTTCCACTCACTGGGATTTGGTATAAGTTCTGACTTGCGACCGTTGGTTCTGCCGCCATTGCGGCGGCGGCCAAGCGACCGGATGGCCGCGCCCGGCGAGGGCTGTACAACGGCCAATGAAATTGGCCGTTGGTATGAATCCGCCTCATCGCAGCTTGGTATTATTGATAATCAATGAAGCTGGCGGTTTGGGCGAAAGCCCAACCGCGAAGCGTGGTTTTGCCGCAGCCGGCCAGCCCTACACTGACCGCGTGAAGCCGTTGGTAATGGGATAGCGGCGGTCGCGGCCGAAGGATCGGCCGGTGATCTTGACACCGGGCGGGGCTTGGCGGCGCTTATATTCCGCCCGGTCCAGCATCCGCCAGACCCGGCGGACCAGGGCGTCATCATAGCCGTGGGCAATGGCTGTTTCGACCCCCGCCTCGCCTTCGATCAGGCAGGACAGCACCCCATCCAGCACGTCGTAAGGCGGCAAGGTATCCTGGTCTTTCTGGTCGGGCTTCAATTCCGCCGATGGCGGTTTGGTGATGACGCGCACCGGCATCACCGGGCCGTCCGGCCCCAAGGCATCGGTCGGGCGATTGGCGTTGCGCCAGCGGCAGACGTCGAAGACGGTGGTTTTGTACACGTCCTTCAGCACGGCGAACCCACCGCACATATCGCCGTACAAGGTGGCATAGCCGGTGCTCATCTCGCTTTTATTGCCGGTGGACAGCACCATGGGGCCGAATTTGTTGGACAGGGCCATCAGGGTCAGGCCACGGGCGCGGGATTGCAGATTTTCTTCGGTGATGTCCGCATCGCGTCCGGCAAAGAACGGCGCCAGCATCCCGCCAAAGGCATCCATGGCCGGGCCGATCCCGATGGTATCCAGGCGGCATCCCAGCAGATTGGCCACGCCGGCAGCATCGTCCAGACTTTCCTGGCTGGTATAGGGGGATGGCATCATCACGCACCAAACCTTGTCCGCGCCCAGGGCATCGGCGGCCAGGGCGGCGGCCAGGGCGGAATCGATGCCGCCCGACAGCCCCAGAACCACACCGGGAAAGCCGTTCTTGGTGACATAATCGCGCAAGCCCAGCATCAGGGCGCCATAAATGCTTTCATCGCGCCCCGGCTCGGCCGCCACCGGCCCCTGGCCGGTCCAGCCGGATGGTCCCTTGTGCCAGCGGGTCAGGGCCAAATCGGGTTGCCAGGTGGCCAGACGGGTCAGGACCGTGCCGTGGGCGTCGATGGCAAAGGACGCGCCATCGAACACCAATTCATCCTGACCACCCAACTGATTCACGTAAATCAGCGGCAGGCCGGTTTCGCGGGCGCGGGCGCGGGCATGGTCCAGCCGCACCCCGGATTTATCCACCTCGAACGGCGATCCGTTGGGCACCACCAGAATCTCGGCCCCGGACTGGGCCAGGGATTGGGCCACATCGGCGTACCACATATCCTCGCAGATCAGCACGCCCAGGCGCACCCCGCGAAACTCCACCGGCTGGGGCATGGGGCCGGGAACAAAGACGCGGGCTTCGTCGAATACGCCGTAATTGGGCAGATGGGCCTTGATCCGCACCTGGCTGACGGCGCCGCCATCCAGCAGCAGAACCGCATTGCAGCGTTTGCCATCCGCCCGCCAGGGCGCCCCCACCAACATGGCCGGGCCGCCATCGGCGGTGTCGGCGGCCAATTGGGCCACGGCATCTTCCACCGCGTCCAAAAAGGCATCCTTCAGCACCAGATCCTCGGGCGGATAGCCCGATACCGTCAATTCGGGATAAATGACCAGATCGGCCCCGCCCGCCGCCACGGTCTGGGCGCGGGCCGCGCGGATGCGGGCCACATTGCCGGCCAGATCGCCAACAGTGGGGTTGATCTGTGCCAAGGCGAAAATCATGGTCTGAGACATGGAAGCGGCCCGTGAAAAAGGTCTTTGCCTGACTTAACGGCATGGGCCGAACCCTGTCAATGCGGGCTGTTCACCGCCTTCAGGAAAAAGCGCACCGCCACCCGGATATGATCCAGCACCGTCTCGCGGGGGGTCGGTTCGATTTCCAGCACCCGCTCCACATGATAGATGCCCATGACCGACCCCAGAAATATCTGGGCCAATTGTTCGGCTGACGCCCCGGCCCGTTCGGGGGGAAAGACCTGGCGGAAGCGGTCGGCCAGCAATTGCTCGCAGGTATGGGGGCCGAATTCGTAGAAAACATCGGCCAATTCCGGCAAACGGCGGCTTTCGCAGGCCAGGATGCGGTACACCGCCAGCGCGCGCGGCTCCAGCGCGGCCGAGACAAAGCGGCATCCCAGATCGAACAATCCGGCTTCGGTGGACAGATCCGCATCGGGATTTTCGGTGATCACCCCCCAGATATCGGTGGTCGCCTCCTGCACCATCGCCCGCAACAAGCCTTCCTTGCTGCCGAATTGCTGATACAGGGTCGAGCGCGACCCCTTGGACCGGGCGACAATGTGGGACAGGGTGGTGTTCTCGACCCCCTGTTCCAAAAACAAATCCGCCGCCGCATCCAAAATGGCCTGGCGTCGTGCCTCGCCCCGGCTTTGCGGCTTGGTTTTTTCCGACATTTCTTGCCTTTTCATCATCGCCGCATGGAAACAGCCGAACCCTTAACCATGCGTAAAAATACCCTTGCCCACCTCCGTACTGTACTATACAGTACACACATCGCCCACCCTTGTCCACTCTGGCTTGGGCGGTATCGAATCCAGCTCCGCGCTGGCTACGGTCTTTGGCGCCCATCCTGCGGCCACCGGGATGGGCGGTCCACTCCTTCCAAGGACGTGGCGGGACCGGCGCCATTTCAAAAGCGCGGAATGGTGCAGCCGGGCCACCACCCCCCCCTTTACGGCCCGGCTGCACTCCATTTTCGGTAGCTGTCGCCCTCTTCATGCGACAGCCGACTTGAGTATTCCATACTGACCGGTATAAGACTGATCCATCCATTTGCGGAGACGACTACCCCATGATGCCCCGGCGCACCTTCCTGACCTTGCTGACCACGGCTTTCGCGGCCCTTGCCCTGGCGGGGGGATGGTCACCGGCCCATGCAGCGGCGGCCGACGACGCCCGCACCTTCGTACAAAAACTGGCCGATACCGCCATGACCACCGTGGCGGCGAAAGATCAAAGCGACGAGCTGCGCGCCCAAAAATTCCGCGAGCTGTTCGTTGAAACATTTGACCTGCCCGAAATTGGCAAGCTGGTCCTGGGCCGCCATTGGCGGGGCGCCACCCCCGATCAGCAAAGCGCCTTCCTGAAGGCGTTCGAGGATGTGCAGGTCTATACCTGGTCCAAGCGGTTCAAGGATTATTCCGGCGAAACCCTGGAAATCACCAAGACCACCCAGGAAAATGACGGGGATTGGCAGGTCGATTCCCTGATCCGCCGCAAAACCCAGGAGCCCATCCACGTATCGTGGCGGGTTCACCCGTCATCCGGGGGAATCAAGGTCCTGGACATCAAGGTGGAAGGCGCCAGCATGGCCCTGACCTATCGGTCCGAATACTCCTCGGTCCTGCAAAGCAATGGCGGCAAGGTCGATGCCCTGACCGGCGCCATGCGCGCCAAGGCCGAGCAGATGCGGGCGGATATGGGGAAATAATACCAAATCCCGATGAGTGGACCTCATGGGGATTTGAGAACGGGACACAGCCCATGGCTGGTCTTGCAGATGTCAGGATTCAGTCTGCCCGTCCGACTATCTGGACCGGAGCCGAGAACATATATCCCCGGTTATGAACGGTTTGAATTGGGGCGCGGCCACCGGTCGCGCCTTCGATTTTTCGGCGCAACCGCCGGATGACCGCTTCCAGATTGCGATGCCCGGCTTCGTCATCTTCATATTGCTGGGCCGACAGCAAATCCTGGCGGCTGACCGTCGTGCCCGGCTGATCCAGCAGGGTTTCCATCAGCCGCACTTCCGCCGATGTCAAATTGACCGACGGACCATCCGACAAACCCAATGTCCAATTTCCCCGGTCAAAACGCCACATTCCAGCGGCCCGGCCGGCCAATGGCGGCGAAACGGGCACATCCGCCGCCGGACCAGCCCCGCCCTTCAGCCGCCGGACCAGGCTGGTGATAGCGGCAGCCAGTTCCCGGCAATCCACCGGCTTGACGAAATAAAGATCGGACCCGGAATTAAACCCCCGAATCCGGTCCTCGGTTTCGCCGCGGGCCGTCACCATGATCACCCCCATGGTCGGCCGCCGGGTCAGAACCTTGACAATTTCAAAGCCGCTTTGATCCGGTAATCCCGCATCAATAATCGCGACATCGAAATCCTGGGTACTGATCGCCTGAAAGAATTCCAGGGCGGACCCCGCGCCGGTCACGTCGAATCCCTGCAAATGCAGGCATTCCTGAAAACTTTCGCGCAGATCCGCATCGTCCTCGGCAATGATGATTTTCGTCATGGTTCCCGAACCTACCACCGGCGCCCAGAACAATCCCCAGCACTGGACGCCACGATGACCGCATCAAAAATAAGGCATTAACCCTATAGAGAGGTTTTTAAAGTCAAAACCCCACCAAGTCAACGCCACATGTGTCGATATGTGACTATTTGTCGCAAAAAATACATCACAAACAATAAATCAGACCAAAACAGACAGATGAATACTTAAAATTTCTCTTTCATCCCCTCACACCAATCAGTACCATGATGGCAATTAGAGTCAAAACAGAAAACAACTTTTAGTAATTATTACCACACAATCAAGCCAGCAGGACTGGGTGTATTCATGCAAAATACACATTCACACCCCGTGATCAACAATCCCAAACCGGGAAAAGTCGTGATCATCGACGGACATCAGGCGCACCGGACGCAATTGACCGAAGCCCTGCAATCCTTTTTCCCCGTCATCGCCTATACCGATTGCAGCCAAGCCCTGGCCGGACTACAGGACATCACCCCCAGTGTCATCCTGGCGGATGCCGCCGCGCCAGCCCTGGACGACTTCTTGATCGAACGCCGCCGCGGATCGCTGGCCCATATCCCCCTGATTGGAACCTTCACCAACGGCAGCACCCCAATCGCGGACGGCGATGCTTCCCTGGCCAAGCCGTTCCGGCGGTCTTCGTTGATCCGCCTGGTGTCCGAAATGGTCAACCGGCAGGTGGAACGGCAATGGAAGGCATTGCCAGACCGGCCCAGAAAAGTTCTGGAAGAAACCGTCGGCATATTCAACAGCATCGGCGAATTGGCCGCCAATGGCGAAATGCTTGATTTCAGCTCGGTCAACGCTGCCTGCTCGCCCCTGGTCGATGCCGTATCCAATCGTGACTATCGAAGCATTTTGGATAATGTGCGTGGTCACGACAATTATTCCTATGTCCATTCCCTGCGGGTCGGCACCATGCTGATCATGCTGGGCTGCGGCCTGGGATTGGGACAAACCGAATTGCTCCAGGTGGCCACGGGCGGCCTGCTGCATGACATCGGCAAGATGGTCATCCCCCATGAGGTGCTGAACAAACCAGGCCGACTGAACGATGACGAATGGACGGTCATGCGCAGCCATGTGGACAAGACCATCTATTTTCTGAACACCCATACTCAAGCCCCATCCGGGGTGATCACCATTGCCGCCCAGCATCACGAAAAACTGGGGGGCGGGGGATATCCCTACGGCCTTAAGGGGGCAGAGTTGAACGAACTGGCCCGCATGGCCACCATCGTCGACATCTTTTCCGCCCTGACCGACCGCCGGGTCTACAAACCGTCCATGCCCGCCGAAAAAGCCCTGGCCATCATGTCCGAAGACATGAAAGGCGATTTGGACCAGCACCTTTTGCTGCTGTTCCGGGAAATACTCCTGGACAGCGAACGGAGTATACAATGACCAAGTTCAGCCAATACTGTCTGGACCGGCGGCTACAGGGCCTTAGCGGCCTGCAGGACCCCACCAGCCAATTCGCCGCCACCATCCTGATCGACGGCGCCATCCGCTGTTCGGACAAGCGCCATTGCGATAATGCCGAGGAATGCCAGCGCCGCCACCATCATCTGCGCGACGCGCTGGCCGCGCCCCGGACCTGAACCATTCTGCGATCAAGGAACGCAGAATGGTTCAGGTGTTTGTTTATGCCCCTTCGCCGGGCGCCGCCTGTCGGCGGCTTGGCCGCGCCCGCAATGGGCGCTGGGATGATGTTTGCCCCTCGCCGGGCGCCGCCTGTTGGCGGCTTGGCCGCGCCCGCAATGGGCGCTGGGATGATGTTTGCCCCTCGCCGGGCGCCGCCTGTCGGCGGCTTGGCCGCGCCCGCAATGGGCGCTGGGGTGATGTTTGCCCCTCGCCGGGCGCACTCAGCGGACAAAAATTTCCACCCGGCGGTTTCGTTCTTCGGGCACATCATCCGCGGTGGGCACCAGAGGTTCACGTTCGCCCCGACCGGCCACGCTGATCGCTGACGCGGCAATCCCATGGGCAACCAGGGTATCCCGCATGCTTTCCGCCCGACGCAAGGCCAGACGATCATTATCCACCAGTCGCCCCACCCGGTCGGTATGGCCGGTCACCAGCACATCCACCGCCGGCCGTGCCGCGATTTCGGCCAGCACACCATCAAAAAGCGGCTTGGACGCAGCGGTCAGTTCATCCGTGCCTTCCTGGAAATACAGGGTAAAGGATTTCGGCGGCACCGGGCGCGCCGACAAGGCACGGGCGAACACTTTCGCCACCTCGTCCGGTTCGGCCGGTTGTGCGGTCATGCGGCCATCCTGTCCGCCCTGGGCCGAGGCATAAGCCTGATCCAACACGGTTCCCGCCCCCTGTTTCGGGGTGACCACAACCGCCCCCACATGGCCATTGGCTTCGGGCAGCACCACAACCGCATTGGGGGACAAGCCCCCACACCCGGCCAGGGACAGCATCAAGGCAAAACCGCACAGCATTATCCCGGATCGCATCACCATACATCCCCACACAGATCATCACACAGAACACCAAACGGCACCGGCCCCGATCAGCCAGCGGGCGGTCACTGTTCCGCCCGCACCACGAATTCGGTGCCCCGCACCCCCAGCACCGCCACCGGCGTCCGTATTTTCATGGCTTCCGGCGTCTGCTGAACGATCTTGCCCGATTTCACCGCCAGGGTTCCCCGAGCCAGCGAACTTTCGAACACCCCGTCATTGGTGGTGGAATCGAACTGGAACACATCCAGTGACAGCCGGGAATCCGGCCCCAGCGACATCATGGAATTATCGACGAAGGTGACCCCCAACGCCCCGTTCCCGCCAGTCACCAGAACATCGGATGATCGCAGCCAGACCCCCGGAAGCGCGGCCACAACCTGCCCGCCCCGTTCCACATGGGCGTCGCCATCCACCGTTTTGACCTGGGCGATGACCCCATCTTCGGCCCGGACGGCCGTGGCGGACAGCCACCCCAGCACGGCAACCAGCAAAAGCAGGCTGACCTTATTCATCTTCGTCCACCAGTTCATCCAGAATCCCAATCAAAAAATATGCGAGCACCGATGCTATATCTCATATTAAATACATTTAAAATGGAAAACATCCACAAAGAATAAACCAAGTTACTTGTTGTTGGATTAGGTATGTTTTCGTCTGATCTTAAATCACTCGCCAGGAATTACGCACACTTTATGACTTTTGTGACATTATACTTCTTGCTCAATCACACTCGAAAGTATAAACCAATGCGACCTCACGCATCGGCCCAGGCATGAACACACTCGGCACGTTTCGACATATCCTTGCCCGGCTGGCCGTCGGCTCCGCCCGGTGGCGGGGACGGCAGGCCGCCTTATTGGCTCTGGGCGGACTGCTGGTGCTGGCATTGTGCGATTCCGGGCTGCTGCGCCCCTTGCGTCTGCTGGTGACCGATACCTATCTGAGCCGGGTACAGCCAACCGCCACGCGCCCCCTGCCCTCGCCCGTCCTGGTGATTGATATCGACGATGCCAGCCTGGCCCTGTATGGCCAATGGCCATGGCCCCGGCTGCTTCTGGCCCGGCTGCTGGACCGGCTGGCCCAAGACCGGCCCCGCGCCGTCGGGTTGGACATTCTGATGCCCGAACCCGACCGACTGTCACCGGAACGGCTGCTGGAACAATTACCGCCATCCCTGCATTCCATCCTGGCCGGATTGCCCAGCAACGATCAACGGCTGGCGGACAGTCTGCGCACCGTTCCGGTGGTGTTGGGGATGGCGGAAGCCACAGGCAATGACGCCACCGCGCCGCCCCCTGGCGGCAGGCTGACCCCCGTGCGGCTTGTGGGGGCGGGAGAAATCGGCGGCGCGACGGATCGCATCGTCAGCCATGGCCCGTTGCTGCGCAATCTGGCGATGATCGACCGGGCCGCGTCGGGCCACGGCCTGCTATCAGTCCAGCGTGATGATGACGGAATGCTGCGCCGCCTGCCCATCCTGGCCCAAAGCGGCGGGCGGCTGGTTCCCGGCTTTGCCCTGGAAATGCTGCGCCTGTCCCAATCCACCCCGGTCATCGACGCCCACATCCAAGGGAACAGTCTGATCCAGGTCAGCGTGGGCACGGTGCGCATCCCGGTGGATGGTGACGGCAACGCCTGGGCTGCCCCTCTGCCCCCACGACGCGACCGGCACATTTCGGCACGTCAGCTCCTTGATGACAGCCTGCCCGTCGGCTATTTCCGCGACGCTCTGGTCCTGGTGGGTCTGTCCGGGGCGGGCCTGGGCGCCCAGGCCACCATGGCGGGCGGGCTGCCCCTGCCATCCACCGAAATTCACGCCCAAATGATTGATGCCGCGCTGGCCGGCACCATTCCACGCCGCCCGCCCTGGCTTCCCTGGCTGGAATGGCTGGCGGCCCTGGGATTAGGGGGATTGGCCATCGTCCTGTTGCCCCGCCACCCCTGGCAAGTGGCCTTGATCCTGGCCGGAACCGCCGTCATCATTCTGCCGGTGGCGGCGGGGGAAATACTGCGAATGACGGGATTGTTGCCCGACATTTCCTTGCCGGGCCTGGCGCTGGGACTGACGGTTCCCATCCTGCTGGGGGCCGCCATCATGGAAGCCGACCGGCAACGCCGGGCCATGGACCGCAGCAATGCCGAACACCGTCAGCGCATGCAGGATTTATCCCGCCAGTTAGAGGCGGAACGGCGGGCCGCCCAGGATCGCACCCAATTCATCGACATGATTTCCCACGAATACCGCACGCCGCTTTCTGTTTTCAGCGCCAATCTGGACGTGCTGGAAATGCGGGATAGCGATGGCAGTCAGGCAAAGGTCATCGCCCGGATGCGCCGGTCCATTCACCGTCTGGCGGAAATCGTTGAAATCGGCCTGGGACGTATCCGCGCCGATCTGGCCCAGACCACCATGACCCTGTCCCCGCTGACGCTGGCCGACTGCCTGGATGACACCGTGCGGACAGCGTGCGGCCTGCATCCTGGCCGTCGCGTCGATGTGGATGACCAAGGCGACGGACTGATCCTCATGGCCGACGGCCCCATGGTGAAGACCGCGTTTTTGAACCTGCTGGACAATGCGCTGAAATATTCCGCCCCCACCCAGCCGGTCCAGGTCCGGCTGGAACGGGCCGGGCCAAGCGCCTGTATCAGCGTGACCGATCACGGCATCGGCATTGCGCCCGATGATATGGACCGGGTGTTCGACCGTTTTTTCCGCACCAGCCGAACCGCCAGCCAGCCCGGCACCGGCATGGGGCTGGATATCTGCCGCCGCATCATCCATGCCCATGGCGGCACTGTGACCCTGGCCAGCAAAATCGGCCAGGGCACCACCGCCACGGTCTGCCTGCCACTGGCCCAGATCGCCGAACCATGATCTGGGATTGGATCACGCCTGCTTGGCGTCGATGATGGCGCGGCGAATGGCGCGGGTCTTGACGAAACGCTGTTCCAGCACATCGCCCTGATCCCAGCGTATGGCGCGCTGAAGAGCGGTCAGATCCTCGGTGAAACGCTGGATCACGTCCAGGACCGCATCCTTGTTATTCAGGAAGATATCCCGCCACATCACCGGGTCTGAAGCGGCGATGCGGGTGAAATCGCGGAACCCCGAAGCAGAAAACTTGATCACTTCTTGCTGCAACACGCCTTCCAGATCGCTGGCGGTGCCGACGATGGTATAGGCGATCAGATGCGGCAGATGCGAGGTGATGGCCAGAACCCGGTCATGATGTTCGGGTTCCATGATTTCCACATTCGATCCGGCGGCTTGCCACAGACCGCGTACGGCATCGACCGCCGCCGGATCGGTGTCCGGCAAGGGGGTCAGAATACACCAACGCCCCCGGAACAGATCGGCGAACCCCGATGCGGGGCCGGAATGTTCCGTCCCGGCGATGGGATGGCCGGGGACGAAATGGACTCCCTGGGGCAGATGGGGGGCGATATCACGGACGGCCCCGGTCTTCACCGATCCCACATCGGTGACGATGGTGCCCGGACGCAGATGCGGACCAATGGCGGCAGCCACCTGGGCAAAAGCCCCCACCGGCGTCCCGATGATCACCAGATCAGCATTGCCCACCGCCTGGGCGGCATCGGTAAAGGCGGTATCCACCACCCCCAATTCCAATGCCTGGGCGCAATGGGCCGGATCGTGATCCAGGGCGGACAGGTGCCGGGCCAACCCTTCCTGGCGGATCAGGCGGGCCAGGGACGAATTGATCAGGCCGATGCCGACAAGGCAGACGGTTCCAAAAGCGGGTGCGGTCATGGCATCACCAATCCTGGCGGAACCGGGCCAGGGCATCCGCCACCGCCTGGTTTTCTTCGCCGGTGCCGATGGTGATGCGCAACCATTCGCCCAAGCCATAGCTGGCGACCCGACGGACGATGATTCCCCGTGCCCGCAAAAAGGCATCGGCAGCCACCGCATCGCGGCCGGCATCGGCGGGGAAATGCACCAAAACGAAATTGGCGACGCTGGGGGCGACGCGATAGCCCAATTCCCCCAGCCGATCAGACAGCCAGCCCAGCCAATACTCGTTGTGACGCTTGCACAAATCCAGGTGCCCGGTGTCTTCCACCGCCGCCACCCCGGCCACCAGGGCCGTCGAGGAGACGTTGAACGGATTGCGCACCCGGTTCAGCACATCGGCGATGGATGGCGGGCAATAGGCCCACCCCAGACGCAACCCGCCCAGGGCGAATATCTTGGAAAACGTCCGGGTCATGACCGTGTTGTCGCCCGCATCCACCAGATCCACACCGGGGGAATAATCGTTACGCGACACGAATTCGGCATAGGCGGCGTCGATGACCAAAATCACATGCGCGGGCAAGCCCGCACGCAGACGGCGCACTTCGTCGATGGGCAAATAGCTGCCGGTGGGATTATTGGGATTGGCCAGAAACACCATGCGGGTGCGCGGCGTCACCGCCGCCAGCAAATGATCCACGCTGGCGGTCAAATCCACCTCCGGCGCCTTGACCGGGGTGGCCCCGCAGGATTTGGCGGCGATGGCATACATCAGGAAGCCGTGTTCGGAATACAGAACCTCGTCCCCCGGCCCGGCATAGGCGCGGACCAGCAAGCCCAGCAATTCATCCGACCCGGCGCCGCAGACGATCCGGTCGGCATCCAGCCCCCAACGGGCTGCCAGGGCACGGCGCAAATCACCATGGCCGCCATCGGGATAACGGTGCATGTCCGGTCCCGCCGCGCCATAGGCATGAATCACGCGGGGGCTTGGCCCCAGGGCGCCTTCATTGGACGACAGCTTCATCACCCGGTCAACGCCCTCCAGCTTGGATTCGCCACCCACATAGGGGCTGATATCCATGATGCCGGGACGGGGCATGGGGGAAGTCATGACCGAAACTCCTGAATAACAACAGACATAAGGGGGAAAAGGGCCGGGCGGATCAGCCCGGCAGGATCAACGGCATGGCATGGCCGCCAATCACCCGCATATGCCGCACAGCCTCTTTATTGCCCAGCAATTGGGCCAGACGCGGATCGTCGCGATGGACGAAACCGGCCAATTCCACCAGATGCAGACCCGCGCCTTCGGTCCGGTGGGTCGATGGCATGGCCGAAGGCGCCAGCCCCGCCGCCGACATCAAGGCGCGCAGCCGGTCACGGCTGACATCGGACGCGGTTTCAACCACCACCAAGGTCCGATCGTCACCGGTTTCTTCCTGGTCGCGCCGGGCGACCACATAGGCGTTCAAGGTTTCCGGGCGGTTCGAGGCCGGCTCGGGCTCTGCCACCGGCAAACGGGCGACCACACGGGGCAGATTGCCCGCATCCGACGCCAGGGCCGGCCACCAGGGATCGGCATCGGCGGGGCTGGGCATGGGCACCACGCCGGCGGATGCCTGACCGTCGGCCACCATGCGGATGACCTGCCCCGGACTGGCATGAATCACGCGGGGGACCACCTGACCGAAATGATTGGCGGCCAGGTCGATATAACCGGCACCGCGCACCGGCTGGGTCACCGCCAGCACGAAATCCTGTTGCAGCCCCAGGGCCGCCCCCATGATTTCGCGCCAGATGCGGATCAGCGCGGCCAGGGGCAACGCCCCCTGATGCCGATCGGCCAGACGGCGCAGGATCGACATTTCCCGCCCCGGCCGCAGCACCACGCTGCCGGGTTCCTTGGCCTCGGCCACTTTTCCCACCAATTGGGCGCGTTTCACCAACAGGTCATGCAAGGCGTCATCGACGCGGTCGATGTCACGGCGAAGCTGTTCAAGGGTCTGGGCGTCGGTGGTCATGGCACGGTTCTGTCTTTTTTCGTGGGGCTAAGGTTTAGAACCTTGGCGAGCCGAAATCAAAGAAAACATTGACAGTCAGCCCCCCCGAACATAGCTAATCTGTCACTCCGCCCCCCGTTTCCGGGGGCGGGCATCCTTGTGACGAGTACCCAGTCCCATGCCCGACCATTCCGCCCCCCTTGATTCCGGCCAAACCCCGGCCCACGATCCGGGCGGGCTGAGCGTGGTTTTGGGGCAGGACCGCCCCATCCCGCTGGATTGCGGCGACGAATTGTCACATGTCACCGTGGGTTATCAGACCTATGGTCGGCTGAACGCCGACAAATCCAACGCCATCTTGCTGTGCCACGCCCTGACCGGCGACCATTACGTGGCTGATCCCCACCCCATCACCGGCAAGCCCGGCTGGTGGACCGATCTGGTGGGACCGGGGCTTCTGTTCGATACAGACCGCTATTTTCTGATTTGTTCCAATGTGTTGGGCGGCTGCATGGGCACCACCGGTCCGGCCGAGATCAACCCCGCCACCGGCACGGTGTGGGGGTTGGATTTCCCGGTGATCACCATTGGCGACATGGTCCGGGTCCAGGCCCGGCTGGTGGATTATCTGGGAATCGACCAGCTTTTCTGCGTGGCGGGCGGGTCCATGGGCGGCATGCAAGTGCTGGAATGGTCGGCCAGCTATCCCGAGCGGGTGTTTTCCGCCATTCCCATCGCCACCGCCGCCCGCCATTCCGCCCAGAACATCGCCTTTAACGAAGTCGGGCGCCAGGCCATCATCGCCGATCCCGATTGGTGCGACGGCAAATATTCGGACGCGGGCACCCGCCCCCAGCGTGGGCTGGCGGTGGCGCGCATGGCCGCCCACATCACCTATCTGTCCGAACCGGCCCTGCACCGCAAATTCGGCCGCAACCTGCAAGGTGGGCGGGATGGCTTTTCCTATGGCTTCGGCGCCGATTTCCAGGTGGAAAGCTATCTGCGCCACCAGGGATCAACCTTTGTCGACCGCTTCGACGCCAATTCCTATTTGTACATCACCCGCGCCATGGATTATTTCGATCTGGCCGCCCAGCATGGCGGGCAATTGGCCAATGCCTTTCGCGGCACCCGCACCCGGTTTTGTGTCATTTCCTTTTCATCCGACTGGCTGTTTCCCACCCGCGAAAGCCGGGAAGTGGTCCACGCATTGAACGCGGTGGCCGCCAATGTCAGCTTTGTTGAAATCCAGTCGGATAAGGGGCACGACGCCTTTTTGCTGGAAGAACCGGAATTCCACGACACCTTGTCCGGCTTTCTGGAATCGGCGGCGGCGCGGCGTGGATTGCCCAGCCGGACCAAGACGGGGGGCAGCCCATCATGATGATGACCTTGGGCGGAACCGGATTGCGCGTTGATCTGCGCCTGATCGCCGATATGGTGGATGATGGCAGCCGCGTACTGGATGTGGGCTGCGGCGACGGCACCTTGCTGGCCTGGCTGTGCCAGCACAAGAACGTGGATGGCCGGGGGGTGGAATTATCCATGTCCGGTGTGTCGGCGGCGGTCGCACAGGGCTTGTCCGTGATCCAGGGCGACGCCGACACCGATTTGGGGGATTATCCCGCCGGGGCCTTCGACACGGTGATCCTAAGCCAGACCTTGCAGGCCACCCATGCCCCCAAGGCCGTATTGTCGGACATGCTGCGCATTGGCCGCCGCGCCATTGTGTCCTTTCCCAATTTCGGCCATTGGCGGGTCCGATCCAGCCTGTTGCTGGGCGGACGCATGCCGGTCACCCGCGATCTGGCGTATCAGTGGTACAACACCCCCAACATCCATTTCTGCACCATCCGCGATTTTCTGCTGCTGTGCCGGGAATTGGGGGTGACCGTGGAACGGGGCATCGCCCTGGATGGCGACGGCAACATCCTGCCCATGGATGGGCAAAGCTGGGTCGCCAATCTGTTCGCCACCCAAGGGTTGTTCGTCTTGCGGGCGGGGTGATCCCCCGCCATCACACCACGGGCATGTCCAGGGGCGGCTGATCCAGCAAGCCCGCCACCAGCGACAGCACACGCCCGGTTTCCGCCCCATCGGCCATCACCCCCAGACACAGGCGCACCGCCTGGGATGCGGTTTCACCCACGGAAAACGCATCGCTGGCCGCCGCCACCACCCGATGGGCGCGCAAATGGGCGGTGAAATCCCCCTGCCGCCACCCTGACGGCAAGGTCAGCCACAGGTGAAAGGCATCGGGATGCGTCCCGATGACCGCCGATGGCAGGGCTGCCCGCACCATGGCCTGGCGACGACGGGTTTCGGCACGGATGGCCGCCAGGATGTCGTGGGCCAGCCCGGTTTCGATCCACCGGCTGGCCAGCCCCCCGCCCAGCGGAGATGCCGCCATCTGCGTTGCCCGGACCGCCCCGGCCAAGCGGGCGGCACAGCGGGCATCCGGGACCGCCAGATAGGCGATGCGCAGGGCCGGCGACAGACATTTGGCCAATCCGGCGACATGATAGACCAGATCGGGGGCATGGGCGGCCAGGGGCGGCGGCCCATCCGGCACCAGCATGCCATAGGCATCGTCTTCGACAATGGGCAGACCATGGCGCCGGGCGACGGCGACAATATCCGCCCGGCGCCGGTCGCTCATGGTCTGGGTGGTGGGGTTGTGCAAGGTGGGATTGCAATAGAACAGCCGCGGCGCCAGGGTTTCGCAGGCATGAGACAGCGCATCGGGCAACACCCCCTGATCATCGCGAGGCAGACCGGACACGCCAATCCCCAATTGGGCGGCCAAGGCCCGCAGCCCCGGATAGGTCAGATCTTCGGCCAAAATCATCCCGCCAGGGGGAACCAAAGCGGCCAGCAAGGCCAGCAAGGCCCCTTGCGCCCCGGCGGTGACCACCACCCGATCCTGGGTCATGCCCGGCAAGCGGGATGACAGCCAGCGCAAACCGGCGGCGCGGTCGGCGGCAGCCCCGGCATGATCCCCATATCCCATCCAATGCTGTGCGGACAAGGTCGCGGACAAGGCCGCCAAATCGCCCCGCATCCGTTCCAGCAGTGCCGGGCCGGGCGATGGCGGGGCATTCATGGACATGTCGATCACCCCGCCCGCAGCCGCCATCGGCGCGGCGGCAGGGGATTGGACAAACGTGCCTTGCCCCACCCGACCGGCCACCAGCCCCCGGCGCCGGGCCTCGCCATAGGCGCGGGATACGGTGGTCACGTCAACGCCCAACCGTTCGGCCAGATGGCGCACCGTCGGCAGACGGATGCCGGGGCTTAGGATGCCGGTTTCCATATCCCTGGCAATGGCATCGGCGATCGCCAGATAAACCGGTCGGCCATCCTGATCCAGACAGGGCATCCAACCATCCTGCCCCCCCACGCGATCCTGCATTCCATCCTCGGGATTTATGATGCCGGTCCGGGAACGGGTATCACGAAACGATCCCGGACCCGTGCCCCGGCACCGTAGTCATCCGCCAGCACGAAGTCCACATCCCGGATTCCCGCCGCCATCTCCCCCGGCTTTTGCCGCACGCTGATCCGGTAGGTGCTGATCCCGTCGCCATCCACGGCCAGCACCGTATCGTCCTGCCCCAGGACCGACACCTGAACCACCCCCACACCCAGAACCGACAAACGCAGCGGCACACGGTCCCGCCCCCGATTGATCACCTTCAAGGTATAATCGTTGCGGACGGTTCCATCGGACAGCAGCACCGCCACCGGGGACCGGTCATGGGACAGGCTGGCCGACACGGATGGGCGGTCCCAGGCGGCAAAGGTGGTGACCGCCACGGTCAGGGCGATGATACCGCCATAAACCGCCAGACGGGGACGGCGATACCATCGACCGGCCACCACCCCCGAATCAGCCCCGTGCCACCCCACCAGACCGGTCCCGCGCCCCAGGCGGGTCATCACCCCATCGCAGGCATCGGCGCACAGGCCGCAATTGATACAGGCCATCTGCACCCCGTCCCGGATATCAATGCCCGCCGGACACACCTGGACACACAGAGTGCAATCCACACAATCACCACGAACATCCATACAATCACCATCCATCCCGGATGATTTTCCTCTCGGCTCGCCTCGGTGACGGTCATAACCGATCATCACCGTTTCTCTGTCCTGCATGGCCCCCTGAAAACGCGGCCAAGGGCACATATACAAACACACCTGTTCCCGCGCCCATCCGGCAAGAAGATAGGTCAGAGAGAAAAACAAAAATACAAATGAATACAGGACAATTCCCGCCTGCCCCGTCACAATGTCACGCATTGATGTCACGGCATCATTAAAAAACAGCAAAAATGATACACCAGTCAGCAATGACAAGACCACCCAGGCCCCATGCTTTGCCGTTTTTATTAAAATCTTTTCTGCCGACCACGGCATTTTCTCAAGGCGCATCCTGGCATTCCGGTCGCCTTCGATCCATTGTTCAATGATGATGAACAAATCGGTCCAAACAGTCTGCGGACAGGCAAAGCCGCACCACACCCGCCCACGCAAGGCGGTGACCAGAAACAGGCCAATGGCCGCCACCACCAGAACACCGGTCAGCAAATACAAATCCTGGGGCCAGATTTCCGCATCCAGCACATAAAAGCGCATGGCGGAAAAATCGAACAGAAATGCCTGATCCGGGCGCCCCACCCCCCGATCCCAACGCAGCCATGGCCCCACCGACACCAGGATCAGCGATATCCAGGCCAAGATGGTCTTGCGCCGCCGATTGGGTCCGTTGGTCCGGCGCGGATGAATGGTTTGGGTTTCGGCATACAAGCCGGTGACGGCATGGTCAGTCATGAGACACCTGCGGCATAGAAAGCGGCCATTCCGCCGGCTGGCGGAATGGCCACACAATATGCATCATGTGCCATACAATCAATAAAATTGTATGCGTACAATTACCCCCGCAGCCGAGGAACGTCCACCGCATCCAAAGCCGGGTCCAGGACATAGCGGACCCGTTCCCCCCCGCCCAGGTCTTCCCATGTCAGGCTGGCGGTGGGACAGGCATCCACACAGGCCGGCGCCAGCCCGTCTTGCTGACGGTGGGCACACAAGGTGCACAGCGTCATGCTGCCCGGCTGATGGCGGTGATGATCCTGATTATCGGCCTCGCGTTCCTTGGCATCGGCGAAATATCCCTGGGACGGGGCTTTGAACAGCGCATCATGGGGACAGGCCGAGGCGCAGGACCAGCAATCGGGCGCACACAAGGCGGCGTCGATGCGCACCACCCCATCCGCCGATTGGGTCAAGGCCCCGGTGGGGCAGCGCTGAAGGCAGGGGGCATCCTGGCAATGGACGCAGATGCGCAACAGCCACAACACCCGGTCGGGGTCGCGGGCCTGATGTTCTTCCACCCTGATCCACGACACACCGGGGCCGGTCCGGTTTTCATGTTTGCAGGCCAGCACACAATTAAAGCAGCCGGTGCAGCGGGCCGACCGGAAAACCAGGGTGTCAGTCATTCTTGCACCACCTTGCGCACATCGCAGATCACATCCTTATAGGGTGGGAAACCGGATACGGGATCGAAATCCCGGCTGACCAGTTCCGCCGCATTGGCATTGGCCCAGCCATGCATGATCCCCAAGGTTCCCACGGCGGTTTCCACCGTAACCTTGGCCCAGGCGCGTATCCGGCCGCTGGGCGATTCCACCTCGATCCGGTCCCCGCCGACAATATCCCGCGCCACGGCGTCATCGGGGTGGATCAGCACTTCAGGCCGGTCCCCCAATTCCAGCAGCCACGGCGAATCCTGACGCCATTTGCTGTGGACGATATGGGGCAACCGGGTGCCGGTGATGATCCGCAGCGGATGGGCGGCGGTGACCGATGGCGGTTCCACATAGACCGGCAAGGCGGGATAGCCGTGTCGTTCCAAGGCGGTGGACACTGCCTCGATCTTGCCGGTGGGGGTGGGAAAACCGGGCTGGCCGTCGCGGCGCAAGGCCCCGCTTTCATACCCCTTGGGCGGCGATGGCGGCTTGGCCTGCACCTCGATCCCCGTCACCGGATTGGCCCGCAATTCATCCAAGGACGTACCCAGCGGGCGCAACAGGCTGTCCAGCGCCAGATCCACGCTGCCATGATAGAACAATGCAGGGTCGGCGATGCGGGCGCCGATTTCAAACGCGATCCGCCAATCCTCGCGCGCTTCGCCCGCAGGCTCAATCGGGGTCCGGGCGAATAATCTGCGCCCGAAAACGGCAAAGGGGGCATGCCGTTCGAAACACATGGCCGCCGGCAACACCAGATCCACGAAAGGATGGGTTTGGGGACGGAAGAAATAATCCGCCGCCATGACAAAATCCATTTTCTCGAATGCCCGCTGATACAGATGGGTCTGGGGAAAGATCATGGCGTTCAGCCCCCAGCCCAGAAAGGCGCGAACCTTTCCATCCGCGACCCATTCCGGCAGACGGTTGGGGGTGACCTCGATCATTTTTTCCGCCCACAGGGGATGGGTGTGCAGATCCAACCTGCGGTCACGCAGCGCAGTCAGTTGACCGGTCATGGCCACCCCCGCCGGACCATTGGCCCAAGGCGGCAAGGCGGCTGGCGGCGCCGGTCGGAATCCGCCCGGCGCATCCACATACCCCATCACCGCGGGCACCAGCAAAATCGCCCGCTGATTGTTGACCGCATTGCGGTTATGGGTGGTGGATTGGGCGCTGATCATCATGGTGCCGGGGCCGGTGCGGGCATAAAGCCGGGCCGCCTCGATCACCTGGGCGGCGGGCACGCCGGTCAGCCGTTCCACCGCATCGGGCGGAAATTGCGCCGCGTAATCCCGCAATTCCTGGAACCCATGAATCCAATCGGCGCAAAACCCGGCATCATGCAGCCCTTCGGACAGGGCCACATTGATCAGCCCCAGGGCCAAGGCCCCATCCGTGGCCGGGCGCGGGCGCAAATGAATATCGGCCAGCATGGTGGTGGTGGGCGTATTGCGCGGATCGACGACGATAAAACGCACCCCCCGGTCCTTGGCTTTCAACAGATTGGCAAAGCCCCCCGGTTCCCGCGAATAGGCGGGATTGACCCCCCACAGCAACGCCACACGGGTATCCGGCCCCGGCGGCGTGCCCATGGTGGGAAAGCCCAAGGTGATGTCTTCGGCCAATTGCGAGGCCCGACGGCAGGCCCAGCTTTCGGTTCCGTAATTGGGCGAGCCATAGCCCGCCGCCAAACGCTGCACGGCGGCACGCGGTTCCTTGGGGTCCCCCACATAAAAGAATACTTTGTCGGGACCGTATTCCGCCTTGATCCGGTTCAGATGGTGGGCGATGCGGTCATAGGCTTCATCCCACGAAACCCGGACAAACTCTGCCTTTTCCCCCTTGGGGGTGGTCCGCAGCAGGGGATGCAGCAACCGGTCTGGATGGTTAAGCCGCTGCAAGGTGGCGTATCCCTTTTGGCACAGCTTGGCCAGGGGAAAGCCGGGCCATTCCTCCAGCCCGGTGACCGTGCCGCCATGGATGGTGAATTTCACCCCACAGAACGGGCCATGATTGCAGCCGTCGCAAAAGGTATAGCCGGTCCCGCTATTGGGCAGGGATGGCGGATCGGCCAGGGCGTGCATGGTCACGGGTTATCTCCTGAAAAGCTGATCCGGCAGCATACAGACCCCCCTGGCACGGATACAGATTATTTTTATACTAGGCTATAGATTTATAGAAAATATGCATATTGAGCTTGGGAATTCCCTGCGGTATGAGTCTATAGTCTTTTATCTACTAGATAATATACATATCTCTGCGGGAGAATGCGGATGACCATCGACTGGCATAATCATTGGCTGTCCCCAACGGTGATCAGCCATCTGGAACGCCGGGGCGCTGCCCCCAAACTGTCCCGCGACGGCAACGGCGCCCTGGTCTACACCGGACAGCCATCGGCCTTGCCATCACGGGGATTGACCCTGGCCGCCGGATTCACCGACATCCCGGCCCGCATCGCCCATCTGGATCAGCTTGGCATCAGCCGTCAGGTGATTTCCTGGCCCACCACCTTTGGCCTGGACCCCGCCTTGCCCGCCGCCGAGTTGCGCACACTGTTCCAGGGCTATAATCAGGATTTATCCGCCCTGCTGTCCCGCCATGGCGACCGTTTTTCCGGTCTGGCAGCCCTGACCACCGCCGATGTGGACTGGTCGGCACGGGAATTGGACCGGGGATTCCGCGATTTGGGCCTGATCGGCGGCGTGTTGCCGGTGGGGGCGCTGCACAGCCTGGACGGGGCCAAGGCCCTGGCCCCCATTTTCGAAGTGGCTCAACGCCATCGCGGCCACATCTATCTGCATACCGGCCAAGCTCATGCCACCATTCCCGGCCAATCCTATCCGGTTCCGGCCCAAGATGCGCCGGGGGCGCGCTGGGCCTTGGATTGCGCCCATCAATACGCAGCGGCCATCCTGACCCTGACCCTGACTGATTTTCTGGCGCCCTACCCCGATGTCAGCATTCAACTGGCCATGCTGGGCGGTGCCTTCGCCTTTCTGGCTGAACCGATCCAGCGCCGGGTGGCCTATGACCTGGGTGCGGATTCCGCCCGCCCATTCTCGCGCGTTTATGTGGATACCGGCGTCTTCGGCGAAGGCCGCCGGGCCCTGGCCCTGGCCATCAAGACCTTCGGCGCCGACCGGGTCTTGTTCGGGTCCGATTATCCGTTGGTTCCCGTCAGCAATGCCCTGACTGCCCTGGCTGAAGCCGACATCACCGAGGCTGAACGCCGCCAAGTACTGGCCAATGGCCGGGACATTCTGGACAAGCCCGCCCTGGCCGCCTGATGCCGTCCGGCCAACAACCCACGCCCCCCAGCCCAATAAGGAAAGCCCATGTCCCTGATCATCGACCGCGCCGCCGCCGCCCGCGACACCTTGGACAAGATCCGCGCCCTGACCCCCGCCGACAACACCCCCGCGCAAGTGGAGGCGCTGACCCAGGCGTTAAAGGATCTGGCCGCCAGAACGGAATTGTTTCCGCTTGATCATTACCCCATCAAGGAAAATGGCCGGGGCGGATTTTACCGCCTGATCGAAGATGCCGACCGGGGCAACGCCATCTATGTCTCGGTGGCCCCCGGCGCCCAAGGCGGCCCTCGCCGCAACACCCCCCACCGTCATGTGGGCTGGGCCTGCATCGTCGGGATCACGGGCGAGGAATACAACGCCATCTATGACCGGGTGGATGATGGATCAGTGCCCGGAAAGGGCAAATTGCACAAAAAGGCCGAACTGACCATCCGCCCCGGCATCGCCGCCTTTTTGCCCGCCGGTGATTACCATCACATCGAACTGAACGGGGCCGAACCATCCTTGCATCTGCATGTCTATGCCCTGGGCGTCGATAGCGACGAACAGGCACAGCAACCCCTGTTCCCATCCCCCGAGGCCGAGGAATATTCCATCGGCAACCGCCCGGAAGCCCTGCAACGGATCGCGGTGCCATCGGTCAGCATCGCCGACGTGACCGACGCCCACCGCACCCGCCCGGTTTCCATTCATGCGGTCGATGGCGCCGATATCGGCCTGCCGGACGGATTGCCCGCCGCCAGCCCGCTTTCATCCGCCGTCGGCCCGGACAAGGTGCCCGAGGATCGGGCCACCCCCATCATCCTGATCGGCCAGGTGATCCCGGTGGAAGTCGCGGCGGAAAAATTCGCCCGCCTGGGATTCCACACCCTGCTGCGCCTGCCAAGCTAGGTATTCAGCCCCTCGCCGGGCGATGCCCGGCGAGGGACATAAATACCCCCATCATCCCTTGGCGTAGCGGGAAATCAGAAAAGTGGCCACGTCGGCGGGCTTGACCTTAAAATTTTTCGGCGGGGTTTTGCCATCCAGGGTCAAGGCCACCAGCAGATTGTTTTCGATGGCCGGCAGATTGGCTTTGACGATGCCACGGGCGCCCCGCAATTTTGGATAATAATTGGGGTCCACCGGCTTATCCCGTTGCTCCAGCCGCTCCAGCAAGCCGGTATCGTCCGCCCAATCCACGGATTGGGTTTTCAACACCTTCCAATCGCTTTGCCCGGCCAGACCGGCCACATCCTGGTCGGGGGTGACCTCCACCGCCAATCCGACCTTGTACAAATTCTTGCCCAGGCCCACATCGGCCCCCCATTCCTGCAAGGTTTTGCTGGTGGCGACATACAAAGTGGACATGGATCGGCTACTCGCTGTGAAATGGAATGAATGGACGTGGGCAAATCGCGTCAGTCGGCATCGGGATCAAGGAGAGTCCCATCCGCCGCAAGGCCCTGCCCCGCCGGACCGGGTGCCAGGAAATCGCGGGTCAGGGCAATGGCCTGGGCCAGCCCCACTTTCTGGATAGGAACACCATCGGGAAAGGCACCGGACAGACGGCTGGGCATCATGGGGTCCAGCAGAACGAAAACACCGTGATCACCGGCCCGGCGCACCAGACGCCCGAATGCCTGTTTCAGCCGCAACCGGGTGATCATGTCGTCGTAAATCTTGCCGCCAAAGGCGGAACGGCGATGACGGTGCAGAATATCCGGGCGCGGCCACGGCACCCGGTCAAAAACGATCAGACGCAACGACCGGCCCGGCACGTCCACCCCATCGCGCACCGCATCGGTGCCCAGCAGGCAGGAATCTTCCTCGGCCCGGAAGATATCCACCATAGTGCCGGTGTCCAGGGCATCCACATGCTGGGCCAAAAGCGGGATACCGGCATCATCCAGAGGGCCGCCGATGCGTTTATGCACGGCACGCAGGCGGGAAATGGCGGTGAACAGACCCAGCCCGCCCCCTTTGGCGGCCAGGAACAGCTCGCGATACGCCGATGCCACCTGGGCCATATCGTCCTTGCGCACATCGGTGACCACCAGCACGCGGGTCTGGGCGGGGTAGTCAAAGGTGGACGGCACCACCGCACGGGTGGGGGCATTGGCCAGATGGGCGGTACCCACACGGCGTTCGGCCCCCAGCCAGTCCACCTCGGCCAAACCCGATCCATCGCGCAAGGTGGCCGAGGTGATCAAGGCCCCATGGGCCGGTTCCAGCACCGCCTTGGCAAAGGGACGGGACGGGTCCACCCAATGGCGGTGCATGCCCACATCCAAATCGCGGCCATCGGCGCGGTCGATGCCGAACCAATCGACAAAGGCATCATCGGGGCCATTGGCCAGACAATCCACCATGGCTTTCCACCCGGCCACGGGCATCAGCACCCGGCGGTCGATGGACCGCACCAGACCTTCAATGCGGGAACGGGTGGCGCTGTCCAGTTCCGCCGCTTCATTATCCAGGGCATCGGTCAGGGCGCGGGTCAGCGTTTGCAGGGGGGCGCCCAGCCGCCCCAGGGACCGGGACAATTCGCCCGCCGCCTCGGCCAATCCGTCGATCAGCGGATAGCATTCGGTTTCCAGCCCATAGGGCGTGTCCTGATGGGTGGTGCGGGCGTAAACCTGCTGGCGCAGCAAAGCCAGGAATGTTTCGCATTCATTGGCGGGGGTGCCGTCCATGATACGGCTTTGCCAGCCGGTGGCGGGCAGGCAATTGGCGGCGTGCAAGGCTGCCTCCAGCGCCGGGGGGGCTTCGCCGGGGACCAGGGCGGCCAAATCCTCGGCCCGGCGTTTCAGCCCCCGCGCCCGTGACCGCGACCCTTCCTCGGCCCCCAGCAGCCAGCGACGCATTTCCACCGCTTCATAGCCGGTCAGGTGGGCGGAAAAGGCGTTGTCGGCGGCGTCGAACAGGTGGTGGCCTTCGTCAAAGACATAGCGGACCGGACAGGTGGCATCATCCAGCCCGCCCATGGCTGCCTGGACCATCACCAGGGCATGATTGGCCACCACCACCTGGGCACGGCGGGCGCGGCGCACGGCCTTTTCAATGAAGCACCGGCTAAAATGGGGACAGGCGGAAAAAATGCATTCCCCCCGCCGATCCGCCAGCCCCATGGTGCGGGCACGGCCCAGCACATCCACCAACCAGCCGGGGAAATCCCCGCCCACCATGTCGCCATCGCGGGTTTTTTGCAGCCAGCGAGCCATCAATCCCGTGGCGACCGCCTCGGATGGCAGCTTCCGCATGACCTGTTCTTCGTAATTCAGCAGGCAGACATAGTTTTCCCGCCCCTTGCGCACCACCACCTTGGCCGCCTTTTCCACCGGGTCGGGGAACAGACGGGCCAGTTCCATATCAAGCTGGCGCTGTAAATTGCGGGTATGGGTGCTGATCCAGACCGGCGCCCCGTTCTTTTCCGCCCATAACGAGGCCGGGGCGATATAGCCCAAGGTTTTGCCGGTCCCCGTTCCCGCCTCGGCCAGCACCACGCGGGGTTCGCCCACCCGGTCGCGGGGGGCAAAGGCGGCGGCGGCAGCGGATGCATAATCGGCCTGGGCCGGACGCTGCTCCGCCCCCGTCCCCAAGATGGCGGCCAGCCGGGCGCGGGCATCGTCGGAGGTGACCGGAATGGTGCCGGGCGGTGGTTCGGGCGCGTGTTCCGACCATTCGGGCAAGGTGTCCCAGACCCGCAACCCATTGGCCCGACCGCTATCATCCGCAACCCCCAAGGCGGCCAGGACCGAATTGCCCCACCCCCAGCCCGACCGGGCCATGGACCAGGCGATGGAGCGGACCGCCCCGGCCTGTTGGGCATTGCCGCGATCCACCTGGATCTGCAATTCCTCAAGCAACAGACGGGCGGAACGGAACAGGGATTCGGCTTCGTCTTCCAGATCGGCGGGACGGGGCTGCCCCATGGCCATGGCCACGCCACGGGGGGTGGGCAGGCAGAAATGGGCCGGGCGGACGAAGGCGTAAAGTTCCAGGATATCCAGACAGGCAAAGCTGCGCCCTTCCACCCCCAGCCGGGTGGCCAGGGCGCCGCCATGGCACAAAAGCGGCGATAGATCCGCCAGTTTTTCCGCCGCCTGGGCCTGGGTCAGCCGATGAAATTCGCCGTCTTCATCCAACAGCACCGCATGGCGGCCACTGGCGGCCAAAGCGGGCACATGGGGAAGCAGAATGTGGGCGGGGGCGGACGACGTCGGCATTCCCGCACTATAAAGAAAAACGATACAAGAACAAGTTGCCTGCTTGACCAACATCAAGGGCAGGACGGCGGCTTTTGGACAATGTGACGGAAAATCACAGTCCTGGAGTTCGGGTCATGACCTGTCTGGTGCGCAAAACCCTGTCGGCTGGGGGACAGATGCCGGTATTCGGGGCCGGGTTCCGCCCGTTTTTTCTGATGGCCGGCGTGGTGGCCGCGGTGCAAATCCCCCTGTGGCTGGCCCTGGTGGTGGCGGGGGTGGGCAATGACCTGCCCTATGCCCCCGGCTTGTGGCATGGACACGAAATGCTGTTCGGCTTTGGCGGGGCCGCCCTGGCGGGATTTCTGCTGACCGCCGTGCCCAATTGGACCGGGGTGCCGACTCCCACCGGCTGGCGGCTGGGGATGCTGGCCGGGTTGTGGCTGGCGGCGCGGCTGGCGTTTCTGGCGGGCGGCCATGTGCCGCTGCTGGTGCCGGTGGTGCTGGATGCTGCGTTCCTGCCCACCTTGGGGGCGGTGCTGGCGATTCCGCTGATCCGTGCGGGCAAGCCGCGCAATGCGGTGTTCCTGGTGCTGTTGGCGGCCATGAGCGGGGCCAACATCCTGGTGCTGGCGGATATGGCCGGATGGGCGGCATGGGGACGCAACGGCCTGTACCTGGCCCTGTTCCTGCTGATCACCATGATCGGCATGGTGGGGGGACGGATCATCCCCGGCTTTACCCAAAACGGATTGCGCATGGCGGGCATCGCCTGGACCGTGCCGTCGCGTCCGTGGATTGACCGCCTGTCCATCGCCGCCTTGGCCCTGTCGGCGGTGGCCCAGGCGGTGGAACCGGGCGGATTCGCCGCCGGTCTGATTTGTCTGGTGGCGGGCGGGCTGAATTTGCTGCGCCTGGCCGGATGGAATGGCTGGGCCACCCGGTCCATCCCGCTGCTGTGGGTGTTGCATGTGGGGTATGGCTGGGTGGTGGCCGGGTTGTTGCTGCTGGGTGCCGCGTCCCTGGCCCCCGATCTGGTGCTGGTGGATCAGGGCGTGCATGCGCTGACCAGCGGGGCCATCGGCACCATGGTCCTGGGCGTGATGAGCCGGGCCGCCCTGGGGCATAGCGGACGTCCATTGACCCCGTCACGCCTGACCGTGGCCGCCTATGTCCTGGTGCAAGTGGCCGCCTTGGCCCGCGTGATCGGGGGAATGGGCGGTGATGCGGGGCTGATGCTGGCGGGCGCGGCCTGGACCTTGGCTTTCTTGTTGTTCACCATTGCCTATGCGCCCATCTGCCTGTCGCCGCGCGCCGACAACCGGGCGGGGTGATCCCCCGCCCGGCCAGGGACAAAAAATCCCAGCCGCCATTGCGGCGGCGGCCAAGGGCGCCAAAGCGCCCGCCCGGCCAGGGACAAAAAATCCCAGCCGCCATTGCGGCGGCGGCCAAGGGCGCCACGGCGCCCGCCCGGCGAGGGACAAAATAATCCCAGCCGCCATTGCGGCGGCGGCCAAGCGGCCGGATGGCCGCGCCCGGCGAGGGGGCTGTACAACGCTCAATGAAATTGGCCGTTGGGATAAGCGATCAGATCCCCCATACCTGTTTGCGGCGGTCATCCACCCGTTTAGCCTTGTGGGTGGCCCGCGGCATGGTGCTGGGGGGAAGAATGGTGACCTGGGCGCCCACCCCGGTCACCGCCTTGATCCGGCGCTTCAGCCGTTCGGCCAGATCGGGGGTTGGGGTGATGGAGCGGGGGGCACGCTCGGCCTCGACGGTCAGACGATCCAAATGCCCGTCCCGATCCACCACCAGACGGTATTCGCCGCCCAAATCGTGATCCTGACGCACCAGAGCTTCCACATCCGACGGAAAGATGTTGACGCCCCGGATGATCAGCATGTCATCCAGCCGCCCATGCACCCCCAGCAAACGCTGGCTGGTCCGTCCGCAACGGCACGGTTCGCTGGTGAAGGACACCACATCGCCAGTGCGGAACCGGATCAGCGGTCTGGCCCGTTTCTTCAAGGTGGTCAGCACCATCTCGCCACGGTCGCCTTCGGCCACCGCCGCGCCGGTCACCGGGTCCAGCACTTCCACCAGAATGTGATCTTCGGCCCAGTGCAGCCCGTCCTTTTCCTCGCACATGCCGGCGCAAGAGCCAAAGATGTCCGACAGGCCGTAATAATCATAGACGGATGCCCCCCACAATTCCTCGATCCGGGTGCGGGTTTCAGGAATGGACCCGCCCGGTTCACCGGCAACGAAAATCCGCCTGACCGCCAGATCACGCCGGGGGTCGATGCCTTCGCGCTGGGCGGTTTCCCCCAGATACCAGGCATAGGATGGGGTGGTCCACAACGCCGTGACCTGGAATTGCCGCAAGATGGACAGCAGCCGTTCCGATGGCACCGTCCCGGCGTGAATGGACAAGGCACCCAGCTTTTGCGCCCCCAACACACAAGGCCCGCCGATGAACAGGGAAAAGTTCAGGGAATGGCAATAACGGTCCTGGGGCCGCAAACCCGACGACCAGAATTGCCGGGCCTCGTAATCAATCCAATCGTCGAAATCCGATTGGGTAAAGGGCGAAACCGTGGGAATTCCGGTAGAGCCGGACGAAGCCGAGACATACACCACCTCGCTTTCCGGCACAGCGGCCAGATCGCCCAGCAATGGGCGGGCTTCCTGACGCTCGCGCAGGATTTTTTTGTCGATGGTGGGGAAATGGCGGATGTCATCCAAACCAGTCACCCGGTCGGGATGCACCCCGGCAGCGTCGAAACTGGCGCGGTAATAGGGGGAATTGTCATAAGCATGGCGCAGATGCCGTTGCAACAGCCCAAGCTTTAACTGATCCCATTGTTCGCGACTTTGGGTTTCCAGATGGGGGGTCCAGAACGGACGTGAATAAGCGGCAGTCATGGCGGCGGAACCTTTGATCACAGCAGATAGTTTAAAATCTACTAGAAATAAGATTAATGCAAGACTCCACTCGCCTCCCCCCCACACACAGACGCCCCCAAGCGGCGCCCGGCGAAGGACAAACAGATAGCTGACACGGCCCCTTGGGCCTAACCAAATCCCCATGAGGTCCACTCACTGGGATTTGGTATTAGCTATCCCGGTGCCGGGACAGCCACAGGGCCAATCCGGCCCAGACCAGGGCCGCCAGCAGATACCCGGCCAGACCGGCACGCAACGCCACCGGCAAGCCATAGCGGTCGGACAGAATGCCGATCAGTTCCGGGCCGACGATGCCCGACACCCCCCCGGTGATCAGCGCGCCAAACGATGATGCGCTGGCCCGCAGGGCCGGGGTCACTGTTTCCACGATCAGGGTGCTCAACGCACCGGCACTGAAGCCGAAGGTGGTGACGGCGATGATGATGAAAAACTTGGCCCGGTCCAAATCGCCGGTGCTGTAGGCTTCGAAGAACAACACCGAGGTCAGGGCCGAAGTCACCGCCAGCAGGCCGGCGAAACCGCCACGGACGGGACGCAGGAACAGACTGGACAAATAGCCGCCGATCAGACCGGCAGGCAGGGTGTACAGCAGAACCGCCGCCAAAAAGCCGGTGGCTTCTTTGTTGGGGACGGAAAAGACCCGGTACAGATAGGCGGGAACCCACATCTGGGTGGACATGCCGATAAAAAACAGCGACAGGGCCACGCAGTGCAGCACATAGCCGGTCGAGCGGAAGACGGCCAGACCTTCGCGGAAATTCAGCCGTGACGGGGCTGTGCCGGGCTTGATCCCATCCACGGCGCCCGGCACCGGTTCATCAACAAAGAACAGCCACACCGCCAGGATCAGGCCGGGAATACCCGCGACCATGAACGCCACTTGCCAATCATAATGGGCTGCCAGCCAGCCCCCCACCGCCAGAGCCAGGGCCGACCCGATCTTGTTGCGCAGCATGTACAGAGAAAAGACCAGATTGCGCCATTTGGGGCCGTACAGATCAGCCAGCCAACTGGGGGCCAACCCCTGATAGGCGGCTTCGCCAAAGCCGGTCAGGCCGCGCCAGATCAACAGCGCCCCCAGCCCGGCGGCCACGCCACTGCCGATGGATGCCAAGCTCCACAACACCACCCCGGCCAGCAAAACATATTTGCGGCCAAAGCGGTTGGCGGCCCAACCGAAAAGCGGCGCGCCGACGATTCCGGCGATGGTGAAGGTGGCCGCTGTCCGGGCGAATTGTTCATCCGTCAGGTTCAGCGAGGTTTTGATGGGGGACAGCAAGGCGCCGACAATCGCGGCGTCCATCATGCAGACGATCCCCAACAGCAGGATCAGCGTCAAGGATGCGTGGGTGCGCAATTGCGGCAAGGGCTGGTCCGGGACCCGAACGCCGATGGCGGGGGCCACCCGGTCCAATGGCACGGCTGCGTCGTGTGCGGTCATGTTACCCGTGTCCTTTCATGAGGATGGCCCGGCATCACGCCAATGGGCCGGGATTGGGCAGATATCGGTTGCGAATGGCATCGGCGGCCCACAGGGCCAGGGCGCCGACGGGGCCGGTGGGATTTTTGGCCGCGTTGAAGGGGAAAGCGCTGGCCCCCACCACGAACACGTTGGGCACATCCCAAGATTGCAGATAGCGGTTCAAGGCGCTGGTTTCCGGGTCCGATCCGAACACCGCCCCGCCGGTATTGTGGGTGGTCTGATAGGCGGTGATGGCATAGGGCTGTTGGGCGGTCCGCCGCCCGACCTGAATGGCGCCCGTGGCCCGACCCAGTTCCGCCGCCCGGTCGGCCATGAAAGTCATCTGCCGCACTTCATTGGGCTGAAAATCAAAGGTCATCCGCAGCAGCGGGCGACCAAAGGCGTCCCGATAGGTGGGGTCCAGATCCAGGTAGTTCCCACGGCTGGCCATCACCGACCCCATGCCGAAAACATAGGAACTGCGCTGATAGGCGCCGACCACCGCTTGTTTCCAGCCAGCCCCCCAGCGCGGCGCCCCCGGCGGGGTGGCGGCGGTGGCGGAAATGGGACGGGCGCCCATGGCCCCGCCCGCCAGGGATATCCCGCCGATAAATCCGCCCTGGGCCAGCGAATCGAAAGCCGGATTACCCGCGTTGAAATCGTCGGCCCCCACCCCCGAGCCGCCAGCCCCCATGAAGGAATTCAGCCAAGTCCGGTCATCGAACAGCAACGGGGCGCCCGCCGTGGTCTGATAGGCATATCCCCGGCCCACCACCCCGGTTCCGGTTTCCGGGTCATAGGGGCGACCGATGCCGGAATGCAGCATCAAATGCACATTGCCGAAGGTATAGGCCGCCAGGATCACCAAAGCGGCGGGCTGATGAATTTCCTGGCCGCTGCCATCCAGATAGGTGACGCCGACGGCTTGGCGGCCATCCTTGGCCATATCCACCCGCAAGACCTGGGATCTGGGGCGCAATTCCACGTTGGGATGACGCAAAGCCACCGGAATGGTGACGAAATGCGGACTGGCCTTGGCATCGGTTTCGCAGCCGAAGCGTTCGCAGAATCCGCAATATTGGCAGGCGCCAAAAGCCACGCCATCGGGATTGACGTAATCCCTGGTGGCGTTGGAGGCGGGCAAGGGAAAGGAATGCAAGCCCAGTTCCGCCGCCGCCTTGTCAAAAAACAGACTGGCCTGACCTTTCAACAGGGGCGGATTGGGATAATGGCTGCGGCGCCGTCCTTCAAAGGGATTGCCGCCGGGCAAAATGGTGCCATTCAGATTGCCGGCCTGGCCCGACGTGCCGCAAAGGCGTTCGAAGCGGTCGTAATAGGGTTCCAATTCGTCGTAACTGACCGGCCAGTCCTGCAACAACATGCCGTCGGGAATGGCCGCCCGCCCATAGCGGTCCAGGGTATGGGTCAATGCCTGATGATCCCAGGGCAGCCACCGCCAGGTATGGCCGTTCCAGTGCAGACCGCTGCCCCCCACCCCCTCGCCCAGGACGAACGATCCCCATTGCCGCATGGGCAAGGCGGTCTGCTGCCGGGTGTTGCGGACGGTCAGGGTTTCGCGGGACAGGTTTTGCAGCAGGTCATGGCGATGGGCGAAGCGCAGTTCATCGAATTTGGGCGAACCGGCGAAATCGGCGGTGGTGTCGGTTTCTCCGCCGCGTTCCAAAATGACGATGGATTGTCCCGTACCCGCCAGTTCCTTGGCCAGGATACCCCCGGCCCAGCCCGCACCGATGATGACGATGTCCACTGGTTTTTGTGTCTTGCCCATGGGTCAGATGAAATCCTGGATGCTGGCGGGGGAATGGGGCCACGGGCGGTTGCGATAGGATTCGATGACATCGGCATACATGCCGCACACACCGGGAAAGCCCAGCAGCCGCCACGAAACCTTGTCCCGGTTGCCGCCATGGATGGGATCGGCGAAAAAACCTTCGCGGGTCAGGGTCAGCAGCAGGGAAAAGAATGCCGCCGCCGGAACCGTGGCAAGCTGGGCGGTCCCCTGATCCAACCCGGTCAATGCCTGAAGGCGAAGCGATGGGGACAGATCGGCGAATGCCGCGTTCCACTGGCTTTGGGTCCACCGATTGGTTTCGGCGATGCCCGCGCGGATCAGCCGGGCGGGGGTAAAGGCCGATTGATAGCCTTGTTGCGGGGTGCCGGTCTGGAATGGCCCCGCCATGTACCAGCGCCCGCCATTGCCCCAATCCGAAGCAAGCTGGCGGTCGATGAACAGCGCCACCCCACTGTCCAACGCCCCCGGCCCCAGATCGTCGGCTGGGATCAGCAGGTCAATGGCCGCATCAATGAACAATGCTTCGGCACGGTTCAGGAACAAGGTGCCGGGTGAAAGCGGCCGAGGAGCCGGGGACGAGACAGGAGCCGGGGCCGCCAGGGCAGCCACCGGCAGGATCGGCAAGGCCATGGGCAGGACCGGCAAGGCCGCGGGCAGCCCCAATGCCTTCAGGAAATCACGCCGCCCGCGCGCGGGCTTGCGGGGGGATGGGTCATGATCGGTCATTGTCTCATACTCGTTTCAGGAAGTTCCGACCCGCGGTCGGAACTTTCCTTTGATCCCTTGCCGGGCGCAGGCATCCGCCTGCTTGGCCTCAATACCGGTAGCGGACGGTGGCCATGACGGTTCTGGGCGGGCTGTAGAAAGCGGTGGTGTAAGCCGCCGCGCCAGACGCCCATTGCACGGATTGACGGTCGAAAATGTTGTGGACCGACAGACCGAAGGTCAGGTGATCGTCTTCGGTGGTATAGGTCGCGGCCGCGTTGACGAAGACCTGGAAGGGCGAACGATAGGCATAGGTTTCCAGCACGTCGTTATAGGCACGGGTATGGGCCTGGGCATCCAGGCTCAGCGTGGTGGTGCCGGGAACCTGGATGGGGACGTCATAGGCGGCCCGGCTGGACAAAGTCCATTTGGGCGAATACGGCAAGGTGGTCCCCGCCGCCGATTTCAAGGTGGCGGTGGGATCGGGGAAATAGTCGTATTGCGCCAGCAGATAGCTGACATTGTTGTCCAGGCGCAGGCGGGGGAACGGCTTGACCGATGTTTCCAGTTCGAACCCATAGCTGTGGGCCGAACCGGCGGTCTTGCGCAGGCTGACACCGTTTTCATAGGCGGTGGCCTGGATGTTTTCGTAATCGTTATAGAAAACGCCCAGATTGACGCGGGCCTTGCGATCCAGCCATTCGCTTTTCACCCCGGTTTCATAGGTGGTGACGTTTTCCGATTTGAACGGACGGACCCCGTCGCTATTGGCGGCACGGTTATCGAAGCCACCGGCTTTTTGCCCCTGCGACACCGTGGCGTATTGCATCAGATCGGGCGTCCACTGGTATTGCAGACCGACCTTGGGCGAAAACGACCGGTAAATATGGTCGTTATCCATGTTAAACCGCAATGTGGTCGGGTTTCCGTGCCCATTTTCATTATAATTGCTGTAGTCGATACCGACGTTTTCCCAGCTCAGGCGCCCCCCCACAATGCCGGTCAGATTATCGGTCAGCTTATGATCGACCTGGCCATACAAAGCCGCATTGTCTGTTTTGGTGGTGCTGTACTGACCGACGGGATAACCGGCCAAGGATGTGGTGCCATTGCCCACGTTCAGATCGCGCTGGACCTGATAATTTTCATGATACAGGAACAGACCTGTCTGAAAATTTGTCTTGGCGTATTTTCCAGCAAGCTGGAATTCCTGCTGAACATTGTTGCTGTAATAGCTGAATATATTTTGATTATACAGTCCGCGCCCGCCATCATTATCCGATGCCGACCGCACCGCATAACCGCGATAGGCGGAAATGGATTTGGCGGTCAGATTGTCGTTCAGGTCATAACTGGCCTTGAACGCAACGCTGCCGGTCTTCAGCTTTCCGTAGGTGGGAAAGACAGACAAGGTGGTGTTGGGAGCCACCCCCCGGTCAACGGTCGAACTGTTGTTCCACCCCGATTGATCCAATCCGCCTTCGGCGCTGACATCGAAGGTCAGGCGGTCATTGGCCAGAAAGCGCAGCTTGGCCCGGGCCGATTGCTGTTCAATCTTGTTAATGTCGTCGCCCTGATTGGGGGCTTCGGTGGTTCCGTCCCGATGTTTGTAGGCATAGGAAAAGCTGCCCAGCAACTTGCCGGGCACAATGGTGCCGCTGACCAGATCATGGCTTTCCAAGGCGCCAAGATTCCCGACGCCGCCGCTCAGGACCACCTTGGTCTGCTCGGTCGGTTCCTGGGTGACGTAGCGGATGGCACCGGCGGCGGTGTTGCGGCCATACAGCGTGCCCTGGGGACCGCGCAACACCTCGACGCGCTGAATATCGGTCAAGTCGAACAATCCGCCCACGGTGCGGGGGATGTAAACGTCGTCCAGATAAACCGCCACCGACGGGTTGGACATGGGATCGAATTCACCGATGCCGCGAATCCAGTACTGCTGGACGTTGGACGACATGGTTTCCTTCATGGTGTACAGACCGGGAATGCTGCCCGCCAGATCCCGCATGGTGGAATTGCCCTGCTGCTGCAACTCTTCCCCGGTCACGGTGGTCAGGGATAGCGGGGTTTTTTGCAGGTCGGTGTTCCGGCGTTCGGCTGAGACGGTCACGGTTTCCAAGGATGTGTCATCGGCGGCGGGCTGGGCTTGTTGCGCCCAGGCCGAGGCCGAGACGGAACCGCACAAGGCCGTGCCCAAGGCCAGATGACGAGCCAGACGCCCCACGGTGAAACGCGGTCGGGCCGGTCGGCGGGAAAGCGGGTGGGCTAACGCTGGCCCGGAAAGAATGTGGTTCATCAATATCCCCTAGGACTGGTGACTGGCCGCAGCCGCCGACGGTGTTCGCAAACGATTTCTGAAACTGGATTGTCCGCGGCTTCCGATTGGTTGGCATGGCCCCTGATCTGGAAATGCCATAGTTCGCGATCCTATTCAATCTAAAATCTACTGCTTTATAGACTAAGTGGTGAAAAATATTTCTCTATGTTTTTCAGTGTGATATCAAAAACTATCTTTGGTTGATTCGTCAGTGAGAACGATTGCACTGGATATATCTAAAACCTACTTGTTTATAGATATGTAATGAGATACCACGGATGAAAGAGCCAGTATCGGCCCGTCATCGGCCCATACGCGCAATTTCGGCCATCCGCCCGGCAGGACAAGGAGCAGCCCGCCATGACCCAAGCCCCATCCCCCTATTTCCATGCCCCCCACCGCGTTTTGCTGGGGCCGGGGCCATCCAACATCCACCATCGGGTCCTGGGGGCCTTGGCCCAGCCGGCCATGGCGCTGGACGATGCCGAATTGTCACGGCTGTGGCAGGAAAACAAATCCTTGCTGCATGCCGTACTGCGGACGAAAAACGATCTGACCTTTGCCTTCAACGGCTCGGGCACCGCCGGGATGGAAGCCAGCCTGACCAATCTGGTGGAACCGGGGGAAAAAGTGATCGTGGCGGTCAATGGCTTGTTCGGCGGCCGTCTGCTGAACATCGCCAACCGCATTGGCGCCCAGGCCATCGTGGTCGAGGATGATTGGGGCAAACCGGTAGACCCACATAAGGTGGAAGAGGCGTTGCGCGCCCATCCCGATACCAAGGCGCTGGCCTTCGTTCATGGTGAAACCTCGACCGGGGTGGAATCCGACGCCGCCACCTTGTGCGCCCTGGCGGAACGCTTCGGAGTTTTGTCCATTGTCGATGCGGTCACATCCCTGGGCGGCATCCCGGTGGAAAGCGATGCCTGGCATGCCGATGCGGTGTTCAGCGCCACGCAAAAATGTCTCTCCTGCGCTCCCGGATTATCCCCCATCACCTTCAGCCGCCGTGCCCTGGATGTGGTGCGCAACCGCCCCCACCCGGTTCCCAGCTATTATCTGGAAATCGGCCATTTACTTGAGTTCATGGATAAGGGGTCCAAGGGCTTCAACCTGCACGTCAACCCCATGAACGGGCTGTACGGTCTGCACCAGGGGCTAAGCCTGATCGTGGAAGAAGGATTGGAAGCGGTTTGGGTACGGCACCGCCAAGCCTATCGCGTGCTGAAGGCCGGGGTCGAGGCATTGGGCCTGCGCTATATCAACGACGAAGCCCATCGCCTGCCCCAACTGAACGCCCTGGCCATTCCCGACGGGATCGACGGCAATCAGGTGCGCGCCCTGGTGCTGGAGCGGTTCAACATCTCGCTGGGCTTCGGCATCGGCCAATTGGCCAACAAGATTTGGCGGATCGGGCTGATGGGCCAGGGGGCCAATGTCCGCAACGCCCTGTCGGCGGTGGTGGCCCTGGATGCCGTCCTGGCCGAATTGGGGCATTCCTTCCCCCGAGGCGAAGCAATCCTGCGGGCCGAACAAGCCGCGACCCAGCCCGACACGGCAGCCGAAATCACGGGTTTCGCCGCCAGCCCGCAAGCCGCATGAAGGTTGAGCATTGACCGGTTCCGGTCAATGCTCAATAAGAACAAAGAAAGATCAAATGTGCCGCATGATGTTGCCGCGATAGGACATGATGTGGCCGGTCACCGCCTTGGCCGCGGCATCGCGGTCATGGGTGCGCAAGGCGGCAACGATGGCTTCATGCTCGCCATGGACCTTCAGCAGATGATCGGGGGCATTCAGGGAAATGAACCAGACCCGCAACGACCGTTCATGCAGGTTTTGCAGGATTTCCGCCAGGATGGGGTTGCGGGTGGCGGTGGCCAGCAGAATGTGAAATTCCCGGTCCAGCAACATCAATTGCATGATGTCGTTGTTCTGGCGGGCGATTTCGGCGCGGGCCAGGACCTGTTCCATGGCGTCGATTTCTTCGGGGGTGATCCGTTCCGATGCCAAGCAGGCGGCTTCGCGTTCGTTGATCAGGCGCACTTCGGCGGCCTGGACGATTTCATCCAGGCTGACCGGCTTGATGATCACCCCCTTGCGCGGGATAACTTCGACCAATCCTTGCAGCATCAGCCGGTTCAGGGCCTGGTGCACCGGGGTGCGGCCCAATCCCAATTCCTGGCTTAAGATGTTTTCATTGACGTATTCACCCGGTCTGAGCGCACAGGTGATGATCCGCAATTTGATTTCTTCATAAGCGATGTCGCCCAGGGACATGGGTTTGCAGATGCCGCCCGGCACAGTGGGGGGGGCCGTGCGTTGCGGTTTGGTTTTGATCGCGCTATCCGCCATGTCTTTGCAACCTATGAGAATGCCACGGAATGGTTTTTCCGGGACGGACGGGGACGGGTGGGCCGCCCCCATCCGTATCCGTCAGCCGCGTATGGCCAATTCTTTTATCTGGTACCAGTGGGTTATGGTCCGATCAAGGACCGGATCATGCAGTTCATAGGAAAATTTTCCGGCAGGGCGAATACCGCCCTTCGCCGCCAGGGTGCCGCAGAACATGGCGGTGCCGTCGGCGAAGGGGCCGTCTTGGCGTTCATAACCGGCCAGCAGGTCGGCGGGGTCCTGCATGGTGGTCACCGGCCCCTCCTGATACAGGACCTTGGCGCCGTTTTCGTCGATCCATGACCGCAAGATCAGCTTGTCCCAATGGGGACGCACTTCATCCAGCGGCCACAGGGTTTCGGCCACGGGCTTATCGCATAATTGCTTGGATTGGGTGACGTTGACGGTTTCCAATTTGCGGTCGGTATGGTCGGACCCCAATCCCACATAAAAGGCCCCGTCATGCTTCAACAGCATGAATTCCACCTCGCCGCTGGACTCGCCGCCACTGGCTTCCAGCACATGGGCATGGTTGGCGCGGGTGGCGGCCACCCGGTAATAGATGGGGGTGCTGGCCGGACGGGGCACGCCCAGTTCCTCCAGCTCCAGGATATGTTTTTCCATGGCATCCTTGTCGCGTCCGGTCCAGCCGGCGATGACGAAGGTACTGATGTCCACGGTTTCTTGCCGACTGCCCTGGTGGCTGACCACCTGGAAAGGAAGGGTGATACCGCTGTGCATGGGATACTCCGCGTAATAAAGAAGAAGGGGGGGTTACTTGACGCCCCGCGCTTCCATCAGTGACCATTGGGCATTCTTGATTTCGACCACGTAGATGGGCTTCACCGCATCGCCGTCATCGCCGAAGGTGATGGGGCCTTCCAGGGCGGGGAAATCCTTCAGTTTGCGCAATTGGTCGCGCACCGCCTTGCGTTCATCGGCGGCCTTGGCCGGGTCGCCACTGACACCGGCCTGCTTCATGGCTTCGGCGTATAGCAGCACGATGTCATAGGATGCCGCATCCATCTGGTTGGGTTCGGTGCGGGCCAGGCCCTGGCCCTGGGCGCGTTTGGAGAACTCGGCGGCAAAGGCGCGGGTGGCGGGGTTGTAGTCCTTGAAGAAGGTGGTGCCGATGGTCATGCCCTCGCCCGCGCCATCCATGCGCTTGGGCAAATCGGGATCGGCGACGGTGGTGCCGCCGATCAGCCGACCGCTCACCCCCTGGCGCTTCATTTCCTTGGCCACGGTGATGGAGGCTTCGGGCGGGGTGCCCAGACCGACGATGTCGGCTTTCATGCCTGCCAGCTTGGAAATCTGCGGCGACAGGTCAAAAGCCTTGTACTCAAAGTCGATGCTGCCCTTGTTGTCCATGCCATAGCCGGCGAACAGCTTGGGCAGGACGGCAGTGCCGATGGATTTGGAAACGGCATCGTCGGTGGCAAAGGCGATGGCCCCGGTGGCCATGGGTTGGGATTTGGATTTCAGGGTTTCCAGAACCCCGGTAATCACCCGCCCTTCATCGGTGGTGTTGCGGAAGGCAAAGGTGAAATCCTTGGCCAGGCCGGGGGCGGACGAACTCATGGACATTTGCGGGATGCCCAGGCGCTCCCCGGTGGGAAAGGCCACCTTGACCTCGCTGGAACTGAACGGACCGATCACGGCCAGGGCGTGGTCATCGGCGGCGAAACGCTGAGCAGCCAAGGCCGCTTGCCGGGGATCGCCCTGGGTGTCAAAAGTGATCACCTTCAGCTTGCGGCCATTCACGCCCCCCTTGGCGTTGATTTCATCCACCGCCATGGTCACGGCGATTTCGTTGGTGCTGGCCAGACTGACATAAGGCCCGGTCTTGGCCGTGGACAGACCCAGCACCAGATCCTGGGCCATGACCGGGGCGGGCGCCCAGGCCAAGGTGGCGGCGAAAAGCAGGGGGAATTTGGGAAAGGATGTCATGGCAGGCTCCCAAAGAGTCCAAGAGGGAAAGAGGGAAAGGGGGAAAGGGGGAAAGGGGGAAAGAGGGAACGGGCATCACCCCAGATAGGCCTGACGCAACGTATCGTCGCGGGCCAGATCAGCGGGGGTGCCCTGGGCCACCACTTGGCCCAGTTCCAGCACATAGGCGTAATGGGCGGCTTTCAGGGCTTTACCGGTGTTTTGCTCCACCAGCAGGATGGATAGGCCCTGGCCGTTCAGATCGCGGATCAGATCGAACATGCGGTCCACGAATAACGGCGACAGCCCCAAGGATGGTTCGTCCAGCATCAACAGACGCGGTTGGGCCAGCATGGCCCGGCCCAAGGCCAGCATTTGCTGTTCCCCGCCGGACAGGCAGGCGGCGGCCATGTGGCGGCGGTCGGCCAAATTGGGGAAACGGGTATAGATGGCGTCCATTTCCTGGCGGATGCGGGCGAAATCGCTGCGCAGATGGGCACCCAGCAACAGATTTTCATCCACGGTCATGGTGATCAGGATGCGGCGGCCTTCGGGCACCAGCACCACACCACGGGCCAGACGGGCGGCGGTGGCGGCGCTGTCCAGGTAATTGCCTTCGAACCACACCCGGCCCGCTTGCGCCTTGGCCGCCCCCATGATGGTTTGCAGCAGCGTGCTTTTTCCGGCGCCATTGGCGCCCAGCACGGTAACGATCTTGCCATCGGGGACCTGAATGGATACCCGGTTCAATGCCTGAACCCGACCATAGGCCACCGACAAATCCTCGGTCTTCAACAGGGCGGGGGTCATGCCGTTTTCTCCTGTCCGGGGTGGGGGGCATCGTCTTCATCCCCCAGATAGGCGGCGCGCACCTTGTCATCGGCGCGCACCTGATCCAACGTGCCTTCGGCGATTTTTTCACCGAAATTCAGCACGACCACATGGCCGCACAGGCTTTGGATGAACTTCATGTCGTGCTCGACCACCAAGATGGTCAGACCGGTCTGGGACATGCGATCCAGATGTTGGCGCAAATCCTCGGTTTCCGCCGGGTTCAGCCCGGCGGCCGGTTCATCCAGCAACAGCAATTTGGGCCGCGCCATGGTGGCGCGCACCAGATCAATCCGCTTGCGCACCCCATAGGGCAGGGATTGCACGGTCTGGCGGGCATATTGATCCAGACCGTTTTCCGCCAGGGCATCCATGGCCTGACGGCGCCAGGGATGGCCGGGGAAAAAGCCATAGGGCACCAGCAAATCCCGGATGGGCCTGCAATGGGCATGCTGGCCCACCAACAGGTTTTCCAGCACGCTGAGATGGTTCATCAGCCGGATATTCTGGAAATTACGAGCCAATCCCTGGCGGATGCGGCGGCGCGAGGCCAGGGCGGTGATGTCCTGGCCATCCAGTTCAACCCGGCCCTGATCCACGCCATAGACGCCGCTGATCAGGTTGAACATGGTGGTCTTGCCCGCGCCATTGGGACCGATCAGGGCGGTGCGCGATCCCGTAGCCACGTCAAAGCTGACATCGCGGATCACCGACAGGCCGCCAAAATTCTTGGTCAATCCCTGGATGCGCAGCATGGGATGGGGCGTGCTCATGGGGTTTCTCCCTTTTTCGCGCGCAGCCGGGCCAGCATGGTGCTGGTGATCAGCCCTTGGGGGCGCCAGGCCATGAAGACGATGATGAACACGGCGAAGATGGCGAAGCGCCATTGCTCGCTGGACCGCAGCAATTCGGGAATGGCGGTGAAGAACAGCGCCCCCACCAACGGCCCCCAAACGGTCTGTGTGCCGCCCATCAGCACGTAAAGCACGGTGAAGACGCTTAACAGCACGCTGAAATGTTGGGCTTCCACATAGGAATAATGATGGCCGTACAATCCGCCGCCCAACCCGGCAACGGCGGCGCCGATGGTAAAGGCCGTAACCTGGATCGCCTTGACATTCATGCCCATCAGATCGCTGACCACGGTGTCATTCTTGATGGCGGTCAGATACAGGCACAGCCGGGTGCGGCTGAGATAGACCATCACCAGCACCACCATCACCGTAGCGGCAATCACCCAGGCCGGGCCGGCATAAGCGATGACCGGATAGCCGGCCGCCCCGCCCACCACATCCAAATTCAGGAAGACAGCGGCAATCACCTGCCCCAGGGCAAAGGTGGCCAGGGCCAGATAAACACCCTTGGTCCGCATCACCGGTATGGCCAAAGCCGCCGCCACCACCCCGGCAGCCGCAGCCCCGGCCAAGACCGCCCAAGGCACGGCCCAGCCGGCTTCGTTGGTCAGAACCGCCGCCGTATAGGCGCCGATGGCCATGAACCCGGCAATGCCCAGATTAAGCTGACCGGCGGCCAGCGGCAGATAAACGGAATAAGCGGCCAGGACGTTGAAGCAGAAAACGATGGCCAAACCCCACAGATAGCCGGTCATCACAGTTTCTCCCGCTTGGCGGCACTGCCCAGCAAGCCTTCGGGCCGGATCAGCAGGATCACCAGCAACAGGCCATAGACAGTGATGTTGACGGTGCTGGCGCCCAGGAAGGTGATGGACATCACCTCGGCCAGACCGATCAGCAAACCGCCCAGCACCGCGCCCCAGATATTGCCCATGCCGCCGATGATCATGGCGGCAATGCCCTTGAACCCCACGCCCTCGCCCATGAAGGGCGATACCTGAAGGTAATTGACCGAAAACAGCACCCCGCCCAGGGCGGTGAAAATCCCGCTGAAGACAAAGATCATGGGGACGATGCGGTCCACCTCGATCCCCAACAGCGTGGCGGTGCGGGGATCTTCGGCGATGGCGCGGATGCGGCGGCCGGTGATGGTGGCCCGCAGGAACCAGGCAAGCCAAATCACCACCGCCACCGCCACGCCCAGGCTGATCACCTGGGCCGCCCCCAGCACCAGCCCGCCCACATGCATGGTCAGGCCGCCCGCCAGGGACGGGAATGCCTGTTGGTCCGACCCAAAGGCAATCACCCCAAGATTTTCGAACAGCACCAGAAAGCCCAAGGACGATACCAACGGCACTTCCGGGCCAGCCCCCTTCATGAACCGCCAGGTAAACCGCTCCACCAGCCACGACGCCATGGCCGCCGCCACCAGGGCCGCCCCCAGGGCCACGGGCCAGGGCAAGCCCAGGGTCAATGCCTTCCAGGCGACCATGCCGCCCAGCATGAACAGGCCGGGGATGGAAAAATTCATGAAGTTCAACACGCCGATGGTCAGGGTGAAAGACACTGCCACCAGCACGTAAACCCCGCCGAGCATCAGCCCGTTAATGACTTGTTGCGCCAGCATGATCACCGCAATCACTGTGATATTTCACAGTATCTTTATGCCGTGGCGGGGCCGCTGTCAATGCTGATGATGGGGGGGCGTTTGGGCCGGACACACGAATCCGTCCGAAGGAACGGCATCCGAACCTTCGGTTTTTCTATAATGAAAATAATGGGTTATTGCGCCCCAAACCGGGGTGCCAACAGGCAGAATGCCGGATTTCTGGATTACCCGATATCCACCCACCGCACATCGCCTTCATCAATGCCCCAGGGGACGAAGACGGATGCGACGCGGGCGAAGCGGTCGGGGGCGTCGGTGACCAGATAGTGGCTTTGGCCCTGGTGGGGATCGCCGCCACGGGCCAGGCCGCGATTGTCCAACAGCTCTTCCACCGCCCGCGCGGTGGTGGTGGCGGAATCGACGATGGCCACGTCGTCGCCCAGCAGGCGGCGCAGCAGCGGCATCAGGGCGGGAAAGTGGGTGCAGCCCAGCAGCAGGCAATCACAGCGCCGCCCGGTATCCGGGGTCAGGAACAGATCATCCAGATAATGGTGCAGGGCCAGTTCGGCGATGGGGCCGTCGACCAGACCTTCTTCCACCATGGGCACCAGGAAGGGGGTGGGTTTGGCGATGACGCGGGCGCCGGGGCGGTGGTGCAGGATGGCGCGGGGATAGGCGCCGTTTTGCACCGTGCTTTCACTGGCGATAACGGCGATGCGCCCTGCCCCGCTGGCATTGGCTGCCGCCGCCGCCCCTGGTTCCACCACGCCGATCACCGGCAGACCGGGGAAATTGGCCCGCAGGGTTTCCAAGGCATGGGCGGATGAGGTGTTGTCGGCCACCACCAGTGCCTTGATGCCCTGCCCCACCAGGCAGCGCGCCGCCTGCAAGGCATATTGGCCGATGGCGGCGGCACTTTTGCTGCCATAGGGCAAGCGGGCGGTATCACCCAAATACAGCAAATCTTCGGATGGCAGGCGTTCCCGCAGCGATTTCAGCACGGTCAACCCGCCCATGCCCGAATCGAACACACCAATGGGCAAATCACGGTCCCGATGGGACAATCCAGATACTCCACCAACAAGATGGGGGGGATGGCACCCCATCCCCCCCCTGTCACGACGGTTTGACGATACCGGGTATCATACCAACGGCCAATTTCATTGACCGTTGTACAACCCTCGCCGGGCGCGGCCATCCGGCCGCTTGGCCGCCGCCGCAATGGCGGCTGGGGTTTATTTTGGCCCTCGCCGGGCGCGGCCATACGGCCGCTTGGCCGCCGCCGCAATGGCGGCAGAACCAACGACCGTAAGTCAGAACTTACGGCCGTTGGTATTACCGGGCCAGCGGCTTGTATTTCAGCCGGTGAGGCTGGTCGGCATCAGCCCCCAGGCGGCGTTTGCGGTCGGTTTCGTAATCCTGGTAATTGCCTTCGAACCACACCACTTGCGAATCCCCCTCGAAGGCCAGGATGTGGGTGGCGATACGGTCCAGGAAAAAGCGATCGTGGCTGATGACCACGGCGCAGCCGGGGAATTCGGCCAAGGCGTCTTCCAGCGCCGACAAGGTTTCCACATCCAGATCGTTGGTGGGTTCGTCCAGCAGGATGACGTTGGCGGGACGGCTGAGCATCTTGGCCAGATGGACGCGGTTGCGTTCACCGCCCGACAGCACCCCCACCTTCTTTTGCTGGTCGGCGCCCTTGAAATTGAACAGACCGGCATAAGCGCGGGCGTTGATCTTGCGCCGCCCCAGGTCGATTTCTTCCTGGCCGTCGCTGATTTCTTCGAACGCCGTCTTGTTGGGGTCCAAGGAATCGCGGCTTTGATCCACATAACCCAGCACCACGGTATCACCCACGGTGAAGGTGCCGGTCGAGGGCTGCTCTTGCCCGGTGATCATGCGGAACAAGGTGGTCTTGCCGGCGCCGTTGGGGCCGATGATGCCGACGATGCCGCCCGGCGGCAGCTTGAAGCTCAGGTTTTCATACAGCAGATTATCGCCAAAAGCCTTGGCCACATTTTCCGCCTCGATCACCTTGCCACCCAGACGCGGGCCGGGCGGAATGGAGATGACGGCGGGGCCGGTGGCCTTTTCCTGGCTTTTGGCCACCAGATCCTCGAACGCGTTGATACGGGCCTTGCTTTTGGTCTGGCGCGCCTTGGGGCTGGACCGCACCCATTCCAATTCGTCCTTGATGGCGCGTTGGCGGGCGCTTTCTTCCCGCTCTTCCTGGGACAGGCGAACCTGTTTTTGTTCCAGCCAGCTGGTGTAATTGCCTTCGTAGGGGATGCCGTGGCCGCGTTCCAGTTCCAAAATCCAGCCGGTCACATTGTCCAGGAAGTAACGATCGTGGGTGATCATCACCACGGTGCCGGAATAATCTTCCAAGAAGCGTTCCAGCCACGCCACCGATTCCGCATCCAAATGGTTGGTCGGTTCGTCCAGCAACAGCATATCGGGATGGGACAGCAGCAGACGGCACAACGCGATACGGCGGCGTTCACCGCCGGACAGGGTGGTCACATCGGCATCGGCCGCCGGGCAGCGCAAGGCATCCATGGCGATTTCCACCTTGCGGTCCAAATCCCAGGCATCGGCGGCGTCAATTTTTTCCTGTAAATCGGCCTGTTCGGCGATCAGGTCGTTCATTTCGTCGTCGGTCATATCCTCGCCGAATTTGGCCGACACTTCGTTGAACCGGTCCAGCAACGCCTTGGTGGCGCCCACGCCCTCCATCACATTGCCCAGCACGTCCTTGGCCGGGTCCAGATGGGGTTCCTGGGGCAGATAGCCCACCTTGACCCCATCGGCGGCCCAGGCTTCGCCGCCAAATTCCTTGTCGATGCCGGCCATGATGCGCAGCAAGGTGGATTTACCGGCGCCGTTATTGCCCAAAACACCAATCTTGGCACCGGGCAGGAAGGACAGGGTCAGCCCCTTCAGAATCTCCTTGCCGCCGGGATAGGCCTTGGTCAGGCTTTTCATCACATAAATATACTGATAGGCGGCCATGGGGTTCCTCCACCGGGGCACAGACGGGCATGAGGCGGGTGTAGACGCGGCGGCTTCATCCGTCAAGGGCGCCGTATCCATCGCGGATCAAACCCAACATAACCGCCATGGCAAAAATGTTTCAAAGCGCACATGGAAACAGCCGTTTTTATCCCCATGTCATGAAAAATGGGCAAAACGCAGCGGCCCGTGTCCTCTTCCATCGGATATTGGACCACTGGACACTGGCCCAACTATTGCTTAACCATCATTGTGGTTGAATGACATGGTTCCCGCCATGGAACCGCAAAGGGACGAGGTGGCGCGTAATGGATCGTATCCGCGACGAAGCTGAACAGTCCGCCCGGCGGCTGACCGGCCTGGGTCTTTTGGTGATTGCCGTGGTGATCGGCGCCCTTCATTCGGACCGGTCATTGGCCATGCATGCCCTGGCCGTGCTGCTGACCCTGGAAGTGCTGACCCTGTTTCAACTCAGCCGGAATACCGACCGCCTGGCCCACCGCATCCGCACGGGCGCCGTGCCCCTGTACCTGGACGACCGGCAAAAAGACCGCCACCACCGGCTGCGGAGCGAGGCCCTGCGCGACACCCTGCGCATCCAGGCCCGCCGCCTGTGCGGCCCGGCCCTGGCCGCCTGGGTGGTGGATATGGGATTGAATTGGGGCTTGGCCTGACCAAACCCATTTGGAGGCTTGAGCAGCCCCGGCACGGGGCGCGGCAGCGCCCGCCCGGCGAGGGACAAAATAAACCCCAGCCGCCATTGCGGCGGCGGCCAAGCGGCCGGATGGCCGCGCCCGGCGAGGGACAAACTAATCCCAGCCGCCATTGCGGCGGCGGCCAAGCGGCCGGATGGCCGCGCCCGGCGAGGGCTGTACAACAGTCAATGAAATTGGCCGTTGGTATCAGAGCGGATTTTGATTGATCGAAATCCGCTCTAAAACCGCCCATCCCCTCCCAAACGGTCCAGCCCGTCCAACACTTGGGCCGATGCGGCTTCCAGGGTTTCATAGCAGGCCATGGCCCCCAGGCGGTCACCAGCATTGAACAGCCGCACAATATCCCTGGCCGCGTCGTGAACGCGGGCATGGGGGGCTTCCAGGCCGACAAAGGCCGGGTGCTGGTGATAGCAGGCCGACGAGTCGCCATAATACCATTTCCCCAAACGGCAGGATCGGTGATCGGTCACCTCGGTTTCGGTCAAACCGGATTTGCCCACCAACATCTGGGCCAACCGTTTTTTCCACAACAAATGGTCCGACTGCGCCAATTGCAGCACGGCATCGGGAATGTGACGCTGCCCCAAATCCTGGAATTCCTGCTGGATCACCTGTTCCGAGGCGGCGACGGATTCCACGGCCCGTTCGGCATTTTGGCGGGCGCGTTCGGTTTTTTCGCGGATCACGTCAAGCGAGCGCGCCACCTCTTGCGTGGCGGCGGATTGTTCGGTCAGCGAGGCGGCGTGGGAATCCAGCCGCATATCCAACCCGCGCATATCCCCGACGATGCCGGTCATCTGGTCGCGCACATGGGTGATGCTGTCCATGCCGTCCGATGCCACCTGGGCAGTCCGCAGCAAGATATCGCGGATGGTCCGCACCTCGTTCTGAATGGCGGTGATCCGGTTGCGGATATCGTCGGTGGCCCGTGCGGTCTGGTTGGCCAGATTTTTCACCTCGCCCGCGACGATGTTGAAGCCGCGCCCGGCCTCGCCCGCCCGCGCAGCCTCGATGGTGGCGTTCATAGCCAGGAAATTGGTCTGCTTGGCGATGGCCTGGATGGTATTGACCATCTTGCCGATCTCCATCGACGTTTCCACCAATTGTTCGATCCGCCCGGTGGCTTCGCGCTCGACCCGAGCCAGATCATCCACGCTGGCCGCCGCCCGGTCCACCGCCGCCAGACCCGCTTCGGCGGATTGTTCCACCTGCCGGGCGGTCTGGGTGATGAAGCCACCGGTTTCGGCGATATCCTGCATGGCGGCATCCAATTGCCCCACCGCCGACGCGATGGTCTGGGCGTTTTCCGCCGTTTCCCGGACATCCCCGGTCAGAAAGGACGTGGCCGCCATGCTTTCGCTGGCCCGTCCCGACAAGGCGACGGTGCGGCGCAATTGGTCGTGGGCCTGACCTTCCAATGTATGCGCAAGTGCACGCAAGGCTTCGGCCACAGCCCCACACCCAGTGATGGAATGGTCATAGCGACCTACCCGCAAAGCATCAAGCGCGGCAACAATTTCGCCATCGTCCAAATCCCCCTGGGACCCGACCCTGGTTTCCAGCATGATAAAAAACCTCCCCGAACAGCAGGGGAAGAGTAGCGTCAATCGCCCGTATTTCACACATTAATTTTGTTAAAAAAGTTTTGAACTTATTGATATTTCTAGAACATTTTCGCTTTCCCATCGGGCAATCACCCGATTGACGCCATTGCATCCACAACGCTTGCAATTATACCTACGCGCACGTATGTTGCCGCTGCATGACATGCCAGCCTGCGGTGGCCTGCGGGACGGACAGGTCCATACCATTTCGGTGTGGGCTGGCCCGTATCCTTGCGGGCGTTGCCGCTATGGAGGAACCGTGATCAAGAAGGCGATCATTCTCAGCGCCGGCCGGGGCAAACGGCTGTTGCCGCTGACCGCCGAACGGCCAAAATGCCTTATCCCCTTCAGCGGCCTGACCCTGCTGGAGTGGCAGATCGCCGCCCTGGCGGCAAATGGCGTCTCCGATATCGTGGTGGTGACCGGCTATGGCGCCGACATGGTTGAAGCGGTGCTGGCCCGGCGGGCCAGCGCGGATTTGCGTCTGCGCCCGCTTTACAATCCGTTTTTCGAAGTGGCCGACAACATCGGCAGTTGTTTCATCGCCCGGTCCGAGATGGGGACGGAAAGCTTTGCCCTGCTGAATGGCGACACGCTGTTTGAACCGGCTTTGCCCGCCCTGGCCATGTCCCAGATGGTTCACCCCATCACCGTGACCACGGACCGCAAGGACCGCTATGATTCCGACGATATGAAGGTGCGCCACGTCGGTGACCGCCTGCTGGCCATCGGCAAGACCTTGGATGTGGACAGTGTGACCGGTGAATCCATCGGCATGATGCTGTTCACCCCGGATGGCGGCAACCGCTTCTCGGCCGCGCTGGAACAGACCTTGCGCAAGCCCGAAGGGCTGAAGATGTGGTATCCGGGTGTCATCAACATCCTGGCCGGTAGCGGCGGGGTAGGCGTGGCCCAGATTCACGGCAAAAGCTGGGGTGAAGTGGACTTCCCCCGCGATCTGGCCGGCGCCACCCAATTGACCGCCACCCTGGCCGCCACCGGATTATCCGCCCCCCGCCCCCACGAGGATGAAGCCGGAATTGTCGCCGCTGTTTGATCCGGGGAAAGCGTGACCGCCCCACCACCTGATACAGCCGCCAGTTCCACGGCGGATTATGGCCGCGCCCCGGTACGTCAGGGCGCGGCCAAATCCATTGGCGGACGCATGGCACGCAATACGGGATTACTGATCGGCGGAAAATCCGTGGTGGGGGTGCTGAGCCTAGCCTACGCCGCCCTGGCCGTGCGGGCTTTGGGCATCGAAGCCTTTGGCCAGTTGATCCTGATCCACACCTTTGTTCAGGCTGTCAGCGAATTGGTCAAATTCGAGACTTGGCAGCCTATCCTGCGCTACGGCACACCCGCTATACATGAAAACCGAATCGGCGATCTGCAACGGCTGATAAAGTTTTCCCTGGTTCTGGATGTGGCCAGTTCGGTCCTGGGCACCGGGATCGCCGCCTTGGGAATTTACGTCTTTGGCGGGCTGATCGGCCTGACCAGCCAGACCACCCCCATGGCCCTGTTCTACAGCCTGTCCATCCTGTTCATGGTCACCGCCACCCCGACCGGGGTGTTGCGGCTGTTCGACCGCTTCGACCAATTGGCGGTGCAGGGGTCCATGTCGGCGGTGGTCCGCATCGTGGGGGCGACCGCGCTGTTTGTCATGGGCGATGGCAATCTGGCCGATTTCCTGTTGGTCTGGATGGCGTCGGCCGTGGCCAGCGGATTGGCCGGCATGGTGTTGACTTGGCGGGAAATTCACCGCCGATCCCTGTGGCAGGGGGCATCATCCAGCTGGCGCGGGCTGACCCACGGCTTTGACGATATTTGGAAATTCGTCTGGGCCAACAATGCCAACAGCGCGGTTTCATTGCTACAAAGCCATGTGGGAACACTTTTGGTGGGGGCCATGCTTGGTCCCACCCAGGCCGGGCTGTACCGGGTGGCCCGCCAATTGGCCGAAGCCCTGGCCAAACCGGTCAAATTGCTGACCTCGGCGGTTTACCCGGAAATGGCCCGGTTCGTCGCCGACCGCCGCACCGACCTGATCCGCCGTTTCATTGGCAAGGCATTGGCCGTTTCCGGCCTGATTTCCGTGGTCACCATGGCCCTTTTGGCCTTGGTCGGGGTTTATCTGCTGCGCCTGATCGGCGGCGGCCAGATGGACAGCGCCTATCAGGTCATGCTGCTGCTGGGGGGAGCATCATTGATCGGCATGTGGACCTTTCCGCTGGAACCCGCCCTGATTTCCCTGGGCCGGGCGACCACGGCATTATGGGTTCGCATTGCTGCCGCCATCGCGTATATTCCCCTGCTTTTCCTGCTGACACGCTCGCATGGAATGGAAGGTGCGGGAATCGCTGCCTTGGCCGCCGCTTTGGTGGCTGCTGGCGGCCAATTGTTTTTTGTCTTGTCCTGGTTCCGGGAAACGGCGGCCAGCGGCGATTTCAGGGCATCACCGCCCCCATCCGTATGAGGACCTGACGTGCAGCTTGCCGCGCAATTGACCTATCCGCCCCAGCAAAGCCAGGGGCCTGCCATGGAACCTACTCCGACCTCCAGCGGATTGCCCCTGCGTTTCAGCGGGTTCGGCACTTTGCGCGACGCTCTGGACTACGCGGCCAGCGGCCAAAGCGGCATGAATTTCTATTCCGGTCGCCTGGAATTGTCCCACGTCCTGTCTTATCGCGACCTGCGCGACAGCGCCCAATCCCTGGCCCGCAAGATGCTGGGTGCCGGACTGAAGCCGGGGGAACGGGTGGCGTTGATCGCCGATACCGACGCCGATTTCGTCCGCACCTTTTTCGCCTGCCAATATGCCGGGCTGATTCCGGCCCCCCTGCCCATGCCCCAGGCTTTCGGCGGACGCGAGGGCTATGTGGCGCTGGTGCGGCGGATGATCGTGGGGGCGCGGGCATCGGCGGCGTTTTCCCCCGCCTGGCTGGACGCGTGGCTGCAAGAGGCCGTGGCCGGGATTGATCTGAAACTGAGTGGGTCATTCCACCAAGTGACGGAACTGCCCGAAGCCGATACCGATCTGCCCCCGGCCCATCCCGACATGCTGAGTTATCTGCAATTCTCGTCGGGCAGCACCCGTGCCCCGACCGGGGTGGCGGTGACCCACCGGGCCTTGCTGGCCAATGCCACCGCCATGATCCATCACGGCCTGGATGTCCGCGCCGGGGACCGCACCGTGTCCTGGCTGCCGTTCTATCATGATATGGGGCTGGTCGGCTTTTTGCTGACCCCGCTGATTTCCCAGCTTTCGGTGGATTATCTGGCCACCCGCGATTTTGCCCGCCGCCCCCTGGGTTGGCTGTCGCTGATGAACAACAATGGTGGCACCATCGCCTTCAGCCCCAGCTTTGGCTATGATTTGTGCGCCCGCCGCGCCACCACACAATCGGTGCAACTGGACCTGAGCACTTGGCGTGTCGCCGGTATTGGCGGCGACATGATCCGTGCCAATATCCTGGATAATTTCAGCGATACGTTCCAATCCACCGGCTTCCGGCGCACCGCGTTCGTGCCCAGCTATGGCATGGCTGAAGCAACCCTGGCCGTCTGCTTCAGCCCGCTGGAAACCGGCGTGCGCACCGATACGGTGGACATGCAGGATCTGGAACATAACGGACTGGCCACCCCGGCCACCGCCGACACCCGGCGCAGCCGTGTTTTCGTCAATTGCGGCCCGGTGGTTCCCGGCCACGAATTGGAAGTGCGGGACGAAGACGGCACGGTGCGGGGGCAGCGCCAAGTGGGCCGGGTCTTCGTGCGCGGCCCCAGCCTGATGCGCGAATATGACGGCCAGCCCGAGGAAACCCGCCGGGTGATGTCCCCCGATGGCTGGCTGGATACCGGCGATCTGGGCTATCTGATCGGCGATGAGCTGGTGGTCACCGGCCGCATCAAGGACATGATGATCGTCAATGGCCGGAACATCTGGCCCCAGGATGTGGAATGGGCCACCGAGCATGTGGACGGCGTGCGCCAGGGCGACGCGGCGGCATTTTCCCTGGACCAAGGGGGCGACAGCGAAGAGATCGTCGTGCTGGTCCAGTGTCGGCTGAATGATCAGGCCCAGCGCGAAGCGCTGCGCGGCGCCATCACCACCCAATTGCGCAAGGCCCACGGGCTGGATGTCCGCATTGTTCTGGTTCCCAACAATTCCCTGCCCATGACATCATCGGGCAAGCTGAGCCGCAGTGCCGCCCGCCGCGCCTTTGTCGAAGGACAGTTGGGGAATGACGACCTGCCGGGGATGGAGAAATAACCCATGGCGGAAGCGGGCGGCATCATCGCCGTGACCGGAGGGACCGGCTTTTTGGGCCGGTATGTGGTGTCGGCCCTGTTGGATGCCGGCTGGACCCCCCGCGTTTTGGCCCGCACCCCCCGCGCCGTCCCTGATGGCGCACAGACGGTGGTGGGATCATTGGCCGAGCCGGGCGCCCTGGCCCGGTTGCTGGATGGGGCCCAGGCGATGATCCACGCCGCCGGGCTGATCAAGGCCCACCGCAACGGCCAGTTCTTTTCAGTCAATGGCGAAGGCAGCCGGTCGGTGGCAGCCGCCGTTGCCCAGCATGACCCGACCATGCGAGTGGTCATGGTATCATCCATGGCCGCCCGCGAACCCACCTTGTCCCCCTATGCCCGCAGCAAGCGGGCGGGGGAACGGGCCATCATGGATTCGCGCCTGAGCAATTGGGTGGTGGTTCGCCCGCCCGCCATCTACGGCCCCGGCGACCGGGAAACCCAGATTTTCTTTCAGGCGGCCCAAGGGCCGATCTTGCCCATTCCCAACCGCCCCAATGCCCGGCTGTGCCTGATCCACGCCCGCGACGCCGCCCGTGCGGTCGCCGCCCTGGTCGCGGACGGTCCCAGCGGGCGGATCGTGGAACTGTCCGATTCCCAGACGGACGGATATGACTGGCCCACCCTGGCTCAAGCCATCAAGACCGCCACCGGCGGCAAGGCCCGTATCGTGCGCGTCCCCGCCCCGGTCTATGTCACCGCCGCCTTTTTTTCCCAGATCGCCGGGTGGCTGTCGGGCAATCCGCCCATGCTGACCTTTGGCAAGGTGCGCGAAATGCTGCACCCGGATTGGGGCAGTTGCCCATCCAGCCAGCCCGACCCGCTTTTATGGCGGCCATCCATTGATCTGGCCGATGGTTTGGCCGAAACCGCCCAATGGTACCGCGCCCATCCTGTCCCGGACTTACCCCAGAAAACCGGGCCGACAAAAAAAGAAAACGCGATATCCGATTGACATCCACCTCCATTTTGCTGTCTGTCCCGGAATTAAGACCGACTATCAGGAAGAAGGGCCATCGCCATGCCGTCCAAGGCGGAAATTCTTGATCAAATCATCGTGCAGTTACAAAAGATCATCCCCCCCGAAACCGAAATCGCCGCGAAATCATCCATCGTCGGCGATCTCGGCCTGGATTCTCTGGCGGTGATGAATTTCGTCCTGACCTTGGAAGACCATTTCGACGTTTCCTTGCCCATGGATCGCGTCGCCGAGGTGGAAACCATCGACGATCTGGCCGAGGCGATCTTTGCCCTGTCGGGTGGAGAGCATTGATGAGTATTTTTGACAAGTTCGCTTCCCTTCAGGAATCCTACGATTCGTTGCGCGCCCTGGGGGCGGACCCGTTTTCCGTCACCTTTGATTCCATGCTGTCACCAGTGGAAGGGGTCATGGGAAACCGCCCGGTCCTGATCCTGGGCAGCAACAATTATCTGGGTCTGACCTTTGACCCCGACGTCATCCAGGCGGGCACCGCCGCCTTGGCCACACATGGCAGCGGCACCACCGGATCGCGGATCGCCAACGGCACCTATGGCGGCCATTCCGCCTTGGAACAAAAGCTGGCCCAGTTCTTTGGCCGCCGTCATGCCATGGTCTTCACCACCGGCTATCAGGCCAATCTGGCGACCATTTCCACCTTGGCCGGGCGTGATGACCACCTGCTGATCGACGCCGACAGCCATGCCAGCATTTATGACGGCTGCCGCCTGGGCCATGCCCAGGTCATCCGCTTCCGCCATAACGACCCCGATGATCTGGCTCGCCGTCTGCGTCGGCTGGAGGGCCAGGGCGGATGCCGCCTGATCGTGGTGGAAGGCATCTACAGCATGCTGGGCGACCGGGCGCGGCTGGCGGAAATCGCCCAGGTCAAGCGTGAAACCGGCGCCTATCTGCTGGTGGACGAAGCCCATTCCCTGGGGGTGCTGGGGGCACGGGGCCGGGGATTGGCGGAAGAAGTCGGAGCCGATGCCGATGTCGATTTCATCGTTGGCACCTTTTCCAAAAGCCTGGGCGCCATCGGTGGTTTCTGCGTTTCCAATCTGGATGGCTTCGACATTCTGCGCGTGACCAGCCGCCCTTATATGTTCACGGCATCCCTGCCGCCATCGGTGGTGGCATCGGTCCAGACCGCCCTGGGGCACATCGACGCCAAGCCCGAATTGCGCCAGCGGCTGACCGCCAACCAGCACCAGCTTTATGATGGGTTGACAGCCCAGGGCTTCAAGCTGGGGCCGGAAGCCAGCCCCATCGTGTCCATCCATGTGCCCGACGTGCCACGGGCGGCGGAATTCTGGGCGGCGCTGCTGGCGGACGGGGTCTATGTCAATCTGGCCATGCCCCCGGCCACCCCCACCTCGGAACCATTGCTGCGGGCCAGCGTCACCGCCAGCCACACATCCGGGCAGATCGACCGGGCCATCGCCACCTTCGCCGCCATCGGTCGACGCCTGGGGGTCATCGGCGCCGATGCGGTCGGAACCGCCGGATAAGGAGAACCCCATGGCCTCCACCTCCCCGGATACGATTGTCGGCCTGATCCTGGGCGACGCCTCTGTGGACCTATGGGCCATGACCGGCGCCCAGCATGCCGCCCGTGCCTTGGCCAAGGCTGGCATCCACACCGTATTGCCAGCACCGGACGCCGTCGCCGGAGCGGATAGTGTGTTGGTGGTCCGGGGGGATTGGGTCGTCGACGCCACCTTGCTGGGGATGCTGAAGGCTGAAAAGGCCGCTTTGCTGATCACCCGCCACCAAGACCGGGATGTGTGCGTGGCCGCCCATGTTCCCGCCGCCCAACTGGCCGACGCCCGCGCCCTGGTGGATCATCTGGCCCCGCCCCCGGCGGATGGGGATGACCGCGTTCACATCATCCGCCACGACCCGGCCCAGCCGTCCATTTTTTCCCCCCTGTTGCGCAAGCGCTTTGCCGCCGTGGTCATGCCCCTGTCGGACAGCACCTTGCGGGCGGCGGAAAAGGCCACGTTCGGCGCGTCGTACAAGGGCGTGACCGATCTGGTGACCAAATATGTCTGGCCGGTCCCGGCCATGGCGGTGACCCGCTGGTGCGCCCGCCGCGCCATCACCCCCAACATGGTGACCAGCGCCAGCCTGGTCCTGGTCTTTGTCGCCATGGGCTGTTTTGCCCTGGGCTGGTTCAGCCTTGGCCTGCTGGCGGCCTGGGTGATGACTTTTCTGGATACGGTTGACGGCAAACTGGCCCGCGTCACCATGACATCCACTAAATTGGGCAATGTGTTCGATCACAGCATCGACCTGATCCACCCGCCCTTTTGGTGGTGGGCGTGGAGCGTGGGCGCCCAGGCATCGGGCCTGATTCCCGTCGGCACCGATATCTGGATGTGGATCGTCGTGATCGGATATCTGGTTCTGCGCCTGCAAGAAGGAATCGCCGAACTGTTCCTGCGCCTGCCCATCCACATGTGGCGGCGCTTTGACAGCCGGTTCCGGCTGGTGGTTTCCCGCCGCAACCCTAATCTGTTGCTGTTGACCGGCTTCACCCTGGCGGGCGTGCCGGAACAGGGCATGGTGGCGGTGGCGGTCTGGACCATCATTTCCGTGGCCGTCCATCTGGTCCAATTGATCCAGGCCGGCCTGGCCCGCCGCCAGGGGCCGCTGACATCATGGCTGGCCACATGAAACCGGCGGTCCCCCGCCAAGATCCGCCCGCCGACCGGGCGCCCGTGCTGGGGGTGATCAGCAACCGCTACAGCGATGGCAATGGCGGAACCTCGGCCCTGGCCGGTTTTGCCCTGGCCCAGCCGGATGTGGTGTTCGCCGACCCGCCCGACCGCACCGCCCTGACCCACGCCCTGGCCAGTTTTGCCCAGGCGGGAATAGGGGTTTTGGCCATTGACGGCGGCGACGGCACCATTCGCGACGTTTTGTCCGCCCTGCCCGCCGCCTTTGGCGACGATCTGCCCGTGCTGGCCTTGCTGCCATCGGGCAAGACCAACCTGCTGGCCCGCGATGTGGGATCGTTCGGACGGGGGGTGGCCGGATTGTCCCATTTGTTGAAAACCCTGCGCAGTGGGGCTTCGCCCGGACGCATCAGCGATCGCCCGGTGCTGGAGGTGGTGTGGCCCGATGGCGGTCACCAGACCGTGCGCGGCATGTTGTTCGGCGCCGGGGTCTTCACCCATGGCACGGTGATGGCCCATCCCTGGGCCCATGATTTCGGCTTGAAACATTGGGCGGGCGTCCTGGTGCCGGTCATCCGCATCCTGGGCGAAGTGCTGTTCGGCCGCACGCCCACCGGCGGCGACCGGGTGATGGCCGTGGCCCCCGATGGCGCGGATGGGCGGCCCGGTCCGCGTTTTCTGGTTCTGGCCACCACCTTGCACCAATTAATGCTGGGATTATGGCCCTTTCCCGCCCCGGCCCCCGGCATGATCCATTGGCTGGACGTGGCCGCCCCGCCCCGGCGACTGGGCCGCGCCCTGTGGGCGGCGTGGCGGGGACGGCTGGACCACCGCTATGCCCCCACCTATGCCAATGGCGCCCATGACAGCCTGTCCATCGCCTTGCACGATTCCTTTGTGGTGGATGGCGAATTGTTCCATCCCGGCCCCCACGGCGTCGTTTTGCGGGCCGGTCCCGTAACCCGCTTCATTGCGGCGGCCTGACGATGCCCGCCTGCCGCCCATCCCCACTGCTGCACGCCGTCCAGGACGAATTGGCCATGTCGGTCCGCGCCGATGCCCAGGCCATGGCCGACAGCATCGCCGCCCGGTATGGCGATGCCGTCGCCGCCATCTTGTTCTACGGATCGTGTCTGCGCGGCGATGGCGGGATTTTGGATCTGTATGTGCTGGTGGATGATTTGCGCACATTCCACGGCCCCGGATGGAAGGCATGGGCCAACCGCATCCTGCCCCCCAATGTGCTGTACCTGCCGCCGCAACCCGGCAATGACGGGGCCAAGGTCGCGGTGATGACGCGGGATCAATTCGCCGCCCGCCTGCGGCCCACCAGCCTGGACACCACCATCTGGGCCAGGTTTTGCCAGCCCAGCCGCCTGCTGCATGCCCGCGACACCACTATCCGCCACTGGGTGGGGGAACAGATCGCCCAGGCCGTCACCACCGCCTGCTTATGGGCCGTGACCCTGGGGCCGACACAGGGCCGCCCCGGCGATTACTGGCGCGGCCTGTTCCGCCACACCTATCGGGTGGAATTGCGGGCGGAACGGGGCGGACGGGCCGATACGGTCTATGATTTCGCCGCCGACCGTTATGACCGACTGTTTCCCTTGGCCATTGGGGAATTGGGATTGGACATGCCCCGCGATCAGGACCAATGGCAAAGCCCCGCCGCCGCCCGGCAATCCGGCTGGTGGCGGCGGCGTCTGGCGGGCAAGCCGCTGAACCTGGCCCGCCTGGCCAAGGCGCTGTTCACCTTTGACGGCGGCATTGACTACATCCTGGGCAAGATCGAACGCCATTCCGGCCACCGCGTGGCCCTGACTCCCTGGCAGCGCCGCCATCCTTTGCTGGCGGCACCCGGAATAATCTTATCCCTGTATCGGGAAGGGGCCATACGATGACGGCAATCACCGTGCACCCGGTCGAAACCAAACGCGACCTGGATGACTTCATCGCCCTGCCCTTTCGCCTGCATGCCGATGATCCCGCCTGGGTTCCGCCTTTGTGGCTGGAACGCCGCATGGCCCTGGGCAATGAAAAGCGCCCCTATCGCCAGCGCGCCCAGGTCCGCCTGTGGCTGGCCCGCCGTGACGGACGCACGGTCGGACGGATCAGCGCCCAAATGGACCCGCTGGCCCAGGAACGCGATCCCGGCCTGGGCCAGTTCGGCCTGTTCGCGGCGGAAAACGATCCCGATATCGCCGCCCGGCTGACCGGCTGTGCCGAAGACTGGCTGCGCGGACTGGGCATGATACGGGTCCGTGGCCCCTTTGGCTTTTCCATCAATGAAGAAAGCGGGCTGCTGGTGGATGGGTTCGACACCCCGCCCGTGCTGCTGATGCCCCACGACCTGCCTTATGCCCAGGAATTGTTGACCGGCCAGGGTTATGCCAAGGCCATGGATCTGTACGCCTATATGCTGGACAGCAGTGCCGAATTGTCCCCCCAGGTGGCCGCCGTGGTGAACCGCACCCCGCCACGGGGCATGACCATCCGCCCGCTATCCATGAAGCGTTACGATGATGAAATCCGCGATCTGATCACCATCTTCAACGATGCCTGGAGCGAAAATTGGGGGTTCGTCCCCTTTACCAGCGGCGAAGTGGACGATCTGGCCAAGGAATTGCGCCCGCTGATCCAGGAACGTCTGGTCTGGTTCGCCGAACTGAATGGCGAACCTGCCGCCTTCATGGTTTGCCTGCCCAATCTGAATGAAGCCATCCGCGACCTGAACGGGCGGCTTTTGCCCTTTGGCTGGGCCAAATTGCTGTGGCGGCTGAAGGTGCGGGGATTGACCAGCGCCCGTATTCCCCTGATGGGGGTGCGCAAGAAAGTGTCGGCCACCATGGCCGGGGCCATGCTGCCCTTTTTGCTGATCGGGGCCTTGCGGCAGCAGGTCAGGGAAATCGGTATCCGCCAGATTGAACTGTCCTGGATATTGGAAACCAATCCCCCCATGCGCCGCATGGCCGAAACCTTGTGCGGCCAGCCGTACAAGACCTATCGGCTGTTCGAAAAGGATTTAGCATGACCATCGGCCAGCCGCACCCCCCCGTCCTGATCCTGGCGGGTAGCCGGGGCAGCGCCGATCCGGTGGCACAAGCCCTGGGTGTCAGCCACAAGGCCATCGCCCCCATCGCCGGCATCCCCATGCTGGAACGGGTGATCAACACCTTGCGTGAGGCATTGCCCCAATCGCATCTTTATGTGGCGATCGAAGACCCGGCCGCCGCCTTGTCCATTCCGCTGGTGGATTGCCTGGCCAAGGCTGGCACCTTGTCGGTGGTGCCTACCGGGGCGACGCCGTGCCTCAGCATTCTGTCCCTGATCGACGGCAACGGACTGACACCACCCGTTCTGGTCACCACGGCGGATCATCCCCTGTTGACCCCGGCCATGGTCCGCCATTTCCTGACCCATCTGCCCCCCGGCATCGACGCCGCCGCCGGCGTCGCCCGCCAGACCACCATCGAAGCCAGCCACCCCGGCATTCCCCGCACCTATCTGCGCTTCAGCGATCAGGCGGTCAGCGGCTGTAATCTATTCTGGCTGGGGGCCGGGGCATCGCGGGTGCTGACATTCTGGCGGCGGCTGGAACAGGACCGGAAACGCCCCCTGGCCATGATCCGGCATCTGGGTATCGTCAGCCTGATCTTATTCGCCATGGGGCGCCTCAGCCTGAACAGTGCCGTCCGCCGCCTGGGACGCCGGGCCGGGGCCGTGGCCTGGGCGGTTGACATGCCCTTTGCCGAAGCGGCCATCGACGTGGACCGCAAAACCGATATCGACCTGGCCGAACGTCTGTTGGCCAGCCGCGACCCCGCCCGGAGCTAGACACCCATGGCACGGCGCCAGCACGGACAAGGCACGGTCATCAGGCTGTTGGACCGCTATCTGGCGGCGGAAACCCTGAAACGCCTGGGCGTGGCCCTTTTGGTGGTTCTGGTGGCCCTGGTGCTGGAACGCATCTTGCGCCTGTTCGATCTGGTGGCGGCCAAGGGCGCCCCGGTCAACATGGTCTGGGAAATGGCCATCACCTTGGTCCCCCATTATCTGGGACTGGCTTTACCCGCCGGTTTTTTCATCAGTGTTTTCCTGGTGGTATCCCGCCTGGGGGAAGATAACGAGCTGGATGCCATGCTCAGCAGCGGCATTTCGCCCCGCCGCATCGTCGCCCCTTTGATGGCCATCGCCCTGGCCCTGACCGTGTTCAGCATCCTTTTATACGGCTATATCCAGCCCTATAGCCGCTATGCCTATCAGGCATTCTATTTCACCGTGACCAAGATTCCGTGGGGGGCCACGGTCCCGGAATGGTCATTCGCCCGTGTCGCGGGCGATGCGGTGGTCAGTGCCGAACAAGTGGACCTGAACGGGCGCGAATTGAAGGGCGTGTTTGTCCACATGATGGACAAGGACACCGAAATCATCACCACCGCCCAGACCGGGCAGTTGGAATTCAGTTCCAGCCGCTCCGCCTTTTGGCTGAAGCTGATGGATGGCGATCAGATTTTCGTCCAGCCTGATGGCCAAATCCGGTCGTCACGCTTCCAGGAGCTGACCATCCAGCGCGATTTCAGCACGTCGTTTCCGTTGTTCCGCCCCCGTGGCGACAGCGAACGCGAACTGACATTGACGGAACTGATCAAAGGCCAAGGCGATTTGCCAGCGGCCCGGATGAAATCGGAACTGCACGGACGGCTGGTCCGGGCCGCATCCTTGCCATTCCTGCCGCTTTTGGCCATTCCCATGGGCATGGCGGCGAAACGCAGCCGCCGCGGCACCGGGATCGTGGTGGGATCGGCGATTTTGGTGATCTATCACCATGTGCTGCAAATGGCGGAAAGCCTGGGCGATCTGGGCAAGCTTCCCGCCGGACCAGTCTTGTGGGGCACCATGACCATATTCGCCCTGCTTTGCCTGTTCCTGTTCCGCCAGACCGAAACCAAATCGGGGGAAAACCCGGTCTACCGTTTGCTGACCGGGGTTGAACACGGCATGGAACTGATCATGCGGCGCATGATCCGGCGGCGGGGAACGTCATGAAGATCCTTGCCGCCATCCCTCTGCCGCCGCCATCCCTGGCCCTGTATCTGGGCCGGACCCTGGGCACCCGCATCCTGGCGGTCATGTTGGCCCTGACCGCCCTGGTCCAGTTGATGGATATTCTGGACGTATCCAGCCGATTGATCCAAGGCGCCGGGATGTCCAGCCTGCTGACATATTCCGCCTTGCGCATTTCCATGGTGCTGGAGCGGGTCTTGCCCCTGTCGGTTCTGATCGGTGCCGCCATCGGCTTTTTGGGACTGGGGCAAAATAACGAAATCACCATGTTGCGGGCGGCGGGAGTGTCACCTTACCGCATCATGGGGGCCTTGCTTCCCTTGGGGATTTTGCTGGGGATAGGCCATCTGCTGATCATCGACCAGATCGCGCCCCGGTCGGAACGGGCCTTTCTGGAATGGTGGAACCACCTGGATCTGCCGCCGGAAAAGAAAACCAAGCTGGACAGCCAGGGCCGCAAGGTGGTCGATACCAGCGCCACCCAAAAGAAAAACCGCCCCCTGTGGATGCGCAGCGGGGGCGAGATCGTTTCGGTGGATCAGGTCAGCGATGACGGAACACGGCTGGACGGGGTGGTCCGCTATATCCGGTCGGACCCAGGCCACCTGAAAGCCCATATCCGCGCGGATCACGCCAATCTGGAAAATGGCGTCTGGGTCCTGCACGGGGTTCAGACCACCGTGGTCGGTGACCGCACGCCGGTCACCACCCGCCAGGACAGCATGGTCTGGCCTGCGGGACCTGATTTATCCAATCTGCGCGAACTGACCAGGCCGGGCGAAAGATTGACCGGCATCCGCACCTGGGATGTCCTGCGAGGGGCCTGGGCCGGGTCGGGCAGCCTGCCCCATTACCAAACCCGGCTGCAAAAAATTCTGTGCGCACCGCTGGTCCCGGTGCTGATGCTGCTGTTATCCGGCCCCGCCATGACCGGCGGGCGGCGGACCGGCGGACTGGCCCGTGGGATGGCGGTCAGTCTGCTGATGGGGCTGGCTTATCTGCTGGTGGATGGGATTTTGGGGTCCATGGCTGAAACCGGCATGGTTTCCGCGCCTTTGGCAGTCTGGGCCGCACCGCTGAGTTTCATCGCCTTTGGCGTGGCGATGTTACTGCATATGGAGGAATAGGCTGGGGGGGGGAGTAACGAGTAATGGCACGAAGAACCAAGGAAGATGCGGAAAAAACCCGCCAATGCATTCTGGATGCGGCGGAAGCCGTGTTTTTGTCCAAGAACGTGGATCAGGCCAGCCTGGAAGACGTGGCGCGTGCGGCCGGCGTAACCCGTGGCGCCATCTATTGGCATTTCGAAAACAAGGCCAGCGTATTCGACGCCATGGTGGAACGGGCCAAACTGCCCCCCCATATCTTGGTGGAACGCCTGGAATGCGATGTTCCCCCGGCGCCCTTAGGCTGCGTCCGGGATTTGTGTGTGGAATTCCTGCGCGATCTGGTGCTGGACCCGCGCAAGCGCCGGGTCTTCACCATTGTCCTGCTGCGCATGGGGCTTGACTGTGCCCAGGAACTGCCCGACAGCAAATCCATGACCCTGTTCATCTCCTTGATCCGAAAGCGTTTTCAGATGGCCCATGACCTGCGGCTGCTTGCCCCGGACATCACCCCGGACCTGGCGGCCCAATCCACCTGCGCCTATCTGTTCGGGATCATGCACCGCTGGCTGCGCGATCCGCTTGGCTTTGATTTGCTGGCATCGGCGGAAGCATTGATGGACATTCATTTTCGCGGCCTGCAACCGGGCTGGCACACACTTCCCCAGCGGGTGGCGTCATGACGATCAGATCAGGTTCCGCGTTGTTTTTGCTCATCACCGGCTGGCTGGCCGCCTTTGCCCCGGCCCAGGCCGCCGATTGCGGCGCGACCGAAGGCAATACCCGACTCGATGTCACCTTCACCGGGCTGCACAATGCCAAGGGGCAAATCACCATCGTCATTTATGGCGACCGGCCCGAAGATTTTCTGGTCAAGGGCAAACGCCTGGTCAAACAGCGCATCCCCGCCCAGACCGGCAGCGTTTCCGTCTGTCTGGCCCTGCCCGCCCCCGGCCACTATGCCCTGGCCGCCTATCACGATGAAGATGGCGACGGCAAATTGAACCGCAGCTTCATCGGGGTCCCCACCGAAGGATACGGCTTTTCCAACGATGCCCCCGCCGTCATGGGATTGCCCGCATTTTCCGATGTTCTGTTCAACGCAGGCCCAGGCGACACCGCAATAAAGGTCGCAATTCGCTATCCCTGAGCGAAAATTTTCTTAAAAATTGAATACATCTCGAAAGCTCATCCAAAAGGATAGGGCAGCCTGCATCTTGTGCTTTATTGTCTAAAGTGTAAGATCAGCGCGTAACTTCCTGCCCAATCCGCAGGGAATATTAGAACTTTTAAAACACAACTAACTGTCGCATGACGGATAAGTGACCGGTGGGGGACCGGAACTTTTCCCATTGATGGTTGACGGCCCACCCCATGATGCGGATGGGCCGCCACGGAACCCTGGGGAGAAAACAAATGTGGCTGATCGTCCTTCTGATCTTGGCCATCGCCTTTATCATCGTATCCACGGCCAAGCTGAACATGCATCCTTTCCTGGCCTTGCTGTTGACCGCCTTTGGCTTCGGCCTGCTGGCGGGAATGCCGCCGGAATTGGTGGTGAAATCGGTGAATGAAGGCTTTGGCGGCACCATCGGCTCCATCGGCATCGTCATCATCCTGGGCACGGTGATCGGCGCCTTCCTGGAAAAAACCGGCGGCGCCTGGCGTCTGGCCGAAAGCATCCTGAAGATCACCGGCAAAAAAAACGTGCCCATGACCATGTCGATCATGGGTTATGTGGTGTCCATTCCGGTGTTCTGCGATTCCGGCTTCGTCATCCTGTCATCCCTGAATAAGGCGCTGGCCAAGCGGGCGGGCATCACCTTGGCATCGGGGGCGATCGCCCTTAGCCTGGGATTGTATGCCACCCACACCATGGTGCCCCCCACCCCCGGCCCCATCGCCGCTGCGGGTATTCTGGGCGCCGATCTGGGGCTGGTGATCATGTGGGGGCTGATCATCGCCGCCGTCGCCACCTTTGCCGGCTGGGTTTTTGCCGTGACCGTGGCCGCCCGTGTGGACATCCCGCCCTATAAGGATGGCGAGGAACCCACCAGCCTGCCGTCACTGGAGGATGCGCCCAAGCCATTCACCAGCCTGTTGCCCATCGTCCTGCCCATCTTTCTGATCGTCTTGTCCTCCATCGGCCAATTTCCGTCCAAGCCGTTCGGCACCGGTGATGCCCTGAAGGTGCTGACCTTCATCGGCCATCCGGTGGTGGCCCTTTTGCTGGGCTTCGGCCTGGCCCTGCTGCTGCCCAAAAAGCTGGATAGCACCATGCTGTCCAATTCCGGCTGGCTGGGCGAAGCCATTTTGTCCTCGGCCATCATCATCATCATCACCGGGGCCGGCGGCGCCTTTGGCAAGGTGTTGCAGAATTCCGGCATCGCCAAGATCGTGGGCGAGGGGCTGGCCAGTTGGCATCTGGGCATTTTCCTGCCCTTCCTGGTGGCCGCAGGCATCAAGACGGCCCAAGGATCGTCCACCGTCGCCCTGATCACCACCGCCGGACTGATGGCACCGCTGATGGTGCCGTTGGGGCTGGACAGCGACACCGCCAAGGCTTTGGTGGTGGTGGCCATCGGTGCGGGCTCCATGGTGGTCAGCCATGCCAATGACAGCTTTTTCTGGGTGGTGACCCAGTTTTCCAACATGGAACCCAAGGTTGGCTATCGCCTGCAAACCGTGGGAACGCTGATCCAAGGCTGTGTGGGCGCCGCCGCCGTGTGGGTGGCTGCGGCCATCATGCTGTGACCTGCTTGGCGTTGTAAATTCCGCTCAAGTAACGCATGCTGACGGGCCGGGTTTCCGGCCCGTTTTCATTCGCCCCCCTGATTAAGCCGAAGCGTCGCAACGTCAGCTTTCTCGGTTCAGATCGCGGGGGCCACCGCCTGAGACGTCACATTCACCCCACATCCTTTCTGGAAAGGGCGACCATGCCTCACGATCTTGCCAGCCTGATCCAGCATCCATCCCGCCGAGCCTTCATGGGGACGGCATTGGCCGCCACCGGCCTGGCCCTGGCGGCCCAGCCGGTCACCGCCCAGACCATCACCACCGGCACCGACGGGTTGGATGCCGGGCCGGTGCTGATTCCAGTGACTGACCGGGATCTGCCAGCCTATGCCGCCCGGCCCAAGGGCGATACCCCGGTTCCGGTGATTTTGGTGGTCCAGGAAATCTTTGGGGTTCACGATTACATCCGCGACATCTGCCGCCGTCTGGCCCAATCGGGCTATCTGGCCATCGCCCCGGAACTGTACGCCCGCCAGGGCAACCCCGCCGATTACACCGACATTCCCACCTTGATGCGCGATCTGGTGTCCAAGGTGCCCGATGCCCAGGTGCTTTCGGATTTGGACCATGTCTTGCGCTGGGCCGGGCAAAGCGCGGGCGGCGACGTTACCCGTGCCGGGATAACCGGATTTTGCTGGGGCGGGCGCATCACCTGGCTGTATGCCGCCCATAACCCCCGGCTGAAAGCGGCGGTGGCGTGGTATGGTCGGCTGGAAGGCGACACCACCCCCATGACCCCGCGTCATCCGCTGGAGATCGCCGCCGGTCTGACCGTTCCGGTTCTGGGATTATATGGCGGCGCCGATCAGGGTATTCCGGTGGCCAGCGTCGATAGGATGAAAACCGCCCTGGCCGGTGGCACATCGGCATCATCCATAATCATCTATGATGGCGCCCCCCATGCTTTTCATGCCGATTACCGCGCCAGTTACCGGGAAACCGCAGCCCGCGATGGCTGGTCACGGCTGACCGCCTGGTTCGCGGATCACGGTCTGTCCCCACGCTGATCCCATATCAGGAAACCCCGCCCATGGTTATTGTTCATGTGTGCCTACCCCTTTCCGTCCCCGCTGCCCGCGCCTGGGACGTGATCGCCCGGTTCGATTCATTGGCCGACTGGCATCCCGACGTCGCCACCAGTGCCGCCGATGGCCAGGATTTGGGGGCTGTCCGTCAGGTGATCATGAAAGACGGCACCCTGATCGGGGAAAAACTGGTCCATTGGGACGCCGCCGCCCGCCACTATCGCTATACGCTGACCGATCACCCCATGCCGGTGGATGATTACACCGGGGAAATGACCGTGGTGGAAACCACCCCCGGCCATTGCCGCCTGGAATGGCGTGCCACCTTCCGCCCCCGCGATGACGCCCAGGCGGGGGATATTGCCCGCGATCTGGGGGCGGTGTTCGCGCTGGGATTGGCCAATATCGCCGAAAGCGTTTATACTAACGGCCAATTTCATTGACCGTTGTACAGCCCTCGCCGGGCGCGGCCATACGGCCGCTTGGCCGCCGCCGCAATGGCGGCTGGGTTGTGTTTGTCCCTCGCCGGGCGGGCGCTGCCGCGCCCTTGGCCGCCGCCGCAATGGCGGCTGGGATTTTTGTCCCTCGCCGGGCGGGCGCTGCCGCGCCCTTGGCCGCCGCCGCAATGGCGGCAGAACCAACGACCGTAAGTCAGAACTTACGGTCGTTAGGATAAGAGCGTATTTCGACCGCATCGGGTCGAAATCAGTTCTACCGCATGCCGCGCCGGTGGTGCTGTTCCGCCTGGCGCAGCAAGGCCCGTGGGTTGCGGCGCAGCCCGTCGCGCAGGGCATCCAGGGCCATGGCGATGGGTTGTCCGGCGAAGTTGCGCATGGGCAGGACCCGTTCGCGGGCCAGCCCATACTCGCCTTCGGGGCCAAGATCGGCGACAAAGACCAGGGCACAGCCGCGCAAGGCCCGTAACCTGGGGATCAGCTTGCTGTGGTTGCCGTCTTGCACCAAGCCATTGCTGAACGACGCGGTCCGCAGCAGGTGGTATCCTTCTGCTGACACTTCATAGAACAGCAAATGCCTGGCCCATCCCAGATGGGCGTCAATTCGGGTCAAATCCTGGGTGGCGATTGCCACTTTCATCGTCCCCTCCTTGTCGGCAGTGTCGGCTACTGTTTGTCCTTCGCCGTACAATTCAACGGTGATGTGGTCGGGATATTCAGGCGGCGGCTCCGGTGTCATCATGGCCGCGTTCCGCCACGTCGCCACGGGCGATGGTGACGGCCTTGACCATGGCTGTCACTTGGACACCCGGTTCCAGCTTCAAGGTTTGCTGGCTGTGGGCGGTGACCTGGGACCACAGGGAAATGCCGCCAGAGCGCACGATCACATCAAAGGCCCAGCCCTGATCGTCCGCCGGGGTGACCGATTGGACGATGGCAGGCAGGCTGTTACAGATGCTGGTGACCCCCACCTGATTGCCCAGGGCGATGCTGACATTACGGGCATGGATGCGCACGCGCATCTGGGCGCCCACGTTGGAATCCAGCTTTGGGGTGATCAGACTGCCGCCATCAAAGCCCAGGCGGGTGGTGCCATGGGCGACATCGTGGCCCAGGACCGTGGCACGGATGACCGATCCGGCTTCATAGCGGCCGGTCAGTGATTGAAGATTGGGGCGGGACAGCAAATCTTCGACCTCGCCCACGGCGGCGGCCTTGCCATCATCCATCAGGACCAGGGTATCCGCCAGCTTCAGCACTTCATCCATGGAGTGACTGACATACAGGATGGGAATGGAAAACACCTTGGACAGCTTGCCGATAAAGGGCAGCAACTCGCTTTTGCGCTGGCTGTCCAGGGCCGCCAACGGTTCATCCATCAGCAGGATGCGCGGGCTGGCCAACAGGGCGCGGCCAATGGCCACACGCTGTTTTTCCCCGCCGGACAGCTTGGCGGGCCGCCGGTCCAGCAAATGGCCGATCCCCAGCACCGCCACCACATCGTCAAAGGCGACGCGCCGTTCGTTGGCGGGGGTTCGGTTCATGCCAAAGCACAGATTGGCGGTTACCGATAAATGAGGAAACAGCCGACCTTCCTGAAACACATAACCCAGCCGACGGCGGTCGGGGGGCAGGTCTATTTTCGCCTGGGAATCGAACAGAATCTTACCTTCGACACTGATCCGTCCCGTATCGGGGCGATACAGCCCGGCCACCATGTTGATGATGGAGGTTTTTCCCGATCCTGACCGCCCGAACAGGGCTGTGACGCCCTGGCCCGCATTCAGATCCAGTTCGACGGTGAAGCTGCCTTGTTGGCGTTGCACGGACAGTTCCAGCATGGCCGATCTCCCTAGCCCTGCAACCGCGCCTGCATGCGGCGCGACAAGATTTCCGATGCCAGCAGGGCAGCGAAGGCCACCGCGACTGAAATGATGCACAGCCGAAGCGCGGCCATGTCGCTGCCCGGTATTTGGGTCAGGGCATAAAGGGCGATGGGCAAGGTGCGGGTTTCACCGGGGATGTTGGAAACAAAGGTGATGGTGGCGCCAAATTCACTGAGCGACCGGGCAAAGGCCAGGATAACCCCGGTCAGAACGCCCGGCATGACCAGGGGCAAGGTCACGGTGAAGAAAGTGCGGAACGGGCCGCAACCCAGGGTCCGGGCTGCCTGTTCCAATCCCTGATCCACACTTTCCAGCGACAGACGGATGGCCCGGACCAACAGGGGAAAAGCCACCACGGCGGATGCCACCGCCGCGCCTTTCCAGGTAAAGGCCAGGGTGATCCCGAACCAATCCAGCAAAACCGATCCGATGGGGCCGCGCCGTCCCAGCATGACCAGCAGAAAATATCCGACCACCACCGGCGGCAGAACCAGAGGAAGGTGAATGATGCCGTCGAATAAGGTCTTTCCGGGGAAATTGCGCCGTGCCAGCAGCCACGCGCACAGCACGCCCAAGGGCAAAGACCCGATCACGGACCAGAGCGATACCAGCATGCTGAGGTATAATGCTTCGATTTCAAGCGGCGTCAGCGTAAACATCCCGGCCCTTTCCCAATTCCTCGGCCTGTCTTTGGTCACAAGAACGGCGAAGCCCTGAAATCAGAGCCTCGCCGTCAAACCTGATAAGATGGGTCGGCCCCTGGGGGCCGACACCAGGAAATCAGTTGAGCTTGAAGCCGTATTTGGCGAACACGCCCTTGCCTTCCGGCGATTGCAGATAGTCCACGAACTGCTTGGCCGCCGGGGTGTCCTTGCCGGCAATCAGCGCCACCGGATAGATCACGGTGTCATGCAGGGATTCGTCGAACGTGCCCAGCACCTTGACCTTCTTGGAGACGGCGGCGTCGGTGGAATAGACGATGCCCAGGGGGGATTCGCCGCGTTCGACCAGGGCCAGGGCGGCACGCACGGATTCAGCGCGGGCCAGCTTGGGTTCAATGGCTTTCCACTGGCCCATGTTTTCCAGGGCTTGCTTGGCATACAGGCCGACCGGAACGTGGTCGGGGTCACCGGTGGACAGGCGGCCGTCACCCAGCAGCTTGGACAGGTCAGTGCCCTTGGACACATGGGTCTGCGGCAGCTTGGTATCGGTGGGGGCGATCAGAACCAGGGTGTTGCCCAGCAGATTGACGCGCGAACCGGGGGTCAGCAGCTTCTTTTCGTCCAGGTAATCCACCCATTTCAGATCGGCGGAAATAAAGACGTTGGCGGGCGCACCCTGTTCCACCTGCTTGGCCAGGGTCGAAGACGACGCGAACGACCCCTTGATGGTGTGGCCGGTCTTGGCCTTGAACGCTTCGCCGATCTCGTTGATGGCGTTGGTGGTCGAGGCAGCGGCAAAAACGGTGATTTCGTCAGCGCGGGCGGCGGTGACGGAAAAAGCCATGGCAAGGCCGGCGACGGCCCCGAAAAGACGCTTAAAGGTCATAGAGCGATTCCTCCTGCGAGGCAGACTGATGAATGAGCGGATATAGCGCGATAAGAGTTATAGCATTCATCACCATAACGGCAATGGTTGATATGCCGCGATCACTTGCGGTCATCCCTTATGCGCGATTGGTGCCAAGCCGGATTACGCTATAGCCGCGAAAAGAATAATACCTAGGTCAAGGGACCAGACCGACCGGCCCAATTCCGGCAATTCCCGGTCGGTGGCGGGGAATTTCTGAAACAATTGCCGTGTCCTTGGGGTATGGTGCGGTCATGATCCCGATTACTCGCCGCATCGCCATCGACGAAAAAGAACTGGACGAAAGTTTCGCCCGGTCATCGGGTCCTGGCGGACAGAACGTCAACAAGGTGGAAACCGCCGTGCAGTTGCGCTTTGACGTGCGCAACTCTCCCAGCCTGCCCGATGAGGTCAAGACCAGGCTGTGCCGTCTGGCCGGGCGACGGCTGACCCTGGATGGGGTGCTGGTGGTGACCGCCCAGGAACATCGCAGCCAGGAGCGCAACCGGGCCGAGGCATTGGCAAAACTGGTGGAATTGATCCGCGAAGCCGCCAAGCCGCCACCGCCCAAGCGCAAACCGACAAAGCCGACCAAGAGCAGTCAGACCAGGCGGCTGGATAGCAAGTCCAAGCACTCTGCCAACAAGAAATTGCGATCCATGCGCCCGGAATAATACCGGCCGCCCGTTGAAATGCGGCCAGCCAGCCCGTGCGGCGTCTGAGCGTCACCGTCTCGGCCTGACGGCCGCACGCTCTGTGCGTATTTTTTATGACGACGTGTTCACAAATCATTTTCTTAAGGCCGAAAGCGCATTTATCGGGCTCTGGTAGAAACAGCCGATGGGCTGTTTCTGTCAGTGGGGGCGAATATGCTTGGGCGGATAAAGATCAGATACATTTTGCCGTCCCTATTCTTCCTGCTGGTGGCCGCGGCGGTTTTGGCGGTGAGTATTCCCGCCTTTCTGAATACGCGGCATCAATTGACGGACAGCGCCAGCGCCAAGCTGGAAGCGTTGTTGGCCGCCCGCAAGATGACATTGTCCGGTTACTTGCGCTCCATCTCCGAGGATGCGGCACTGTTAAGCGATGGTTTTGCCATGCGCACGGCACTGAAAGATTTCTCGGCGGCCTATCACCAGTCTGGATCGGGCCAGGAATTGCACCGGGCCTATGTGTCCGACAATCCGTTTCCGGCAGGGCAGAAACACAAATTGGATCAGGCTGGGGATGGGTCGGCCTATTCCGCCGTGCATGCACGGTATCATCCCTGGCTGCGCCGTTATGTGGATGACCGGGGATATTACGATGTCTTCCTGATCGACCGGACCGGCGAGGTGGTTTACACCACCTTCAAGGAAGCCGATTTCGCCACCAATCTGGCGACTGGCCCATGGCGGGATACGGATATCGCCCAATTGTTCCGCCGCGTGGTTTCGGGCGGGGAAAAGCTGGTGTTTTCCGACTTCCACGCCTACAGCCCATCCAACAATGACCCTGCATCCTTCATGGCGTCCGCCATCCATGACGATGACGGACAGATTATTGGTGCCTTGGCATTCCAGATGCCGGTTGACCGGATCAATCAGGTCATGCAGGTGGCGGCGGGCATGGGGGAAACCGGCGAAACCTATCTTGTCGGAGATGATCTGCTGATGCGCAGCAATTCCCGCTTTTCCACGGATTCCACCATCTTGAAAACCAAGGTGGAATCCCAGACTGTGCGCGATGCCTTGGCTGGGCTGTCGGGTTTGAAGCTGACCGAGGATTATCGCGGCATTCCGGTCTATTCCGCCTATACGCCCCTGACATTCATGGGTACCCAATGGGCGGTTCTGGCGGAAATCGACCAAAGCGAGATTGAGGTGCCGGTGAAATATACCGCCTGGGTCATGATGCTGATCGGGGTGGTGGTGGGGGTTGTCGCCACCTTGGCAGGCGGGATGGCAGCCCGGTCCCTGACCCGGCCTATCGGCGCGCTGACATCGGCCATGGGATGTCTGGCCCAGGGGGATTTGACCACGCATATTCCTGGCCACGAGCGCCGGGATGAATTGGGGGAAATGGCCCAAGCCCTTCAGGTCTTCAAAACCAATGCCGTGGCCATGAAGCAGATGGAGCGGGCGCAGGAAGACGCCAGAATCGAGGCCGAGGCGGAAAAGCGACACATGACCCTAAGCGTGGCCGGGCGGTTCGAAGGCGATGTGATGGGAGTGGTGGGGCAAGTGTCGGTGGCGGCGACCCAGATGGAAAATTCCGCCCAAACCATGTCCGAAGCAGCCAGTCAGACCAACAGCCTGGCCGCATCGGTCGCCAACGCCGCGCAAGAGGCGTCGGGCAATGTCCAGACCGTGGCCAGCGCTGCCGAGGAATTGTCGGCATCCATCGCCGAAATCGCCCGCCAAGTCCATCAATCGGCGGCGGTCAGCCGCCAGGCCCGCGAGGATGTGGCGCGCACCAACCAGTTGGTGGATGATTTGGTGCTGGCAACAAGCCGGATCGGCGATGTGGCCGGTCTGATCAATGGCATTGCCAGTCAGACCAATTTGTTGGCCCTGAACGCCACCATCGAGGCCGCCCGCGCAGGCGAGGCCGGCAAGGGATTCGCCGTGGTGGCGGGCGAGGTCAAGGCGTTGGCCAATCAGACCGCCCAGGCCACCGACGAAATCGTATCCCAGATCGCGGCGGTGCAGCAGGGCAGTCAAAGCGTGGTGGCAGCCATCCGGGATATCGAGGATGTCATCGGGCGGGTGGATCAGATTTCCGGCGCCATCGCCTCGGCGGTGGAGGAACAGGGCATGGCCACTCAAGAAATCGCCCGTAACGTCCAGCAGGCGGCGGCGGGAACGCGGGATGTCTCGCGGATCATTTCATCGGTCAGCGAAGCCGCCGTCACGACCGGATCGGCAGCCCGCCAAGTGCTGTCATCGGCCCATGACCTGAGCCAAAATGCCCAGGAATTGAATGGCAGCGTGACCGTCTTCCTGGACAATATCCGACAAGGGTGAGGTTATACCAAATCCCGGTGAGTGAACCTCATCGGGATTTGGTTAGGCCCAAGGGGCCGCGCGGCTGATGGCGCCGGAAACGGCCCTGGACTCTGCCCATGGAATTACAAGCAATGGCGGCCGTCACCGTGGCGATGATGGCAGCCAATAGACTCGCAATCGCACATCCGTATTAGCCGGACCGGGTACGACGACCTGAAGCTCGTTGCCTTTTTCCGCCCCATATTCGACGCCGGGATAGTAATCGGGGGAGTTGTCCACGCCCACCAGCTTGGGACCCTTGGCAGTTTCCTCGATCAACATCATGTCGATATTCTCGCGCTTGCGCGATGTGGCCAGGAACAGATACCACCCGGCCTTGGGAGCGGAAAAAGGCATGACGAAAACCGGCATATCATAGCGGGAATTGGGACTGGTGCGCCCATCCAACTGGGTCAGCGGGGTGGGAATAGTGGTTTCGCCATGGCTGCCAGCCCAATCGGCCAGCACCACATCCACTTCGTTCTGATACCGCTTCAGCCGCTTTTCCCAATAGGCGGCACGGTCTTCCGCCTTGTCATTGGCCTCGCCCGACAGCAATTCACGCACCAGATCGGCGCGTTGGGCGAAATTGACGCCGCTGCCGGTGGGGACGCGGGTGCCCTGGTCGTTGATTTCCACCAGATTGCCGCCGGAAACCACCCCGATCAACTGTCCGCGACGGTCCAACAGCGGCGATCCCGAGGCCCCGCCCTGCACCGGCAGGGAATGTTGCAGCAATTGCCGGTCGGCCAGATCGCTTTTGACCAGGAAAAAATCGGTCAAAGCCGTCAGATGACCGATCTGCAACTGGGCTTCCGGGTCATCCAAATTGACCCCGCCCAGGGCCGAGCTTTCCATGGGAAAGCCCACATAGCCCGCCGGGTCCCCCGGTTCCAGGCTGGTCAGATCGGCATCGGCGGCAATGGGCAGGGGCGCCCCCAGGGCGGCGACCTGTTCGGGCGCCACCCGCAGCAGGGCCACATCATAACCGCCCGCCCCGATGATCGGACGGTTTTCCCCGCCAGCACCAGCCGCCAGCGGACCATAGGCCCCCCATGCTTCCTCGAACGGATGGTACTGCGGGTGCAAGGTCACCGAAACGATGGGCAAATCATGGACCGGCGCCCCCGAGGACCGCACCACCATGGTCATGCCTTCGGCCATGCTGTCGAATTTTTCCGCCACATGGGCACTGGTGGCCAACAGGCCGGGAGCCACAACAAAGGCCGTACCAAAGGGGCTGACCCCCATGCCGTCCTTCAAGGCCACCAGATAAACCGATTTCTGCGCTTCACGCAGGCGGGTGGCCAATTGTTCATCGCCTTGGGATGATGGCGGGGCGTTATAGGCATTATCCATCAGCCGCGACATTTCGCGACGGTCATCCAGGCGCATCCATCCCAGCACCACCACCACGGCCAGCAAGGCGATGGTCAGTCCCCACAGCCGGGATCGCGCCGCCCGGCTGCGCTGATTAGCCTTGGCCGCCAGACGGGCGGCCCCTTCGTGGGATGTATAGCGTTCGGTCGGAGGCAGGCCATCATGCTCGATGGTTTCCACCTTCAACACCGGCCCGCCGGGACCGCCCAAGGCAACCAGGGCGGCGGCGGGCAATTCATCGCCTTCGAACGCTTCTTCACCATCAATACTGACCGGATTATCCGATTGCATCAGCAACCGATACCGGGCCAATTGACGGTTAAAGGCCAGATGATGGCGGGAAATGACGGTGTAATCGGCGGGAAAAACGATATCGCAGGCGGGGTGCCGCCCCACGGTCACCGTGCCATGGGTGTCGTCGAAATCGAAAACCCGGCCCGCTTGCGGGCCGGATTGGATGGTGATGCGGATCGCCATGGGCTATTCCCCACTTATCCGCGCAGCGGGATCAATCCTCGCGATGGGTGCGCTCCAGCCGCTCGTGGCGTTCCTGCGCCTCGATGGACAAGGTGGCGATGGGGCGGGCTTCCAGGCGGCGGATGGTGATGGGTTCCCCCGTTTCCTCGCAATAGCCATAAGACCCATCCCCGATCCGCTGCAAGGCGGCGTCGATCTTGGAAATCAGCTTCCGTTCGCGGTCGCGGGTGCGTAATTCCAAGGCCCGGTCGGTTTCCGCCGAGGCCCGGTCGGCGATGTCCGGTTCCTGCAATCCACCTTCTTGAAGATGGGCCAGGGTTTCATCGGAATCACGCAACAATTCAGACCGCCACGACAGCAGCTTCAGACGGAAATACTCCTTCATGGTGTCATTCATGAAGGCTTCATCGTCGGTGGGCCGATAATCCGGCGGCAGAGTGACGGTCATCCGGTACCCTCAACACAACAGTAAAACCAAAGTCGCGGGGAATATATGGGGCCGATCCCGGTCCCGCAAGGGGGGAGAGTGAACCGGCAATAACGGACGGATCAGGATCGGCGGGACAATTTGGCGATTTCCACCTCGGCCCGCAGTTCGATTTCATCCAAAAGCGCGGCCAACCGGGGGTCCTGGCATGCTTCGCGCCGGGCACGGACCATGGTGGCCAAATCCGCCAGCGCCGATGCCGGGACCGTGCCCAGCAACAACCCCCTGCGGATTTCCTCCAGCTTGTCCAGCAATTCCTCGCCCCGGCGGACCAGCCTGCGGCGGGCATCGCGTTCCAACGGCCCGTCCACCGCCTGAACCATCAGCAGCGCATCGACACCAGCCAGAGCCGATGCCTGTTCCGCCTGCTGCACGGGCGCGGGCGCATCCATCGCCCCGGCCAATACCTGCCGGAATGCGCCCCCACCATCGGACTTGCTCACCCGGCGGGACCCGCCTGTGGCAGAAGATCCAGCCCCGGTCCCGGAGACTTTCATGATAATTCCAGCGCATTCATCATTAATCAACGACCGCCATTCTATCGTTAGCAACACAATGGTGAAAGCCGCTATTTCTGCCGGGTAATCTCCGACAGGGCGGCAAGTTTTGCCGGGCGGATGGGCATTCTTGCCGCGTCGTCCAAGGACTGGTCCTTGATTCCAAGGGATTCGAAAAATGGCATGGCGTTCGCATCGCTTCCACGGCAAAATCAGGACTTCAGGTCGTCAAGAGGAAGCCATGATCCGACCACGTCACGCTGCCACCCACGTCAGCCACGGCATCGCCCGGCTCAAGCGGGGGATTCGCGCTCTGGTCCTGTCCGCCGCCGCCATGTCCGTCTGCGTCGCCGGATTGCCGATGCAGGCCATGGCCGCTTCGCGCATCAAGGACATCGCCGATTTCGAAGGGGTGCGTGACAACATCCTGATCGGGTATGGCATCGTGGTCGGCCTGAATGGGACCGGCGACGATTTGACCAATACGCCGTTCACCCGCGAATCGCTGGTGGGCATGCTGGAACGCATGGGGGTCAACATCCGCAGTTCCGGCGGAACCATCCCCAACCTGAAGCCCAAGGACGTGGCCGCCGTGGTGGTCACCGCCGTGCTGCCGCCCTTTGCCCGCCAGGGATCGCGGGTCGATGTCAGCGTCGGCGCCATGGGCGATGCCAAAAGTCTGTTGGGCGGCAATCTGCTGGTCACCCCGCTGATGGGCGCCGATGGCGAAGTTTACGCCGTGGCCCAAGGCGGGTTGGCCGGGGTCGGCATCACCGCATCCGGCGGCGGCGCCACCGGTGCCGGCAGTTCGGTGACCAAGGGTGTGCCCACCGGCGGCAAGATCGCCAACGGCGCCATCGTCGAACGTGAATTGCCGTTCGAGATGAGCCATCTGGAATCAGTCAAGGTCAGCCTGCGCAACCCCGATTTCACCACTGCCCGCCGGATCGCCCAGGCCATCAATTCCTTCCTGGGCATGCAGATGGCCCGTCCCATTGATCCCGGCAGCGTGCAAATCGTGGTTCCCCCCGATTACCGTGGCAATGTGGTGTCGCTGCTGACCGATGTGGAACAATTGCGGGTGGAACCGGACAGCGTGGCCAAGGTGGTCATTGACGAAGCGTCCGGCACCATCGTCATGGGTGAGAATGTGCGGATCAGCACGGTCGCCGTGGCTCAGGGCCAATTGACCATCCGCATCACCGAAACACCGCAAGTGTCACAGCCATCGCCTTTTTCCTCGACCGGCGACACGACCGTCGTGGATCGCACCGACATCCAGATCGACGAAGGCGATTCCAAGAAGCTGGCGGTGGTTCCCCATGGCGTGACCTTGCAAGAAATGGTCAACGGCCTAAATTCTCTGGGGATCGGCCCCCGCGACCTGATCTCTATCCTGCAAGCCATCAAGGCGGCAGGCGCCCTGCAAGCGGATATCGAGGTGATGTGATGGATTTGGCCAGCAGCAGCAGCATCGCCAGTCAGGCCGCTGAGATTTCCACTCAGGCGTCGTCTGGCAGCAAGGTCAATACCAGCAAGACCAACAATGTCGCCCAGGCGCAAAAGGTGGGGAAGGACTTCGAGTCCATGTTCGTCACCCAGATGCTGAACTACATGTTCGAGGGATTGGATACCGAAAACGGTGTCTTCGGTGGCGGGCAGGCCGAAGCCATGTTCCGCCCCATGCTGATCGAACAGTATGGGAAGGCCATCGCCAATCACGGCAGCGGCCTGGGAATCGCTGATCAGGTCAGCCGCGTCCTGCTGTCCCAGCAAGAGGTGTAAGCCATGGCTGTGGAGATCCCCTACGACGATATCGTATGGGCCTGCACCAATCTGTGCGACCTGTTGGAATATGAAAACGACGCATTGCTGAACCACGACGCCGAAGCCATCCGCGACGTGGCCGAAAATAAGGCGATTCTGGCCGAACTGTATGAACGGTCCGTGGCCCCCATGGCCGATGATCCGGGTCTGGCCGATCAACTGGAACCGGAACAGAAAGAAGAACTGACCATGCTGGGCAGTCGGCTGATGGCCCTGGTGGAAGAAAACGTCACCCGCCTTCATGCCGAAATGGATGCCTGCCATTTGCTGATGGAAGCCGTGGTGTCCGCGGTCCGCACCCACAATGTCGCCAGCACCTATGGCCCGGACGGGACATTTGAAAATCAGCCGGGCGGTGACGGGGCATCCCTGACCCTGGATCACACGCTGTAATCTGGCCGCAGGGCGCCCCTTGCATCCGCTGACGCGCAAGAGGCGCCCGTCCTCGCAGGAGGACTCATACCAACGGCCAATTTCATTGACCGTTGTATAGCCCTCGCCGGGCGCGGCCATACGGCCGCTTGGCCGCCGCCGCAATGGCGGCAGAACCAGCGACCGTAAGTTCTGACTTACGGTCGCTGGTATCACGCCGAAAGGCGGGCCGCCGCTTCCCGCGCCTCTCGCTCCCGGACCGCCACCACATCCCCCAGGCGCTGGCGATAGAGATCCAGCACATGGGCTGGGGCGGTATCCGGTGACCCGGCGGCAAAGGGTGGGGCCGGGGCGTATTCCAGCCCCAATTGCACCGATTGCGCCAAATCATCCCCGCCAATCCAGGCCAGCACATCCAGGGCGAAATCAATACCTGCCGTCACCCCGCCGCCGGTGATGACCGCCCCATCCCGCACCACCCGCGCCCCATCCGGTATGGCCCCGAACAGCGGCAGCAAGTGACGGTACGCCCAGTGGCAGGCGGCTCTCTTGCCCTGCAACAGCCCGGCAGCCCCCAGAATCAATGACCCGGTACAGACCGATGTGACATAGCGCGCCCCCTGCCCCAGCCGACGGATTTCGCCGATAAAGGCCGGGTCCAGGGCCACCTTGGTCGCGGGCACCCCGCCGGGCACGCATAACAGATCGCAGCCGGGCACATCCGCCAGACGCCGCGTATCGGCAAAAAACAATCCTTCTGCCGCCACAGTCCCGCCATCGCGGCTGGCCACCACGGTTTCACTGCCCGGCAGGCGGGACAGGAATTGATGGGGGCCGGTGAAATCCAACTGGGTCATGCCGGGAAAAATCGCAAAGACAATACGGAAAGGCTGGCCGGTCATTGATCGTCTCCTGAGTGATACCAACCGGCCAATGATTTGACCGGTTGTCTTGTCCCTCGCCGGGCGGGCACCTCGGCACCCTTGGCCGCAGACCGGTTCCACACGTCGGAAAGTCATGGAACTAGAATGACATCGGGATTTTGCCGCCCTTCCACACCGAAAGGCGGTCGAGGAAGGCTGAGCGCAACGCTGGGTGAGATCATCGCCCCTGGCCTGACTTGACGAAATGCCATTGATCCCTCAATTTAAGCCATGGCTTACCTGATCGGTCTGTACCTGTATCCGGGATTTCAAATTCTCGACGCCTGCGGCCCGCTCACCTGTTTCGAGATTGCCGGCCGCACGGCTGACGGCGGCTATGATCTGGCCTTGCTGTCTGCCCAGGGTGGGCCGGTCCGCAGTTCGTCGGGGGTCGCCCTGGACACCGCCGCCGCGATGGCGGCCCCCATTCCCGACACGCTGATCGTGGTCGGCGGGTTGGGGTGCCTGGACGCCATGGCCGATGCCGCCAATCTTGCCTATATCCGCCACGCGGCCCCCCGTGTCCGCAGGCTTTGCAGCGTTTGTTCCGGGGCATTCCTGCTGGCGGGGACCGGGATTTTGGACGGTCGGCGCGTCACCACCCACTGGCAGCGGGCCAAGCTGTTATCGCAGATGTTTCCGGCGGTCACCGTCGATCCCGACCGCATTCACCTTCGCCACGGGCATGTCTGGACATCCGCCGGGGTCACGGCCGGCATTGATCTGGCCCTGGCCTTGATCGCCGAAGATCACGGCGACGCCCTGGGCCGCCGCGTCGCCCAGGACATGGTGGTCTATTACCGGCGTCCCGGCGGCCAATCACAGTTTTCCGCCCTGGCCGAATTGGGGGGAGATGGCGGCCAATTCGCCCCGCTGCTGGATTGGATTCGCGGCCATCTTGACCAAAGCCTGACGGTCGAGGTGCTGGCGGCCCAGGCGGGGATGAGTCCTCGCAATTTTTCCCGTGCATTCACCCGCGACATCGGCATGAGTCCGGCCCGCAGCGTTGAAAGACTGCGCCTGGATGTCGCCCGCGAACGGGTGGAAAACAGTACCATCCCGGTGGAAAAAATTGCCGGGATGGTGGGATTTCACGACCCGGAACGGATGCGCCGCGCCTTCATCCGTGCCTTCGGCCAATCGCCCCAGGCCATGCGACGCATGGCCCGCACCCGGGAACAAGGATCGTAGCGCAAGCGGTCATTCGCAGGGTGCGGAAAAACTCCGCTTCGCGGCTGGGCGACCGCCCAGACCCGTGTGGAGGCGCGGCCTCCAAACCTCCAGTTTCTTTTTCTTTCAAAGAGTTGGAAATCTGGAGGGATCGGGGGCAAATGCCCCCGGAAGAGGGTTTTTCCGCCCCCTGTTAGCGCCGGATCAACGATTAGCGCCGGGCACCCACAAAACATCCCCCCCGGCCCCGGCATTGACCCACCGCGCCATGACGAACAGATGATCGGACAGGCGGTTGGCATAGGCCAGGGCAAAATCCCCCACCGGCTCGATCTCGGCCAGATGGGCGATCAGCCGTTCCGCCCGGCGGATCACCGTGCGGGCCAGATGCAGATGGGCCGCCGCCGGGGTACCGCCGGGCAGGATGAACGATGTCAACGGCGCCAGGGTTCCGTTCATGGCGTCGATTTCCGTTTCCAGCCGGGTCACCTGTGATTCGATGATGCGCAAGGCGGCGCCGGGCTGTTCATCCTGGGCGATCGGGGTGCACAGATCGGCCCCCAGATCGAACAGGTCGTTTTGGATGCGCATCAGCATGGTATCGGCTTGGGCCGCCAGGGCCGGATCGGTGAAAAGCGGGGCCAGCCGGACCAAACCCAGGACCGCATTGGCCTCGTCCACGCTGCCATAGGCATCCACGCGCACGGCATGCTTGGGAACGCGGGCGCCATTTCCCAACGAGGTTTCGCCCTTGTCCCCCCCCTTGGTGTAGATGCGGGTCAGCCGAACCATGTCATTCCCCTGCTTTGATTGACGTTTCCTGTTTATGCCACCTTTTCCCGGCGGGGGAAGTCACTATAATCCAACCGCCCGTCCCTTGCGGGCACTCCCTGCCGGAACCGGACCCGCATGCGCATTTCCTGGACCCTTAGCCTGTACATCGCCCGCCAATTCGCCCAAGCGTTGGCTGGCGTCTTGTTGGCGATCATGGGGGTGATCTTCCTGTTCGACCTGATCGAACTGTTCCGCCGGGCGGCCGGGCGGGACGAGGTCGATGTGTGGGTGCTGGTGGGGATGGCGTTGCTGAAATTGCCGCAGATGATCCACACCATCCTGCCTTTCGCGGTGATGATCGGGGCCATGGTGGCATTCTGGCGGCTGACGCGCAGTTGCGAGTTGGTGGTGGCGCGGGCAGCGGGCATTTCCGTCTGGCAATTCCTGGCCCCGGTCCTGGGGGTGGTCCTGGTCATGGGGACCGTGGAAATGACCGCCTTCAATCCGTTGGCCGCGGCCATGTATGCCCGCTATGAAACCCTTCAGGATGAAGTGCTGACCGGTCGCGGCAGCACTTTGGACGTGTCCGAAGTGGGCCTGTGGCTGCGCGAAGGCAATGACCAGCGGCAAATGGTGGTCCATGCCGATCAGGTGCATCAGGATGGGCTGGTGCTTAACCTGCGCGATGTTCACATCTTCCTGTATGACGGCCCCGACCGGTTCAGTCACCGCCTGTACGCCAGATCGGGCAAGCTGGACAGCGGCGCCTTTGATCTGGTGGATGTGTGGGAAATGTCGGCGGGCAAGGCATCGGTTCCCCTGCCCACTTTGCGCCTGCCCACCGAACTGACCCTGGACCGGGTGCACGACAATTTTTCATCCCCCGAAACCATGTCGTTCTGGCAATTGCCGTCCTTTATCCGCTTTTTCGAAAAAGCGGGCTTTGCCGCCACCAAACACCGCATGTATCTGCAATCACTGCTGGCATCCCCGCTGCTGTACTGCGCCATGGTGCTGATCGCCGCTATTTTTTCGCTGAAACCCAACATGCGGTCGGGCGGGGCGTTCACCCGGCTGGGCGGCGGCGTGGCCGCCGGATTCGTGATCTATTTCTTTTCGCGCGTGGTCTATGCCTTTGGCCTGTCCGCCGCCCTGCCCCAATCCCTGGCCGCCTGGAGTCCCGCCCTGGTGGCCGGGTTGGTGGGGCTGTCTGGACTTTTCCATTTGGAAGATGGCTAAGCCGGTCTTTTCCATGGTAATGCCAGCCCATGCAGCCTGATTCCCATTCCCGCGCGCCATCGCGCCTGCCCGTCATCGCCCTGGCCCTGATCACCGTGCTGGGCTTGGCCCGGCTGGCATTCCTGGCTTTTGACGCCCCCAACCTGTCTTTTGACGAAGCCCAATATTGGGCATGGGCACAGACCATCCAGCTTGGTTATTATTCCAAACCACCCATGGTCGCCTGGGCCATCGCCGCCACCACGGCTTTGTTCGGCGAAGGCGAAGGTGCCATCAAGCTGGGGTCCGCCCTGGCCCATCTGGGCACCACCGCCATCATCTATGCCCTGGGCCGCGCCCTTTATGGCCGGGCGCAGGGGGCATGGGCCGCCCTGGGCTGGGCCAGCCTGCCGGCGGTGTCCCTGTCTTCGGTGATGATCACCACCGACCCATTCTTGCTGCTGTTTTGGGCCTTGGCCTTGCTGGCTCTGGTCCAGGCCCCCCGGCGCGGTGCGGGAATCAACGGCTGGTGGCTGGTGCTGGGGTTGGCCTTTGGCCTGGGATTGCTGGCCAAATACGCCATGGCGCTGATGCTGCCCTGCCTGGCCTTGTGGTTGTGGTGGGACCGCCCGGCACGGCGAATGCTGCACGGCGGCGGATTGTGGTGCGGGCTGGGCCTGGGGCTGCTGATCTATGCCCCCAACGCGGTGTGGAACGCGCTGAACGGCTTTGTGTCCTATGTGCACACCAAGGATAACGCCAATCTGGGCGGGCATCTGTTCAACCCGGACAAGATGGCTGAATTCGTGGGCGGACAATTCGGCGTGTTCGGCCCCATCCTGATGACCGCGCTGATCTGGGCGGCGATTGTTCAATTCCGCCGTCCAGCCACCGCCATCCCGTCTTCGGCGCCATCCCCGGACCGTATGCTGGCATCGTTCTGCCTGCCGGTCCTGGTGGTGATGACCGGGGAAAGCCTGCTGTCACGGGCCAATGCCAATTGGACGGCCCCGGCCTTTGTCGCGGCGGTCACCTGGGTATCGGCCTTCCTGTACGGGCGGGCGCCCCGTTTGCTGTGGGCATCGCTGATCCTGCATCTGGCCATTGCCGTGGGCATGTACCGCCTGGATGCGGTGCGGACCATGCTGCACTTGCCCGACAGCGCCCGTTTCGACCCCATGAAGCGGTTGCGCGGCTGGGATGCGGTGGGGGACCGGGTATCCGCCCAACTGGCCGCCCATCCCGGCGCCCGGCTGGTGGCCGATGAACGGAAGCTGATGGCGACGCTGATCTATTACGTCCACCCCCATCCGTTCGACGCCATCAAATGGAATCCCAGCGGAACCATCCACGACCATTTCGACCAAACCACCCGCCTGACCCCCGACACCGGCACGGTGGTCCTGGTGACCGAACAACCCGACCTTCCCACCGATATGCGCGGGGCCTTTGATCAGATCAGCCTGCTGGAACAGGTGGACATTCCCATCCATGCCGATTACCGCCGCAAGGTGACCATCTGGCTGGGCCAGGGCTTTCGGGGATATCGTTGATGGCCGCGCCGATCCGATGGCTGTGGGCCTCCATGCAGGCCCATCCCTGGCGCTGGACCCTGGCCATGTTCCTGCCGCTGCTGTTCATTCCCCGGATCGACATCGGGGTATCGGCGTGGTTCTTCGACCCGGCCACCGGCACCTTCCCCGCCCGGACCCAAGCGTTCTGCGAATGGGTGCGCCGGTCCATGCCCGCCTTTTTGTTCGCGGCCCTGGGCTATGTCTGGGTGTTGTGGGCCTATGGGGAATGGACGGGACGTTGGCTGCTGGGAATCAGCCGCCGCGTCGGCCTGTATCTCAGCCTGTCCCTGGCCCTGGGGCCTGGGCTGGTGGTCAACGCCATTCTGAAGGAATATTGGGGCCGCCCCCGGCCATCGACCATCCACGAATTCGGCGGCCCCAACTATTTCGTCCCCCCGCTGGTGATCAGCGACCAATGCGATAGCAATTGTTCTTTTTCATCGGGACACGGGGCCTTGGGATTTTGGCCAATGGCCTTTGCCCTGCTGGCGCCGCCGCCCTGGCGGATACCCGCGATGGTGGCAGCCCTGATGTTTGGCGCCATGGTCGGACTGGTCCGAATCGCCCAGGGCGGACACTTCCTTTCGGATGTATATGTCTCGGCGGTGGTCACTCTCTCTATCACCTTTTGGTTATATAAACGCTTGGTTTTGTCCGAAAGCCGGGCGCCATCAAAAAATAATCGCCAGAATCCTGATGATTCGCGGTAAGGCCCTAGGCGGATGCCTTGTCTTCGGGTAATGATATAGGGCCTGACTGACTTGGCGGCAGACGGCAAGGACCGATTGCCTGCGCCTTGCGCGGGTTTTTACATTTTTTTGGACGAGAACGAAACATGGCATGGAACCGAGATAATCATGGTAGTCGCTCCCGCGATCGCGGCCGGCGGGACGATTTTGGGGGCGATATGGGTGGGTACGAACCCCCGCGTGCGCCCCGGATGACCAGCAGCTTTGATCGCCAGCAGGTGACTACGGCCAACGTGTCGGCCACCGTGAAGTGGTTCAATGCCTCGAAGGGATTCGGCTTCGTCGCCCCCGCCGATGGCAGCCCCGACGCATTCCTGCACATTTCGGCTCTGGAACGTGCCGGCATGTCCCAGGTGGCTGAAGGCGCGACCATCGTGTGCGATCTGGGCCAGGGCAACCGTGGCCCGCAGGTGGTGGCCGTTCACGATGTGGACACCACGACCGCGACCCCGCGCGCACCCCGCATGGATCGTGGCGACCGTGGCCCCAGCGAAACCGTGGAAGGCACTGTCAAGTTCTTCTCTGCGGAAAAGGGCTTCGGCTTCGTGCAGACCGATGAAGGTGGCAAGGATGTGTTCGTGCACATCAAGGCCCTGGAACGGTCGGGCCTGTCGGCTCTGGAAACTGGTCAGCGCGTGCGCGTGACCACTACCCAGGGTCAAAAGGGTCCGCAGGCCGATACCGTCGCCATCATCTGAGGCGACGTACTGTCTTTCCGCGCCATCCCGGTTTTCCGGGGTGGCGCGGTTTGATTCTTCAGGCTGATATCCGACCGGCGCCAATGTCGGCGGGTTTTCCGTCTCCGCCTTGCATCTTTCTGCTTTGCCTGCGCATGCCGGACATCCCCGTGCCGGGCCTTTGGAACAGCGCTGCTTTTGTGCGCCCGGCATCCGGCGCACACGCATTCGCCGGACCGGATGGGGCTGCACCCCATCCTGGGCAAAACCAGCCCATTCAGATCGACGGACATGGCACCCAGGCCATCCCTTGACGCCGATCAAAACCGTCCCAGATACTATGCGCGATCAGCCCCGTCGGCATAGGCCAGCCCGATCCGGGTGGCCATGATGCCCGCGGGACCTGCTCGCGAGTGCCGGGCGCCAATTCCGGGCCCGCATACGTTTCTCGCTCGCGCCGAGGAGGACGCACCCGATGACCCGCCTTTCCGTTTTCAACAGCCCGCTGCTTTTGGGCTTTGACCATTTCGAACGGGCGCTGGACCGCGTGGCCAAAAGCCAGGCGGAAGGATACCCCCCCTATAATATCGAACAGACCGGCGATGACGGCCTGCGCATCACCCTGGCGGTGGCCGGTTTCGCCATGAGTGATCTGTCCGTGGCCCTGGAAGACAGTCAGTTGGTCATCCGTGGCCGTCAGGCCGATGACGATAATGGTCGTATCTTCCTGCACCGGGGCATTGCCGCCCGCCAATTCCAGCGCAGTTTCGTCCTGGCGGAAGGGATCGAGGTCCGCTCGGCCTTCCTGGACAATGGATTGCTGCATGTGGATCTGGTCCGCCCCCGCCCGGAACCTCGGATCAAGACCATTCCCATCCAGGGCGCTGCCCCATCCCCCATCCCCACCATTGATGTGGATACAAGGGATCATCTGGCCCGTCTGGATGGCAAGGCGGAACGCTGACCCCATCGGTCCGCCCGACCGGAAAAGACCGGAGATACGATCATGAGCATCATTGCATCCGACCATGCCAGCGATACCGGCATCAGCCCCGATGATCCGGCCCCCATGAGCGAACAGGATTTCGCCAATTGGGGGACATCGGTGGTGGCCTTCATCAAACCCGCCATTGTCGCCGACGGGACCGAAGGCTGGTCCATCCATGCGGCCAACGGCGCCCCCTTGGGCTTTGCCCTGTCCCGTGACAGCGCATTCGCCGCCTTGCGACAGCATGATTTGCAGCCGGCCAGCGTTCACTGATCCTTCGGGGACCATCCCCCATCGTGCCCGCTTTATGCCGTGACTGTTGCGTCCCTTTCCGCAGTGGGGTGGATTGCCCCCGCTGCGGTTCGGCGCGGGTCATCCGCCATGATGAATTGCTGGATTTGTCCGTCGCCCATATTGACTGCGACGCCTTTTACGCATCGGTGGAAAAACGGGATAACCCGGATTTGCGGGACCGCCCGCTGATCGTCGGCCATAGCGGCGGGCGTGGGGTGGTGACCACGGCCTGTTATCTTGCCCGCGCTTTTGGCCCCCGTTCGGCCATGCCCATGTTCAAGGCCATGAAATTGTGCCCGCACGCGGTGGTGATCGCCCCCAACATGGCCAAGTACCGGGACGTATCCACCCAAATCCGCGCCTTGTTCCTGAAGGCCACCCCCATGGTGGAACCGCTTTCCCTGGATGAAGCATATTTGGATTTGTCGGCGGATCACCGTTTGGTGGACCGCCCTCCCGCCGTTTTGCTGGCCAGGCTGGCTCGCGCCATTGAAAAGCGGGTGGGCATCACGGTTTCGGTCGGCCTGTCCTACAACAAATATTTGGCTAAGCTGGCCAGCGACCGCGACAAACCCCAGGGTTTTTCGGTGATCGGGCGCACCGAAGCCACCCAATTACTGGCCCCCCTGCCCGTCCGCGCCCTGTTCGGCGTCGGGGAAGCAACCAGGCGCCGCATGGAAATGGCGGGGCTGGTGACCATCGGCGACGTCCAGGCCCAGGCCGAAGCCGCGTTGACCGCCCGCTTCGGACGGTTCGGACGCCATCTTTATCAAATGGCCCATGGCCAGGATGACCGGCAAATCACCCCCAGCCGCCCGGTCAAAAGCGTTTCCAATGAAACCACCTTTGCCCAAGACATCCGCGATCCGGCCATTCTGTCCGCCAGTTTACGGGCTTTGTCGGAAAAAGTCGCCGGACGGCTGGTCAAATCCGGGCTGGGGGGATCGACCATCACGTTAAAATTAAAAACCGCATCGTTCCAGACATTGACCCGCAGCCGCAGCCTGACCGCCCCCACCAACCAGATGGGGGTCTTATGGGATGTTACGCACAACCTGTTGATCCGCGAGGCTGATGGCCGACCATTTCGCCTCATTGGAGTAGGTGTTTCCGGCTTATGCTCGTTAAAGGACCAGGGACCCGCGGATTTGTTCGAGCGATTATAGCCTCTCGACAAAACGCCATACTCCGAGTTATGAGGGAAGATGGGTATGGGCTTTGGTAAGAGGGGTTATCACCATGAGCCTGTTTGGACGCGGAACAAGAGGACCAGAAGTCGCCCCCGGCGACGTCTTCCGCAAAGTCGGCGCCTATGGGGGGGATTGGACGGTGGAACGGGTTTTCGATTATCCTGATATTCCCCGGCATGTGCGTTTGGTGGAACGGGCCGGATCACGGGCGATGACCGTAGCAGCATCCATGCTGTTCGACCCGGAATGTTTTGCTCCCTTGACAGGGGTTAACGCCTGACGGAAAAGCAGGTGATGGCCCCCTTCCCGGCCTGAAAACCGGGATACATCATAATTGCCGCCAAATCCCGCATGGCCAAGCCATGCGGGATTCGCAGTTTCAAAAACGACCAAAGCGGGCGCATCAGGAGCAGCAATGCATCCGGCCCGGACTGCTTTATTACACAATAAAATATGTATTAATATTACTTGTTTACATTGTGACCACTGTTCACGGATGAAGTATAAGGCATTTCCATTACACTCTTCCCAGTCGGACCGAACGGTCCGTAATCTTGGAGGCGGAATCACGATGCGCTTTGGTATTTCCACCCGCTTCACCGTCGTCATGGTTCTTGTTGCCCTTGCGGCCACATCGACCATGGCGTTTTGCATGCAATATTATGCACATTCCTTGGTGGAACGGGCGGAACAGCGGGAATTGCAAGGCCGATTCAGCCAATTAGCCGACGCCATCGCCGCCCGCGCCCAGCAAGCGGAAGCCATGGCCGCTGTGGTCGCCGCCTCGCACGGGATTGCCGATGCCGTGCAATCCGGGGATCGGACCGGTCTGCAGGCCCTGACCGCCCCAATTCATGCCGCCCTGGCCAAGCCTTACGACATTGATCAATTTCAATTCCATCTGCCCCCGGCCACATCATTCCTGCGGGTGCATTCCCCGGCCAAATTCGGCGATGACCTGTCGTCCTTCCGCCAGACCGTGGTGGCGGTCAATTCCCGTGGTCAGGCCGTTCACGGGTTGGAAGGCGGGGTGGCCGGCCTGGGTATCCGTGGCGTGGTCCCGATCCGCCTGAACAACCAGCCCGTGGGGTCGGTCGAATTCGGTCTGGCGCTCAGCCCGTCCTTTCTGGAGGATTTCAAGCGCAGCCATGGGGTGGATGTGATGTTGCACCTGCCCGATAGCGGCGGGTTTAAACGGTTCGCCGCCACCATGGACACCTCGCGCCTGGACACGACGCAATTACAGGCCGCGCTGGCGGGCACCCCCACCTTGCATGCCGAAAACCAAGCGGCCGGTCGGCGCGTGGCTATTTTGGCCCAATCCCTGCCCGATTTCAGCGGCCATCCCATCGGCGTGGCCGAATTGGTCATGGATTCCAGCCATTACGCCCAAGTGCTGGATGATTCCCGCCGTCTGGCATTAGCGATCTTCGCTGCGGTCCTGGCCGCATCTGTGCTGATCAGCCTGCTGGCCGCCCGAGGCATCACCGATCCGATCCGCCGGATGACCCATATCATGGACCGGGTGGCCCAGCGTGATTTTTCCGTTCAAGTCCCCGACAGCCAGCGCCAGGATGAAATCGGTCGCCTGATCCGGTCGGTCCGGGTCGTGCACGCGGCAGCGGCCAAGCTGGCCAGCCAGGAAGCGGCGCAGACGAAAACGGTGGCCGATCTGGTCGAAAAGGAAAATCACGTCCGCGACAGCATGCAATTGCAACTGGAAGTGGTGGTGGAAGCCGCCATTCAAAGCAATGAAGCCGGGGTAGTCCTGGCCCGGATGATCGGTGATGTCCGCAAGGCCGCCCAGGAAAGCCAAGGCATCGCCGCCGCCGTCGAGGAAATGGTCACCTCGATCAGCACCATTTCGGAAAATTCCACCGTCGCCGCAGACGAAGCGTCCACCGCCGAAACCGTTGCCCGCGATGGGGCCGGTCAGGCACAGGCCGCACGGGCGGCCATGGACCGATTGTTGGAGCGGGTGGATGACGTTGACCGGAAATTCGAGGAACTGGCCGACGCCGCTGGCCATATCGGCACCATTGTCGATCAGATCGAGGCCATTGCCGCCCAAACCAACCTGCTGGCATTGAACGCCACCATCGAAGCGGCCCGCGCCGGGGAAGCGGGCAAAGGCTTCGCCGTAGTGGCGGGCGAGGTCAAGGGATTGGCCAATCAGACCGCGCGGGCGACCGAGGATATCCGCGCCCGCATCACCACCTTGCAGACGGAAATGTCCGCAGCCCGCGCCGCCATGGATGAAAGCCGGGGAGCCGCCGAACGGGGCAAAGGCGTGGTTGACAATCTGACGGCCGGGTTGGACGCCATCAGCCGTCAGGTGGATGGCGTGACCGGCCACATGCACGATATCGCCGCCATTTTGGGCCAGCAAACCGCCGCGGCCGAGGAAATCGCGGGGGGATCGTCGCATATCGCTGAATTGTCCCAGACCAATTATCTGGAAATCAGCGACGTCCTGGCCTCCATGGGCCGGGTCAGCACATCCTTGGACCGCCGGGTCGAGGAATTCGCCCGTCTTGGCACTCCCCAGGCCATTTTGGAAGTGGCCAAGAACGACCATACCCGCTTCAAGCGCAGCATTGTTGAACGGCTGATGGACCGGAACGACCTGACGGCCCAAGGGCTGGCCGATCACCATACCTGCCGTCTGGGCCGCTGGTACGATCAGGTCAATGATCCGGTCTTGCTGGCCCACCCGGCCTTTGCCCGTCTGGCGGAACCGCATGCCCGCGTTCACACCCATGGCAAGACCGCGCTGCAATTCCACGCCGACGGCCAACAGGATCAGGCATTGGCCGAACTGAACAAACTGAACGATGCCTCGCGCGAGGTGTTGGAACTGCTGGACGCCATGGGGCAATCACTGAAAAATGGCTGACCCCTGCCGGTCCAACTCAATCGAAGGCATAGGCATCCATGGACAGATTGCCGTCCAGGCTGCGATGCAGGATGCGCCCGGCCACCCCCGGCGTGCCCGCCCCCAAGGCGGTGAACAGCGGCAGGATATGATCGGGGCTGGGATGGGCATGGGCCGCATCGGGGGCCAGACGCCGGTAATCCAGCAAATCGGCGGTCCGTCCTTCGATCACCGCTTGGGCCATCCAATCGCTGAAGCGCCGGGTCTTGGCCATGGCATCCGCCCCACCCGCGAAATAGGCCCGCAGATTATGGGTGGCTGCCCCCGATCCCAGGATCAGTACGCCTTGCTCGCGCAGGCTGCGCAGGGCTTGGCCTTGGGCAAAATGCTGGGCGGGTGAGTGGCTCATCTGAATGGAAAGCTGGGCCACCGGAATATCCGCCTGGGGCCACGCCAATAACAGGGGAATCCATGCACCATGGTCCAATCCCCAATCCTGCCGCTCCTCGGCCTTTATCCCCGCCGCCGCCAGCAGAACCATCGCCTGCGCGGCCACATCCGGGGCACCGGGGGCGTTATAGGTCAGGGCGTATAAATCCTGAGGAAAGCCATAGAAATCGTGGATCGTCTTGGGCCGATCCACCGATGACACCGCCGCGATCCCAGTATCCCAATGCGCTGAAATCGCCACAATCGCACGGGGGCGGGGGCATTCCCCCGCCAGCGACGACAGGAAGTCACGCGCGGGCGACGGCTCCGCCAGGATCATCGGCGATCCGTGGGAAATGAACAAAGCAGGCAGAACGGGCGCTGTGGTCATGGGCTTTATCCTGTGTCGTGGCCGCATGACCTGGATGGGTCGGCGCCATATGGAACAATGTCAGCAACAATACCCCCCTAAAGACCCGGTGATTAGGGGGATTGACCGCAACAATTTGTTGACCAAGCAGGAATGGCGCGCGGGTTCAGCTTCTCCTAAACTGCACCTCTATCCCAGTCACGGAGCCACCGACCATGAGCGACGACGTCAAGACCCTTGCCCTGAAAGCCGGCGAAACCTATGCCTTTTGCCGGTGTGGAAAATCCAAGAACATGCCCCATTGCGACGGATCGCACGCGGGCAGCGGTCAGACCCCCATGGTCTTCAAACCCGGCAACGACATGAATGCCCGTTTTTGCGCCTGCGGCAAAAGCCAGAAGCTGCCATTCTGCGACGGCTCCCACCTGAAATAATACCAACCGGTCAATTTCATTGACCGTTGTACAGCCCTCGCCGGGCGGGCGCCTTGGCGCCCTTGGCCGCCGCCGCAATGGCGGCTGGGGTTTATTTTGTCCCTCGCCGGGCGGGCGCTTTGGCGCCCTTGGCCGCCGCCGCAATGGCGGCTGGGGTTTATTTATCCCTCGCCGGGCGGGCGCTTTGGCGCCCTTGGCCGCCGCCGCAATGGCGGCTGGGGTTTATTTTGTCCCTCGCCGGGCGCGGCCATCCGGCCGCTTGGCCGCCGCCGCAATGGCGGCTGGGGTTTATTCACGCAGTCACGACGCTTCCCACAATCTCGTCCAACAATGCCGCAAGCGGGGCATTGATCGTCGGATCGCCGTAGTCACCGGCGGTGATCACCATGGCAAGATCAAGATCGGGGACCAAAAAAAGCCGCTGCCCACCATTGCCCCACGCAGCGGTGACGGCCAGCGGCGCGCCATTCCATTGCGCTGCGGTAGACCACCAATAATATCCGTAACCACCGACCGGCGGCGTATCCATATGGGGGGTTGTCGCCTCGGCAATCCACGAAGCGGGCACAATGCGGCGCCCCTGCCACTCCCCGCCCGCCAGCATCATCGCGCCGATTTTCATCAAGCCCCGAGGTTCAAGGCGAAGACCCGCCGCCGCCATGGGGGTGCCATGCAGGTTCTCGACCCAGTCCCAATTGTCGATCCCCAGCGGCGCGAAAAGTTCGTCGCGGGCCAAATCCCGGAAAGACCGCTTTGTTGATCGTTCCATGATTTCGGCGAGCACGGCTGTCAGACCGCCACTGTACAAAAACTGCGTCCCAGGAATCGCCACGACATCGCGCTTGAACACGTAATGAAAGGCGCATTGATGGAAAACCAGCCCGCTTTCATCCGTCGAGGATGCGCGCCGCACCGGCGACGGCTCGGTCCAATCCAGCCCCGCCGTCATCGTAAGCAGATGACGGACCCGGATCGCCTGCCGGGATGGATCGTTCAATTCGGCATAGTCGGGATAGAGCGCGGGAACGGAAGCATCAAGATCGGGGACTTCGCCCCTGGCTAAAAGAATGCCGTATAGCAGGCTGGTCACGCTTTTGCTGACGGATCGCATGTCATGCAGATCGGTGGGCTGAAAAAGCTTGGTCCATGACCACAGGCTGTACAAAGAACGGTCGGACCCGGCCCGGTACAGTTCCGCCACCAGCGCACCATGCCGCATCACCAGGACGCTGTGAATATTGACGCCACCATCCCGAACGCCCCGAAGCGCCCCCCAAAGAGCATCAGTGTCCATCCCGACGGCGCCCGCCGCCCCAATGCCCAAGCCGTCATTCAATGGAACCGGGGAAAAATCGGCTGCCGCTGCGGCTTGGCCGCTCAGAAAACCAGACGGCCCCGCCCAGGCGACCGGCGCCAAAAGTACCCCGGCGATGAAACGCCGACGGCCCCAAAAGGGATACCTCCCCTCTTTTGTGACCGTTTTCCCGTCAGATCCCATCATTCCCCCCCGCCCCGATAGCGCAGGGCCTCGACCAAAACGGCGAAAGCCGGGGTGGGCTGACGGCGGCTGGTGTAATAAAGGTGATAACCGGGGAACGGGTGACACCAATCCTCAAGCACGCGGATCAATCGGCCATCCTCTAAATGGGGCTGGACATAGTCTTCCGGCAGAAAGGCCAGTCCATACCCCCGCAATACCGCCTTGCGGATATCGCTGATGGTGTTGAAGGCCACTTGACCATCGACCCGCACCCTGACATCGCGCCCATCCTTGTCGAATTCCCAGGCATACATGCCGCCATAGCTTAACAGGCGCATGTTGATGCACTGATGACAGGTCAAATCCTGCGGCGTCTTCGGGCGTTGGCGACCATTGAAATAAGACGGCGTTCCCACCACCGCCATGCGCAGATCGGGACCGATGGGCACGGCGATCATATCCCGGTCCAGATGTTCGCCCAACCGGATGCCCGCATCATATTGCCCGGCGGCGATGTCGGTCAGGCTGTAATCAATCACCACATCCACCTGGATGTCGGGATAATCCGGCAACAGCCGGTCCAATGCGGGCCACAACACGGTTTCGGCGGCATGTTCCGCCGTGGTCAGACGGATGGTGCCCGTCGGCTTGTCCCGCAATTCATTCAAGGCCGCCACACCGGCATCAATGCCATCGAAATGCGGCCCGATGCTGTCCAGAAGACGTTGCCCCGCTTCGGTGGGGGCGACGCTGCGGGTGGTGCGGGTCAGCAATTGCAGGCCAAGCCTGGCTTCCAGTGATCGTATGGTGTGACTGAGCGCGGATTGCGACAGCCCCAACTTGGCGGCGGCGCGGGTGAAATTCCGTTCGCGAGCAACGGTGATGAAGGTTTGTAGATCGTTGATGGTGGATCGCGACATTCATGAACATCCGTCATCACTTCATGCAAAACATAGCACCTAATCAGATAAATGTGGCATCGCTAATCTGTTGACCGAGCTGCGGTCACGCCGCAAGGCCGAGTGATGAAACTGACTGTCACCCTTGCCGTGCCGCCCATACCCTTGACCGTTATCGAGAGCGAGAAATAGTGGAGCATTCTTCGGCCCAACCGGCCCATTGGGGTGGCGTACTGGCCATGACGTTGTGCGTGTTCACGCTGATCGCGTCGGAATTCATGCCCGTCAGTCTGTTGACCCCCCTGGCCGCGGATCTGGGGGTCAGCCAGGGAACAGCAGGTCAAGGCATCGCCATTTCCGGCGCCTTTGCCGTTTTAACCAGCCTGTCGATTTCCTCGCTGGCCGGAACCATGAACCGCAAGACGCTGTTACTGTCCCTGACCGGCGTGATGCTGATATCCGGCATTGTGGTGGCACTGGCCCCGAACTTCATGACCTATATGATCGGCCGCGCCTTGATCGGGGTGGTGATCGGCGGATTTTGGTCCATGTCGGCGGCCATGGCCATGCGGCTGGTCCCATCCCATCAGGTGCCGCGCGCCCTGGCCGTTTTCAATGGCGGCAACGCCCTGGCGACAGTGATCGCCGCCCCGCTGGGCAGCTATCTGGGATCGGCGGTGGGCTGGCGTGGGGCTTTTTTCTGCCTGATCCCGATCGCCGCCATCACCCTGATCTGGCAATGGATCAGCCTGCCCGCCATGAAACCATTGGACCGACCGCCGGGAAGCGCCAATGTGTTCACCCTTCTTGGTGACCGGGTGGTGGCATTGGGCATGGCCGCCTGCGGGACGTTTTTCATGGGACAATTCGCCCTGTTCACCTATGTGCGGCCATTCCTGGAAACGGTGACCCATGTAAGCACCACCACCTTGCCGATGATCTTGCTGGTCATCGGCGTCGCCGGATTCATCGGCACGTCTTTGGTCGGCGCGATCCTGAAGCGGGGCCTGTACGGAACGCTGATCATCATCCCGATCCTGATGGCGGCAATCGCCGCCCTGTTGATCCCCCTGGGCGGCCAGACCACGGCGACAGTGGTGTTGCTGGGATTGTGGGGATTGCTGTCCACGGCGGCCCCCGTGGGGTGGTGGAGCTGGATTGCCAAGACCATGCCCCGCAATGCCGAAGCCGGGGGCGGATTGATGGTGGCCATCGTTCAATTAGCGATTGCATCCGGTTCCACGGTCGGGGGTATGCTGTTCGACCATGGGGGCTATCAAGGCACCTTTGCCGTCAGCGCCATCGCCTTGCTGACCGCCGCCGGGATCACCGCCCTGACCGCACACAGACAGAAGGCATCGGCATGACGGCACCCATCATCCTGATCCTTGCCGCCGGACGGGGTGAACGGTTCCGTGCGGCGGGCGGAACCGGCCATAAATTGTCGGCCATGCTGGCCGGGACCACCGTGCTGGATCGGACCGTGGCCCAGGCGGTGGCCAGCGGATTGATGGTCCATGTGGTGTCCGCCCCGACACCGGGCATGGGATGGTCCATCGCCGCCGGGGTCCGGGCCACCCCTGATGCCGGGGGCTGGCTGATTTTGCCCGGCGATATGCCGGTGGTATCGCCGGATACCATCCGCCGGGTCGCCACGGCCCTGTCCACCGCGCCCGCCGTTCAGCCGCTCTATGGGGACAGGCCGGGGCATCCCGTGGGATTCGCCCGCCAATGCCGCGACGCCTTGTTGACCCTAAGCGGCGATGCCGGGGCGCGATCCGTCATCGCCACGGTTTCCGCCATCACCTTGACCACCGATGATCCCGGCTGTGTGCTGGATGTGGATACGCCCGCCGATTTGGTACGGGCCGAACATCTGGCGGCGACATCCCCCCCATCCCGCGACACGACCGGGCGGTATCGCCATGGATGAAGATCAACATGTTCTTCGCCAAGCCATCGACTGGCACGATGCCGGGGAACAGGTTGCGCTGGCCACCGTGATTTCCGCCTGGGGATCGTCCCCCCGCCCGATGGGCAGCCACATGGCCGTGCGCAGCGATGGCGTTTTCGTCGGCTCGGTTTCGGGCGGCTGCGTGGAAAGCGCCGTGGTGCGGGGGGCACAGGCGGTTATTGACGGCGGCGCCCCGTCCGTCCTGGAATTTGGTCTGAGCGCCTGGCGCAACGGACTAAGCTGCGGCGGACGCATCGCCGTTCTGGTGCATCGCCTGGCGGATGCCCAGCCATTGCGTCACGTCCTGACATCGCTTCAGCTTGGTCAGGGCTTGGCCGTCCGCTTTGGTCTTCAGGATGGATCGCTGGAATGCCGGGATGACGGCAGCATCGCCCCCCCGCAAGACAGCGGCCATTTTCTGCGCCTTTACCGCCCGTCGCCCCGGCTGATCATCGCCGGGGCGGTCCACATCGCCGAATATCTGGCCCGCATGGCCGGTCTAAGCGGTTTTCACACCACCGTCTTCGACCCCCGACGGGAATTCGCCCGGCGCGGCACCTTTGACAATGACCCGGTCATTGGCTGGCCCGATGATTTTTTCACGGGCCAGCCCATCGACCGGCGCACCGCCATCGTGTCCTTGACCCATGTGGCCCGGATTGATCATCCGGTCATGGTCGCGGCCCTTCGGTCACCGGCATTCTATATCGGCGCGTTGGGCAGCACATCCACCCATGCCAAACGGCGGACCCGCCTGGAGCGGGATGGATTCGGCCCCGGCGATCTGGCCCGCATTCATGGCCCGGTGGGATTGCCCATCGGCGCCCGTTCTCCGGCGGAAATCGCCGTTTCCATCTTGGCCCAGGTCATTGCCGTCTGGCACGAACAAGTATGAAAAAGATTGGCCGGTATGAAAGGGATTAGACTGACATGATCACTTTGACCGTGAACGGCGACCGCCGCACCTTCGACGGCGATCCCGATATGCCGCTTTTGTGGTATTTGCGCGACGAATTGGGGCTGACCGGCACCAAATTCGGCTGTGGCGAGGCATTGTGCGGTGCCTGCACCATCCATCTGGACAATGTGGCCGTCCGGGCCTGCCAAACCCCGGTCAGCGCGGCAGAGGGCCGGGCCGTCATCACCATCGAAGGTCTGTCAGCGGATGGCGATCATCCGGTGCAACGGATCTGGCGCGAGTTGAACGTCCCGCAATGTGGGTATTGTCAATCGGGGCAGATCATGCAGGCCGTGGCTTTGCTGGCGGAAAACCCCACCCCCAGCGATGACGACATCGACACCATCATGAGCGGCAATCTCTGCCGGTGCGGCACCTATCCCCGTATCCGCGCCGCCATCAAGCAAGCCGCCGCCCAGGGAGCCCGCCGATGACCAACATCGCCAATGTCAGCCGCCGCAGCGTTTTGGCCGGCCTGGGGGCCGGGGGTCTGATCCTGGCGGTGGGGCTGCCCCGCCCCGGCCACGCCCAGGACAAGAAATACGGCGCCGACGCCATGCCCGGCGGCACCGTGGATGATCCCCATGCATTCGTGGCCATCGACAAGACCGGCGCGGTCACCATCGTCTGTCACCGGTCGGAAATGGGCCAGGGCGTGCTGACCAGCCTGCCCATGGTGATCGCCGATGAAATGGAGGCCGATTGGGCCAAGGTCACGGTGATCCAAGCCCCTGGCGACGAACAGCGCTTTGGCAATCAGAACACCGACGGGTCGCGCAGCATGCGCCATTTCTTCCAACCCATGCGCCGCTGCGGCGCCACCGCGCGGGCCATGCTGGAACAGGCCGCCGCCGATTTCTGGGCTGTCCCCTTGAGCGAGGTCAAGGCCGTCAGCCATGATGTCGTTCACGGCCCCAGCGGCCGACGCCTGGCCTATGGCGATCTGGCGGAAGCCGCCGCCGCCTTGCCGATCCCCCCCACCGCCCGTATCCGCCTGAAAACCCCAGCGGAATTCCGCTATGTGGGCAAGGACGGCATGGCCCTGGTCAATGGCCTGGACCTGACCTGCGGACGGGGGCAATACGGCATTGATACCCGCCTGCCGGATATGCTGTATGCGGTCATCGCCCGACCGCCGGTCTATGGCGGCAAGGCCATATCCCATGACGCGGGCGAAGCCCTGAAAATCCCCGGCGTAGTCAAAGTGGTGGCCCTGGACAGCGCCCCCATTCCATCGGCTTTTCTGCCATTGGGCGGCATCGCGGTCATTGCCCGCAATAGCTGGGCCGCAATCCGAGGCCGCGACGCCTTGAAAATCGTCTGGGATGACGGCCCCAACGTGTCCTATTCCTCGGACAGCTATCGGGCACGGCTGGAACAGGGCGTGCGCCGCCCCGGCAAGACCATCCGAACCCATGGTGATGTGGACAAAGCCCTGTCATCGGCCGCCATCCGGCTGGACGCGGAATATTACGCCCCGCATCTGGCCCAGGCCCCCATGGAACCGCCCGCCGCCACCGCACGCATCAGCGGCGGCAAGGCTGAAATCTGGGCGTGCAGCCAAGCCCCCCAGGGCGCCCGCGATCTGGTGGCCAAGGTCTTGGGGATTTCCCCCGCCGATGTGACCCTTACCGTCACCTTGCTGGGGGGCGGTTTCGGGCGCAAATCCAAACCTGATTTCGTCGTCGAAGCGGCGCTGTTGTCCAAGGCCATGAACGGCGCCCCGGTCAAGGTGACCTGGACGCGGGAAGACGATTTGCGCCACGGCTATTATCACACCGTCTCGCTGGAACGGCTGGAAGGCGGATTGAACCGGGCCGGAAAACCGGTGGCATGGCGGCATCGTAGCGCCTCGCCCTCCATTTCATCCATCTTTGGTCCCGATCCGGGCTATCAATCACCATCCGAACAGGGATTGGGGCTGATCAACGTGCCCTTTACCCTGCCGAATTTACAAGTGGATGTGGTCGAAGCCCTGGCCCATACCCGCATTGGCTGGCTGCGGTCGGTGACCAATATTCCGCACGCCTTCGCCATTCAATCCTTCGTGGCCGAAATGGCGGCGGCGGCCAAACGCGACCACCGGGATTTCCTGCTGGACCTGATCGGCCCCCCGCGCCGGATTGATCCCGCCGCCTTGAATGACGGCTTTAATTACAACGAATCGCCCCAGACCTATCCGGTGGATAATGGCAGGCTGCGAACGGTGATCGAACGGGCCACCCAGGAAGCGGGCTGGGGCCGCGCCTTGCCCGCCGGGCACGGACTGGGGCTGGCGGCCCATTACAGCTTTACCAGCTACGTGGCCGTGGTCGTCGAAGTGGCGGTGGCTGCGGATGGAACCGTGCGGATTCCCCGCGTGGACATGGCCGTGGATTGCGGCCCGGTGGTCAATCCCGAACGGGTCCGGTCACAAATGGAAGGGGCGGCGCTGTTCGGTACCGGCATCGCATTGACCTGCGCCATCACATTCAAGGATGGGCGGGTGGAACAAAGCAATTTCGACACCTACCAACTTCCCCGTATGGATAGCTCCCCACGGGATATCCGGGTGCACATGATCCCCGCCACCGATTACAGCCAGCCCTTGGGCGGCGTCGGCGAACCGGGCGTCCCTCCCATGGCCCCGGCTCTGGCCAATGCGATCTTTGCCGCCACCGGCACCCGTATCCGCACCTTGCCCATGGACCTGACCCGATTGGCCAAAGCCAAGAGCGGAAGCAAATAACCGCCTAGGCTGATCAGCCGCATACCGGTTCCACGATCGAAAATTCATGGAACCGGTATCATTTCAAAAAGCGGCCGATTCCACTCTATAACCCCCGGACCATCTCGGCCATACCGCGCCAGATGATTTCGATTCCGATGCACAGCAACAGCAAGGCGAACAGACGCATCAGGGCATCCGTCAGGGCCCGGCCCAGCAGACCTTCCATCCGGTCGGCAAAGCGGAAGCACAAATAAATTAATCCGCTGATGGCCAAGGCGGCCAGCAACGCCCCCAGCATGGACAATGACGGGCCGGAATGGGCAAAAGGCTGGCTGGTCCCCAAGGCGATGGTGACGGCAATGGTGCCTGGCCCGGTGGTCAGGGGCATGGTCAAAGGGTAAAAGGCGGCGGCGCGAATGCCTTCGGGGCTGTATTCCACCTCCACATCCCGGTCGGTGGCGCCGGGTTTGGCGTTCAGCAGGCGCCACCCGGCCACGGCGATGACCAAGCCGCCCCCCACCCGCAGGGCCGGAATGGAAACGCCAAAAACCCCCAACACCGCCGCCCCCACATACAGCGACCCATTGACGATCAAAAAGGCATAAATGGCGACCCGGCGGGCCAGTTCCGCCCGCTGAGCGTGGCTGCCATTGCGGGTATGAGCCAGGAACATGAAGGCGCTGCCCGGCGGATTGACGATGGGAAACAGCGACCCGAACACCAAAAGAAAGCTGGCCAAAATTTCATGCATGGATTTTGCCCGATGACAGGGGCCGACGCGGCGCCGCGGCCTTGCAGCATAAGGGCAACTTGATCCCTCCGGCAATCGAGTGTAAATTCCGCCCATCTTTGGGGAGTAACCGCCCCCGCCAAAGGGGGGGACGCGTCAACACACTTGGCTTACGGGCCATGGCGCGGTCGGCTTTCGGGCTTGGTGAGACCAAAGGCTTTGGGTTCCGTCCGGCCGGGCGGGAATCCCAAGCCTTGGTCACGCGCCCGGCCCGGAGAGTTTTCATGGACGCCTTCCTGGTTTCCACCGGGGTGGTCGCAATCGCCGAAATCGGTGACAAGACCCAATTGCTGGCGTTGTTGCTGGCAACCAAATACCGTAAACCCCTTCCCATCATCCTGGGCATTCTAGTCGCCACCTTGGCCAATCACGCCGGTGCCGCCGCCATCGGCGCCTGGATCAGCCACATGGCTGGCCCCGACATCATGCGCTGGGTGCTGGGCGTGGGCTTCATCGTCATGGGATTGTGGACCCTGATCCCCGATAAGGTGGATGAAGATGAAGCCGGGCCGAAACGGGCGGGCATGGGGGTGTTCTGGACCACCCTGATCGCCTTCTTCCTGGTGGAAATGGGGGATAAGACCCAAATCGCCACCGTGGCCCTGTCCGCCAATTACAACAATCTGCTGCTGGTCACCGCCGGCACCACATTCGGCATGATGCTGGCCAATGTCCCGGCGGTCCTGCTGGGCGATGTCGCGGCGAAAAAGCTTCCCTTGGGTCTGGTGCGTGCTGTCGCGGCCAGTATCTTCATCATTTTGGGGGTGGTCGCCCTGATGAATTGGGGGCCGAAATCATTATAAACAGATCCATGATAAAATCCCTTTGCACCCCGGTCACCTTGGCGCTATAAGGAGCGCCTCCAAGGCGACCGGAGTGTAGCTCAGCCTGGTAGAGCACCACGTTCGGGACGTGGGGGCCGGAGGTTCGAATCCTCTCACTCCGACCAATGACAAAACCCCCTGGCATTTCGATGCCGGGGGGTTTTTATTTTCGCCGATCCGATGCCCCAGAACCATCTTTGATATCCGCAGGACGGCACCCGGCAAAGAACATAAAAAAGCCCGCAGCAAGCATAGGCCGCAGGCTATATCGAGCGACCATTGATACCAAATCCCGGTGAGTGAAACTTATGGGGGGGTGGTTAGGCCCAAGGGGCCGCGCGGCTTATGCCGCGGAAGGAAAGCATTCCAAAGGATTGCGCCCAGCAAGGGACAGGGCAAGCCCAAAACAGCGCAAACCTTCGCGCGCTTCAGATGAAAAGCGCGCCGATCCAGAAACATCTGAAAGAAGTGTACTTATTCCTCGTCGGCAGCCAGAACGCGCGCCAATTGCGACAATGCTTCTTGGTGTTTTTCATTCTGGATGGCGGTGAAGTTTCTGGCCAGTTCCAGGCACATGCGCTGCCGGGCAGTCAGGTCGGGACTGCGCTGATTTTCCAGTCCCTCAAAAAAATATCCCACGGGAACACCCAGAACCTGGGCAATCTCAAACAGACGACCGGCGGAAATCCGATTGATGCCCCGTTCGTATTTATGAGCCTGCTGATAGGTTACCCCGATCAGATCCGCCATTTGCTGCTGAGACAGGCCAAGCATGACCCGGCGCTCGCGAATGCGATTGCCGACGAACCGGTCGGTATCATTGGCCCGATTGGCGGGCTGCACCGCTTTATCTTCAGTCTGTATGCTCATCTGTCTTGACTGATCACGGGTTAGGTTAAAGAGAGGAAAGACGAAAACATCTACATCCGCACCCTCAACGATCCCTTGGCATAGTCTGTTTCTGGAAAACAGGCAACCTTATTATTTGTTCGGCGAACGCTTACTATACGCATACCGAAACACGACACTTAAAAATGGATTGTTTATTTTGTTTATATTTCAAATACAGATAAGCAACCGTGGCGATTATCACACCAGCATATTCACTGAAGATCCCGCCCCCTGCGGCTGAGCACCAGAGAAACCGCCAAATCCCAGGCTGCTCATCTGGGTCATCCGGGCATAAGCCGACACCCCGGTCTGCTGAAATGCCCCGAATGACGAGGTATTGCCGGTCTGAGACTGGGCTTGCGACGGGTCAAAGGATTGCGATTGCTGGCCGGACAAGGACGCATAAAACGCCATGCTGAAATCCAACAACCCCCGCCCGGTCCAGACCGAAGCATCCTGCCATGACGCCCCTTGCCAAGCCGAAGCGCCTTGGTTGAAGCCACTGTCATCACTATTGCGGTCGGTCTGAGTGGCCGTTCCGGCTGGCTGTACCCGCAGGGGCGGCGCCACCGGCTGGTTCAGCACCGGCGTCGCCACCTGGCTGCTGACCGTCGCCCATGCTTCGGTCCCACGGGTGTTCATGGCGGCACTCAAGGATGCGGCCTGGGCATAGGCGCCAAGCACGTCATAATTATTTCCGGGGAAATCGGCCATATCCATCGCACCCTCCTTCCGCCACACCCGCGCGCACCATACTAATGTAAGGCCAAATGGGCACAAGGCAAATGGATGAAATCGCCGCCTACGTCCCGCCCATCAATTGTCACACCAAGGCGTCTTGGCCCCACCGTCATAAACATGGGCCAAACCGGCATCCAACAGCAGCCTGGACAAGTCCTGGCCATTGCCGGTCAATAACCGGGCCACCACCCGGTTGCCGTATTTATCAGCGCCGATATCCAGCAATTGCACCACCTGCCCATCCACCCGGCGGGCCAGCATGTCACGGGCGTCGCGGGCACGATCCCGTTCATCGGCACAACGGCTGTGCAGTTCCGGCGCGTCAATCCCCCGCAATCGGACCAAGGTTTCCACATCCTGGCCCAGCCAAATTCTGGCACGGACCCCCACCGTGTCGCCATCCACGACCTTGGTGACCACAGCCATGACCGGTCCAGGCAAAAACCGGTCATCATCACCGGCCCAGGCTTTCGCCATATCCTTTGCCGCATACCCGCATAAAGACATTGATACGGCAATTGATACAAATATTAAGTTGCTATACATTCAGGCCATTCCCGCACGGACTGATACGCACATTACCAAATGCATAGGAACATGAAAAGAACATAATGGGTAGTTAATGAGAATATATCTGACGAGGGACTCTGCCATCCTCTTTGCCCGCCATGGCACGGATTCGATAAATCAAAGCGGATTTCGACTGCATCAGGTCGAGATCCGCGACCAAGCCCGCGCGGCGCCTGAGCGGCCCCGGCACGGGGCGCCACAGGTCAGAACCAAAGCGGATTTCGATTGATCGAAATCCGCTCTGGCGTAGCGTACTGGTGGCCATCGTGCCCGGCGAGGAACACATCACATGCCGACAAATCGCCCCTTGGTCGAAACATTGCGGGCAGCCATGGCCCGGACGGTGGCCAATGGCTGCACCGCCGATGAAGAATTGGCGGCAGCCCGCGCCATTGCCCGCCTGATCGTCCGGCTGGATTCGGCCCCATCCCCATCCACCCCCGCGCAAGGAAGCAATTGGGCGGAAGCGGAACGGACGGACCCGGCCTATCAAACCGCCCTGGCCCGCAGCATGGCCGAAACCATGCTGAAATCCGCCATCTTGGAATTGTCCCTGTCCCATCTGCATACCCTATCCCCGCCGGGACGGCGGATGGACCGCAGCCAGCGCGTGGGCATTCATCATTTGCTGGATGGGCATTTGGGCATGATGCTGCCCCCCGGCAATACCCAGGCCGGGCGCCGACTAATCGCCGAAATCGTCGATGAACTGGTGGAAGATGGTGCGCTGCCCTTATTCCTGGCCATGCCCGTGACGGCGGAACCAGAGGAATAGCCCTGTCCCATCGCGCGTTTGACAGGCTGCGGGAAAAGTCGTCTTTCCTTCCGTTTGGGGGCTTGGCAGGATGCGGAAAAACCCTCTTTCGGGGGCATTTGCCCCCGATCCCCCAATCGAGAGGCACAGCCTCCCGAACCCTCCAGATTTCTAACTCTTTGAAAGAAAAATAAACGGGAGGCTTGGAAGTTGTGCCTCCAAACGGATCTGGGCAGTCGCCTAGCCGCGAAGCGAAGTTTTTCCGCACCCCGCTATCGAGAGCGGATCTAGACCCGATACGGTCGAGATCCCCCCCCAATCGAACGCCTGATGGCACAGGTTTAGGCCACATCACCGATGGCCCCAGATCCACGACGGGGATCGTCGTGGATCTGGGGCGCGACATTTACAATCCGTAGGCTTGGGCCATGGCCGCGTCACGGGCGGCGACCTGACGGGCCAGATCGACCATCACCTTGGCCTGCTTCCAGGTGGCATCATCCTGCATCTTGCCATCAATCATCACCGCCCCGGTGCCATCGGGCATGGCATCCAGGATTTTCTTGGCGAAGCGGACTTCCTCCACATCGGGGCTGAAAACCTTTTTGGCGATGTCGATCTGGCTGGGATGCAGCGACCAGGCCCCGGCACATCCCAGCAGGAACGCATTGCGGAATTGGGCTTCGCAGGCGGCGCCGTCGGAAAAATCGCCAAAGGGACCATAGAATGCCTTGATCCCCGCCGACTGGCAGGCATCGACCATCCGGGCCACGGTATAATGCCACAAATCCTGCTGGAACAAGGTTCGCGGCGCCTCGCCCTTGGCGTCTTCCAGCACGCCATAGAACGGATGCCCGCCGCCAACACGGGTGGTCTTCATGCCCCGCGACGCCGCCAGATCGGCCGGCCCCAGGCTCATGCCATGCATGCGCGGGCTGGCCTGGGCGATGGCCGCCACATTGTCCACCCCCAGGGCGGTTTCCAAGATGGCGTGAATCAGGATGGGGCGGGTCACCCCGTTCCGGGCCTCCAACTGGGCCAAGAGCTGATCCAGATAATGGATGTCCCACGGTCCTTCCACCTTGGGCAGCATGATCACATCCACCTTATTCCCGGCCTTGGCGACGATTTCAGTCACATCATCCAGGAACCAAGGGGAATTCAGGCAATTCACCCGGGTCCACAGGCCAGTTGCCCCCAATTCAGCCCCCGCCGCCACCTGGATGAACCCCGCCCGCGCGGCTTCCTTGGCATCGGCGGGAATGGCATCCTCAAGATTCCCCAAGATCACATCCACCTGGGCGGCCATATCCGGGACCTTGGCCCGCATCTTTTCAATATGGGGCGGGAAGAAATGGATCATCCGCTCCAGCCGCACGGGCAATTCCCGCCAGGGCGCGGGGGCGCCGATAGCCAGCGGCTCAAAAAACTTGCGGGGGGGCTTGGTGGTCATCGCGCAATCCTCTTACCCTGTTTAGGTGGTTTAGGGTAATAATGATGCGCGATGCCGCATTGCACAAGTTTTTTTCAATCGTCTCCATCCACCTGCCGGGCCAGATTTTCCACCACCTGGCAAATCAGGGCGATATCGCTGTCGCGGGACAGCCGATGGCCGCCATCCTTGACCAGATGCACCCGCACATCGTCACCAGCCAGGCAATCGGCGATGGCCAAAGCCGTTTTCCAGGGCACATCATCGTCACGCTGTCCTTGGATCAGACGCACCGGGCACATCAGATTGATGGCATCGCGCAGCAGCAGATTGCGCCGTCCATCCTCGATCAGCAGGCGGGGAATGATCCAGGGATTGGCCGGATCATAGCAATTATCAAGCTGGATCTGGCCGTGTTCCAACATCTGACGGCGCTGGGCATCGCTGAACCCGGCCCACATCAGATCTTCGGTAAAATCCGGGGCGGCGGCCAATCCCACCAGCCCGGCCACCCGGTCCCGCCGGGCCAAGGCCGCCAGCAACGCCACCCATCCACCCAGGGATGACCCCACCACGATCTGCGGCCCCACGGTCAACTGGTCCAGCACCGCCACCGCATCTTCGGCCCAGCGCGTGACGCAGCCATCCTCGACCCGACCGGAACTTTGCCCATGCCCGAACAGATCGAAACGGATAAAAGCCCGGTTATCCTGCCGACACCATTGTTCCAGGGCCAAAGCCTTGCCGCCGGCCATGTCGGAATGAAAGCCATGGATGAACACCACACCGACCTTGCCCGCTTTCGTCTGCGCGGTGGCATCATCATTTATTCTGTGGTAGGCGATGGACGCGCCACCGGGCCGTGCTAATATCTCCGGCCCGGCGTTTTCCGCCATCATCATATCGGTCATCAGATTCTCCCACCATGTCCACGGAACAAAGCCCAGCCATCGATGCCCCGTTCAACGACGGACGTCAACCCGTCGTCATGCAGGTCCTGCCCGCCCTGGTCACCGGCGGGGTGGAACGCGGCACCATAGAAATCGCCCAAGCGGTGACCGATGCCGGTTGGCGTGCAGTGGTGGTTTCCGAAGGCGGCCCCATGGTGCGCGAATTGACCCGCATGGGGGCGACCCATGTGGAATTGCCGGTGGCCACCAAAAGCCCGCTGGGCATCCGCGCCAATGTGTCCAAGCTGGAAGCGGTGATCCAGCAATACGGCGTCAACATTGTTCACGCCCGATCCCGCGCCCCGGCCTGGAGTTCCATGATCGCCGCCCGCAACATGGGCGTCCATTTCGTCACCACTTTTCACGGCACCTATAATCTGGGCTGGTTCGGGCTGAAGCACATCTATAACTCGGTGATGGTCCGGGGTGAGCGGGTGATCGCCATTTCCGATTTCATCGGGGAACATGCCCGGCGCATTTATGGTCTGCCCGCCGAAAAGATGCGGGTGATCCATCGCGGCATCGACCCGGCCAAATTCGATCCCGCCCGGGTCAGCGCCGAACGCATCATTCAATTGGCCCAGCGCTGGCGCCTGCCCGATGCCTGCCCGGTGATCATGTTGCCGGGGCGGCTGACCCGCTGGAAAGGCCAGGAAGTGCTGATCCGCGCCCTGGCCGAATTGGGACGCAGCGATGTGCGCTGTCTGCTGGTGGGGTCCGATCAGGGCCGGGCCAATTACCGCCAGGAGCTGGTCAATCTGATCCGCCGCCTGGACCTGACATCGGTGGTGCATATCGTCGATGAATGCAACGACATGCCCGCCGCCTATATGCTGACCGATCTGGTGGTGTCCGCCTCGACCGACCCCGAAGCTTTTGGCCGGGTGGTGATCGAAGCCCAGGCCATGGGTCGTCCGGTCATCGCCACCGATCATGGCGGCCCGCGGGAAACCGTCTTGCCCGGCCGCACCGGCTGGCTGGTCCCCCCCAATGATGAACAGGCATTGGCCCAGGCCATCAAGACCTTCCTGGATTTGCCGGCCGCACGGCGTCAGACCATGTCCGATCTGGGCCAGCGTTTCGTCCACATGAATTTCACCACCGCTACCATGTGCACCCGCACCTTGGACGTGTACCGCGAAATTCTGCAAGGGGTCGAAGCCCGGCCGATCCACCAGCCACCCCTGGACCCCGAAGCACTTTGACCCCGGACACCCCGGACACCCCCCCGCATATCCTGGTGATCAAGCTGGGGGCCTTGGGGGATTTCGTCCAGGCTTTCGCCCCCTTCGCCGCCATCCGCGCCCACCATCCGGGGGCGCGGATCACCTTGCTGACCACCCGCCCCTTCGCCGATCTGGCCCGATCCAGCCCGTGGTTCGATCAGGTTTGGATCGACCGGCGGCCCAAGCTGTGGCAAATCTGGCGGGTGCTGGATTTGCGTCGGCGGCTGCGCAGCGGGCGGTTCAGCCGGGTCTATGACCTGCAAACATCCGACCGCTCCGGCTGGTATTTCCGGCTGATGGGGGGGCAGACCGAATGGTCGGGCATCGCGCCGGGCTGTTCGCATCCCCACGCCAATCCCGACCGCGACCACATGCACACAGTGGATCGCCAGGCCGAACAACTGGCCGTGGCCGGCATCCCCCGCATCCCCCCCGCCGATCTGTCCTGGGCCATCCCCGCCAGCGACCCGTTCGGCCTGCCCACGCCCTTTGCCCTGCTGTGTCCCGGCGGCGCCCCGCACCGCCCGGCCAAACGCTGGCCCGCCGACAACTTCGCCCAACTGGCTGTTTGGCTGACGGACCGGGGCATTCACCCAGTCTTGCTGGGCACCACGGCGGAACAGGCAGCCATCGCGGCCATCCGCGCCCACTGCCCCCAGGCCATCGACCTGTCGGGCCGCACCGATTTTTCCGCCATTTTGGGATTGGGGGGGCGGGCCTGCCTGGCGGTGGGGAACGACACCGGCCCCATGCACCTGATCGCCGCCGCCGGATGCCCGGCCCTGGTGCTGTTTTCTCACGATTCCGACCCATCCTTGTGCGCCCCGCGGGGACAGGTTCAGATCCTGCGCCGCCCGGATCTGGCCCAACTGACCGGGGCCGAGGTGATCGCCCAAATCCCGGCCATGATCAGGTCCCAGCCCTGACACGCGCGGGCTGGGCTTGACTCGGATGGCAAAGGTTCTACAGTCCGCCTTTCAAACCTTTCGAAACAGAGAGTGGATTTCATGGTCGCCATAACGCTTCCCGACGGCAGCGTCCGCAGCTTTCCCGGACCGGTCACCGGCCTGGATGTGGCCAAGGACATCGGCCCCGGCCTGGCCAAGGCCGCGCTGGCCATTCGTGTCAACGGCGAGATGAAGGACCTGTCCACTACCCTGACGACCGACACCCACTTGGCGATCGTCACCGCCAAGGATGGTGCCGATGCCTTGGAATTGCTGCGCCACGACGCCGCCCATGTGATGGCCGAAGCGGTCAAGGAACTGTACCCGGAAACCCAGGTCACCATCGGCCCGTCCATCGAAAACGGCTTTTACTACGACTTTTCCCGCCCGACCCCGTTCACGCCCGAGGATCTGGAAAAGATCGAGGCGCGCATGCGCGAGATCGTCGATCGCAACGAACAGATCGTGCGCGAGGAATGGGACCGCGACAGGGCCGTGGAATTCTTTCTGGGCCTGGGGGAAAAGTACAAGGCGGAACTGATCGCCGCCATCCCCGCCGGACAGACCATTTCCCTGTACCGTCAGGGCAATTTCATTGATCTGTGCCGTGGCCCCCATCTGCCCGCCACCGCCAAGCTGGGCAAGGCGTTCAAGCTGATGAAGCTGGCCGGGGCCTATTGGCGCGGCAATTCCAACAATGAAATGCTGCAACGCATTTACGGCACCGCCTGGTTCGACAAAAAGGACCTGGACGCCTATCTGCACATGTTGGAAGAAGCGGAAAAGCGCGATCACCGCCGCCTGGGACGGGAAATGGACCTGTTCCACCTGCAAGAAGAGGCGGTGGGCAGCGTGTTCTGGCACCCCAAGGGCTGGCGCCTGTGGCGGGTGGTGGAAAATTATATGCGCCGCCAGCTCGACACCAACAATTACGTGGAAGTCAAAACCCCGCAATTGGTGGACCGCAAATTGTGGGAAGCGTCGGGCCACTGGGAAAAATTCAAACAGGCCATGTTCATCGCCACCTCGGGCGAGGAAGATTTGGAACTGGCCATCAAGCCCATGAACTGCCCCTGCCATGTGCAGATTTATCGCCAGGGCATCAAAAGCTATCGCGATCTGCCCCTGCGCATGGCGGAATTCGGGTCCTGCCACCGCTATGAACCGTCGGGCGCCCTGCACGGCATCATGCGCGTCCGGGCCTTTACCCAGGACGACGCCCACATCTTCTGTACCGAAGACCAGATCACCGCCGAAACCATTTCGTTTTGCGAGATGCTGAAGGGCGTGTACCAGGATTTCGGCTTCACCGATGTCCGGGTGAAGTTCTCGGACCGCCCGGAAAAGCGGGCGGGCGAAGACAGCATTTGGGACAAGGCCGAAGGCGCTTTGCTGGACGCGGCCAAGGCCGCCGGGCTGGAAACCACCTTGAATCCGGGCGAAGGCGCCTTTTACGGTCCCAAGCTGGAATTCGTCCTGCGCGATGCCATCGGCCGGGATTGGCAATGCGGCACACTTCAGGTGGATTTCGTGTTGCCGGAACGGCTGGACGCCACCTATACCGCCGAAGATGGCAGCAAAAAGCGGCCGGTCATGCTGCACCGGGCCATTTTGGGATCGTTCGAACGCTTCTTGGGGATCTTGATGGAACACCATGCGGGCCGGTTCCCGCTGTGGCTGGCCCCGACCCAAGTGGTGGTGACCACCATCGTTTCGGAAGCCGATGACTACGCCCAGCAGGTCGCCGCCCAGTTGCGCAAGGCCGGGCTGCGGGTGGAAACCGATATCCGCAACGAAAAAATCAATTACAAGATCCGCGAACATTCGGTCGCCAAGGTCCCGGTTATCCTGGTCGCAGGCAAGCGCGAGGCCGAGGAAAACACCATCGCCATCCGGCGATTGGGCAGCACCGAACAGGAAATTGTTGCGCTTGACCAAGCTGTCGCTAAACTTGCGCAAGAATCCATGCCCCCGGCCTGATCGCCGGGGTGCATAGGCAGTAGAGCCGGGCCAGATACCCGCCGGGGGAGACGCCGGGGTCGGCCCATGTTTTTTGTTCATACCGATGGAGAAGTTTTCATAGCCAGACCACCCATGCAGACGCCGCCCAAGAGCGATGGGCCGCGCGTCAACCGAGAAATCGATGTCCGTTCCATCCGTCTGGTCGGCCCAGACGGAGAGATGATCGGCGTTGTCAGCCTGCGCGAAGGTCTGATCATGGCGGAAGAAGCCGGATTGGATTTGGTCGAAGTCTCGCCCAATGCCGATCCGCCCGTCTGTAAGATTCTGGACTACGGAAAATTCAAGTACGAAGCCCAGAAGAAGAAGAACGAGGCCAGGAAGAAACAGAAGGTCATCGAGGTCAAGGAAATCAAGCTTCGGCCCAATATCGACGATAACGATTATGGGGTGAAGATGCGCGCCATGCGCAAGTTCCTTGAGGAAGGCGATAAGGTCAAGGTGACCTTGCGTTTCCGCGGCCGCGAATTGGCGCACCAGGATTTGGGCATGAAAGTGCTGGAACAGGTGCGTGATGATCTTGAGGATCTGGGCAAAATTGAACAGATTCCCAAGATGGAAGGCCGCCAGATGGTCATGGTGATCGCCCCCCGCTAAGGATTGGTCCAGCCTTGGCTGGAACCCGTCCTGTGTGAAGGCACGGACACCACGCAACGCCGCCCGGATGACCGCCACCATCCGGGAGCATTTTCACGCATGATCCGGTCCAGGGGCCAGCCCCCATGGACCGGAATGCGTTGTTGCGTCCACGATCTACTCCCCCGCCTGAAATGAGTCCCGCCCGAAGTGAGCCTACCCGAAATGAGGAAGACTATTCCGTCCGTTCGGGTTATACTGCGCCACCCCTGTTCCCGGATAGACATGGCCCCCGATTGACGGGGACCTGGATAGGCTGGATTGCCGAACACGGGGGAAGATCAGCCGACGCAGGACTTGACTGGCATGACCGCCACGGCGGTCCAGCGGAAACGGCATCGCCACCGAAGCCCCGTCGCCGCCCGGCCGTTTTGGATTGGCCTGTCGGCGCAGCCGATAAGACGCCGACACCATGACCCAGACCAGCAACGCCGCCTCTGCCCCCCGCCCGGTGCTCTTGTGCATCCTGGATGGCTGGGGGCATCGTGATGATCCCACCGACAATGCCATCGCCCTGGCCAACACCCCCACCTGGGACCGCTTCATCGGCACGTTCCCCCATGCCCAGCTTCTGACCTCGGGCCTGGCGGTGGGTCTGCCGGACGGCCAGATGGGCAATTCCGAAGTGGGTCACATGAATTTGGGGGCGGGGCGCGTGGTCATGCAGGATCTGCCCCGCATTGATCAGGCCGTGGCCGATGGATCGCTGGCGACCAACCCGCTGTTGATCCAGGCATTGGATGCCATCCGGGCCAAGGGCGGCTGCCTGCATGTGCTGGGGTTGATGAGCCCAGGCGGGGTGCATTCCCACCAGGACCATCTGGTGGCCTTGGCCCGCATCGCCACCCAGGCCAAGGTGCCGGTCAAGATTCATGCCTTCATGGATGGCCGCGACACCCCGCCCTCTTCAGGCCGGGAATTCCTGGGCCGCTTCGTGGATGATGTGGGTGGATTGGATGTCAGCGTGGCTACCGTGTCGGGACGCTATTACGCCATGGACCGTGACAAGCGGTGGGACCGGGTGGGACTGGCCTATGACGCCATCGCTTTGGGTAAGGGCGTTGCCGCCGCCGACGGGCTGAAGGCGGTGGAACAATCCTATGCCGCGGGCAAGACCGACGAATTCATCCTGCCCGCCGTGATTGGCGGCTATGCGGGCATTCAGGATGGCGATGGCCTGATCATGGGTAATTTCCGCGCCGATCGTGCCCGTGAAATCCTGCATGCTTTGGTGGACCCGGCCTTTGACGGCTTCGCCCGTCCTCGTACCCTTCAGTTTTCCGCCCAATTGGGGCTGACCGAATATTCCCGCGACCTCAATGCCTTTTTGCCGTCCCTGTTTCCGGCGGAAAGCCTGACCAATATTCTGGGCGAGGTGGTTTCCGCCCGTGGATTGCGCCAATTACGCATCGCCGAGACGGAAAAATACGCCCACGTCACCTTTTTCTTCAATGGCGGGCGCGAACAGGTCTATGACGGCGAAGACCGTATCCTGGTCCCCAGCCCCAAGGTGGCCACCTATGATCTTCAGCCGGAAATGTCGGCGGCGGAGGTTACCGATAAATTGGTCGCGGCCATCCAATCCGGCCAATATGACCTGATCGTCGCCAATTACGCCAATGGCGACATGGTGGGCCATACTGGCATTCTGCCCGCCGCCATCCGTGCCGCTGAAACGGTGGATGGCTGCCTGACCCGGCTGGAACAGGCCATCACCGCTGCGGGCGGCACCATGCTGATCACCGCCGATCACGGCAATGCCGAACAAATGACCGATCCGGTGACCCATGAACCCTATACCGCCCACACCACCGGGCCGGTGGATGTGATCCTGGTCAATCCGCCGACGGGAACCGCCGGGTTGAAGGATGGGCGGCTGGCCGATGTGGCCCCCACTGTCCTGCGCCTGCTGGGCTTGCCCCAGCCGGCGGATATGACCGGCACCGCCCTGATCTGACCCCATAGGACGGCCGGTCATCCATGGGGTACGGATCACGCGCAAGACGGGCAAGGATCGCCACGATCCTTGCCCTGATCCTGTTGGCCGGATGGGCCGGGGCCGTTCCGGCCCACGGCCAAACCGCCGATCCGGCGGCGGCTGACCGGCGCCTGCGCGAGATCGAGGATCAGATCAGGAAAAGCCGGGCCGAGCACGAGGAAATCAAGCGCAAGGCCCTGGCCATCGCCGAAGAAACCGCCCGCGTGCGTTCCGATCTGGTCAGCGCCGCCCGCGCCGCCCAGGAAAGCGAGGAATTGCTGTCCGAGCTGGAAAGCCAGCTTGAGGATCTGAAAGCCCAGGAAGCCAAGCGGGGGGATACGCTGCATCGCCGGTCAGAGCAGATGACCGGGGTATTGACCGCCCTGCAACGGCTGGCTTGGCGCCCCACCGAGGCATTGATCGTTCAGCCGCAAAGCCCGGCCGATACGGTGCGCTCGGCCATTTTGCTGCGTTCCGCCGTGCCCCAGATCGAACATTCCGTCGCCGATCTTAAAAGCGAAATCGACATGATGGCCAAGTTGCGGGCCGATGTGATCGAACAAAGTCGGCGCATCTCCACCACCACCGGCCAGCTTGAAGGCGAGCACCGCCGCTTGCGCGATTTGTGGGAACGCAAATCCGGCCTGCAAACTGCTGCCATGGCCGAATCAGAGGCGGCCGAGCGCCGGACCCGGCAATTGGCCGAGGAAGCCGAGGATTTGCGCGACCTGCTGAAACGGCTGGAAGACGACCGGAAACGCCGCCTGCAAGAGGAAGAAGAGGCCCGCAAAGCCAAGATCGCGGCGGAAAAGGCCGCGAAGGAGGCGGAAGTCGCCGCCAAAAAGGCCGCGCGCGAGGCCGAAATCGCCGCCAAAAAGGCCGCGCGCGACGCCGAGATCGCCGCCCAGAAGGCGGAAAAAGAACGCAAAGAGCGGGAATTGGCCGATGCCCGCACCGCACGGGAAACCGAGCGCCGCGCCCAGGTCGAAGCCAGGGAAAAGGAAGTGGCTGCGCAAAAAGCCCAGCGCGAGGCCGAGGCCGCCACCCGCGCCGCCGACGACGCCAAATCCGGCAATAAGGAAAAACCCTTTACCATGGCCCAGGGGCGCATGCTGTTTCCCGCCCGCGGCAAGGTCGAAACCCAATATGGTCAGGCCAATGATCTGGGATTGCCGTCCAAGGGGATCATCATCGCCACCCGCCGCGGCGCCCAGGTGGTTGCCCCCTATGACGGACGGGTGGCGTTCTCGGGACCGTTCCGGGGCTATGGCCTGCTCTTGATCATTGAACACGGCGAAGGCTATCATACCTTGCTGGCAGGGATGTCCCAGATCGATGCTACGGTCGGGCAGCGCCTGCTGGCGGGGGAACCCGTCGGCGTGATGAGCCCACAGGAAGAGGAATCCAACAAACCCTCTCTCTACGTGGAATTGCGTCGTAACGGCCAGCCTGTCAACCCGTTGCCTTGGCTCACGGCACCAAAAAGTAAGGTTAATGGATGATTCGCAAGACCTTGATCGCGGCAAGCGCCGTAGCCTTGCTGGCGGGGACCGTTGCGCCCGCCCCGTCCCATGCGGCGGAAAGCAAGGAAACCTACCGTCTGATGGATCTGTTCGCCGAGGTTTTCGAGAAAGTCCGCTCGGACTATGTGGAACCCGTCAATGACGAGGAACTGATCGAAGCGGCGTTGAATGGCATGCTGTCCTCGCTGGACCCCCATTCCAGCTATTTGAACCCCAAGAACTCCCGCGATATGGACATCAATACCAAGGGCGAATTCGGCGGCCTGGGTATCGAAGTGACCATGGAAAACGGTTGGGTCAAGGTGGTGTCCCCCATCGACGACACCCCCGCCTATCGCGCCGGGTTGCAACCGGGCGATTTCGTCACTCATCTGGATGGCGAGCCGGTCATGGGGCTGTCCTTGTCCGACGCCGTGGACCGCATGCGCGGCCCGGTCAACAGCGATATCCGCCTGACCGTGCGCCGGGGCGGAGCCGAGCCCTTTGACGTGAAGCTGACCCGTGCGGTCATCCGCATCCAGACCGTGCGCTCCCACGCCGAAGGCTCCATCGGCTATGTGCGCATCACTCAGTTCTCGCAAAGCACCGATACCGATCTGCGCAAGCATATTGCCCAGTTGAAAAAGGATATCGGCAAGAACCTGTCGGGCTTCGTCATCGACCTGCGCAACAATCCCGGCGGCCTGTTGGATCAGGCCATCGCCGTGTCTGACGATTTCCTGGAAAAGGGCGAAATCGTCTCGACCCGCGCCCGTCGCGCCGAAGACACCCAGCGCTTCAATGCCCGCCCCGGCGACATCACCGACGGCCTGCCCATGGTGGTGCTGATCAATGATGGTTCGGCCTCGGCCTCGGAAATCGTTGCCGGCGCCTTGCAGGATCATCATCGCGCCATCCTGCTGGGGACCCGCTCTTTCGGCAAGGGATCGGTTCAAACCCTGATTCCGCTGCCCGGCCACGGCTCCATGCGCCTGACCACCGCCCGCTATTTCACCCCGTCGGGCCGGTCGATCCAGGCGGTGGGGATCGAACCGGATATCAAGGTCCAGCAATCCAAGATCGAACCCTTGAACGTCTCCGAACGGGATCGCCGGTCGGAAGCATCCTTGCGCAACGCCTTGCAGAACCCCGACAACAAGGACGCGGACAAGGATAAGGACAAGGACAAGGACAAGGGTGCCAAATCGGCTCCGGCGGCTCCTTCGGCACCGGATGCCAAGCCCGCCGCACCGGCGGATTCGGCCCCGCCCCAAGGGGCCATCAAGATGGGCGATCCCAGCCAGGACTATCAGATGGCCCGGGCCATCGACCTGATCCGGGGGCTGTCCCTGTATCGTCCCCAGGCTAATTAACGGCCCATTGCGCTCTACTCTTCCGGGTGATTGGTTTTTCCAGTCACCCGGAAAGGAAACACAACGGCCAGCCGAAACGTGATAACGTCTTGACCAATGGCGGCGGGGCCATTTGTCGAAATCTTGCCACTTGGGTTGGCGGCGCGATGTGGTGCGCTGTTGCCCCGGCACATTTTTGCAAGGATCGCCCATGTTTTCGCTGGACGACAACGACATGCTGATGGACCGGCCGACCCAGTCCAACCAGCGGTCTTTCAGCCTTCGTCCCCTCCTGACCTTTCTGGTCGTCATCTTATTGGGTGGCGGTCTGGGGGGGGTGGTTTACGTGATGTCGTCCATGCGCATGGATGACATCATCGCCTTGCTGGATGTCTCGGATAGCTCGCCCTTCCTGTCCTTGCAGGTCCCCGGCTATACCCCGGCGCCCAAGCCCGCCGCACCGGCGCCTGCGCAAAATGCCGCCATGGCACCGGGTGCCGTTCCATCCCCCGGCGTGCTGACCGAGCCGACCATGCCCAGCCCTCGCGGGGCCGGGTCCGCCCCCACTTACGCCACCTTGCCCGTGCGGCAGGTGGCGGCCAAACCCTTGCCGCCTGCCCCGGTCGAGGATTTGGTGCGGGCTTCGGCCCGTGGGCCGCAGCCGGTGATTGCCCGCGACGGGCGCCAGTCATGGCAGGTCTATGCCCGCCCCTTCGACGGACCGGCGGATAAGCCCAAGGTGGCGGTGGTGATCACCGATTTAGGCCTGGACAAGGCAGCCACCGAAGCCGCCATCACCAAGCTCCCGCCCGAGGTTACCCTGGCCTTCAGCCCCTATGCCGGTACTTTGGACAAATGGGTAAAAAGCGCCCGCGAGGCCGGTCACGAGGTGATGCTGGGCCTGCCGGTGGAAACATCGGGCTATCCGGCCCGCGATCCCGGCCCCTTGGGCCTGCTGACCACCACCTCGTCGGAAGAAACCCTGACCCGCCTGGAAAAGATCATGGGCAAGACCAGCGGTTATGTGGGCGTCTGGGCGCCCGATGGCCCGTTCGTTCAATCAGCCCGCATGGGCGGGGTGTTGGCCACGTTACGGGAACGGGGCTTGCTGTATGTGGGCGACGGCGCCTTGGGCGAACCGCTGCTGCCCACCGCCGCCGTCAACACCGCCCTGGGCACGGAAATCTTCCGCGACGCCATGGATACCCGACTGGCCCAGGCCAGCCAGGGTGCCCGTCTGGCCGGGGGGGGATTGGTGGTCGCCAGCCCGCGCCCGGTGACCTATGACCGTCTGCTGGCCTGGATGGAAACCTTGGGGGAACAAGGTGTGCAACTGGCTCCGGCATCGGCGGTGGCCAAACGGGCGGTGAAGTGATGGGCAAACGGCTTCCATTCCATGACCGCCCCTATCGTTCGGGGGTCGGTATCGTCTTGTTCAACGCCCAAGGTCAAGTGTTCACGGCCCGGCGCATCGACACCGAACCAGCGGCTTGGCAATTCCCCCAAGGCGGCATCGACGAGGGCGAAGCCCCCCTGCCCGCCGCCTTGCGGGAAATGAAAGAGGAAATCGGCACCGACCATGCCGAATTGCTGGCGGAAAGCCGGAGCTGGATTTCCTATGACCTGCCCGAGGATGTGGCCGATCATTGCTGGAAGGGCCGGTTCCGCGGGCAAAAGCAGAAATGGTTCGCCTTCCGCTTTCTGGGAACCGATCAGGACATCCGCATCGACACCGAACACCCGGAATTTTCCCACTGGCAATGGATGGATTTGGCCCAGGTCCCCGGCCTGATCGTTCCCTTCAAACGCGCCTTGTACCAGGAAGTGGCGGCGGAATTCCTGCCCCTGGTCAGTCGTCTGCGCCAGCCGACCGCGTGATCGGCAGAATTCGAACCAATTCATACAAGGCCACGGCGGCGGCATTGGAAACATTCAGGCTTTCCACCGCCCCGGTCATGGGCAATTTGACCAGATAATCGCAATGCTCGCGGGTCAGGCGGCGCAATCCGTCCCCTTCCGCTCCCATGACCAGGGCTACCTTGCCGGTCAATTTTTCCTCGGCCAGGGTGCGCGGGGCTTCTCCGGCCATGCCCGCGATCCAGAACCCCGCCTTCTTCAAATCCTCCAGCGCCCGAACCACATTGGTCACCCGGATCAGCGGCAGGCATTCCAATGCCCCCGATGCCGATTTGGCCAAGGTGCCGGTTTCCTCGGGGCTATGACGGTCGGGTACCACCACCGCCAGCGCGCCGAAAGCCGCGGCAGACCGGACGATCGCCCCAACATTATGCGGATCGGTCACCTGATCCAGGATCATGACCTGGGCGTGATCACGGCCTGCGGCCAGACGGACCACCTCTTCGATCCCACCGCTTTCCAGCGGATTGGTCAGCAGGGCGATGCCCTGGTGCACCGCACCGGGGGGCAGCAGGGCATCCATCTCCGCTCGCGCCATCAGCTCCACCGGCGGCAGGGAACGGGATTGGCTGGCCGCCAGGGTGACCAGGGTATCTTCCACCCCCTTGGCGGCCTCGGCAGTGGCGATCAGGCGACGTAGAACCCGCTGCCGGTTCCCCAAGGCCGCCAGAACGGCATGGGTGCCATACAGCCATAGCTGATGACCGCCACGGGGCGATGAAAAATTTTTTCCGCTCTCCCCCCCCTTTCCACCCTCTCCACCACGGGGGCGAGGTTTTTTTTCCTGATTTTTTGCCTGACGCGAAGTGTCTGTTTTTGATCGGAAATTTTGGTTTGCCACCGGCGTTCTCCTTTTCTTGGGGTGTACCCTTCTATTTTCGAGTTGACAAGAGGGCGAAAATTCTCAATCTTCCGGTCTCCCGTCGCCCTGGCGCAAAGCTGACGACGGAATGGAGGGGTGGCCGAGCGGTCAATGGCAGCAGACTGTAAATCTGCCGGTGTACACCTACGTTGGTTCAAATCCAACCCCCTCCACCATCCACTCTCAGTCAGGGCGATGGAGTGGCGTCCGGTTTTTCCGGGGCCTCGCACCAGGCGGGTGTAGCTCAATGGTAGAGCAACAGCCTTCCAAGCTGATGACGGGGGTTCGATTCCCCTCACCCGCTCCAGCGAGCACCCTGGGAATCGGCACCAGCGACTTTCTTCCACCGCGGCCCGGTGCCGCTGCTTGCTCCACCTGCGGCAGATTGCCGCCGACCACACGGGTTGAATAATGGCCAAGGCGAAATTCGAGCGCAACAAGCCGCACTGCAACATCGGCACCATCGGTCACGTTGACCATGGCAAGACCTCGCTGACCGCGGCGATCACCAAGGTTCTGGCCGAAACGGGTGGTGCG
>JAYSBF010000002.1:0-161878 GCA_041915545.1 Magnetospirillum sp. | reverse complement strand
CAGCCCTCGCCGGGCGCGGCCATACGGCCGCTTGGCCGCCGCCGCAATGGCGGCTGGGGTTTATTTTGTCCCTCGCCGGGCGCGGCCATCCGGCCGCTTGGCCGCCGCCGCAATGGCGGCTGGGGTTTTTTGTCCCTCGCCGGGCGGGCGCTGCCGCGCCCTTGGCCGCCGCCGCAATGGCGGCAGAACCAACGGCCGTAAGCCAGAACTTACCGCCGTTGGTATAAGCCGCCCTATTCCGCCGCCAAACAATCCGAAGTCGCCAGATGCAGGGCCAATGCCTGGGCGGCTTCGGTGATGGCGGCATCGGCGGGGGGCAGATGCGCGCTCATCTGCATGAAGGAATGGGGAACCCCGTCATAGATGGACAGGCGGCTATCCACCCCGGCCTGCCGGAAACGGTCATGCAGGGCCACGCTGTCATCGCGCAGGCAATCCAACCCGGCGGCGATCAGCAAATGGGGCGGCAGGCCATGATGATCGGCCAAAAGCGGCGCCGCCAACGGATTATCCCGCTGGGCGTTATCGGCCAGATAGGCGGACCAGAACCAATCCATGCGCTGGGTGGTCAGGCCGAACCCGCCCCGACCGTAATCCCGGTGGGACGCGGTGGCCAGATCGGCGGAAAACATGCCATAGAGCAACAGGCCGAAGCGCGGCAGAGGCTGGCGCCGTTCCTTCAGCAGCAAGGTCAGGGCCAGAGCCAGATTGCCCCCGGCGGAATCGCCGCCCACCGCCAGACGGTCGGCATCCAGCCCCCACCGTCCGCCATCGCGGCGCAACCAGGACACCGCCGCCAATGCCTGATGCAACTGACCGGGAAAGCGCAGTTCCGGGGCCAGGCCATAGCCCACCCCCACCACCGCCACCCCGGCGCGCTGTCCCAACAGCCGCATCAGCCGTTCATGGGTGTCCACGCTGTTCAAGGCAAAGCCGCCGCCGTGAAAATAAAGCAGCACCGGCAGGTCATCCCGCCGATGATCGGGATAATGAATGCGCAAATCCACCGATGTCCCGAACGGTCCGGCGATGGTGGTGGCCACCGACAACGCCCCCGGCTGGTCCGGCAGCGGATCGTTCCACAAGGTCTGATATTCCAGGGCGGAGCGCCGGGCCTCGGCCAAGGGCTGCACCAAAGGATCCGCCGGGCGCAAACCGCGGCTTTGCCCTGCACGGGCGATGGTGTCCAGATGAGGATGTCCGGGATGGTGCATGGCCTTGCTCTCCGCCACAAAATCCATAAAACAACTAGACTTTATATTATATAACACAAAATTATTGTCAAGCACCACCTATCAACCATTCTGAAATGTATATTTCAGCGATTGCTCATTTCGTCGCGGATATGACCTCCGGCCATGGAAAAACCCGGTGGCAGCGATTGATTTTCATGCCGGTCACGGGCATGCTCAGGGCGGGGAAATCATGATATGTCGGGCAATTAGACGCTTTGCTTTAGAAATTGGATAATTCGGCCAAGGGGGCAGGACTGATGGCAGATGTGGCAGGCCAGCGCGACGATGGCGTGGATGGCATTCTGATGGGTGAACGTCCGACCCTAAGCGATGGTCCGCCGCCGCGCCTGCGCCGACAGATGGCCTTGAACCGGGTCATGATGCTGTCAGGATTGGGGGCCAGCGTCGTTTGGCTGCTGATCTGCGTCATCTATGTCCATGGCAGCATCGGCTGGGAAAACATCATGGCCTTGCAAGCCCAGGAAGTGGGCGGCGTGGTCGGATCGGCCTTTGTCCCCCTGGCTTTCCTGTGGCTGATCCTGGCCTGGGTGGACCGGGGCCGGGCGGTGCGGGTGGTGGCCGAGGAATTGGGCGTGCATCTGGCCCGCCTGACCTATCCCGCCGACGGGGCCGACCGGAAGGTTCATGCCATCACCGAATCCCTGCGCGCCCAAGCCCGTGCGCTGTCCGATGCCTCGGCCCAGGCTTTGGCCGATGCCAAATCCACCCAGGAAATGATGGTCCGCCAGATCGAGGCCATGTCGGGGCTGAGCGGACGCATCGCCGCCGAAGCCCGTGGCGCCCTGGACGCGCTTCAGGCCGAGGTGGACCGGCTGAGCACCGCCGCCGACACCGCCACCACCCGCGCGCGTGAGGTGGAACAGGTGCTGAAAGCCCAGACGCAGGACATCAACACCGCCACCGAAGCGGCGGAAAACCGTGCCCGCCAATTCGGCGAAGCCATCCGCCGCCATGTGGACGATGTGGAAAAAGACGCGGTCGTTATCAGCGAACGGGCGGAATCCCTGACCCTGCAAGTGCAAAAGCACGTCGAGGCCCTGGACCGCGCCTCGCGCACGGCCACCGACCGGGCCGAACAGGTGGGATCGGTCTTTACCACCCAAGCCGGCAATCTGCGTCAGATCACCGATATGGCCGCCGTCCGGGCCGAAGATGTGGCCAATACCCTGTCCAGCCGGGTGACCGGCCTGAACGCCTTGTTCGAACGGCAAAACAGCGATCTGGACCGCTCCGCCGAACGGCTGGCCGAACAAACCGACCGGATTTCCCATTCCCTGCAATCCCAGGCCACCAGCCTGGACCAGACCACCGACCGGGTGTTGTCGCGGGTGAAGATCGTGGAAGAAAGCTTGGCCGTGCAAGGACGCGAACTGACCACCGCATCCGATCAGGCCATGGCCCGCTTCCGCGAAATCGACGACGCCATGGGCCGCCATGCCGGCCGCATGACCCAGGCCGCCGAAGACGCGCTGGGGCAATTGTCCCAAGTGGGCGACGGGCTGGGCCTGCGCCGCCAGGAATTGGAAAATGCGGTGGAACAGGCTACCGGCAAGGTCCGCGAGATGGGCGACGTGTTCCAGGGCCAAAGCCGCGCCCTGTCGGCAGCCACCGATCAGATGCAGGCCCGCGCCCGCGAAGCCGCCGACACCATCCGCCTGCAAATCGAGGAACTGGCCAAGGGCGGGGAAAAAGCATCCGCCCAAACCGACAGTATCCGCCAGACCTTGCGCAAACAGGCCGATGAACTGGCCGATGCCGCCAATGTGGTCGCCACCCAGGCCCGGCTGTCGGAAACGTCACTGAACCAGCAAACCCGCCATCTGACCACGACCGCCGATCAGGTGATGGGCAAGGTGCGCGGCATCGCCGACACCATGCGTCAAAGCAGCAACGATCTGGTGTCCGTGTCGTCCCGCGTGGCCATGGAACTGGAAAGCGTGGGCGAAGGATTGCGGGCACGGGCCGCAGAGGTGGGCGAAAGCGCGGGCAAGGCGGTCAACGAAGCCACCTTGGTCAACAGCACGCTGGAAACCACCACCACCCAATTGACCACCATTTCCGAACAGGTTTCCGCCCGCATCCGTGGGGTGTCGGATGGCCTGCGCCATCAGGGCGAACAGGTGGTGGCCCTGGCCGATCAGGCCAAGGCCAGCATCACCGACACCGCATCCCGGCTGGGCGATGCCGGCGCCACCCTGACACGGGTGGCCGAGGATTCGGGCCAAGTCCTGAAAAGCTTCGGCGACGACATCGCCGCCCAGGCGGCCACCGTGGGCGAAGCCGCGCAAACCGTGTTCCAGACCTCGCAAAAGGCCGGTGACGCCCTGCGCCAAATTTCCCTGGAATTCGAAGAAACCTCCAACAAGACCGCCACCCAGGTCACCATCGCCGGTGATACCCTGCGCGCCGGCATCCGCGAACTGACCCAATCGTCCGACCGCATCACCACCCAGGTCCGTGCCGCCGGCGATGCCTTGCACCGCCATGCCATGGAATTGGATGAAAGCACCGGGCGCAGTTCGTCCCGTCTGGGCGAAACCTTTGAATTGCTGCGCCTGAAGGCCAGCGATCTGGGGGTGACCAGCGAAAGATTGTCCCAACAGGGCGAAAGCCTGTTGGCCGCCTTTTCCCGTCAGGTGGAGGATTTGCTGGCGGTTTCCAAGCAGGCGGAACAGCGCCAGCAGCAATTGGAAGAACGCCGCGCGGCCCAATCCATGGGGCAATTCCTGCAAAATGCCGCCCAGATCGTCGAAAAACTGCAATCCCTGGCGGTGGATATCGGCCGCATCTTCGCCGTCACCATCGACGAAAAATCCTGGCGCGACTTCCACGCCGGCGATCAAAGCGCCTTTGTCCGCAAAATCCTGCGCAGCCTGGACAAGCCCCAGATCGCCAGCATCCGCAACCGCTATGAAGAAGACGGCGAATTCCGCGACTACGTCATCCGCTATCTGGGGGAATTCGAAGCCTTGCTGAACCAGGCCCGGCAATCGGATTATTCCGATGTGCTGACCGGAACCTTCACCTCGTCGGAAGTGGGCAAGCTGTATCTGGTTCTGGCCCGCGCCCTGGGACGACTGGAATAATGGCAAGCTGCGATAAGGCCGACACAGTGCGGCTTGGTTAGACCCAAGGGGCCGTGCGCCTTATGGCGCGGGAGGGCGGCGTTGATCGGTTTCGGTCAACGCATTTTCGGATACGTGTTTGAGGACGGGCCCCAACCTTCACTTGATTCCGCCCCAAGGGACAGGCAAGCATCATCGGCATGACCGACCTGTCCCCCACCACCGATACCGACACCCGCCGTTCCATTCTGGCCCGCGCCTTCTTGCTGGGCGAACGGCTGGACACCCGTGGCTATGAACAAAAACACGCCCTGGCCACTACCCCCCTGACCCTGCGCCTGGGCCGCAAGGGGTATTGCGTCATGTTCCGATATGGCGCCGTGGTTCTGTTCGACGTCAGCGCCGAGGAAGAAGCCCATTATCTGGCCGATCTGACCCGTCTGGTCACCGACCCCCTGGCCGATCCGGTGCGGGAACAGGCCCATCTGGACATCATTCCCGGCCATGCTGAACAGGTGGAACCAGACGGAACCATCATTCTGTCCAGCCTGACCCCGGAACGCATGCAGATCGTCGCCGACGTTCTGGCCAAGGATGTGATGCTGGAACATTTCGAAGTCAAAGTGGCCAGCGTCTTCGACCGGGTCGAGCCTTTGGCCTCGCGCCTGAAGCATAAGGGCCGGGGACGGTTCCGCATCCGGGATCTTTTATCCCAGATCGGCGATGTGCTGCTGACCCAACACCGTATGGTCGGGCGGGCCGAGATCATGGAAAAACCCGAAGCCTTATGGAACGTCCCCCAATTGGAAGGTCTGTTCGGGCGGCTGGAACGGGAATACGAAATCCGGGAAAGATCCCGCGCCCTGGATCACAAATTGGAAGTTATCGGCAACACGGCCGAAACCTTGCTGGATCTGGTGCACACCAACCGCTCCATGAAGGTGGAATGGTATATTGTCGTACTGATCCTGTTCGAAATCCTGTTGTCCCTGTACGAAAAGTTCTTTTCGCACGCCTAGCAGGGTGCGGAAAAACTCCGCTTCGCGGTTGGGCGACCGCCCAGACCCGTTTGGAGGCGCAGCCTCCAAGCCTCCAGTTTCTTTTTCTTTCAAAGAGTTAGAAATCTGGAGGGTTCGGGAGGCTGTGCCTCTCGATTGGGGGATCGGGGGCAAATGCCCCCGAAAGAGGGTTTTTCCGCACCCTGCTAGAGCCGGTTCCATTTGAATGGAAACGGCTCTAGGCCCAAGGGGCCGCGCGGTATCAAAGGGTGCGGAAAAACTCCGCTTCGCGGTTGGGCTCTTGCCCAAACCCATTTGGAGGCACAGCCTTCAAACCTCCAGTTTTTTGATTATCCCAGTTTTGTGCCGTCCCCCACCTTCGCGGCCGAAGCCGTCGAAGGTGGGGGTGGGGGCCTTCCCGCCCGGGAAGCTGGTGAATGAGGGGGGAGCGTTTTGGGGAACCGCTCCCCCCATCGACCTGACCCGGAACGCTGGGGTTCGGGGATATTCCGGGTCAGGTATTTCAAGACCGGTATCGGTCTGCATCTTTTTATCCATGCGGCCCGGACCGGGGCCGTTCCGCTCTAAATCCGCTTTGGAAACGGAAGGGGGGCGTTTGGGGACCACCCCCCTTCCTAGAATGCCCCGCGGTGCTGGGGTTCGGGGATAACCGCAGGAACATCCCATCTTAATTCGCTGGGCCGAGGAGAAAGGGGGGCGTTTGGGGGCCGCCCCCCTCTCGTTCCCATGCGGCCGTTGGGGTTCGGGGATGGCCGCACGGAAAGCCGAATACTTTGTCAGGCCGCCTGAGCCTCCTTTTCTGCGGTCATCTGCTGACCGGGCAACAGGGGCAAGGAGAAGAAAAAGGTGCTGCCTTCACCGGGAACGGACTGAACCCAGACCCGCCCGCCCAGACGTTCAACCATGCGCCGGACAATGGCCAATCCCATCCCCGTGCCGCTTTGACCGTCGATAGCCGATGGCAGGCGGTGGAAAACTTCGAAAATCCGGGGCAGATAGCTGCCTTCGATACCGGTGCCGTTGTCGCGCACCGAAAACACGGCCCACCCATTTTCCTCACGTCCTGACACATGGATCAGCGGGCGGCGGTCGGGATCGCGGTAGCGCAAGGCGTTGTCCACCAATTGGGTGAATATCTCGCTCAGGCTGCGTTCATCGGCGGCCACGGATGGCAATGCATCCACCAGCAATGTGCCCCCCACCCGGCGCATGTCGCCGGACAGACGTTCCGAAGCCACGGTGACCGCACCCGAAGCGGGAATGGTCAACTGCGCCGGGGGCAAATGATCCACGGCCACAAAGGCTTCCAGATCGCGGACCAGCTTGCTCATCAAATGGGCGCCGGAAACCACTTGGGCGATATAATCGCGGCCTTCCGCATCCAGGCTGGCCTGGGCGCGGCTGGCCAAAAGCTGGGCATAGGCCACCACCCGGCGCAACGGTTCCTGCAAATCATGGGCGGCCACTTCGGCGATGCGTTCCAGATCGGCCACATAACGGCGCAGACGTTCACGGCTGGACAGCAATTCGGCCTTTTTCACCGTCAGATCACGGGCAATGGTTTCCTGATGGCGGACCAGGCTGTACAGCATCACCAGGGCCAAGCCCAGCACCAGGGTCACCACCACCCCCACCAGAACATAGGTGCGTTCGACCCCGGCCACACTGGCCAGAACTTCGGTTTCGGACCGTCCCACCACCACACCCAGCGGGAAATCACCCAAGGCGCGGAACGAAACGATGCGCCGTTCATCATCGGTGGGGCCAACCACCATGGTCCGGGCAGGGTTCGAGAACAGGGACGAGATCAGGACCGGATCGTCAAACGGTCGGCCGACACTGCCATCGGAAGCGGCACGCACGACGCCATCGGCCCCGGCCAGCACCACCACGCCGCTTTTGCCGATATTCAGGCCCGAATAGATGGCGTTGAAATAATCCGGGTCCAGGGACAGAACCATCACCCCGGCGAAACCGCCATCACGGGTTTCAAGCCGACGGGTCAACTGAATGCTCCACCGTCCGCTGGTCCGGCCCAGAACCGGGCGGCTGATGAACAATCCCACATCGCGGGACCGGGCATGCACCCGGAAATGTTCACGATCCGCCACATTAACCTTGGTCAACGGTCCCTTGACCGCCGATGACTGAATCAACTCACCATCAGCGCCGACCACCGCCAATTGCACGGCCACTTCTTTCAGGATGATGCTATGGCGGACGACGGCATTCACATCGAAACGGGCCGGATCGCGTTCATATTCATCCTTCAGATAGATCAGGGTCTGATCCAGACCGGCCATGGTGCGGCGGACATGTTCTTCCAGGACATGAGACAAGTTGGCGGTGTCGGACCGGGCACCGGCCAGGGTGCGCGCCCGTTCCTCGCCCAACTCCCACGCCACGCCGATCCACAGAATGACCAGGACAAGAATGCCGAACGCGACAACAGCGCGCCCTGCATTCAATCCTGCGATCTTCCTGTCCGGCATGGCCATGGCCCCTGACATCGACGTTGCACCACAGAGCGGGGTTTTGACTTTTTTCCCGTTTAGGTGAAAATGTCCGCCACCATTTTGGATGGCACCCGCTACCGAATTCGCTTTTCAAGGAACGGGAAAGGTTGGTAAGAACCCATATGCCCCTTGAGCATGGGGCCAGTTATAGCAACGTCGCTTCAATGGATTACTGGCTATAAATAAAAATCGCGGTAATGGTTTGTGAACAGGCTGTAAACATCGTTTCTGGGAAGGAGACGCCCGTGACCGGGGTCAAGCCTCATGTCCTGATCGTCGAAGACGAACCCGTTACCCGCGGCAAGCTGGCCGCCCATCTGACCCAAGAAGGATTTCTGGTCAGCGAGGCTGGGGATGCTCGCGATATGCGCACTATCGTGTCGCGGACCGTGCCCGATGTGGTGTTGCTGGATATCAACCTTCCCGATGAAAGCGGTCTGATCCTGGCCCGCGACCTGCGCGCCAAATCATCGGTCGGGATTATTCTGGTTACCACCCGCCAGGATGAAACCGACCGCATCGTCGGGCTGGAATTGGGGGCGGATGACTATATCACCAAGCCCTTCAATCCCCGCGAATTGGCGGTGCGGGTGCGCAATCTGATCCGCCGGGTCGCCCCGTCCATGGCCGCCGAGCGTCAGGCAAGCGGCGTGTTCACCTTTGCCGGGTGGAAATTGGATTGCGACGCGCGCCAACTGATCTCGCCCCAGGGCGAAAACGTGCGGCTGACCCGTGGGGAATTCGACGTGCTGGCGGCCCTGGCCCGCAATGCCGGGCGGGCCTTGACCCGCGATCAATTGCTGGACCTGACCCAGCATGACGGCGAAGCGGTCATCGACCGGACCATTGACGTGCTGGTAGGCCGTCTGCGCCGCAAAATCGAGGCCAACCCCAAACACCCCGGCATCATCGTCACCGTTCACGGCATCGGCTACCGGCTGGTCGCCAGTTGACGAAACAGGGCCTCGCGCTTTTCATCTGAAGCGCGAGGTTCCAGCGGGCAGAGGCGATTGGATTATGTTTGTCCCTCGCCGGGCGCCGCCTAAAGGCGGCTTGGCCGCGCCCGCAATGGGCTTGGGGTTTGTTTATGTCCCTCGCCGGGCGCCGCCTAAAGGCGGCTTGGCCACGCCCGCAATGGGCTTGGGATTTATGTTTGTCCCTCGCCGGGCGCCGCCTAAAGGCGGCTTGGCCGCGCACGCAATGGGCGCTGGGAATTTATGTCGGTCGCTCGCCGGGGGTGGGGGCGGCGATCCGTCAGACCAGAATATCCAGATAGGTGCCGCGCACGGCATTGGCGTCCAGCAATTCCACCGGGTAATCGGCGGGCAGGATACGGCTGCCACGCGGCCCCAAAACCAAGCGTCCCCCGCTCCAGGCCGATCCGGCCCGGTCGGACTTACGGCTACCCTGGGTTTTGCTGACCTGGGTTTTGGCGGCGGGATTGGCGGGCGTCTGGGGAACCCCCAGCGCTTGGCGCAGCAAATCCAATCCATTGCCCGCAGGACGCGGGGAAGAGCCGATACGGTTGGACTGATCCGCCATGGATGCAACAAGGCCCATCAATGAATCGTGACTGCCAAGCTTGACACATCTTGGCAGCAAAGACCATACCGCTTCGGCTGGGGTGGGTCGTCTGGCCAAAGCTTGCGGTTTCTTCGGATTTATGGCTTAAAGAGACGATGGAAATTCCCATGGTGTCCGCGATGGACCTGTCCAAGCCTGCGGGCGACCTTGCCGAACATTTCATGGAATGCGGCAAGCTTAATACCAATCTGACCCTGGCCCCCGGCGACCGTCTGGTGATCACGGACGATCTCTTGGATGGCACCGTCGCCAATTTGGCGGCCCTGTCCATGGCTGCCGTGGTTGCCCGTGACACTCAGGTGGGGCGGGCTGCCATTTTGCCCTTGGGCTTGGGCGCCAGTCGGCTGACCGGCCGCGACCGCGCCCGCTATGAACGCCTGTTCGAACTGATCGAACAGACCGCTTTTGACCCACAGGTGCGGGAATCGGCGCAATATCTGCTGGCCGCCAGCTTCCGCGAGGCCGAGATCCGCGATCTGGCGGCGGAGCTGGATGATTGCGTCGGCCCCGCGCGTGAGCGTTACCGTGCATTCCTGGACATCATCCGCCTGATGACGGAACGGCGGATTTCCGAACCCATGTTCCTGGACGAATTCCTGTCCTTCACCCAGACGGTGGCGGGCAAACTGGATTTTGGGATTTACGTTTTGTGCGTGGACCGGATTTTCGAATCCGCCCAAATTCCCATTCTGGTGAAAACCACCCTGCTGCGCGAGATTTGCCACTTTCCCAATCTGGTGCGCAAGGAACTGATCACCAATATCATGGCGTCCAACAAGGTCGATGGCGAACTGGTCCGCCATTGCCGCCAGGAAATCGACCAATTATTGGCGCGGGATCAGGTGACCGAAATGCTGTTGCTGACCATGCTGAAGCGCAGTTGGGCCGCCCGCAAACAATCGCCCTTGCCCGCATCTCTGTAATCGGGACCACCCGCGAATAAAATAAAACCATGATCCAGGGAGAGCCGTCATGCGCGCTTTGCTGTGCCCGGAATTGGGGGCAGTCCCGCTTTTGACCGAAATTGCCGCCCCGGTGGCGGGGCCGGAGCAGGTGCGCATCCGCGTGGCCGCCGCCGGTGTCAATTTCGCCGACACCTTGTTGATTAATGGAAAATATCAGGAAAAATTGCCCTTCCCCCTGATCCCCGGCATGGAAGTGTCTGGCTGGGTGGATCAGGTGGGGGACGGCGTCACCACCTGCCATCCCGGCCAGCGGGTCATGGCCGTGGTGACCGGCGGCGCCTTTGCCGAGATGGTGGTGGCTCAGGCCAGCGATGTTTTCGTCCTGCCCGATGGATTGGACATGGCCGCCGCCGCCGGCTTCGCCGTGGCTTACGGCACGTCGCATCTGGGGCTGGTGGGCAAGGCCGGATTGAAAGCGGGGGAAACCCTGGTGGTCCACGGGGCCGGCAGCGGCGTCGGCCTGACGGCGGTGGAGGTGGGGGCCGCCCTGGGGGCCACGATCATCGCCACAGCCGGGGGAACGGCTAAATTAGAGCTGGCCCGCACCCATGGCGCCCATCATCTGATCGACAACCGCAGCCAGGATATCCGCGAAACCGTCAAATCCCTGACCGGCGGCCGGGGGGCAGATGTGGTCTATGATCCGGTCGGTGGCGATGTGTTCGACGCCAGCCTGCGATCCGTGGCCCCCAATGGCCGCATTCTGGTGATCGGCTTTGCCTCGGGCACCGTACCGCAAATTCCCGCCAACATCCTGCTGGTGAAAAACATCACCGTCATCGGCTATTGGTGGGGGGCCTATCGGCGACTGGCCCCCCAATTGATGCGGGACAGCATGACCGAAGCCCTGGATTGGTGGGCACGCGGATTATTGAAACCCCATGTGGGAACCATTCTGCCCCTGACCGACGGGGCCAAGGCCCTGGAGATGCTGACCCAACGCCAAGCCGAAGGGAAAGTGGTCATTGATGTGGGGTTGGGCGGATAGGCGACGGTCACAGGCGCAGCCGGAATCATAAAAAAACGCCCGGTTCCAAAGGAACCGGGCGTAAGGCGCCGCAAGCCGACGGTGGAACGGACGGGAGGAAAGGCCCGCCCACACGATCAGCCTGTCAGGCCACACCAGCTCAAGCAGCGGACTTGGCCAGGGCCTGGAAAGCGGCGATACGGGCGTTGATGGGTTCCAGCGAAGCGCTGATCACCGACTGGGTCAGTTCCGAGAACTTGCGGCTGTCGGCGATGGCGGTTTCGATGTTTTCGCGAGCCAGCTTGTTCTGGATTTCGGCGAATTCGGTGGGAGACTTGACGCTCAGCAAGGCCTTGATCGCCGAATCAGCCTTTTCCACCGACTTGGTGAAGTAAGCTTGGCTGTGCTTGGAAATTTCTTCCAGACCCTGGAGAGCGACAGAGCTGCTCTTCACCACGGCTTCCACATTTTCCTTGCCCAGAGCGACGAACTTTTCAAAGCCTTCGATCTTCATGGTCTGCCCTTTTCGTCCAGTTTCGAACGCCTGTCTTCCAGTAGGACCCATCCATCCGGCCGACGTTCGTTGTGCGGTGCAACATGAGTAAAAGATAGCAATTCAGCGCCCGAGCGCAAGCACTTTTTTGCACTGCACAAAAACGTCATAGTACCCCTGCCGCCTATGCCGAAACGCCTATTGGCTGTCATCGGCCAGCATGTCCACCACGGCCAGAAAATTATCGACGGCGGCGCTGGATTGGGCGCGCCGATGGATCAACAACAGGTCGATAAAAGCCTGGTCGTCCAGAATATGGGCGAACACCACCCCTTCGAATCCCAAACGCTGCATGGTAAGCGGCATCACCGCCACCCCCATCCCGGCCCCCACCAATCCCAAAGCCGTGGACATCTGATGGGCTTCGGCCACCACCTTGGGCCGGAAACCGGCGCGCAGGCACAGGCTTTCCACCCGGTCATACAGGCCGGTGCCGATGTGGCGGGGATTGATCACCATATCGTGATCGGCCAATTCGGACATGGACAGCCCGTCCCGGCAACGCCCCGCCAGGGGGTGATCCGCCGGTATCGCCACCACCAGCGCTTCGCGCAGGACCCGGCGCCAGGCAATGCCGGGAGGCAGATTGTCATCGGCGGGACGGGCGAACCCCACATCCAGCCATCCTTCCAAAATACCCTGGATCTGGCTGCCGGTGGACATTTCCCGCAGGCTCATCCACACGCCGGGATAGGCGCGCCGGTAATTGCCCAGGGCGCGGGGCATGATCTGGTTGAACGGCACCGATCCGGTAAAGGCGATTTCCAGCCGCCCACCCTGCCCTGCCGCCACCCGTCGGGCCAACCCGCCCAGACCGGCGGCCTGATCCAGGATGGCGCGGGCTTCGCTCAGCAATGCCTTTCCCGCCTCGGTCAGCTCCACCTTGCGGCGGTTACGATCGAACAAGGCAACGCCCAACTCGGTTTCCAATGCCTTGATCTGCTGGCTTAGCGGCGGCTGGGCCATGCCCAACCGTTCGGCGGCACGCCCGAAATGCAGGTCTTCAGCCACCGCGACGAAGTAACGAAGATGCCGCAATTCCATTTTGATATCCAATTCATATCACCAGTGACAAAACAATATATTTCACATACCACATGATCCGGGCATAGCATGATGGGAAAGGAGCGTTCCCATGTCCCCCAATGCCCGCCGCCGCCTTGCCGTGTTCATCGCCGGGGGGGCCGCTTTTGTCGATATGTACTGCACCCAAGCCCTGCTGCCCGAATTGGCCCGGCATTTTCAGGCCAGCCCGGCGGATGTGGGCATGACCATCACCATGTCCACCCTGGCAACCGCCCTGTCCGCCCCCATTCTGGGGGGGCTGGCCGACATGATCGGGCGCAAGCGGGTGATCGTGGCTGGGGCGGTCTTGCTGGTGCTTCCCACCTTGGGCATCGCCCTGGCCTCGACCTTGCCCATGGTCCTGACCATGCGTTTTCTGCAAGGGCTGTGCCTGCCTGCCGTCTTCACCGTCATCGTCGCCTATGTGGGAGAGGAATACGCCCCCGGCGACATTCCCGCCGTATTGGGGCTGTACACATCGGGATCGGCCTTGGGCGGGGTCAGCGGGCGGCTGCTGGTGGCGGTGGTGGCCGATCATTGGGGGTGGCGCGATGCCTTCATCGCCCTGGGCTGCCTGAACCTGGCCGCCGCCCTGGCCATCTGGGTCATGCTGCCGACGGAACGGAATTTCCGCCGGTCGGGATCGCTGGGCGAAACCTTGGGCAATTTCTGGCTGCACATGCGTAATCCGCAATTGCTGGCCACCTGCGGCGTCGGCTTTGCCTTGCTGTTTTCCCTGGTCGGCACCTTTACCTATGCCACCTTTTATCTGGCGGGCGCACCGTTCCATCTTGGCACCGCCGGTCAGGGTTTTTCCTTTCTGGTCTATCTGGCCGGTGCCGCTGCCGCCCCCCTGGGCGGCAAGCTGATCGCCCGGATCGGGCGGGTCCGGGGATTGGGGGTGGGACTGGCCATCGCCATCTGCGGGCTGATCCTGACCCTGGTTCCCGCCTTGCCCACGGTCATCATCGGGCTGGCTTTGATGACCGTGGGCGTCTTCATGGGACAAACCGCATCCATGAGCACGGTGAATGCCAGCGCCCGGCAAGCACGGTCGGCGGCGGTGGGATTTTATGTCACCTGCTATTACCTGGGCGGCAGCCTGGGCGGCGTCGCCCCCGGCCTGGCATGGAGTCACGCCGGTTGGCCCGGATCGGTAAGCATGATCATTCTGATCCTGCTGGCTGGCGGCACCCTGGCCGTTCGGTTCTGGCCCCGCCCATCCGGCGGCGGCAGCGAGGCGGCGGCGGCGGCGGCGGGGGAATGATAGCGGGCGGTACGGATGATACCGGGATGATCTATTTCATTGCCGTTGGCGGCCAAACACGATAAACCGGGCAGTCTCCGGCCACTGCCCGTGGCGGGTCATTGCTCCACCTACCGAGCTGAATATTTTCTCATGACCGATTTCGCCAACCGGGTACTGCTTCCCGCAGGCCTGCGCGACATTCTTCCCCTGGACGCCGGCCACGAAGCCGAGATGGCCGGGCGCATCATGGCTCATTTCACCGCCCATGGGTACGAACGGGTCAAGCCGCCGCTGATCGAGTTCGAAGAAACCTTGCTGGCCGGTGCCGATGCCGCCGCCGCCCGACACTGTTTCCGGGTCATGGACCCCCTGTCGCAAAAAATGATGGGCCTGCGCGCCGACATGACACCTCAGGTGGCCCGGATCGCCACCGTGCGCCTGGCCGGGTCCCCTCGCCCGCTGCGCCTGTCCTATGCGGGGCAGGTCCTGCGGGTCAAGGGCACCCAACTTCGCCCCGAACGGCAATTTGGCCAGGCCGGCATCGAACTGATTGGCGCCGATTGCGCCGAAGCCGACGCCGAAGTGGCCGTGCTGGCCTATGAAGCGCTGGCCGATCTGGGCATGGCCCAGGTGTCCATTGATCTGTCCCTGCCCAGCCTGGTGGCCGTCCTGCTGGACGAAATGAAACTGGCCGGGGCCAAGGATAACCTGCGCGGCAGCCTGGATCACAAGGATCAGGCCGCCGTGGCCGCCATGGGCGGGCCCGCGGCCCCGATCCTGTCGGCCCTGCTGTCGGCGGTGGGGCCGGTTGACCGGGCCCTGACCATTCTGGCCGGATTGGACCTGCCGCCCCGGGCACGGGCACAGTGTGACCGGCTGGCCCAAGTGGTGGCGCTGATCCGCCGTGACGCCCCCGGCGTGACCCTGACGGTGGACCCGGTGGAAAACCGTGGGTTCGAATATCACCAGGGCGTGGCGTTCACCTTGTTCACCCGCGCTTTGTCCGGCGAATTGGGCCGGGGTGGTCGGTACATGGCCGCCGGGGTGGAACCGGCGGTGGGGGCCACCTTGTTCATGGACACCATCTTGGAAGCCCTGCCCGAACACAGCAGGCCGCGGCGGGTTTACGTGCCGGTCGGCACGGCCCGGACCCAAATCCGGGCATTACAGGATCAGGATTGGATCACGGTGGCCGGACTGGAACCGACCGACGACATACAGGCCGAGGCCCGTCGGCTGGATTGCGGGCACGTTCTGATGGACGGGGAACCGCGCCCGGTATAAGACCCGGCACGGATAGGCACAGACACTTCAGGCTTGAGGAATTGCGATTATGGCGAATGTGGCGGTAGTCGGCGCCCAATGGGGCGACGAGGGCAAGGGGAAGGTTGTCGATTGGCTGAGCGAACGCGCCGATGTGGTGGTGCGGTTCCAGGGCGGACACAATGCCGGCCACACCCTGGTCATCAATGGCGTGACCTATAAGCTGTCGCTGCTGCCATCAGGTGTGGTGCGGGGAAAATTGTCCATCATCGGCAATGGCGTGGTGGTGGACCCGTGGGCCTTGCTGTCGGAAATCGACCGGATTCAGGCCCAGGGCATCGCCATCACCCCGGACGTGCTGAAGATCGCCGAAAACGCCTGCCTGATCCTGCCCTTGCATGGCCATCTGGACCGGGCGCGGGAAGAAGCTTCGGGCGCGGCCAAGATCGGCACCACCGGGCGCGGCATCGGCCCCGCTTATGAAGACCGGGTGGGCCGCCGGGCCATCCGGGTGTGTGATCTGGCCGATGATGCCGTGCTGGAAACCAAGCTGGCCAAGCTGCTGACCCACCACAATGCCTTGCTGGCCGGCCTGGGCGCCGCCCCCTTGGATGGTCAGGACATCCTGCGTCAGCTCAAGGAAGTCGCACCCAAGATTCTGCCCTATGCCGATGTGGTTTGGCAGCGCCTGGACGAAATCCGCCATACCCGCAAGCGGGTCCTGTTCGAAGGTGCCCAGGGCGCCATGCTGGATGTGGATCACGGCACCTATCCCTTCGTCACCTCGTCATCCACCGTGTCGGGCAATGCCGGCACCGGGTCGGGCGTGGGACCGGGCCAGGTGGGCTATGTCCTGGGCATCTGCAAGGCCTACACTACCCGCGTGGGCGCTGGCCCCTTCCCCACCGAGCTGGACAATGACATCGGGCATCTGATCGGTGACCGCGGCCACGAATTCGGCACCGTCACCGGCCGCCGCCGCCGCTGCGGCTGGTTCGATGCGGTGCTGGTGCGTCAGGCGGTGAAGGTGGGCGGCATCGACGGCATCGCCCTGACCAAGCTGGACGTGCTGGACGGTTTCGACGAACTGAAAATCTGCACCGGCTATTCTTATAAGGGCCAGATCATCAACCACCTGCCGGCCGCCCAGGCCGCCCAGGCCGAGGTGCAGCCCATCTATGAAAGCATCGCAGGCTGGAAGGATTCCACCCGTGGCGCCCGGTCCTGGGTCGACCTGCCCGCCACTGCCATTAAATACATCCGCCGGATCGAAGAATTGATCGAAGCGCCTGTATCCTTGCTGTCCACTTCCCCAGAACGGGAAGATACCATTCTGGTTCACGATCCTTTCGCGTCCTAGGCAAGTCTTGCCGCTTGTGCTGTCCGCGTCCAGACATTACAAAAGGGATGGGCGCGGACACACGGCACTAGAACGGAACGGTCGCAAGAATGGCGGACGCCGCTGAGGTTATTGCCGATGCAAAAGAGGCACCACAACCTGCCGGGCAACCCGGTATGTTGCGGGATCGCTATCTTATTCGTTCGGACCACCCGCTTTCGGATTTATCATCGCAGAACGCCGAAGCCTTCGCGGCCGAGGATAAGCGTGACCCCGGACGCAAGCTTTTCGCCCTGATCTGCCGCCCCGACATTCCATTGCGTGTGGGTGTCATGCGGGCGCTGCGCGGCATTCAGTCGGGCGGCATCGTGCAATTGGTGGATTGGGGGCCGGTTTTCTGGTCCCCGGCTGGCCGCACCTGCATGATCGCCGTGTTCGAACGCCCCCATGGCAAACGGCTGATGGCCAATCTGAAGGCCGATTTCCGCCGTTTCGACGAACAGGACGTGACCCGCAAGGTGGTGGAACCCCTGGTGGGGGCCATCCGCGAATTGACCAATCGCGGCATCACCCATCGGGCCATCCGTCCCACCAATCTGTTTTACATGGACGACCGGGGCGAACGCATCGCCCTGGGCGACTGCGTCAGCGCCCCAGCGGCCTTTGACCAGCCGCTTTTGTTCGAAACCATCGAATCGGGTATGGCCAATCCGGTCGCCCGTGGGTCGGGAACCTATTCCGACGATCTTTATTCCCTGGGCGTGACCCTGGTTTTCCTGTTACTGGGCCGCAATCCGGTGGCCCATCTGGATGACACCGCCATCTTGAAAAGCAAGATCCAGCACGGCAGCTATGCCACGCTGGTGGGTGATGAACGGCTGCCCCTGTCGCTGATCGAATTGTTGCGCGGCCTGCTGTGCGACGACCCGGATCAACGCTGGGATATCGAAGCGCTGGATTTGTGGCAGTCGGGACGGCGCCTGTCGCCCTTGCAACAACGCCATGAAAAGCGTGCGGCCCGTGGCTTCCCCTTTAACGGTCGCGAATATTTCAATTGCCGGGAACTGGCTGCGGCCATGAGCCGTCATTGGGAAGCGGCCATCCCCCCAGTGGTCGAAGGCAAGCTGGAACTGTGGCTGCGCCGCGCGGTCGAGGATAAGGAACGCGCCCAGGTCGTTTCCGATGTGGTGCGCACCGGTATCAACAGCAATGAAAAGCGCGGCGCCACCGATCTGATGCTGTGCCAGATCCTGATGATTTTGGACCCCCAGGCCCCCATCCGATACAAGGGCTTTGGCGCCATGCCCGATGGCATCGGGTCGGCCATGGCCATGGCCATGGGGCAAAAAAGCGATACCCGGCTGCTGGTGGAACTGGTCACCCGTGGCGTCCCCAAGCTGTGGTTCGAAGCCCGGCGCAATTACAATCACGACGATTCCCAGATGGAAGGCAACATCCGGGAACTGAACGGCTATCTGGCCCAGACCGGCATGGGTTTCGGTCTGGAACGCTGTCTTTACGAACTGAACGACGCCCTGCCCTGCCAAAGCCCTCTGATGGGCGAGGAATATGTGGTCGAGTTGAAGGACCTGTTGCCTGCCCTTAATCGTGCGGCCACATCGCGCGGGGAAAGCAAGCAATGGCCCATCGACCGCCATGTGGCCGCCTTCATGGGCGCCAGGGCCAGAAGCGATATCGACCGCAATCTGGTGCAATTAAGCGATACCGACCAGGTTCGTGGGCTGATGTCGCTGTTGAACCTGTTCGCCGTGTTCCAGTACCGGCTGGGGCCGGAACAATTGCCCAATCTGGCGGGCTGGTTCGGATCGCTGGTGGCTCCGCTGGTGGCCAGCTTCCATTCCCGCGAGCGGCGCAAGGAAATGGAAAAGGAACTGCCCAAGGTCATCCGCAAGGGATCCTTGGTGGAGATTTACAACCTGCTGGACCGTCCGGGCGAAAAGGACAAGGACAAGGCCGAGTTCGAATGGTCCCAGGCCCAGTATCAGGCAGCCGAAGACGAAATTCGCCGGACAGAAAGCGACCAGGACGAACGCGATCAGGAAGCAATCCGCATCGGCAAGCAAACCGCCGCCGTCACCGGCATTCTGATCGCCGTGGTGACCACCGCTATCGTCATCATCTTGAAAGTGTGGTGAGGACGGGCCATGGCTAAGAAGAAATCCGCCCCGAAGGGGAATAAGGGTGCGTCCCCCAGCATGAACAAGATGGTGGTGCTGACCATCCTGGCGGCCCTGATCCCCTTTTCCATGCCCACGGTGATCTTGCTGTTCTTCACCATGCTGCCCACCTTGGCCGCCTGGCTTAGCGAAAAGGGACGGCACAAATACGCCTGGCTGTGCGTCGGCGGATTGAATTTCGCCGGGGTCATCCCCTATCTGTTCGCACTGTGGTTCGGCGTCCATACCATGGACGAATCCTTTTCGCTGCTGGGCAACAGTTCCGTTCTTCTTTGGGCTTATGGCGCGTCCATGTTCGGCTGGATGCTGTACAAGATCATGCCGCCCGTGGTTTCGTCCTGGCTTACCTTTGTCACCGAACGCCGTGTCAGCTCGCTGAAAGCCGCGCAAAAGAAGCTGGTGGAAGAATGGGGCGACGAAGTGGCGAAAAAATCCGGCGCGGCCTGACGCCCTGGATTGTTCCATAACAGTGCCGTTCCGGGCTTCCACCCGAACCTCTTTGGGGATACCCCCGAACAGGTTCGGGTGAAAACCTGACGATCACACGTTCAGCAGCAGGAATTCCCGTTCCCAACTGGAAACCACCCGCTGATAGGCGCCCCACTCCTCTTCCTTCACCGCCATATAGGCGTCGCAGAAATCTTCGCCCAGGATTTCACGCATGGCGCGGGCTGATTTCAGCTTTTCCAAGGCGTCATGCATGTGCCAGGGCAGGGAATGGGCGCGGGTGTATCCTGACCCGCTCAACGGTTCGCCCGGATCGACCTTGTTGACGATCCCCAGATAGCCACAGGCCAACGATCCGGCAATGGCCAGATAAGGGTTGGCATCGGCCCCCGCCAGCCGGTTTTCCACCCGGCGCGACGATTGCCCCGATTCCGGCACGCGCAAACCCACGGTGCGGTTATCCCGGCTCCAATGCAGATTGATAGGGGCATCGAAATCGGGCACCAGCCGCCGGAACGAATTGACGTTGGGGGCGAACAACAACATCACCTGGGGCAAATATTTCCGCAACCCGCCAATATACCACCGGAACAAATCCGTATCGGTGCCGTCAGCATTGGCGAACAGGTTCCACCCACTGCCCACATCCACCAGATTTTGGTGAATATGCATGGCGCTGCCCGGTTCGTTTTGCATGGGCTTGGCCATGAAGGTCCCATAGACCCCGCGCCGCAAGGCGACTTGGCGGACCGTCCGCTTGAACAAAAACACCTGATCGGCCAGATGCAACGCCTCGCCATGATCGAAGTTCACTTCCATCTGGCCATTTCCGGCTTCGTGGGACAAGGTGTCCACGTCCAAGCCCATGATTTCGGCATAAGCGTAAAGCTGGTCGAACAGCCCTTCGAATTCATTCACCGCGTCCACGCCATAGGCCGGACGCCCGGATTCCGCCCGCCCCGACCGGCCCACCGGCGGTTCCAGCGGGTAATCGCTGTCGGTATTTTGCTTGACCAGAAAAAATTCCAGTTCCGGGGCGACGATGGGTTTCCACCCCATATCCTCGTACCGGGACAAAACCCGCTTCAGCACGTTTCGCGGGCTGATATTGACCGGCGTTCCATTCTGATAGCTGCAATCATTGATGACGCAAGCCGTGGGCTCGTCATACCACGGCACCCGGCGGATAGTCGAAATATCCGGGTGCAGATAAATATCTCCATTGGCGATACTGGTCACATCTTCTTGCGGATAATCGCCGGTGATTGTCTGGACAAAGATGGATTCCGGCAAACGCAGGCCACGATTTTCGGCGATGGAAACGAACTTTCCCGCCGGTACGATCTTGCCGCGGGCCACGCCCGACATATCGGGCACCAGGCATTCAACTTCGGAAATGCCGTTATTCTTGATCCAGTCGGATAGGGCGCTCATGAGGTCCTCGAGACGCTGATGGTATGGCCGGAATTATGGCGTAAAGCCATGGCGAAAAAAGGGCGGAACGGAGGCGGAATACCCAGCCCCACAAAAGTATAGAAAGGGTTAATATCCACATGAATTGTTCCCGGAAGACAAAAGCGTAAACACCGCTATTGCAACCGAAGCAACAATGAACGAAAGTATCCAGGACTTTCCAATCGCTAAACCCACGGGCCGCGTCATGGGCTTTTCAACGATCCTAATCATCAGTCTGATAGCCGGCGTGGTTTTGATCGTCGGCGGCGGGCTGATGATGTATATGGCCAATTTGGTCAAGTCAGCTTACGAGATCAAGGTCCAGATCAATAGTGATGTGGAAAGCCGCCTGACCACCATGGGCGAGGATTTGGAAAAGAAATCCCGTTGGATCAAGCGTGATCTGATCGAAGAGATCGAGAAAATCCGCCAAGGTCTGCAAAGCGATACAGCCCGCAGGCTGGATGAAATCTTGCAACCCCTATTCCAACGCATCGATTCTTTGGAAAATCTGATCCGGGCGGAACGGGCCGAATGGGTCAAGGCGGTAGAGGCCGACCGTGCCGCCATCACTGCCCTGGATGGCCGGGTCCGCGCTCTGGCCCTGCAACAGCAATTTCCGCCACCGGCCAAGTCCCGCCCGACGGCGGCCCTGTCTCCCGATGGGCTGAATGACGACACCCCCGGGGACACTGACGAACAATCGACCCCGCCAGCCCCCGCCAAGGCCGCCGCCGCTGCCCCGGTTGGGGATTTTCTGCAAGAACTTGGTACCGGCACCGGCCCTCGGCGCCGCTGATCAGCCCCCCTTTCCCATGGACCCCAGCCCCCAGCCATGAGAGAATGGCAACGGGATGGGGCAAGTTGGGAGAAGACCGGCTTGAGACAGATAATAGCCATCGGCCTTATGGCCGGACTTTTGGCGCTGGATGGCGGAACGGCCCTGGCGGCGAAGCAACAGGGTGGGAATTCCAGCAAACCCCGCCCGATCATGGCACCGATTCAGCAAATCAATTACAGCCTGCCCAGCGGGGCCGAAGGTAATATTGGTGATCTGCGCCTGCAAATCATGCAGGTCGCCCAGCCCGATTTGCCAGAACGCAGCGCATGCCGCCTGCAAGTGCGCTTTGTCAACAACACCAGTCAAACGGTGTCCGTGCGCGCTTTGCTGCGCACCTTTGATCCGTCCAAGGAAAATCTGAACGTCTGGCTGATCCCATCGGGGGATTTACCCCCAGGTCAGGGCAGCGACCGCATTTATTCGTGCAAGATTGCCCGCTATATGGATCTGGATGTGGGCGCAGCCAGCGGTTGGCCCTTGCGTTGCGCCGTCGGCGGGGAAGAGCGCTTTCCCTGCCCGGCCACCATGACGCTGGAAACCAACGTGACCCCGATCCCCAAGGATGACAAATCGGGCAAAACCAACGGCACCGCCAGCGCCAAGGCCGATTGACAGGGTGCGGAAAAAGTCGTCACTCCTTCCGTATGGGGGCTTGCCCCCCAATCCCCATATCGGGAGGCAAGCCTCCCGATCCCTCCATCCCATTGATAATCAATAAAACTGGAGGCTTTGAGCCTGCGCCTCCCAATGGGTTTGGGCAAGAGCACAACCGCGAAGCGGAGGTTTTCCGCCCCCCCGTTATCCGAAAATGCGTTGATCGGAACCGATCAACCCCGCCCTTATGCGGGAGGCGAGGGACATCATAATCCCGGATCACCCTTCCGTTATGGTGATGTCCAGCGCCCCCAGGACCTCCAATCCCTGAATCCGTCCGCTCAGCCGGTCACCGGGGCGTACCGGTCCGACACCATCGGGGGTGCCGGTAAAGATCAGATCGCCCCGCCCCAGATGGTAATAATGCGACAGGTGGGCGATCAATTCCGGCACAGGCCAGATCATATCGGCCAGATCGCCCCGCTGGCGGGTTTCGCCATTGACGGCCAGGCTGATTTCGCCTGCCGCCAACGGCGCATCCGTGGCCAGGATCGGGGTGATGGGGGCCGAGAATTCAAAGGACTTGCCCAGATCCCAGGGCCGCCCCTTATCGCGGGCGGCGAATTGCAAATCACGCCGGGTCATGTCCAGCCCGATCGCATGGCCATAAACGGCACCAGCCGCCGCTTGGGGGCTGGCCTGGAACAAGGGCGCCCCCAGGGCCACCACCAACTCGATTTCATGGTGCAAATTACCCGTGGCCGGCGGATAGGGAATGCCGCCCCCGCCCGGCACCAGGGAATCCGGTGATTTGGAAAAATAAAAAGGCGGCTCGCGATCGGGATCGGAGCCCATTTCGCGGGCATGGGCTGCGTAATTCCGTCCGACGCAAAACACCCGCCGCACCGGATAGACCATGGTGCTTCCATGGATCGGCACAACGGGCACATCAAGATCAAACAGCTTGGTCATGGCCAGCCTTTCATCAAAATCGGCGGGTTCAGCATGCACCTATGGCCACATACCGATCAATCCGCTTGACACTTTCCTCTGGGTGGAAATCATGTTGGGTTCTACCCGCCAATAAACACGCCCCGACAGAGGGCGGTCAGGGAGGAGGGTCACATTGTGAGATTACGACTCGGGGAACATGTTCCCTATCTACTTAGCCGTGCAGGCGTATCGCTTGCCACGACTTTTTCGCGTGAGCTGGAGCGGTTCGGCATTTCCCTGCCCATGTGGCGGGTCATGTCGGCGCTGCTGGAACAGGGGGAACAGCGGTTGGGCGATCTTGCCCGCTTGACCGCCATTGAACTATCCACCCTGTCCCGCATCGCTGCCGCCATGGAAGGGCGCAATCTGGTCACCCGCCGCCGGTCTGGCCAGGATGCCCGCGCCGTTCTGATCGCCTTGACCGCCGACGGACGGCGCAAGGCGGAAAGCATCATTCCCTATGCCCTGGATTGGGAAACCAATGCGGTAGCGGGAATGAGCGACGATGAAGTCCGCCTGCTGAAAGGTCTGCTGCAACGTCTTTACGGCAATGTCAGCGGTGACGAGCAACTGGACAGAGCCAGCGCCCTGTCCTGATAACAGACGGCCCGCATCGGCTTATCCTGCCGATGCGGGCCGTGTCTCGCTGGACTTGTCCATTATTCGGGATCGGGTCCGGCCTTGCGTTCCAAAACCGCCGCGAAAAAGCCGTCTGTCCCATGGGACAGGGGGGACAATCGCAACCACGGCCCGGCCACCGGGCACGGCACGCCCGGCAACGCCTGTTCCCAGACAGTCCCCACCGGCAAAGCGGTGAAATCCGGGTGGCTGGCCAGGAAATCATCGGCCTGGGCTTCGTTTTCTTCGGTCAGCACGGAACAGGTGGCATAGACCAAACGCCCGCCGGGACGGACCAGCCGGGCGGCACTGGCCAAGATGGCCTTTTGCCGCACCACCAATTCCAGCAGATCATTTTCGTCCAATTGCCATTTGGCATCGGGGTTACGGCGCCATGTCCCGGTGCCGGTGCAGGGTGCATCCACCAAAACCCGGTCGAAGGTTCCGGCGTGACGCTTGATCCATTTGTCGGATTCGCCGGAAATCACCCGCCGGGTCACGTTATGCACGCCGTTGCGGCGCAACCGATCCTGGGCCTTGTCCACCCGCCATTCGGCCACGTCACAGGCCACCAGCCGCCCCTTATTGTTCATGGACGCGGCCAAGGCCAGGGTCTTGCCGCCGGCCCCGGCGCAATAATCCACCACGGCCTCGCCCGATTTAGGGTCCACCACCAAGGCGACCAATTGCGATCCTTCGTCCTGCACTTCCACCAGCCCATCGCGCCAGGCCTGCACCTGGACCAGGGCCACGCGGGACGCCAGACGCAGCCCCCAGGGTGACAGGGCGGTGGGTTGGGCGCGGATGCCTTCCTTGGCCAAAGCGGCCATGGCGTCGTCCCGGCTGGCCTTCAGGGTATTGACCCGCAAATCCAGCGGCGCCTCGTCCCGCATGGCCCCCAACTGGCGGGGCATATCCTCGCCCCACAACGCTTCCAGCCGGGGGGTCAGCCATTGGGGGAACTCGCCCTTGACCCAGGCCGGCATCTCGCGGTTGAAAATGTCCCGGCCCTTCAATTGGTCCATCAGCCGCCATTCCTCGCGTCCGGGCGCCGGGGCGGAGTGCGGGCCTTGAAACAGATCGGGGGTCGGGGTGATGCCTTCGAACACCAAATCGGCCATGACCCGAGCACGGGCATCGGCGGGGTGGTCCAGGAACCCCAGCCACCAATCAATGCGGGCCTTGCGCCGCAGCACCCGCCACACGGTTTGGGCCACGGCCCGGCGGTCTTTCGACCCGATATAGCGCCGATTTTTGAAATAATGGGACGCCACCTGATCCGCCGGGCGGCGGGTGGCGTCGATTTCGTCCAGCACTTCAATGGCGGCGGCAAGGCGGGCGGCGGGGGTCATGGGCGGAACAGTCGTCTTTTTCGGGGATGTGCGCGGTTCTAAGAGGTTTGTCCCGCTTGCGCAAGTCCGGCGGTTCTTGCCCGCTTTGCCGCCCCCTGCTATCGTCCGCTCTCGCGATGGAATAATCGTCTGAACAAGGGACATGTCATGAGCAGCGTACGCACAGCCATTTTGGGAGCCAGCGGCTATACCGGAGCGGAATTGGTGCGCCTGCTGGCCCGCCATCCTGCCTTTGCCCTGACGGCCCTGACCGGCGACCGCAAGGCCGGTCAGCCCCTGTCCAGCGTCTTCCCCCATCTGGCCACGCTGCCCCTGCCGGATCTGGTCGCCATCGGCGATGTTGATTTCGGCCAGATCGATGCGGTGTTCTGCGCCCTGCCCCACGGCACCACGCAAGAGGTGATCGCCGGGCTTCCCCCCCATGTGCGGGTGGTGGATTTGTCCGCCGATTTCCGGCTGTACGACGTGGACACCTATGCCCAATGGTACGGCCATGCCCACAAGGCCCCGGAACTTCAGGCCGAAGCCGTCTATGGCCTGACCGAAATCAAGCGTGCCGCCATCGCCAAGGCGCGGCTGGTGGCCAATCCCGGCTGTTATCCCACATCGGTCCAATTGCCGCTGGTGCCCCTGCTGAAGGCCGGATTGATCGAATCACAGGACATCATCATCGACGCCAAATCGGGCACCTCCGGCGCCGGACGGTCGGCCAAGGAAGCCAATCTGTATTGCGAAGTGACCGAAGGCATCCATGCCTATGGCGTGGCCAGCCACCGCCACGCCCCGGAAATCGAACAGGAATTGTCGGAAGCCGCGGGCGGCGCGCCCGTCCTGGTCAGCTTCACCCCCCATCTGATGCCCATGAGCCGGGGGATGCTGTCCACCATCTATGTGCGCACGGCCAAGGGGGCCAAGGCCGCCGATCTGCGGGCGGAACTGAACCGGGTCTACGACGCCGAACCCTTTGTTTCGGTCCTGCCCGAAGGCGCGGTGCCCGCCACCCGCCATGTGCGCGGGTCCAATTTCTGTTTCATGAATACCTTTGACGACCGGGTGCCGGGCCGGGTGATCATCACCTCGGTCATCGACAATCTGGTCAAGGGAGCCGCGGGCCAGGCCGTGCAGAACATGAATCTGATGTTCGGCCAGCCGGAAACCCTGGCCCTGGACCAGCAACCCCTGTTCCCGTAAGGAGAGTTCACGTCATGGCCGGCCTGATTTTGCCGTTCAAGGGCACTTTGCCCACCATCGCCGCCGATGCCTTCATCGCCCCGAATGCCACCGTGATCGGCGATGTGGTGATCGGTGCCCAGTCATCGGTGTGGTTCGGCTGTGTCATCCGTGGCGACGTGCACGAAATCCGCATCGGCGAACGCACCAATATCCAGGATGGCACCATCGTCCACGTAACCGGCGGCAAGCTGGGCACCTATATCGGATCAGGCGTGACCATCGGTCACGCCGCCATCTTGCACGCGTGCACCTTGGAAGATGATTGTTTCATTGGCATGGGGGCCACCATCCTGGATGGGGTGGTGGTGGAAAAAGGTGCCATGGTCGCCGCCGGTGCGGTGGTGACCCCGGGGAAACGGGTCAAGGCCGGGGAATTATGGGCGGGCAGCCCGGCCAAGATGCTGCGGGCGTTGACGCCCCAGGATATTGAATTTTTCCCGGTATCCGCCCGGAACTATGCAGCGCTGGCGGAGCAATACCGGACCGAAATCGGCTGAACAGCCCGCAGGCCAAGACATGAGCGACAGTAGCGATTCCCAGGACAAGCCCCGCCTTTTTTCCCGCCTTGCCGCCCCCATCGCCAAGGCGGCGCGGCTGGTCACCGGTCGGGGCGAAGACGATGACGGCCCCGACGGCAAACCCGCCCAACGGACTTATAACGCCCCCGAACCATTGACCGACGAGGCCTTTCAACTGGCCATCGACGAATTGCTGACCGAAGATAACGGCCAATTCCAGATCAAGTTGCATGTGATTTCCCTGGTGGAATTCCGCGAAGCCGTGGGCGAACGCTGGGCCAAGGTGTCGGAAAAGGTGATGTTGATCGCTGAAGGTGTGATCAACATGCATGTGGGCGCCGGCAATATGGTGGGGCGGCGCGGCAATGACCTGTTCATTTTGCTGTTCCGCACCTGCGATCTGAATGAAGCCCGCCGCCGAGCCCATATCATCGCCGAAGAATTGGGAACCCGTCTGGTGGGCGATCAATTCCTGGGGGCCGAACGCCCCCTGGCCCTGGCCGCCGAACTGGATTTGGCCGACAGCCTGACCGATGACGGCGAACTGGATCTGACCGCCCTGCACGACGTGGTGGGCGAAGTCCGGGCCATGGTCAGTGCCCAGGCCAAGGGCGAGGCCCCGCCCCCGCCGACCTGGCTGACCGCCAGCGCCGCCCAGCCCCAGGACCAAGCCCCCCGCCTGGCCATGGGGCCGTGCGCCCCGGCGGAAACCGATCCCGGACTGCGCCGTCACATGATGCCGGGGGAAGCCCCGGCGGATAGCGCCGATGGCCAGGGCGTGCGTCGCCACATGATGCCGGGCGAAGCCCCGCCCGCCCCGGTGGAAACCGCACCGGCCGGACCGCCGCCCAAGCCGATCACCGAAGAACGGGAAATCAGTCCCGGCGAAGATCCGGGTTGGCAACCGCTGGAATCCGAACAGCGCAAGCGCGAAGCATCCACCGATTGGGTGGCCATCGAAGTTCCCGGACGGCGCAAGACCGCCGAGGGCGAGGCCGATACCAAGCTGGGGCCGCCGCGACTGCCCGCCGATGCCAAGCTGGCCCTGATCTGGCGCCCGACCTGGGTGTCGGCCAATGAAACCGTGGGAGCATACAAGGCCCATATCCAGCGGGTGGACATGCCCGGATCATTGCCGTTGGAAGGGGTGGCAGCCTATCCCCGCGACGATGAATCGGCGGCCAACACTCTGGACCGCTTTTGCATCGCCAACGCCATCCGCGATTTCCGCGCATCGGAAGCGACAGGGAACCGGTCCACCATCATCATCCCCGTCCATTGGGCCACGCTGACCTCTCCCCGGCGCATGGATTACCTGTCCCCCTTCGCCGATGTCACCCAGGAAGCGCGGGGGGCACGGATCGTCATCGACCTGTTCGGCATCCCCGCCATCGCCACCCCGGCCCATGTGGCCACCACCGTGCAAAACGCACGGGCTTTGTGCCGCGAGGTGATCCTGCGCGTGCGCCTGTCCACCGCGGCTCAAACGGCTTTCCCCCTGGATTGCGGCATCACCATGATCGGGCTGGACATGTCCGAACTGGAACAGGATGAACGTACCGACGATACCCAATTGCTGGATTCGTTGAAGCGTATCCGCGAATTGGCGGATAAAGCCCGCCTGGGCACCTATGCCTGGGGCATTCGCCGCCGGACCGTGGTGGCCGGGGCGGTCCGTGCCGGGTTCAGCATGATCAACGGCCCGGCGCTGATGCGTGACATCCCCAAACCGGCCAAAGTCATCGCCGCGCCAAAATCCCGCCTGATCCCAAGCTGATCCCAGGTGCGCGCCGTCATCGCCACCCTGGCCCTGGTTCTGGTGATCATAGGGTCCATCACCCGCGTCCTGGCCGGGGAGCATCCGGTCGTGGCCGGTGCCGCCGGTTGGCTGGCCATCACCGGCATGGCCGCCTATCTGCTGTTGGAAGGATGGCGGGTCCGAGGAACCGCCCGCTTCATTCTGGGGGGATCGGTGGTGGCGGCGGCAGCCGGGCTGCTGTTCCTGGCCGATCCCTGGACCGTCCTGACCAAGGGCGCGCGTGACGGGGCGGCGGTCATCGCCCTGTTTGCCGCCCTGGGCTTTCTGCGTGAAGCCGCAGATGGGTCCCCCATGATCCGGGCCTGTGGCACCATCATGGTCCGACAACCGCCCGGACGGCGGTACATGGTGCTGGCCTGGGGCAGCCATGTCATTTCCCTGGTGCTGAATTTCGGCACCTTGGCCTTGCTGGGCACCATGATCCGCCAGGGCAACACCGCCGAAGCCGCAGGCGGCAACACCCGTATTGTCGCCATCCGCACCCAGCGGATGATGAATGCCATGCTGCGCGGCTTTGCCACCGTCACCATCTGGTCGCCTTTATCCATTTCCTTCGTGGTCACCCAAAACGCCGTCCATGGACTGTCCGCCCTGACCCTGGTACCGGTCCAGATGGTTCTGGCCCTGCTGATCCAAACCCTGGGCTGGCATCTGGACCGCCAGTCCTTTCCCCCGCCCAAATCCACCCCCACCCCCACCCCCGCCCCCACCCCCACCCTGTCCAATGGCCAATGGCGTCCGCTGTTCCATCTGTGCCTGCTGGTCGGCGGGGTGATGGGGGCATCGGCCATGGTCGCCTGGGGGCTGGAAACCCGTCTGGTCATGGGAGCGATGATGGTGGTCCCCCCCACCGCCTTGGCCTGGCTGATCCTGCGGCACCGTTCACCCATGGCTGCCGGTGTCGATCTGGCCAAACGGCTGACGGTCACCATGCCCGGCAGCCGGGCCGAAGTGGTGATGCTGGGCTGTGCCATGTTCCTGGGCACGGTGCTGTCCGCCTTTTTCCCCGCCCAGACAGTGGCCCGATTACTGGACGGACTGCCCATCCACCCGGCCCTGCTGGTGGCCGTCATCGCCTGGGCGGTCATGGCCCTGGCTCAGATCGGCCTGTCGCAGATCGTCACCGTCACGGTTCTGGGCGGCGCGTTGTCCAGCCTGTCCCATCCGGGCATTCCCCCGCTGGTCCTGGCCAGTGGATTGATGGCCGCCTGGGCCTTGTCCATCTGTTCAACCCCGGTGGGAGCGGCCACCATGATCATCGCCCGCCTGAGCGATGTTGATTTGCGCACAGTCGCCAGGAATTGGAATGGGCGCTTCGTTCTGTTGGGGGGGGTACTCATAACCTTTTGGCTGGTTCTTCTGGTGGAGATTCTGGACCTTTTCCAATCTTTGGCATAGGATCAGCGCCGGATTTTCCCATGGGGACCGTCGAATCAGGGGGGAGAGAATGGCCCAAAGTGCGAAACCACCGGAACAAAGTGAAACGGATGGCGAGGGATTCAGCGGTGACATGCTGATGGACCGGCTGGCCGATGTGATGATGCGCCTGGAACAATTGGCCCAGGATGGTCATGACGGTGAAGGCGCCAATTCATCCACCGTGGAAGAGGCTATCCGCCTGGTGGGCGATTCTGACCCCAGCCGCAACGGAACGGAAAAATAACCGTCCTGTTTCTCATGACTTCGCCATAATTGCCGTCTAGACCAAGCTGCGCCGCGGAACGCCTTTGCCCCCACGGATCAGAGGCGGCGCGGCACGCGGCTTGTTCCGGGGGCCGGTGATCGGAACCGATCGCCGGACCGGAATACAAAGCCTCGGGCGGGACTGGTTTGCTTGGCCGCTGCGGTGATTGTGCCGCTGGCGGGTGGGCGCTATGGGAATGTCGTGATGAAAAAAGCCGCCATGATTACCGCCGCCATCGCCTTTGGGCTGGCCGCGTTGGCTGTTCTTATTCCCATGATGGTGGATTGGGGGGGCGGACGAACCCAATTGGCCACCCTGATCCGCGACGCCACCGGCCATCAGGCGGTTCTGGCGGGGCCGGTCCGTGTCCGCCTGCTTCCCAGCCCGGCAGTCACCGCCAACGATATCAGCCTGACCCCGGCAGGGGCGAATGGTCCCTTGCTTCAGGTTGGACGCCTGCGGGCAAAACTGTCCTGGGGTGCCCTTTTCTCGGGCCAGATCCGCCCCACCCACCTGCTTTTGGAACAACCCCATCTTGATCTGAACAATCTGCCCCGCCGTGACAGCGGCGGCAGTGACATGCCGGTGGATATGGACGCGGCGCCGTCATCCACCGTGATCGGCATCCCCGCCCCAGCATCCCCATCCACATCCCCATCCGCGCCACCGGCCAAACAGCGCCCGCCCCATTACCGCATCGACATCAAGGCCGGGCAAATCACATACCGCCACGGGCAGGCAGCCCCCATCACCTTGGATGCCATCGACACCAGCTTGGACATGGGCGGCCCTCGCGGTCCGTTCCATGCCGTCGGCGAGGCGCAATTGGCTGGCAAGGCGATTTCATTCGAAATGATCCTGGACCGGATCGCGCCCGATCGCGGATCGTCGGCCTCCGTCGGGGTTCGCCTACCTGCCACGGATACCTTGGTGGAATTCAATGGCATGCTGTCCCATCTGTCCGACGGGACCAGCCTGCACGGGCGGATCACCGCCAGTTCGTCGGATCTGGGACGGACCTTGACCGGACGCGGCATGGGCAATTCGGATCTGGCGACTTGGGGTCTGGCCTTGACCCATCTGTCCGGCGGCAGCGCCCTGTCCTTGGCTGCGGATTTGACCATTGCCAATGACGAAGCCCGCGCCACCGGCCTGACCCTGTCCCTGGGCGCCACCCAGGCCAGCGGGCGCATCGAATACGCCTTGGGATCGCCGGCCAAACTGGATGCGGATATCCGTCTGTCCGGGGCAAATGTGGATAACTGGCAAAGCGCCTGGACCACCGCCCGGGCAAAAGCCCCCCCGGCCAAGGCCGCCCCAGCCGCCCCCTCTTCCGAACTGGGCGGAAAATCCGCCATCGGCACGCCGCCATCCCCATCATCATCATCGCCTGTCCCGGCCTCGTTATTCGCCACGCTGGCCTTATCCGCCGATTCCCTGATCTGGCATGGGCAAAAAACCGGCCCCATCAGCCTGACCGCCGCCCTGGATCAAGGGGAAATGATGCTGACCGCCCTGTCCGCCACCCTGCCCGGCGGCACTCAGATGGGGGGTGATGGCAGTTTTCTGCAAGCGGCGGGCGAAACCATCTTCGATGGCCATCTGACCCTGCGAAGCCAGACCCCCCGTCTCTTGCTGGCCTGGGCCGGATTGGACGAATCCCGTCTGCCCGCCACCACGGGACCGGCGGCCATGGACGGGCAAATCCGCGTTTCCCCCAGCGCCATCGTCATGGATGACGGCCAATGGACCATCAACGGGATCAAGGCACGGGGTCACCTGTCCCTGGCCCCTGGCCTGGGATCGCGTCCCGACAGCCTGACCTTGGACATCGACGCCCCCCGCCTGGGCCGTTTTCTGGCCGGCCTGGGACTGGTCAATCCCAACTTGCCCGTCTTTGACTGGCTGGATCGCCTGGGAACGGGTTCGGCCCATCTGACCATGGACCAGGATCAGGGGAAAAACCACTGGTCCGGGCATGTGCGCGGCGGCGGGTTGGATGCACGGATGGATGCCAACAACACGGACACAGCCTCGGGCACCACCGTCACCATGCAGGCCCGCCATGCCGATATGGGCCAATTGTTGGGCCAAATCATCCCCGGCCAATCCCTGGCCGCCGATCTGGCCGGACGCGATGTCCAATGGGATGCCAAAGCGGTCCTGACCGGCCAGACCGCCCAAATCGCTGCGGCCACCCTGACCATCGGCCAATCCCGGCTGGACGCCCAAGGTCAGGCGGATTGGTCCGGCCCGCACCCGACGGTGACGTTGCGCCTGACCGGCAATGATCTGGTATTGCTTCCGGCCAAACCCGTCCCCCCCAACGCCCCCCGCCACGGCAGGGCGGCCCCGCCGCCCCAGCCCGCACCGGACGCGGTAGAGGTCACCCCGACGGCGGCACAGCCCCCCGCCCCCCCGGCCATATCCTTGGATGGCCTGCGCGCCATGGACGGACAGGTGGATTTCCGCGCCCAATCCATCAGCACCCCCACCATGCGCCTGTCATCCCCCCAGGCGCGGCTGATCCTGCAAAATGGCACGGCCCGGCTGGAACAGGCCCAGGCCGGCCTGTGGGGTGGAACCATCACCCTGGCCGGAACTGTGGCCCCATCCCCCGGCGGTACAGCCAAGGCCACCGCCCGGCTGGGCATCGACGGCCTGGATATGGCCGCCATCCAGACCGGCGGCAGCGGCGGTCTGTCCATCACCAAGGGCAAACTGACCGCCCAGGCCGATCTTACCAGCCAGGGCCACACCCTGCGCGACCTGATCACCGACGGATTGAGCGGCACCGGCACCATGACCATCACCGACGGCATCTTGGACGGAATCGACCTGCCCGCCATCAATCGGGGGATGACCAACCTGGAAAACCTGCCAGCCGTCCTGAACACCGCAAAAACCGCCCTGAATGCCGGGCAATCCCCCTTTTCCCGCCTGGGCGGCAGCTTCCGCGCCGATCAAGGGGTGATCACCACCCGCGATCTGACCCTGACCGCCCAGGGCGCCACCGCCACCGCCGACGCCACCATCGACCTGCCCCGCTGGCAAAGCAGCGCCACCATGGCCCTGACCTTGGCCAATGCCGCCGATGCCCCCTTGAAATTACGGCTGGACGGCCCCCCCGACCATCCGCGCAAAACCGTGGATATGGCCAGCCTGCAACACTATTTGATGAATCAAGGATTAGGCCGCGCCCTGAAAAACGGCATCACTATCCCGCTTTCTCCCGGTAAGGACGAAGGCCGGGATGGCGGCGGCAAAGGCACGGGAAAAGCCATTTTGCGGGGGCTGTTACGTGGCTTGGGCGGCTCTCAATAAAAAATCACACCCCCTTCATTTTTCCCTTGTCAGCCCCGATCATCCGCCTTATAAACCCGTCCACCCCGGCGGACACATCGTCTTCCACCCTGGGGGCGCATAGCTCAGTTGGTAGAGCAGCTGACTCTTAATCAGCGGGTCCAAGGTTCGAGTCCTTGTGCGCCCACCACTACAAAAAACCCCGCCGAAGCATTGCTTTGGTGGGGTTTTTGCTGCCTGATTTCTTCTTTGGCCAGCCAGGCCGACGTCCGAGCATCGCGAACGATATGGAATCATCTCCGTGGCGCGCAAACCAACCCTGTCAGAAGAAACCCTGCTCCCTTTGGGGGCGGAAAAGCTGGTGCGGCTTATTCTCGATGAAGCAGAGAGTAATGCGCCATTCCGCAAACGGGTCACCGCCGCCTTGGCGGGAACCCAGGGCGCATCCGCCGTCGCGGCCTTGATTGACCGCCGGTTGGCTGCCCTGGAGAGAGCGCGGGCAATGGTGGCCTGGGAGAAGGAACAAGCCTTTGCCGCTGATCTTAAGGCGACAGTCCAGACGATCATCAAGGACTTGGCCGCGCTTGATCCGGTTTCGGCTTTGCACCGGTTACTGCGTTTCCTTGATACCCACTGCACGGTGTTCGATCGGATCGACGATTCCAGTGGGCGGATACAGGATGTCTATTGGCAGGCGGCGAAATCGGCTCCCGACCTGATTAAACTGCTTCTGCCCGTGGATCATGCCCGCCTGCCGGATCGGCTGATGATCAGCTTGTCCAAGGATACCCATGGACTTGCCCCGCAGGTTGCCGCCGCCGCGCTGCCGTTCCTGCCCGAAGCGGTTTTGGCTGATTTCGATGCGACGCTGAAAAATCGGGGCGAGAGCGATAACAACTTTGTGGCCCTGCGTCAGGCTATCGCCGAAACCCGTGGGGATCTTGACGGCTACCTCGCTCTGGAAGAGCGCCGGGCCGATTGGCACCGCAACCCTGTCAAGGCGGCTTCCAAATTGTTGGAGGCCAAGCGTTTGGATGAAGCGTTAGCTTGGGTCCGGCGCGAGGACCAGGGCCGGATCACCTATGCCATCGGCACCACCATGGTCGTTGCGCGGACCGGCTTGATGTATGACCGCGACCGGGTGGCGATGGAGGCCCGTATCCTCGAGGCGATGGATAATCGCCCCGCCGCTCAATCCCTGCGTTGGGATGCGTTTGAAGCCACGCTTCACGCCCCCACCTTGCGTGACTATCTCCGCAAGCTGGAGGATTTCATCGAATATGAGGAGCAGGAAAGAGCATTCGCCATCGCCGAGAACTTTGATCCGCCCCATGTCGCGCTGTCATTCCTGGCCGAGTGGCCGCGCTTGGACCGTGCGGCCAAACTGGTGTTGGACAAACGCGATCAATGGGATGGCCGTCAGTACGACGTGTTGAGCAAGGCGGCGGCGGTACTGGGGGAAAATTTCCCACTCGCGGCATCCATCCTCCACCGGATTCTGTTGGACGATATTCTGTCCAGGGCCAGATCCTCGGCTTATGGCCATGGAGCACGGCATCTTGCCCGTCTGGAGCTATTGGCCGCAGACATCACCGACTGGCAGGAGGCCGAGACTCACGCGGTCTATGCGGCAGGACTTCGCAAAGCCCATGGTCGCAAGACCGGATTTTGGGGGCTGGTGGAGGGAAGCCGACGGCGCTGACGGCGTTTGCGGGCGCCAAGGCGTAGGCGATCGTCGCCCACGGTTTTCTCGCTGTTTAGCAGGGTGCGGAAAAACTCCGCTTCGCGGCTGGGCGACCGCCCAGACCCGTTTGGAGGCGCAGCCTCCAAGCCTCCAGTTTCTTTGTCTTTCAAAGAGTTAGAAATCTGGAGGGTTCGGGAGGCTGTGCCTCTCGATTGGGGGATCGGGGGCAAATGCCCCCGAAAGAGGGTTTTTCCGCACCCTGCTAGATGTTTAGTCCCGGACTTTCCGCCGTGGAGCCCGTTTTTTTGGAGCTGCGGCCTTGGCCTTGGCAGCGCCGTTTTCCTTGGAACCGGGGCGGAAATCCAGGGGCAGGTCCAGTTCCACGGCTTCCAGCCTGCGCAATTCGTCGCGTAGACGGGCCGCTTCCTCGAATTCCAGATCGGCGGCGGCGGCCTTCATGCGCTTTTCGATATCGGCTTTGATGGCGGCCAGATTGTGGCCGACACCATGGGCGATTCCGGTGTCGCCGGTATCGACGGTGACGTAATCCTGTTCGTAAACGCTGTCCAACACGTCCAGGATGCCCTTTTTCACCCCGGCGGGGGTGATGCCGTGGGCTTCGTTATAGGCTTGCTGCTTTTCCCGGCGACGGTTGGTTTCGTTGATGGCATAGGTCAGGGAATCGGTCATCTTGTCGGCATACAGGATGACCCGGCCATCCAGATTACGGGCGGCACGACCGATGGTTTGGATCAGGGACGTGCGCGACCGCAAAAAGCCTTCCTTATCCGCGTCCAGGATGGCCACCAGGGCGCATTCGGGAATATCCAGTCCCTCGCGCAGCAGGTTAATGCCCACCAACACGTCAAATGCGCCCAACCGTAGGTCACGGATGATTTCGATGCGTTCCAGCGTATCTATATCCGAATGCAGATAGCGCACCCGGACGCCGTTATCATGCATGTATTCGGTCAAATCCTCGGCCATGCGCTTGGTCAGCACAGTGACCAGGATGCGCCCGCCCTTGCGTGCCACCTCGCGCACTTCGGCCAACAAATCATCCACCTGGCGTTCCACCGGGCGAATGATGCAGATCGGGTCCACCAGGCCGGTGGGGCGGATCACCTGTTCCACGAACACGCCGCCGGTCCGAGTCAGTTCCCACTCTGCCGGGGTGGCCGACACGAAGATGGTCTTGGGCCGCATAAGATCCCATTCTTCGAATTTCAGCGGCCGGTTATCCACGCAAGACGGCAACCGAAAGCCGAATTCGGACAAACAGGATTTGCGGGCATAATCCCCCCGGTACATGCCGCCGATCTGGGGCACGGTGACGTGGCTTTCATCGACAAAGCAAATGGCGTCGTCGGGCAGATATTCGAACAAGGTGGGGGGCGGATCACCTGGGCGCCGCCCGGTCAGGTAACGGGAATAATTTTCGATGCTTTTGCAATGCCCGGTGGTTTCCAGCATTTCCAGGTCAAAGGTGGTGCGCTGTTCCAGGCGTTGGGCTTCCAGCAATTTGCCATCGGCACGGAACTGGTCCAACGTCGCCTTCATCTCGGCCTTGATGCCTTTCATGGCCTGAGTGATGGTGGGGCGGGGGGTAACGTAGTGGCTGGACGGGTACACCGTCACTTCGACCAGCCGGGCGGTTTTTTCCCCGGTCAGCGGGTCGAATTCGGCGATGCTTTCGATCTCGTCCCCCCACAAGGAGACTTGCCAGGCGCGGTCTTCATAGTGGACCGGGAAAATTTCCACCGAATCACCCCGAACGCGAAAGGTCCCGCGTTCAAAGGCAGCGTCGTTGCGGGTGTACTGCAATTCCACCAGCCGCTTCAGCAATTCGGTGCGGTCGATGCTGTCCCCCACCTTGATGGGGATGGTCATGCGGGCATAGGATTCCACCGACCCGATACCGTAAATGCACGATACCGACGCGACGATGATCACATCGCGCCGTTCCAGCAATGCCCGTGTCGCCGCATGACGCATGCGGTCGATCTGTTCATTGATCTGGGAATCTTTCTCGATATAGGTGTCAGTGCGGGGAATATAGGCTTCGGGCTGATAGTAGTCGTAATAAGAGACGAAATATTCCACCGCATTATTGGGAAAAAATCCCTTCATCTCGGCATAAAGCTGGGCGGCCAAGGTCTTGTTATGGGCCAGAACCAGGGCCGGGCGGCCCATATTGGCGATCACATGAGCCATGGTGAAGGTCTTGCCTGATCCGGTCACCCCCAACAGGACTTGATCCCGGTCGGCAGCGTTCAGCCCCGCGGTCAATTGGGTGATGGCGGCGGGCTGATCACCTGCGGGCTGGTAATCAGACACCAGTTCAAACCGAGCCGGGCCGGTGGGCAGAGCTGGGCGTTCGACGAAGTCAAGCAGCGGGTGGGATACCATGATGGCCACTATCTAACGATCATTCCTGGAACTCCAGTTTTTTCCCCACGGATGGAACGCGCCGGGATGAAGGCACGAGACGGGGGGGCGAAAATTTATTATGGTGTGGGCCATGGATATCCTGGTCGCCATCGTCTTCGTTCTGACCTATTTGGGCATGGCCTTGGGGCGGGTGCCGGGGCTGAAATTGGACCGTACCGGCATTGCCCTGGTGGGGCTGGTGGTGCTGTTGGTCAGCGGGGCGATTACTCTGGATCAGGCAGGGGCGGTGCTGGACATGCCCACCTTGCTGCTGCTGTTCGGGCTGATGATCCTATCCGCCCAATTTCAGGCGGCGGGGGTATACAGTGCCGCTGCCTACCGTGTCGCCAGCGCGTCCGGCGGAGGGGCGCGGCTGCTGCTGCTGACCATCGTGAGCGCCGGGCTTTTGTCGGCGGTTCTTGCCAATGACATCGTCGTCTTTGCCATGGCCCCGGTTATCGCCCAGGGCGTGCGCGCCCGAGGTCTGGACCCCCGGCCCTTTTTGCTGGGGCTGGCCGGAGGAGCCAATGCCGGCAGTGTGATGACGCTGATCGGCAATCCGCAAAACATTCTGATCGGGCAAAGGGGGGAATTGGATTTTTGGCACTATGCCGCCGTGGCGGTCGGGCCAGGGCTGATATCCATGGGGTTCAGTTGGCTGTTCATTCGCTGGCTCTGGCGCCGGGAACTTGATCATCGGCCCGAAAGTCTTCAGCCTGCCGGGGTGGGATTGTCAGTGGATCGCTGGCAAAGCCTGAAGGGGGTGGCGGCTGTCGCCGCATTGCTGGTTCTGTTTTCAACGCCCCTGCCGCGCGAAATCGGGGCATTGGCGGTGGCTGGTCTGCTGTTGACGTCGCGGCGTCTGTCCAGTCGCCATATGATCCAGGCGGTGGATTGGCATTTGCTGGTGCTGTTCGCCTGCCTGTTCGTCATCACCGATTGTTTCGCCGCCACCCGGCTGACGGCGGACGGGGTCGATTGGTTGACGGAGTTGCAGTTGCTGCCCGACCAGATGTCGGTTCTGGCGCCCGCGACACTGATCGCCAGCAACACCATCGGCAATGTGCCGGCGACCATGGTGTTTTTATCACTCTGGCCCTTTGGTGATCCCGGCCCGCTTTACGGTTTGGCCATTTTGTCCACCTTGGCCGGAAATTTTCTGCTGGTGGGCAGCTTGGCCAATATCATCATGGTCGAACGGGCAGCCCTGCCCGGACCGGACGGACAGCCGGGGATTCGCGTCAGTTTCGCCGATTTCGCCCGTGCGGGCATTCCCATGACCCTGGCCAGTCTGGCGGTCAGTTGCCTGTGGCTTTGGGCGGGCGGATGGATGCGCTGGTAAGGGGTGCCGTGGCGGACGGGGTGGCCCCTGGACTGGCCGCCCCCTGCGGCGATGGGGCATTTCCCACCGGGTAATGACGGTCATCCGGGCCGGGCCGGTGCCTGGTGGCCAGGGCGGATGCCGCCGCTGCCACCGCCATGGGGGTCAGATTTCGCCACAAGAACAAGGGACGGTCCTCCCGTCGCATCGCGCGGCCTGGGGAAATCCACAGGCAAGCCGATAGTCTTGCATAAGCGCGACGCATTCTCAAGCCGCCATTGCGACTGATTTTCAGCTACCTCCCATCGAAAAATACCAAAGAAAACGGCTGCCTCCTTGCGGGGGCAGCCGTCCACACTGCATTCCGATCACCGTCAGGGCGACCAGGATATGAGCTGTGTTACTTCTTCGCGGCGGCCTTGGCGAAGGCGTCGCGGATTTCATCCAGATTCTGGGTGAAACGCTTGTTCAGCAGGTCGAAGGCTTCGCTATTGGCCTTGGCAACCATTTCCGACAGCTCGCGCAGGTTGGACAAGGAGCGTTCGAACGATTCCTTGGCCAGTTCGGTCTGCTTGGCCACCTTATCCTGGGGCGAGCCCGGTTCGGTGAGATCGCGGGTAACCTGGGCCACTTCGTCGATGGTCTGACGCAGGATTTCGACCTGACGCTTCACCACGGCTTGCAGGCCGTCATAGGCCAGCTTGTTGGCCTGGGTCAGCGCGTCAATGTTCTTGCGCTGGCTGGACACCAGGGCTTCGACGTCCACGCCGGGAACCTTGAATTCACCCAGATACTTGCTGATGTCGAAATCAAAAAGCTGCTCGGCCTGTTGCTTGATCGCCATGTTTTCCTCCGACCGGGAACAAATGTTGCGGCGCAGCGAAAGATACGATAGCCCCCGCCCCCCGTCAACCGCCAGTATTGATGCCATACCCCAGCATTGGTCGTAAAAGTACATGTCTAAAGTTTGTCCGGGTATGATATCCGGTCGGGGGGTTTTGTAATTACTCCTGGATAATTCTCGCAAATTTCCCTTGAAAATACGCGTATTGTGCGCATCTCGGAACGGTTTTTCGATTCATACTGAGCGATGAATATGAATTTTGGCGTTGTTCACTGGCAGTAGCGGCCAGGAATAGGTAAAAGAATGGTAGGAATTCAAGACGTATTCCAAGGAACCATAGCCATGTCCCTGCCCCGGCCCTTGTTGCGGGCCGCCCGCGAGGCACCCATGCTGAGCGCCGAAGAAGAGCGTGATCTGGCGTGCCGCAGTCTGGCCGGTGACCGGGCGGCGGCCGAACGGCTAATGCAATGCCATTTCCGCTTTGTCTTAAGCTTGGCGCGGCGGTATCGCGGCGCAGGAGTGTCCTTTGCCGAATTGGTGCAAGAGGGCATGGTCGGGTTGTGTCAGGCCGTGCGCCGGTTTGATGCGGATAATTACGGCACCCGTTTTTCCAGCTATGCGTCTTGGTGGATACGGTCGGCCATGCAGGATCATGTGGTGCGGTCGTGGTCGCTGGTCCGTATCGGAACCACCAATGCGCAAAAGGCCATGGCCCTGGCCATCCGCAGGAAATTGGTGACGCTTGACCCCGCATCGGGAGGCGAGGCGGACAGTCAGGCCGGGCTGGACGATCTGGCGCAAAATCTGGCCCAGCGTTTCGCCATCCCCTTGGGCGATGTGCGGGCCCTGATCGCCCGGCTGAGGGGGCGCGACCTGACCTTGGATGCTCCCGCCGATTCCCAGACAGGACAAAGCTGGTCCGACCGTTTGCCCGATCCGGCCCCTAGTCCCGAAATCGTGGCCCTGGAAAAATCCGAACTCTGTAACCGCCGTCGTCTGCTGGTCGGCGCCTTGCAGCGTTTGGACCCCAGGGAACGGCTGATCATCGTCAAACGCCATCTGTCCGACCTGGCCCCATCCCTGGAAACCCTGGCCCATGAAATGAGCCTGTCCAAGGAACGGGTGCGGGTTTTGGAAAAAAAGGCCCTGGCGAAATTGCGTGCGCTGATGCTGCCCGCACGAATGGAAGGTTGAACCCTCTTTTTCCCATCCGCGACCTGATATATGGTGTCGCCTCTCTTCGGTGGGGCCTGTAGCTCAATGGTTAGAGCCGGCCGCTCATAACGGCTTGGTTGGGGGTTCGAGTCCCTCCGGGCCCACCAATCCTTTCTCGGCATCGCGTCATACCGATTTCATGAATTTCCGACCTGCGGAAACCGATTCCGCAGGTCGAAGATTCATGAAATTGGCCCAAGTGAATGTCAATGCGTCCTGGATCAGCGTTTGCCGTCATCTTGTGCTTCGCGCAAACGCTGAAGCCATTGCACTGCCAGTTCGCCATGGCGGTCCTGCACTGCTTTGTCCATGACGGAGCGCACGATCCGGGCAAAGGATTGATATTGGTCTGGGGTCAGGGTGTTTACCTGCATCTTGCGGCCCAGGCCGCGCGGACCGGCCAAATCGCGCTCTTGCCATTCAGCCAGTTTCCGCCCTGCCTCGATGGCATCCGTGGCGGTTTGGCGGATCATGGCTTGCTGGCTAGAAGACAGATGGTCGAACACATCACGATTGAACAGCCAGACCAGGGGGGGGTGGACGTGGTTGGTCAGGGTCGCGAAATCCAAATTGTCGTCATAATGGTGCCGAGCAAGATCGTCACTGCAAACCACCATGCCGTCGGCCAAGCCGGTTTCCAGTGCGTTTTGAGTTTCCAGACGAGGTATTGCCACCTGTTTTGCCCCCAGCGCTTCCAGCATGTCGGCATCCAGATCGGATGCCGGGCGCAGCAGGCGCAGACCTTGAAGATCGTCGGGACCGGTGATGGGGGCCAGGGTATTGGCGATGACGGGGCTGCCATCCCCGGCGACCAATCCCAAAATCACCAGACCGGTCTTGTCTTCCATATCCTTGATCATGGCCTGACCAAACGGACCGGCATAAAGCGCATTCGCCCGTGACCGGTCGGGAATGGCGAACGGAACCAAGGTGGCGGCGATGGGGGGATAGACCGCGACCAGGGATTGGGCGGGCACAAACGCCGATTGGGCCACATTGCCGCGGATCAGGCGCAGGGATTGACTGTCATCGCCGGCCTGTCCGTCGGGAATGATCAGAACCTGAATGGCCCCCTGGCTGTTTTGACGCAGCAATTCCTTGAATTTCCAGGCCATGGCGGCACTGGGAACGGCAAACGGATTTTGCCGTTGCCCGTGAACCAGAATGATCTCCTGCTCGGCCACGCTGTCTTGCGCCCAGGCGGCGGCATCAAGGGAAAACAGGGCCAGGCAAAGCCAAATGGCATGGCGGATAAAGCGGAACATGCGGATCATGGCGTGGGCCTATTTATGGCTGATGGTCAGGCTGCCATCCCAATCCGGCGCAGGGGGCGCGGATTGAAATGTCAGTGACCGGTCCCGGAACATGCGGGCGGCGATATCATCGGGCCAAACGTCCAGATAGGCCTGGAACGCGGATGCCGCCACGGACCAGCGCCCCGCTTCGTAAGCGGTCCAGGCGGGTGTCCAGCCATCCCGTCGGGCCTGGGCATCGGGATCATCCAATTCGCCCAACAATTCGAACAGACCGATGGGCAAGGATGTGCCCGCCGCCACCACCAGCCCGAAGGGGCGGAAGATAAAGTGGCCACGAGCCGTTTCCTCGATCACCTCCGTGACCAGCAACTGACTGCCGAAGACCTTGTTCAACCCCTCGACCCGCGATGCCAGATTGACCGCCGATCCCAGCACGGTGTACTGCATCCGGTCGCTGGACCCCACATTGCCCACCACCACGAAATCACTGTGCAGCCCGAAACGGGTGATAAAGGGGGGCAATCCCTCGGCCTGGCTGGCATTCAGGGCACGGTTGGCGATCTGGCACGCCAGCATGGCCCGACAGGCGCGGATTTCGTGATTGTCCTGGCTGATAGGGGCATTCCACAGCGCCATGATGGCATCGCCCACATATTTGTCGATGGTGCCGCCATGGTGATGGATGGCGCCGCTCATCACCTCGAAATAGCTGGACAGGCGGCGTAACACTTCCTCCGGCTCCAACTGCTCGGTGGAGCTGGTGAAGCCCTGAAGATCCGTGAACAGGATGGTCACACGCTGACGGGTGCCGCCCACGATGCTGTCCGTGCCGGAACTGACGATAGTGCGCACCACTTCCTTGGGCACATAGGCGCCAAAACTGCGCAAGGCCGATTTCATGGCGCCCAAGGCACCGGCCAAATCGTTCAACTCCTGGACCGGGCTGGAAATGGTTACCGGACGGTCCAGACGCAAATTGCGGATATCCATGGTTTCCGCCATCAATCCGGCGATGGGGCGGGTCAGCAATTGGGATATCAGCACGATCCCGACCAGAACCAGCGTCAGGAACAATGCCCCCACCATTAAAATGGTCAGGCTGACCCGGCGGAAGGGGGCAATGAAATCGTCTTCATCGGCGATGGCCAGGATCGTCCATGGCCGTTTCAACTCCGCCGGAACCTGGGCAAAGGATGCCAGATAGGATCGCCCATCGCCGGGGGTTTGGAATCGGAAGCTGTCGCCGGCCCCTTGCTCATGCAGCCGGACGGCCTCGGCGATCAATGCATCGCCCGATGACCGGGCTTCGACCAGGATCAGGCCGGTTTCGGTGCGCTTGACCGCCCGGTCTGCATCGGGATGGGCGATCAGATGGCCGGTTTCGTCCAAAATGGCCAGCCGCCCGCCCTGGCCCACCAAATGAGCACGCAAGGTGTCGCCCAAGGCATCCAGACTGATATCGGCGCCGAAAACCCCGACGAAAGCCCCGTCGGGGGTTTCGATCCGCTGGGATAAGGTCATGCCCGGACGACCGGTGCCGGAAAACACGTAAATTCCCGAATTCACCACGCCGTCATGGTCGCGGGCTGCTTGGAACCATGGGCGTTGCCGGGGGGAATAGCGGATGACCGGGGCGTGCTCGATACGGATCACCTTGCCCCAATCGGCCAGGTAAAAATAGACATCGGCCATTTCCCCCGATGAATCATCCAAGACCCGGACCACATAGCGGGCATCGGCAGGGGGCTTGTGTCCCTGGGGGCCAAAGGCTGCCAAACCTGGAGGCAAGCGGACGATTTGCAGAAACTGGCCCTGGGTAAAGCCGAAATAGACGCTATAGGCGTCGCGCGACATTTGCAGGGCGGAAAACAGCGGGAACCAGGAATCGGGATGCAGCAACCCCAATCCCTGCAATTGCCCGAACGAGACGGACAGGGCGACCGAATGAGAAATAGGGCGCAGCGAGGTGCGCAGACTTTCCACCACGTCGGCGCTGGCCCGGTTCATGGCCGTGCGCGCATTGTCCGCCGCCAGCCGGACGGACTGATGGTACAAGATGGCAATCATGATGCCGGTCAGGGGAACCAGCAAGGCAAGAAGAATGGCGACGATACCAACCCGTAACCGGACTCTCACGCGGATACCCCCTATCCCAAGATGCGCCGACCAGGCAGAACGCGCCGAGATCAGTTTGCCAAGCCAATAGCGCCACTATTCAAAGTGGCAAGTCTATGTTTGATCGCGCATTTTAGCATATCAGGGAAAATAACTATATCTTTGTTATGGGTATGGGACAACAAAAACCCCCGGAGGAACAAAGTCCTCCGGGGGGATGATCCGGGCTGGGGAGACCCCGGATCACGTCATGTTCAAGATCATCGGCTGCCAGGCTGATGCGTGGCGCCGGGGGACCTTTAGTTCTTCTTGGCGCCGGTGTGGACGATAGTGCCCACATGCTCGCCACGCAGGGCCGCGGTCAGACGACCGGGAACCAGACCGTTGATCACCTGGACCCGTTCGATATGGCGGGCGGTGGCCATCACTTCCAAGGCAGCGCGGTCGAAGGGCAAGGGCCCCTGATGCTGTTCCAACTGAGCCGAGGTGGTTTCGGCGATCAGCTTGGCCTTTGCTCCATCGGGACCATTGGGATCGGTATCGTAAACCCCATCCACGTCTTCCACGATGGTCAGGCCGGCCGCCCCCAGCGCATCCGCCAGCAGGAACGCGCCGGTATCGGCCCGGTGGGGCGGAATGCGCGAGGTGGGGAATTCGTGGTGATGATAGGGCGGGAAGGCGCTGCCCACCACGGCGCGGGCGGCAGCCAGATGGATGGCCAATTGGCTGGCGATGGTCGGGTGTTCCACATAGGACACGCCTTCGGGGGCCAGCAACGAGGCCAGGATGTGGCCGTTCTGCCCGGCTTCGCTGGCCGCCAGCGGCGCCAGCGATCCCACCGGCAGGCCCAGATCCAGGCCGACACCGTACAGGTGACGGGCGCGGATGCCGGCACCGGTCAGGATCAGCAGACGATGTTCGGGCAGAAGTTTGCGCAATTCATCGACGATGGGCAGAATGGCGCTGTGGCCGCGGTCCATGATGGACCGTCCACCGATTTTCACCACTTGCAACCAGGGCAGCAGGCGGATGGGGCGGCAGCCGGCGACAGGGCGGGTCAGATCGCCATCCTGCAAGGTCTGCTGCGCCAGCGGCGAGGCGACGTGCTTGATGCTGTTGGTGGTATTGGACATCGGGATGGTCCTTTAGTTCGCGGTGATGATGGTGCCCACATGCTCTCCGGCGAGAGCGCGGGTCAGATTGCCGGGGACAAGGCCGTTGATCACCTGCACCTGTTTCACATGGCGGGCCGCTTTCAGCAGGTCCAGAACCGGGAATTCCAAGATGGAATCGTGCAGCCCAGCCGCCTTCATTTCATCCACCGAAATCTTGGCAATGAACTTGGCATCCTTGGACGTCTTGGGGTTGGCGGTGTACAGACCGTTTTCGTCCTTCACGTAAATCATGGACTTGCAGCCGAACTGTTCCGCCATCAGGAAACAGCCGGCATCCGTCCGATAAGGCGGGATCACCCCTTCGGCCGCCGGGCGCATCCACAGCTTGAACGGCGGCATGCCGCTGAAGATCACCGCATTAACTTCCGCCAGATACAGGGGCACAGCCGACAGACCGGCGCCATCCACCGTGGGAATGCCATGCTTGGCCAGCAATTGCCCCAACATGGCGGCGTTCTGATCCGCCACCGAAGCCCCCAATTGGGCCAGAACACCCGCCGGCAGGTTCAGCCCGGCGGCGATCGAGTACAGATGGCGGGCGCGGGTGCCGGCCCCCGTGCCGATCAGCAATTGATTGGTCTTGCGGGCGGTGACGATTTCATCCACCAGCGGATAAAGACCGGACCGACCGCGGTCGATCACGCTTTGCCCGCCGATCTTGATGACCGTGGCATCGGGCAGAATACGGAAATCCGCCGACGCTTCCGCCGCTTCCTGAAGCTTGGCATCGGTCAAAGACCGCTGCATCAGGAGCGCTTCCAGCTCTGCCGTTGTATTGGCCATGGGGGTCTTCCCTTTCATTGGTTCATGTCAGTGCGGCGAGGATCGCTCGAACCGCTTTATTCCGTGGCGTTGAAATAAAAATGCCTCCATTCCCGACTCCCGTCAACACTGAATACAAAAAATATCGTTGTATTTCAATGTGTTATAACGATAGCGTTTATAACGCGGGGAATTTACTGGCACATTTACCAAGAGTTTTTGAAACATTCACAAAACAAATCCGCACAAAAACCGTTCTACATACGTGGCATATTACGCATAGACTTCCAGAATCTGCGCATGCATGGTATTTGAGCGGGAAAACCCGTTCACTATCTTCGCATTATCGGTTGATATCAGGGCTGAGGCTTTGATGCCAACCGGCCAATGATTTGAGCGGTTGCCTTGTCCCTCGCCGGGCGGGCGCCGCCGCAATGGCGGCTGAGATTATTTGCCCCTCGCCGGGCGCGGCCATCCGGCCGCTTGGCCGCCGCCGCAATGGCGGCTGGGTTTATTTGCCCCTCGCCGGGCGCTGCCGCGCCCTTGGCCGCCGCCGCAATGGCGGCTGGGTTTATTTGCCCCTCGCCGGGCGGGCGCTGCCATCCGGCCGCTTGGCCGCCGCCGCAATGGCGGCTGGGTTTATTTATCCCTCGCCGGGCGGGCGCCGCAATGGCGGCTGGGATTATTTGTCCCTCGCCGGGCGGGCGCCGCAATGGCGGCTGGGACTATCTTGTCCCTCGCGGGCGCAATCCGCTGGATTGCTCGGATCAAGCCGCCTGTGCCTGATCCTGCACCGGATGGGCGATCCGGTCCATATAGGCCGAGACACGCTGACGGCTGTTTTCATCCAGGGCGAATTGCAGATGGGTATGGCTGTCCTCGGCACTGACCAGACGGGTTCGCACCTTGCCCAACTGGGAAATATACAAGGTGAAACTGGTGCCGACCGGGGCATCCAAGACACAGTTCAGACAAACACCCCCGGCCGAGATATCGCAGGTCCGCACCGTCTGCTGACGACCATCGGACCATTGGATGGTGCCATCGACCTCAAGAGATTGGCGGTCGAATTGGCGGCGGTCACCGGTTTCGCGGATGGCAGTCAGGAAGTCACGCACATCGCTGGTCAATTCATCGGCCTGCTGGGTCAGCAAATGGGCGGTTTCCAGCAATTGCGCGGCGGATTGTCCGGTGGTGCCGGCCCCATCACTGACCCGCGTTATGTGGCTGGTCACCTCGCGGGTACCGTCCGACGCTTCTTGCACATTCCTGGCGATTTCTTCCGACGCTTCGGTTTGGCGGGTGACGGCTTCGGCGATGGCGGCGGCGGTGCGGTCGATTTCGGCGATGGTCTTGGCCATACCCCGGATGGCATGAACCGTTTGGTTAGTCACACCCTGCACAGCCACGATCTGGCTGGAAATTTCCTCGGTCGCCTTGGCTGTCTGGTTGGCCAGCATTTTGACTTCATTGGCGACCACGGCAAATCCCTTGCCCGCGTCACCGGCGCGGGCGGCTTCGATAGTGGCATTCAGTGCCAACAGGTTGGTCTGGGCGGCAATGGCGTTGATCATGCCGACGATGGCGCCGATCTTGTCGGTTGCCTGCACCAGCCCCTGCACGGTGGTGTCGATTTCCTCTGCCTCATGCGCGGCCTGACGGGCCACATCGCTTGACCGGCTGACTTGCTGGGTAATTTCCGACTGGCTGGCAGCCATTTCCCCGGCGGCGGCGGCCACGGTTTCCACATTGGTTGAAGCCCGATGGGCGGCAGTGGCAACGGCACTGGCCTGATCACTGGTCCCGTTGGCAACTTCGGTCAGAGCTTGGGCGGCCCCCCGCAATTGCAGGGCCGACGCCCCCACGGATTGCAGCACCCCCTGTACACCTTGATTGAAATCCTGGGTCAGACGTTCGACCGCGGCTTGGCGACGGTCACGCATTTCCTGTTCGCTGTCATTGGCCTGTTGGAGGCGATGCTTTTCGACAGCGTTTTCCCGGAAAACCGCCACAGCCTCGGCCATTTCACCGATTTCATCACCATGGGTGGACGGCGCCACCTGGACATTCAAATCCCCCTGGGCCAGCCGCCGCATGGTCTGGGCCAGGCTGCGGACCCGCCCCCCCACATCCATGCCGATCCACACCGACACCGCCGCGACCACCGCCAAGATGATCAGGGCGATGACCGCGACCTTGATGATGGCAACCCGGATGGCGGCATGAACGTCGTCAATATAAACACCGGTGCCCACGCCCCATCCCCAAGGAGCGAACAGGCCGATCTGGGCCAGTTTTGGGGAATCATGGCTGGCCCCACCGGGACGGCGGCCCACATAATTCACCGGGCCGCCCCCCCGTTTGGCCGCGGCCACGAACTCCTGATAAATCATGGTCCCGGCCGGATCTTTCAGCCCCATCATGCTGTTCCCCACTTCCTTGGGACGGAAGGGATGCATCAGCAAGATGCCATCCAGATCATTGATCCAAAGATAATTGTCCCCATCGAAACGCATCATGCCGATGGCGGCCAACGCCTGGGTCTTGGCCTCGGCCTCGGTCATCTCGCCCTTGGCCGCACGGGCATGAAACGCCTGGGCGATCCCCAGGGCATTTTCCACCACGCTGCTGATCTGCACCCGACGTGTATCCATCAGCGATTGGCTGAGCGACATCACCGACGCGACGGCGAAAGCCAGCAACCCCAAAGCGGCCAAGGCCGGAATAATGAGGATACGCACGCGCAACGACAAATGACGAGGCACCATAGACCGCCCTTCCCTACCCGCAGGCCACACTTTTTCCTGACATCAATATACTTTGGGTTAGGGAAAAAGAATATGATGCTAAAGCTATGGAACGGTGCGTATCTGAAACACATCCATGCGGTTGGTATGCGATTGCATTCAAACACAACACGTTGCAATGCGATGTGACGTTTTGAGGTGAGGGATGGCACGCCCACAGCCCGTCTAGCCAAAAGTAGTGCATCCAGCCACCATGCGGTACCGCCGGAATTAGAAACTGGCATCCGTCCACGGCACTGGGACCATGGCGCCATCGCGCATCCACGGCGATGCCGTGCGCTTGGTCAGAGGTATCCAGGTTCGGTGACAATGATTGCACCACCCGACCGGCCCCATGGGATCGGTCATGATACGGCTGTCTCGGGACCCGCAATGGGGGCAAATGGATGATGGCTGATCCATGGCTCTCTCTTTTGTCTGGGCCTGCCGCGCGACAGGTTTCGTGACGCGGCCGGTCAAGATGAAAAGCCGAGGGGACGGTTCTGGCACCGTCGGCCTTTTGTCCAACGATCTAACACCAATGAATCCGGCGGATAAAATGTCAAAAAAGGGCCTTTTCGCCCCATCCCCGATTTCATGGTCATTGACCCAGCCGCGATTTCCAGCCTAAGCTTAACTACTTAAAATTTAATAACATGAAAACATATACAGTCATAAATATGTTGTCCTGACAAGGACAGGCCAACCCGTCACAGATGGAGGCATGCATGGCGGAAACAGGGCGCGTTGCCCGGCAAGCCGTGGTTTTGGTCCATGGAATGGGCGAACAGCGCCCGATGGATACCATCAAAAGCTTTGTCCAAACCCTATGGCAGCAAGATACCGGGTCGCACGCCTCTGCTCTGCCCGATGCGGGCAGGGTGTGGAGCAAGCCGGATTCCCTGTCCGCATCCTTGGAATTGCGCCGCCTGACCACCCGGCAAAGCATTCCGTCGCCGGGTGTGTTCGATCACGGTGTGCGCACCGATTTTCACGAATTATATTGGGCCGATCTGACCGCAGGCGCACCGTGGAGCGATTTTATCGGCTGGTTGCGGACGCTGCTGTTCCGCAACCCCGTGACCCGCGTGCCCCGCCGGGTGGCCGCCGCGTGGTCGGTTTTGTGGCTGGTCACCATTCTGTTTGTCCTGACCGCCATCTGGACCATCCTGCCCGCCGATATTCAAGCCCAATGGGGCGTGGATTTCGGCGGAACGGTTTGGCGCGGCGCCATTCTGGCGCTGATCGGCGGCGGAACCGTCGCCATGCACAAAGCCGTCCAGCGCAGTTTTGGCCGGGTGGCCCGTTATACCCGCGCCACCCCCGACAACATCGCCGTCCGCCAACAGGTGCGAGAACGAGGGCTGGCCCTGCTGACGGCCCTGAACAACAACCCGGATTATGACCGCATCATCCTGGTCGGCCACAGCCTGGGCACCATCCTGGCCTATGAATTATTGGGATTTTTCTGGTCCAGCCAGTCCATGGCCCGGAAAATCACCGATGGCAGCCCGGAATTCATCGCCCTGCGCCGGTTGGAGCAGGCGGGAATCGCCCTGGAAAGCGATGCGGATAATCCCGGTTTTCTGGCAGAATGGCACAGCGCCCAGCGGGAATTGCGCCGTCTGCTGGCAGCACGGTCCTTTCCCACAAATCCCACTGCCGGAAACCCACGCTGGATACTGTCTGATCTGGTGACGCTGGGATCACCCCTGGCGCATGCCGAATTCCTGATGGCCGCCAATATAGACGACCTACGCTTGCGGCAGGCCGATCGAGAAATGCCCACCTGCCCGCCCGTGCCGGAACCGGACGCGAAACAGGCCGACCGCTACAGCTATCCGCTGCCATCGTCGGGCGCGCCTCAATGGTCATTGCATCATGCGGCCCCGTTCGCCGTGGTCCGCTGGACCAACATTTCCGACACGTCGCGTTTTGTCCTGTGCGGGGATCTGATTTCCGGCCCGGTCCGCACGGCTTTTGGACCGGGTGTCCGGGATTTCGATCTCAAGGATATCCGGGGACAATCCTGGCGATTCAGCCATACCCGCTATTGGGACCAATCAGCCGATCCCCGAGCGTTGTCATGCCTGCGTCAGGCAGTCAATCTGCTGGACCGCCCGTGATTATAGCCTATACGAAAATGCGTTGATCGGAACCGATCAACGCCTCCCGCGCCATAAGGCGCGCGGCAGCTTGGGATGAGGGGGGCAAGGACAGATCGACGTGAGTGCGGCCCAGTGGAAAAAATCTAACATTTGCGCCCGGCGCAAAAATTAGATTTATTGCCACAATTCAATCGGTTGGTGGCTCATCCCAGACTCTTGGAATCCGGGCGTCTAAAGCGTACCGCCAACCGCCACTGAATTGGGAATTGGGAACCGGAATGAACAGGATCGCCATTATCGGAGCTGGGGCCTGGGGCACCGCCCTGGCCGCCACCGCCCACCGTGCCGGACGGCAAGTCCAGCTTTGGGGGCGCGAGGTGGATTTGGTGCAGGCCATTAACCAAACCCATGTCAACGCCCTGTACCTGCCCCACATCCCCCTGGCCCCGGAGATCCGGGCCACCCATGATCTGGCCGATCTGGTCCAGGCCGACGCCATCTTGCTGGTGCCACCGGCCCAACATCTGCGTGCCACCTGCCGCGCCCTGGCACCTTATCTGCGTCCAGGTATCCCCGTGGTGATCTGTGCCAAGGGCATCGAACAGGGCAGTCTGTGCATGATGACCGAAGTGGTTGCCGCCGAACTGCCCGACGCCCCCCAGGCCGTGCTGTCCGGCCCCACTTTCGCCGCCGAGGTGGCGCGCGGATTGCCCACGGCCATCACCTTGGCCTGCACCGATGCCGTTTTGGGTCAAACTCTGGTGGAAGCCGTGGGCACCGCCACCTTCCGTCCTTATCTCAGTGACGACCCGGTGGGGGCGGAAATCGGCGGCGCGGTGAAAAACGTGCTGGCCATCGCCTGCGGTATCGTCGAAGGCCGTGGTTTGGGCGACAATGCCCGCGCGGCCCTGATCACCCGTGGGCTGGCCGAGTTGACCCGGTTGGCGGTGGCCAAAGGGGGACGGGCCGAAACCCTGGGCGGGCTGTCGGGGTTGGGCGATCTGATTCTGACCGCGTCATCGCCGCAATCTCGCAATTATTCGCTGGGTCTGGCCTTGGGCCAAGGTCGTGCCTTGGCCGATATTCTGGGCGAACGCCGCGCCGTCACCGAAGGAGTGTGGAGCGCGGGCGCCGTGGTCGAGATGGGCCTGGGCCTGGGGGTGGAAATGCCCATTTCGGCAGCGGTGGATGCGGTCATCAACCAAGGGGCCCAACTTGACCAGACCATCCGCCTGTTGCTGAGCCGACCATTCAAAACCGAGTAATACCGGCCACCCCTTGACGTGACGGGTTGGCCGGTCACCAGCCGCCATTGCGGCGGCGGCTGGGGTCACAAACAGAAAACGCGGCACGCCCCGGTCACGGGGACATGCCGCGTTCACATCATCCCAACATCAATCGAACAGGCTGGACACCGAGCGTTCTTCCGAAATGCGCTGAATGGATTCAGCCATCAGCGGCGCGATGGTCAGTTGACGGATATTCCTGGCCATCTTCACCGCATCGGTAGCGGGAATGGAATCGGTGATCACCAATTCTTCCAGCGGGCTGGACGCCACACGGGCAACGGCCCCGCCCGACAGAACCCCGTGGGTTACATAAGCGGACACCGATTCGGCACCCGCATTCATCAAGGCGGTGGCGGCGTTGCACAAGGTGCCGGCGGAATCGACGATATCGTCAACCATCACACAGCGGCGGCCTTTGACATCGCCGATGATGTTCATCACTTCGGACACCCCGGCCCGTTCGCGCCGTTTGTCGATGATGGCCAGATCGGCATCAATGCGGCTGGCGATGGCACGGGCGCGCACCACGCCCCCCACATCGGGGGACACGATCATCACCTTATCGCCATTCCGCGACCGGATATCGTTAGTGAACACCGGGGCTGCATACAAATTATCCAGCGGAATATCGAAGAACCCCTGAATCTGGCCGGAATGCAAATCCAAGGTCACCACCCGGTTGGCCCCGGCGGTGGTAATCAGATTGGCCACCAGCTTCGCCGAAATCGGGGTGCGGGGACCGGATTTGCGATCCTGCCGGGCATAGCCGAAATAGGGGATCACCGCCGTCACCCGCCGGGCGGAACCACGCTTCAGCGCATCCAGGGTGATCAGCAATTCCATGACATTGTCATTGGTGGGATAGCAGGTGGACTGAATCACGAAGACGTCTTCACCCCGGACGTTTTCGTGAATTTCCACAAAGACTTCCATATCGGAAAAGCGCCGGATCGACGCCTTGGTAATACCAATATTCAGATGTTCGGCAATCGCCTCGGCCAGAGGACGGTTGCTGTTACAGGCAAGGATCTTCATGTCAGGCTACCCATTGCGCGAAAACCGAGACCACCGGAAAACCGGAGCTATTCCCCCGGACCCATCTCTTCCCTTCAGAAACGCAACGCGCCGACCCGCGACCCATCGCCAGACCGATCCCGTTCCGTGCTGTCATTTTTCTGTATCTCGAACCGGCCCCCATATATCAGCAGGGCGCAGGTGTGTAAACCGCCTAACCGAGGGGGAAAAGGGTGGCATGCATACTTGTCACGGCTGCGGCACCGACAATCCGCCCGTCTTGGGCTTGGGCCGCACGGCGCGGACGATCTGGGCCACACCCTGGGCGCCGCCTTCGGCGATGTCGCGGGCCAGCACCCCCCATGGCTGATCCAGCCGCCCACGCGGCACAGATCCATCCTGGGACACCGACCCCAATTCCTCCCCTCCCCCCCGGCCCTGGCGGGTGGTCCAGGTGACGGTCACCATATCCTCGCCCGACGGGTTGGGGACCACCACCACCTGACCGCTTACCTGAAAATCGGCCTCCCCATCCCGAACCACCGTCAGGCCCGCCCCGTCCAGGGCCCGGCGCAACGCCGCATCCAAAGACGTGGCCCCATCGCCAGGCAACCCGGCCAGGGGGGCGATGCGAACGGTGGGGCGCGATGCCTGGGATGGATCGCGCAATTGGGGTTGGGCCAGGGCATCCGGGTCCACCAGCGGCATGGACAGAACCGTCACCGCATCATTGGTCAGATGTTTCATGGCAGCCTTGTCCAGCCCGTCCAATTTGGCGGGCTGTTCCAGCCGCTTCCACAGCGACCGGGGAACCGATTGGACAAAGCTGGCGGCTTCGTGCCCATCGGGGGCGCGTAAGACCCAGCTGAGCAGAACCGGACCATCGGCCAGGGGCTGAAGACGTGCGGTCAGCACATGGCCAAAGGTGGGGGCCGTATTGACGGTGGCGGGAATATCCTGGGCACCGAAGGCTTCGACCATGGCGTCGGCGATGCGGATGGCTGGATCGCCTAATCCATCCTTCCCTGGGCCATCCTTCCCTGGGCCATCCTTCCCTGGACCATCCTTACCCGACTCGTCCTTGACCTGGGCGGGATCGGCCCCGTTTTCCAGGCCCAGAGGGCGGATGGTGATGCCGCGCACCAGCAGTTTGGGCCGCGCCAGGGAAGCCCCAGGCCCTTCATGCCGGAATGGCTGGGGCAATTCGCCGCAGGCGGTCAGGGCTCCCGCCGCCAACGGCACCATCAGCACGGCGGCCAGCCGCGGCAAACGGGTGATCATGTGCCGCCGCCACCCAGCAAGGCGGTACAGGTGACCAAGGCCCCCACGGCGGCGAAGGCCAGCAGCATCAACAAATAAGGCATTATCGCTCCAACACGATCAGGGAAAGCTGACGTCCATAATCCGCCTCGCCGCGCAAGGTGGTCCGGCGATAGCTGAAGAACCGGTTTTCGTCACGACAGGTATCGGTGGGGACGCGGGTGACATCGTGGACCCCCAGCCGCGACAGCTTGCGCGACACATAGCCGGGCAAGTCAAACAGGTAGTGGCCCGCGCGCGGCGCCGGAGCCAGGAAATCCGCATTCCCCGCATCCTCGGCCAGGAAGGGAGCAGGGAATTCCGGCCCCACTTCATAGGAACGCTGGCCGATGCAGGGGCCGATGGCAGCAACGATATCCTTTCGCTTGCCGCCCAGTTCCACCATCTTGTCCAAGGTGTTGTCCAACACCCCGCCCAAGGCGCCTTTCCATCCGGCATGGGCGGCGGCAACCACCGTTCCCCGCCGGGTGGACAGCAGAACCGGGGCGCAATCGGCGGTCAGGATGCCCAGGACGATGCCGGGCTTGGTGGTGACCATGGCATCGGCCACCGGGCGGGCATCATCGGCAAAGGGGGCATCCACCACCACCACATCGGCGGTATGGGCCTGGTGCACGGTCGCCAGGGCCGACAGCGGCAAATCCAGCATGGCCAAGGCCCGGCGGCGGTTTTCCGCCACGGCATCCGCGTCATCCTTGGACCCCGGACCACAATTCAACGACTGATAAATCCCGGTGGACACCCCGCCTTCCCGTGTCAGGAAGGCATGACGGATGCGGTTGATTTCGTTCAAGGCGGATAAGGTGATCATCGACTTCCCTTCGGGGGGTAAGGGATTATGGTACGAAACCAGGCGGCGCAGGCAACGCCGGATGCGCCAGGGCCAGAATTTTAAACAGCGTGCCCATTTCGGCGGGATCGATCAAGCGCCGCATCTGCCCGGCCAGATCGGCCGCCAATTTTTCTCCGCCACCTTGGGCCAGCATGGCCGCGCGGGTCTGAATGCCCATTTGGGTCAGAAAAGCGCCTTGGCCCACCGGCCCCCAGGCGCGGGCGGGAATGGCGGCGGATGCCAGCGCCTCGAAATCCACATGGGCGGTGATATCGGCCTCGCCCGGCGTTTCCAGGACCGGGTGAAAGCGGTGGCGGCGCACCGCCTGAAGCGTATCTCCCACCGCCGAGAGCGGATGCCCGTAATCAATCAACAGGGCAAAGCCGGGATCGCGGTTCAGCCGCGCCCCCATGGCCCCGGCCAAATCGCGCCCCAGGGGACAGGTTTCGGCAATGGCACCATCAGGAGCCGCCAGCACCGCCGCAGGCAGGTCGGGCAGCGATCGCGGCCCGGTCACGAAGACGAAACCGCCATCGTCATCCAGACCAACCATCCGTTCGTGCCAAGCCCCGTCCTGCTTGATGAATTGGCGGATCGGCAGGGCGTCGAACAATTCATTGGCCACGACAATCAGCGGACCATCGGGCAAATCCCCGAATTGTTCCGCCCAAGATACATCCCGCCCGGCCAGGGTTTGCCGTTGGCGAGCGCGCAGGCTGGGACTGGTTTCCACCAGCCACACATCGGCGGCGCGGATAAAGGCGGGAACCGTGGCGGCGGCACGCAGCAGATCGTTCATCAAAGTGCCGCGTCCCGGCCCGATTTCCGCCAGAACCACACGCTGCGGCTGGCCCATCATCTGCCAGACCACCGCACACCACAGGCCGATCAATTCGCCGAACATCTGGCTGACTTCCGGGGCGGTAGTGAAATCGCCCTGGACGCCAAAGGGATCACGGGTGGTGTAATAGCCCCATTGGGGATGGGACAGGGCCTGTTCCATGAAATCGGCCACGGTAATGGGGCCGCCCTGGCGAATATGGCCAGCGATGATGCTGGAAAGCTCGCTCATGACACCTGCCCCATGATCAGGCCCGCCGCCCATTGCGTCCGGCCCACACCGCCAGGGAAATCCCCGCGATCACCAAAGGCAGGGACAGTAATTGTCCCATGGTGCTGCCCCCCAGCAGGAAGCCCAGATAGGCATCGGGCTGGCGGAACAATTCGGCGATGATGCGGGCGATGCCGTACCCCATCAGGAAGACCCCGGCCAGGGTGCCCTTACGGTCGCGGATATGGCGCTGGCGCCACAGCAGGAACAGAACCGCGAACAACACCAGCCCCTCAAGCCCGGCTTCGTAAAGCTGGCTGGGATGGCGCGGGTCCAGCCCGCCGCCGGGAAAAACCATGGCCCATGGCACATCGGGGGCGACGCGGCCGAATAATTCGCCGTTGATGAAATTGGCGATGCGCCCGAAAAACAGCCCGATCGGCACGGCACAACAAATGATGTCGCCCACCGCCAGCAAGTTCAGCCCCCGGCGCCGGGAAAACAGGATGATGGCCAGAACCACCCCCAGCATGCCGCCGTGAAACGACATCCCCCCATGCCAGACCATGGGAATTTCCAGGGGGTTTTGCAGATAATGGCTGGGCTTGTAGAACAGCACGTACCCCAGCCGCCCACCCAGAACCACGCCCATGGTGGCCCAGACCAGAAAATCATCCACATCCACCGCACGCATGGCGTGTGGCGGCTTGGATGCCAGCCACTTCACATATCGCCAGCCCAGGGTCAGGCCGGCGATATAGGCGATGGCGTACCAACGGATGGCAATAGGACCCACTTGCAGGGCAATGGGATCGATATCGGGATAGGCAATAGCCAAGATAGAGACGCCTTCAGCGGTAACGGTCGGCTTGGTCCAGATAGTCGCGCACGTACCGCGCCACCCCGTCTTCCAACGAAGTAAAGGGTTTGTCGTAACCGGCGGCGCGCAGACGAGTGGTGTCGGCCTGGGTGAAATATTGATATTTGTCGCGGATGGCCACCGGGGTTTCCGCGAATTTGATCTTGGGCGGCTTGTTCAGGCTTTCATAGACGGCGGTGGCCAGATCCAGGAAGCTGCGGGCCTGTCCGGTGCCGACGTTGAAAATACCGCTGACCTGGGGATTGTCATACAGCCACAGCGCCACATCGACACAATCGCCCACCCAGATGAAATCGCGCATCTGGCCGCCATCGCGGTAATTGGGGTTGTGTGATTTGAACAAGGAATAGGCGGCCCCTTCCTTGGCGTGGGGATAGATTTGCGACACCACGCTTTGCTGGCTGCCCTTGTGATATTCGTTGGGGCCGTAGACGTTGAAGAATTTCAGACCGGCGAATTGCGGCGGCTTGCGCGACCCTTGGGCGATCTTGCGGGCCACCCGGCGGTCAAACAAATTCTTGGACCAGCCATAGGCGTTCATGGGCCGCAGCTTGGCCAGATGCTCCATGGACCAATCATCGACAAAGCCATGGCTGCCATCGCCATAGGTGGCCGCCGATGACGCATAGATGAACCGCACATTGGACAGCGCGCACCATTTCCACAATGCCAGGGACAGCGAGAAATTGTTGGCGGCGATCTTGTCGGCGTCGGTTTCGGTGGTCGAGGAAATGGCCCCCATATGGAAGATCACCTGGACATTGCGCTTATTGGCTTCCAGGAAATCGAAAATCTGTTCGGGGTGAACGATATCGGCCAATTCCCGCTTGGCGATATTCTGCCATTTGTCATTGGACCGCAGCCGGTCGCAGATCACCAGCTTGCCGGCGTTACGTTCCTCCAAGGCGGCAACGATGTTCGAGCCGATGAAGCCGGCCCCTCCGGTGACAACGATCATGGTCTGCTTTCTCCTGAACCGGATGTTAGGACAGGCCCGGCAAGGCGGATGATCCGTCCTATCCACTTCCTTGCAATTTGCCCGTTCCGCCTCATAATGAAAAGAGCTCAATCCCGAAAGAGAAAACCCATGCAGACCCGGAATCCCTTGTTCAACGATCTTGCCCGCGTGGCCGGTGGCGCCTTGGGCGCTCTGTCTGGGGTCAAGGCCGAGGTCGAGGCCCTGGTTCACCAGCAGATGGAACGCCTGCTGTCCGGCATGGATCTGGTCCCCCGCGACGAATTCGAAACCGTCCGCGCCATGGCCATCAAGGCCCGCACCGAACAGGAAGCCCTGGCCCGCCGCGTTGCCCTGCTGGAAGCCAAATTGGGGCTGGACAGTACAGATGGCGCCGCCAACCCGGCCCCGTCGGACCAGCCCATTGATTGATGGCGGTCGGGCCGCAACAATAGCTCAACATTTCTCCCCTTTATCCACAGATTTCGGTTGACAGGACGCCAATAACGTCTTGCGCCGTACTGATTCCTGTGATTAGTCTAGCCTTGGTATGACAGGGTATGGGCTGCCACTAAAATTTGATGGGTGGCCAGGACCCCCATGGAGGGCGCAAGCATGTCCATTTCCCTCGGTTATGAGGAAGAGCAGGCGCTCAACCCCCTAGATCTGGTCGAACAGTTCGTCACAGCCAATGATTGGGCTTTCGACCGCCGTTCCGATGACGAGCTGGCGGTGGAAGTTCCCGGACAATGGTGCAATTACTCTCTTTATTTCGCGTGGCGGTCCGATATGGGGGCCATGCACTTCACCTCGGCCTTTGACATGAAGGTGCCCGACGCCAAGCGGGCGCAGATTTTCGAATTGCTGGCCATCATCAACGAAAAGCTGTGGTTCGGCCATTTCGGCCTGTGGGAAGACGAAAGCGTCCCCATGTTCCGCCATACGTCGTTGATGCGCGGGACCGGCGGCCTGTCGCCCGAACAGGTGGAAGATCTGATGGATATTGCGGTGGCGGAATGCGAACGCTTTTATCCCGCCTTCCAATTCGTTATCTGGGGCGGAAAATCGGCCAAGGATGCCATCGCCGCATCGCTTTTGGAAACCGTGGGCGAAGCCTGACGCCGCGGACATATCCGTCCTTGGATCGCGGGGGCGGAACATTGGATATCACCGGGGGGACAAGCACCGTGACCCGTATTTTGTTGGTTGGCTGTGGCAAGATGGGATCGGCCTTGCTGGCCGGATGGTTGGACCGGGGATTGTCCCCCAGCCATGTGGTCGTGGTGGACCCCAGCGCCAAGCCCGCCACCGACGGTGTCCGGGTGGTCGCGGGCCATGATGCCGTTCCGACGGACTTCTCTCCCGATGTGGTGATGCTGGCGGTCAAGCCCCAGATGATGGCCGATGTGGCCCCGGCCTATGCCCGGTTTGATCAGGCGGTTTTCCTGTCCATCGCCGCCGGCAAGACCATTGCCTTTTACCAATCCATCCTGGGGGAAAAGGCGGCCATCGTCCGCGCCATGCCCAACACCCCGGCAGCCGTGCGCCGGGGCATCACCGTCTGCGTCGCCAATGACCGGGTGTCGCCCGGCCATCGCGCCCAGTGCCAGGATTTGCTGGAAGCGGTGGGAGAGGTGGGCTGGGCCGACGATGAAGGCATGATGGACGCGGTCACCGCCCTGTCCGGGTCTGGTCCCGCTTATGTTTTCCTGTTGGCCGAAGCCATGGCCGCCGCCGGAATCGCCGCCGGATTGCCCGCCAACTTGGCCGATCAATTGGCGCGGGCCACCGTGTCCGGGTCGGGGGAATTGCTGCGCCAATCGGCGGACAGCGCCGAACAATTGCGCATCAACGTCACCAGCCCAGGCGGCACCACCGCCGCCGCCTTGGCGGTGCTGATGGACCAAGACCGTGGCTTTGGCCCGCTTTTGACCGATGCCATCGCCGCCGCCGCCCGCCGGGGGCGTGAACTGGCCAGCTAATACCAACGGCCAATTTCATTGACCGTTGTACAGCCCTCGCCGGGCGCGGCCATCCGGCCGCTTGGCTGCGGGAAAAGTCGTCTTTCCTTCCGTTTGGGGGCTTGGGGGCTGTGCCTCAAGATAGGTTTGGGAGGAACCCAACCGCGAAGCGGAGGGTTTCCGCAGCCTGTTCACGCGCGGGACACCGCCCCAGGGACCATAGGTAATAAAGCTGGGGAGACATACCCCGAAAAGACAGATACTCTTCCCAACATTCATCGTTGGGAGGGCAGAGATGTCCGGCGCTTTCGTTTTGATCGTGGTCGCCCTGGCCGCATTGTTGGTCTATCGCGGGATCAAGGTGGTTCCGCAAGGGTATGAATGGACGGTAGAGCGTTTTGGCCGCTACACCAGCACATTGCAGCCGGGCTTGCATGTGATCGTCCCCTTCGTGGATAGCATCGGTCGCAAACTGAACATGATGGAACAGGTCCTGGACGTTCCCAGCCAGGAAATCATCACCCGCGACAATGCCATGGTCACCGTGGACGGGGTGGTGTTCTTTCAAGTGTTGGATGCCGCCCGCGCCGCCTATGAAGTATCGCAACTGCAATTGGCCATCCTGAACCTGACCATGACCAATATCCGCACGGTGATGGGGGGGATGGACCTGGATGAGTTGCTGAGCCAGCGCGACCGCATCAATGCCCAATTGCTGACCGTGGTGGACGACGCCACCCAGCCTTGGGGCATCAAGCTGACCCGGATCGAGATCAAGGACATCGCCCCCCCCCGCGATCTGGTGGATTCCATGGCCCGCCAAATGAAGGCCGAACGGGACAAGCGCGCTGCCGTTCTGGAAGCCGAAGGTTTGCGTCAGGCCCAGGTGTTGCAGGCGGAAGGGCTGAAGCAATCGCAGATCCTGGCGGCCGAGGGCCGCCGCGAAGCCGCCTATCGCGATGCCGAAGCCCGCGAGCGTGAGGCCGAGGCCGAAGCCAAGGCGGTCGCCATGGTGTCGGCGGCACTGTCCAATGGCGAGACAGCCGCCGTGAACTACTTCATTGCCCAGCGTTACGTGGATGCCCTGGGCCAAATCGCCTCGGCCCCCAACCAAAAATTGGTGATGATGCCGCTGGACGCCGCCGGAGTGATCGGATCGGTGGCCGGTATCGCCGAAATCGCCCGCGACGCCCTGGGCGCCAATCCCATCCGTCACCCTGCCCGTACCGGCGGTAGCGTTCCGAGCACGGGAGAATAAGTGTATCATGGAAATCAGTTATTGGTTATGGCTGGCCCTGGGGGGCATCCTGATGGCGGCTGAATTGGTCATACCCGGCTTTTATCTGCTGTGGGTGGGCATGGCCGGTGTGCCTGCGGCCATCATTGCCTATAGCATGCCCGATTGGGGTTTTCTGGCCCCGGTCGGCGTCTTTGTCTTTTTCGGCACGACCAATGCGGTCATTGGGCATTTCGTTTATGCCCAGCGCCGTAAGAACAACTCCAAAATCTGACGAGCCCGGTCACGACATGAGCATCGAGATAAATTATTGGTTCTGGCTGGTTCTGTGGGCAATTCTGACGACGGCGGAATTGGTCGTGCCCGGTGTTTATCTGCTGTGGGTGGGCATGGCCGCTCTACCCGCCGCGGTCATCGCCTATGGTATCCCCGATTGGGGATGGCAGGGTCCGGCCCTGGTTTTTGCCGGTTTCGGTGTCGCCAACGCCGTCATGGGCCATTATTATTACGCCCTTCGGCGACGAGGCAATGCCGCCGGGCCGAATCAGAAAGCGGCATCGCTGATCGGGCAGACCCATGTTCTGGATGAAGCCATGAACCGGGGAAAAGGTCGCATCCGCCTGAATGGGTCCATCTGGACGGTGCAGGGGCCGCACGATCTGCCCGCCGGAACCCGTATCCGCATCACTGCGGTTGACGGCAACGCCTTATGCGTGGAACAAACCGATGCATGAGTGATCGTCCGCGCCTGCGCCTGTACCTGTCCGACGATCTGGCCCATGGTGGCCAGATCGCCTTGTCCCGTGATCAATCCCATTATCTGCTGGCCGTCATGCGGGCAGAAACGGGGGAAAACGTGCTGCTTTTCAATGGCCGCCACGGTGAATGGCTGGCCCGGTTGGAGCGGACGGGCAAGGCCGCCACCATGCATCTGGACCGCCAGACCAGACCCCAGACCGCCGAACCCGATATCTGGTTGCTGGCAGCCCCGTTGAAAAAAGACCGCTGGGATCTGGTGGCGGAAAAAGCCGCCGAATTGGGGGCGTCAGCCCTGTGGCCGGTTATCACCCGGCGAACCGTGGTGGGCCGGGTCAACACCGACCGTCTGGGTGCCCATCTGGCCGAAGCGGCGGAACAATGCGAAAGATTATCGGTCCCCACCTTGTATCCTCCGACCGCATTGGACCGGGTGTTGGATGGCTGGGACCCAGCCCGACCGCTGATTTTCCTGGATGAAAGTGGCCAGGGCCGTCCCCTGCCCACCGTACTGACCCAATTGGCCCCATCCGGCAGCCCGCCGCCGCCCTTGGCGGTGCTGGTCGGCCCCGAAGGCGGCTTTACCCCGGAAGAGCGGGACGTGCTGGCCCGCCAGTCTTTTGCCCACCCAGTCGGTTTAGGGCCGCGCATTTTACGGGCAGAAACTGCCGCCATCGCCGCCCTGGCGGTCATTGGCGCCCAAACCGGCGGCTGGCAGCCCCCCTTGCGGCCAGATCAGCCATGATCAAAGCCGCCGCTGCCCTGCTGGCCGCCCTTGTTCTGGGCGGTTCCGTGGCCGGGGCGGCGGCCTGGCTGCTGACCGCGTTTCATTCCCCCAATTGCGGCGAGGATTGCCAAGCACCGGGGATAACCATCCTGTGGATTTTGACCGCCCTGCCCGTCTTCGGCGTCGCCACATGGCGGATGATGCGGCGTTGGCCAGCCCAACCCTGGCGCTGGGGCGCCGGGTGGTTGGGATTGGCGTTGCTGATGCTGGCCTGGCCCCTGACCGATTATCAAATCACCCTGCATCGGACACTGCATCAAACCCGCCTGCTGGTTCCGCCCCAGCCGGATGTGGATTTTTCCCACATGTCCATCGCCACCCGCCCCATCCCGGCCTATGACGTTCCCCCTGCCGACCGCGGCACCTGGGCCAAGACCAACATTCAGATTCCGCGATGGGATCGCTGCCTGATCGGCACCACCACCTGCGACGCGCCGTTACGCTATACGGAAATGCAGTGCGCCAGGGCCGGTTTCGTTTTTGTCACCGAACAAAATTGGTCGGCCCTGGCCCTGATCCCCGAAGAAAACCTGACCGGGATCGAACCCTTGCAAAACACCCGGTTTTGCCAGAACCACACCGACAATCGCTAGATCATCATGCGTCCGGTGTAACGCGGGATTATGATTGTCCCTCGCCGGGCGCAATCCCTTGGATTGCTTGGCCGCGGCCTCAATGGCCGCTGGGATTATGATTGTCCCCGTAATACCAAATCCCGGTGAGTGAAACTCATGGGGATTTGATTAGCAGGGTGCGGAAAAACCCTCTTTCGGGGGCATTTGCCCCCGATCCCCCAATCGAGAGGCACAGCTTCCCGAACCCTCCAGATTTCTAACTCTTTGAAAGAAAAAGAAACTGGAGGCTTGGAGGCTGCGCCTCCAAACGGGTCTGGGCGGTCGCCCAGCCGCGAAGCGGAGTTTTTCCGCACCCTGTTCGGCCCAAGGGGCCGCGCGGCTTATGCCGCGGAAGGCAAGGGTTTCGGAGAAACCCGCCCGCCGCTGAGGGCGCCGGTGATCGGTTCCGATCACCGGGATATGGTATAACGCCGAAACGCGCCGTATCACACCAGCGCCGGCATGGCCATCCCCATGCGGGTGTCCGAGGAATCGCGGGTAACATCCAACAGCATATCCCGGAACAGCCGCAACAACACCTGATCCAATCCCGGCTTCATCGGGCCGGACATGACCTGAAGTGCCTGTTCCGGCGATAGCGACGGCTTATAGGCACGGCGATCAGTCAGGGCACCGAAAATATCGACGATGCTCGCCATCCGGGCCAGTTCATTCAACTGCCCCCCTTTCAGCCCACGGGGATACCCCTCGCCATCCACCCGTTCATGGTGCTGGGCGGCAATGATCACCGCGCCACGGGGCATGTCGGAATGATCACGCAGATAATCCACGGTGATCCCCACATGGCCCTTCATCATTTCCCATTCATCGGGATTAAGGCGACCGGGCTTGTTCAGCACATCATGGGGAATATGCATCTTGCCGATATCGTGCATCAGCCCGCCAGCGGCCAATTGCAACAGGTCATCCCCCTTCAACCCGATGGTATAGCCGAAAACCGACAGCAGCGTGGCCACCCGCAGGGAATGGACATAAGAATAATCATCGTGATCGCGCACCCCCTTCAGGATGCTGCGATAATCATTATTGGCCACCGCACTGATCAAGGGCGAACAGGCTTCCCGCAATTCCCGGTATTGCAAGGGTTCGCCCCGTTCGATCAGATCGGAAATACCGTTGAAGGTATCCAAGGTCTGGCGCAGGGCCGCGTGCTGTTCGCTGGCCAGACTGTCCCAATCGGCTTCGACCCGGCGGTTGACCTGGGACGACACGCAGCTTAGCAGCAAGGAGCGGCGGAACGGTTTTTCCAGCATGGCGTCAAAGCCGCCGCGCCCACGCTCCGAACTGTCGCGGGTCGTGCAAATGGCCGGAACCTTGGAAAAACGGCGATCATCGCGGAACTGGGCCAGCAGCACCAGCGCGCCAGAGGGCGGCACGACTTCGTCGATGATCATCACATGGGGGGGACAGCGGCTTAACTCGTCCAGCGCATGGGCGCCTTCGGCATAATCAACCACATGGTAATAAGGCGACAAGGCACAGACGATCTGATGGCGATGTTCGGCATTGCCGTCAATCACCGCCACCATGACTTTGCGCGCATCCCGTCTGGCAAAGGGGCCAGGGCCGCTCATCCCCCGTCTCCGCACCGATTAATCCATGCAGGCGCAACCTTTTGGCCGCAACACCACCCAGCTTCTATTTATGGTTTATGTGGTGATGCGGAGTCAATTCATACAAAGTCTAATTTCCAATTCAGGATCACAGCATCAGATCGACACGCGGCGCGGCCTTGGCATCAGCATCAAGACGGGGGCGGCATGTGAACAAGCGATCCGGCGGCACCTTGCCATCTTCGACCAGAAAATTCTTCACGGCCTGGGCACGGGCTTCGGCCAGGGCCAACAGCCGGTCACGGCTGGGCTGGGATGTCGGCGTCGCGGCGGCGGCGGCGGCGGCGGCATCCTCTTCCTCTGGCTGGCCGCTGGGTTTGCCGGACAGCAAGGTTTGCAGCCGTCCGAACAATCCCTGTTGTTCCTGACGCAGACGAATCAGCGCCGGGCCGTCCTGGGCTTCCACGGCGACGCCGCATACATTCAACGACAAGCCCGGCCGTTCGGCCAGCAATCGGGATATTTGGCGTAATGACGGCAAAGCCGCGTCCGGCATGTCCTTGCCGCCGGGAACAAAGGCCACCGGGTCCAGGGACAGACGGGGATTATCGGCTTCGTCCACCACCATGCTGATCAGCGCCACCAGGGGGAATGCCACCTTCAACGTGGTGACCGCCGCTTGACGCAAGGCCCGGCCCACGGCCTGATTGACGGCATCGCTGACGTCGAAATCCGGGTTGGCCAGATTGCCCCGGACCGGAATGGTCAGCCGGATGCGTCCATCGGACCCCCGCAGCAGATCCAGCACGGTTTCCACCGGCATGTCCGCCTGCTTGGCCAGAGGGGCGTTGGGATCGGGGGCGGCGATGAAAAGCTGCGACAGAACCAAATCCATGCCGCCCCCCAAATCGCCCCGGCGGGCGGACAGGGAAAAATCGGCATCCAACTGGCCGGTCTGCAAATGCACCCCCAGCGCATCGGCCACATAAGGCGAAAGCGGCGGCAGGTCCAAGGCGCGCACGGTGCCCTTGGCCTCGCCCTCGATGGCGGCGGAAAGCGGACGGGCCTGACCGCTGGCGGTCACCTGGGCGGTGCCGATCCGGGCCTTGGCCTCAAAGGGGGTGTCACGGTCGGGCTTGGTGGTATCCAAGGCACCCAGGTTGGCCTTGATATCCTCAATCGTCACCGTCACCCGCTCGCTGGTGGAACGGTCCTCGAACATCAGGGTGCTGCCCCCATCCAGGGACAGACGGTCCAGCACCACCACCGGCAGGGCATCGTCTTTTCCGGCCTCGGCCGCGACTGGCGAAGACGCTTGCGGCGGCGCGGTCTTGCCGCCATCCGCCCCATCCGGCACCCCCAGAAATCCCTTGGCCGTGCGGGTCAGCCGCATGACCGCCCCGGACAGGGCCAGGGATTTCACATGGGCACGGGCATCGGCGCGGATATCCGTATCCTCCAGCACCAGCCGCTTGCCTTCCAATCGCCAGCCATACCCGCCTGCCCGCATCCGGGTGCTGCCATCCTCGCCCCGGCGGGCCAGGGCGCCCAAGCCGGTCACCTCCATCCGGGTCAGTTTGGCGCTGTCCAGGGCCAGACGCAGCCCGGTCAGCACGACCCGGTCGGCCTTGCCCCAATCCACCGGCCCGTCACTGACCGCCACCTTGGTCAGTTCGCTATCCATCCGCCCCACCAAAGGCGGCAGCATGCCGTGGGGACGGGCATGTTCGAAAACACCCTGGGAACTGACATGGGCGGCGGACACCACCAGCTTGTCCGCCTGATATTTGGCCTGGTTCAGTTCGGCCTTGCCCTCGGCATGGACGAAGCTTGACGATTTCGGGGAAAAATCCCAGCGCGATACCCCCGACCAGGACAGCCGGTCCGTTGACACATCCATACCGGGGGCTGACAGCCGATGGGCGCCGCCATCCAGTTTTCCGGTCCACAACAACACCGCCTTGGCCGGATCATAGGACCCGCTTTGCATGTCCAGATGGGCCGAGGCGGCGGTCATGAGCACCCCGCCATCATTGCTTTCCACGCCATTGACATCCAGCCGCCCGGCCCAGGACACCCCATCCTTGGCCGTCCACGCCAACCGGTCCAGGGCCACGGCCACGTCATCGGCCTTGATCTGGGCGCCGGCCACCGTCACACCGGCCTGGGACCATTGTACCCGCCCCTTGGCCATCGGCCCGGCGGTTTCCAAGGACAGCGTCACATCGGCGGTGATCTTGCCGGTCAGCCGGTCCAGCCCGGCCAGGGCCGGCAGGGCCGCCATTCCCCCCAAATCCAGCCCGGTGATTTTCAGCGCCACCTGTCCCGTGGGGGTCAGGGCGAATGGCAGGACGCTGCCATCCACCTGAATACTCGCACCATTCAACCGACCGCTGAGATGGAATTGAGCAGGGATGTCGGGATTCCAGCTTTGCACATCGCGGATTTCCAGCCGGTCGATATCCAGCCGGGCCTGAATACCCTTCACCGACACATCGACCTGGCTATCCACCAGTCCCAGCCGGGTGATATCGAAACTCCAGCGCGACGGCTTGTCATCGCCCGCCGTGTCGCCCCCCAGGACCACGGGCAGGCCGTTGACCCGGATGGCCCCGTCATCGGCCCTATCCACCGTCAGGGACAAGCCGGTCAAATCCAGGGAATTGACCGATATCCTACGGGAAAACAACGGACGCCAATCGAAATCCAGGCTTAGCCCGCCCAGCCCCAGACTATCCCCGGCGTCGGATGGCCCCGTGTCGATGCGGTGGATGACCACCACCCCATTGAACAGCGAAACCCGGGCATCGTGGACGCTGACCGTCTTCCACCCCAGATCGCGCAGACCGCGCAGGACGCCATAGCGGACCCCAAGATCCGGCAGCCAGTAAACCGCCGCCGCCACCACGGCGACCAGCACAGCAAGCATTGCGGCCCACACGGTACGGCGGCGGGTCCAAAATGGCGTCTTTGTCTGAGATGAAGTCAGAGAATCCCTCGCGCTTTCATCGGCGGCCCATCCCCGCCAACAGTACCACCACGAAATTTCAGCGAAAAGACAATCAGGCCGTTTCGACCCGGTCGCAACCGGCCATCTTGGCCCGCCCTGCCGCCTGTTCCGCCAAAGACAGTACGGCGGCCAGATTTTCCGCCCCGTCACTGCCGGCCACGCCCAGACTGGCGGTCAGGGGCGGCGGCACCGTGCCATCCGCTCCCCCGATCCCGTCGCCCCACTGGATGGCCGCGATCCGGCGGCGCAGACGTTCGGCCACTTCCTGGGCCATGCCAATGGGGGTTTCCGGCAACAAAGCCACGAATTCCGCCCCGCTCAACCGTCCCAGACAATCCAGGTCCCGCAGACTTTGCCGACAGGTGGCAGCCACCAGCCGCAAGGCCAGATCGCCCGCATCATGCCCATGGCCCGCATTCAAGGCCCGCAAATGATCGACCCGGATCACCACCAGGGATAACGGATGTCCATAGCGCAGGGACCGCCCCCATTCCACCGATGCCAGGGCCAGGAAATGGCCACGGGCATGGGTTCCGGTCAACGTGTCCTGCCGGCTCAGCCTGCGCAAATCGCGGTCCTGGGCACGACTGCGGGTCACGTCACGGGCCGATGATGCCACCCCGCAAATCCGGCCGTCGCCATCCAGCAAAACCTGTTTGTCCACGCACCAATCCCTGGCGCCACCGACGGTGATCATCGTCAGTTCCAAATGGGCCTGCTGACGCAGCCCGGCCAGCAATTCCGCCTGGGCTACGGCATCATCCGCCGGCAGGGATGGGGATAGCGGAGATTCCGGGAATGATTTGGCCCCATCCTGATCGGGACAGAAATGCGACAGAAAGGCCGGATTGGCTATGTCCAACTGCCCACGGGCATCGCTGATCCAGACCGGATCGGGCATGGAATCCAAGATGGCCTGGGTAAACTGACGCCCGGCCTGATGCACATCCCGGTTATCGCGCAGCCGGGCGCGCAGGTCATCCACATCCTGGGTCAGTCGGGCGATGCGGCCTTCCAGCTTTTCATTGGATTGGCACAGCGCGGCCATGGCCCGGCTATGGCCGCTGATGTCCCGCACCTCCACCATCACCTCGCCCTCATCCGCGGATGGCAGACGGGTAATGGTGACCAGACAATCCCCGGCATTTTCCCTCGCCCCGCCCTTTTCCTGACGGCGGCGCAGACGCAGCGGCAAGGATTTACCCTCGGCTGCCAGGGAGATCAGGGAATGCGGTTGCAGCACATCCGCGTAATCGGCATGAAAAAGATCGGCCAGTTCATGCCCCAGAACCGCCTGGGCTTTGTCCACCCCCAGCATGGACAGGCCGGGCCGGTTGATATGACGGATGATCCCATCCTGGACCAGACAGACCATTGCCGTCACCTGATCCACCATCAGATGGGCTTTCAACTCGGCTTCGTGACCACGGCGGGCACGGGGAGCAACCGGGGTGGACCGTTCGCGGCACACCACCACCGTTGCCCCCTTGGCCAATTCACGGGCACGGAACACCTGAAGCTCCACATCCGTGCATGTCTTATCCAGCCCCATGATCCGGGTGGGCACCGCCTTATCCTCGCTGGACATGCCGGCCAGGAACAGGTCCAGCACCGGACCATAATCAGGCAACAGGAATTCCCCCATGGGCCGCCCGACCAATTCCTCGGTCGTCTTGGCGCCCAGCATGCGCACGCCCGCCCCGTTGATGGCGGTGATGGCGCCATCGCGGCACAGGCAAACCATGTCGCGGCTGACTTCCAGAATATCCATCAGCCCGCCGTCGAACCGGGGACCACGGCGACGGCGTTCCTGAGCCAGATCAACGATATTGGTGCTGTCCGGCTCCATTTCCCGCACTCCAGACCTGAATGGAAAACATCTATTCCGCGATCAGCGGGAACGATCTTAGCTATTTGGTAATATGAGTTAACCCTATCCCACCGGATGGGGCAACCGTCATGAACCCGGACGGACCATATCCTGGTCAGACCGGATTGGATACCACTTGGTCACGACCGGCCGCCTTGGCCTGATACAAGGCATGGTCCGCCCGCGACAACAGCCGGTCCAAGGACCAATCACCGCGTTCGTGCTGGGCCACCCCCAAACTGGCCCGCACCGGAATCCGCCCCCCATCCGGGGCGACGATATGCAAATCCCGAATCGCCTGGCACAGACGTTCCGCCAGACCCATGGCCCCGGCATGGTCCGTCCCACGCAGCAGAACCGCGAATTCCTCGCCCCCCATCCGCCCCAGCAGATCGGTTTCACGCAGATTGGCTTGGCATGTATTCACGGTTTCGATCAAGACCTTGTCGCCGGTGGCGTGACCATGGCTGTCATTGATGGCCTTGAAATGGTCCAGATCCAGCATGATCACCGATACCGGGCTGCCGTGACGGGCCGACCGTTCGATTTCCTGGCCCAGGACACTCATGAAATACCGGCGATTGCAGGCGCCGGTCAAAGGATCGGTGGTGGCCAGATGGCGCAATTCCTGTTCCAGCGCCTTGCGTTCAGTGATGTCGGTCAGCATTCCCACCACCCCCTGCACCCGGCCATCGGGAAGCCGCAAATCCCCCTTGCAGACCATCATGGTCAGGATGCGCCCATCGGCCAGGGATACGGTGGTTTCATAGCTGACGCGCCCCCCCTGACCGTCCAACCCTTCGGCGCTGACCGCCAATTGAGGGGTCCGCCGACAGTGTTCCGGGACACAATCATGCCCACATTCCCCCGCCATGCCGAATACTTGGCGAAAGGCCCGGTTGCACAGACAACGCTGGCCGTCTTCATCCTCGTACCACATGGGTTGCGGCAGGGATTCCAACAAAGCTTCGGCGAAAGCGGTGGCCTCGCTCAACTGCCGGGTCCGTTCGGCCACCCGCGCTTCCAAGGTTTCGTTCAGGGAATGAATGGTGGCGATATGCGACCAGGACCGGATGGCGGCGACAAGCGTGCTGTAAAGACGCTGGGCGGTCAGTTCGCTTTTGTCCCGGTAATCGTTGATGTCGTAATCCGCCATCACCTGATGTTCCGGCACATCACCCGGATGCCCGGTCCGCAGGATGATGCGGATGGACCTATTATGCAGATCCTCGCGCACGAAGCGGGCCAGGGACAGGCCCGCTTCGGGGGTTTCCATCACCACATCCAGCAGCATGACCGGAATATCCGGGTTGTCGCGCAGGATTTGGCGGGCCTGGACGCCGTCATAAGCGGAAAGCATCTGGAAGCCCTGGCCCTGAAAGGCAAAATCACGCAGCACGATACGGGTCATCTGATGGATTTCGGGATCGTCATCCACCACCAGAACCCGCCAGCCGCCGCCAGCCCCGCCACCGACCATGGCCGTCATGGACTGATCCCGGTTCGAGGCGGCACGGAAAGCAAGCCGGGGCCGCGCGCGCGAGGTAAGGGCCGTCATCACAATGCCTCCCACTCGCCATGCGGATCTTTGACCGCACGGCACGAAACCGTCAGCCATCCGGCCATGACGGGCAAACCCCATATCATTCTTATCCGCCCCCCCGACCATCACCAGCTTCATTTTTTTACCAATGGTGTCTTAATGTGGCAAAGAGACGGCAAGAAACCCCGCAATTCCGCTGGCATGTCCGTAAAATTAGATGCATTTTAGCGCCACGCGGCCACAGGGGACTCAACGGGCGGTGCAGCAGATTCGTATTCCGATATCCGGTTCAGGAACCAGGGAAATCCCCCCGGTCCGAATGCTGAACGGCTTGTCCTTCAAACAGGCCCTTGCCACGTTCGTCATCGCGCTGGTCCTGGGCTTCGCCTCCAGCGGGTATGAACTGTTTTCCGATTATCGCGCCATGCATGATCAGGTTGGGCGGGCGCAATCCGCCAATCTGCAATTGGTGCGCGGCCTGGCGGTCGAAGCCGCTTATCAGCTTTCCCCGGAACTGGCCGGCGAAGTGGTGCATGGATTGTCGGGCGATCCGGCGGTGCGCCATGCCCGGCTGGTCGATAATTTCGGCGGCAATCTGGGCATGGTGGAACGCGCACCGGTCCATACCCCATTTCCCGCTCTGGCCGACCGTTTGTTCGGCGATATTTCCGATTACGCCCTGCCCCTGGAGGCCAAGACCCCCGATGGCCAGGGATCGGCCATGGGCATGTTGGAACTGCGCCTGGACCCCGGCCAGTTGCTGAATGCCTGGCTGGATCGGGTCAAGGCCAATGTATGGTCGGGGGCGGCGCGCGGCGTCTTGCTGTGCGTGCTGGTCCTGGGCGTCTTTTACGCCATGATCACCAAGCCGCTGCTGCGCATCACCGATGCCATCGCCAAGGTGGACCCATCCCGGCCCGGTGCCTTCCTGCTGCCCCAGCCGACCAATCACCAGCACGACGAATTGGGTCTGCTGGTGAACACCGTCAATGCCATGCTGCATGAATCCCAAGAGGGATTGAACGGCCGCGACAAGGCCGAGGCCGAATTGGCGGCCCTGGCCCGCGACCTGGAACACCGGGTCGAGGAACGCACCGCCGAACTGGCCCGCGAAAAAGAAGGCGTGGAACGGGCCTTGGCTCAGCTCAATCTGGCCAATGCCGAATTGGAAAAGGCCAACCGCTATATCAATGACGGCATCCGTTATGCCAGCCGCATCCAAACTGCGCTGCTGCCCGATCAGGGGGCGCTGTCCGGTCTGGTGGACGAATTGGCCGTGGGCTGGCAACCCCTGGACATCGTCGGCGGCGATTATTATTGGGCCGGATCGTTCGGGTCCAAGGGGGTGATCGCGGTCATGGACTGCACCGGCCACGGCGTGCCCGGTGCCTTCATGACTGCCGTTGTCGCCTCCAGCTTCAGCCGCATCCTGCACCATCACGGCCATGAAGACCCGGCGGAAATCCTGACCCAATTGAACCGCCTGGTCAAAACCGCCCTGCGCCAGGACCGGGACAGCGCCGTGTCCAATGACGGCCTGGATGCCGGTATTTGCGTGGTGGACCGGGACAAGGGCACGGTGACCTATGCCGGGGCCAATCTGCCCTTGATCGTCAGCGACGAAACCGGCTTCCGCCTGTTGCGCGGCGACCGCATGAGCCTGGGCTATCTGGACAGCCCCGAGGACTATCATTTCACCGCCCACGAGATGGAATACAAATCCGGCACCGCATTCTATCTGTTCACCGATGGGGTCACCGATCAGGTGGGGGGGCAAACCCGCCATCTGTTCGGGCGAAACCGTCTGCAAACCGTGCTGACATCCGTATCCGACCAGCCGTTGAACAGCCAGATGGATGCCCTGTTCCGCCATCTGTCCGAATGGCGCGGGGCGGAACGCCGCCGCGACGACATGACGTTCCTGGCCTTCCGCCCGGTGGCCTGATCAGGCGCCGGGATCGTCCCCGGCGGCCAGATGGCACGCCGCCCGGTGTCCCGGCTGGATTTCATGCAAGACCGGCATGTCCGTCTTGCACCGGTCGTGCCCTTGCGGGCAGCGGCCGAAGAAACGGCAGATATGGGGAGATGGGTCGATGGGGCTGCGCGGCTCGCCGGTCAGACGGGGCGGGGCGGCATCGTCCGCACCATGGCCGGGCAGGACCGGAATGGCCCCCAGCAAGGCGCGGGTATAGGGATGGGCCGGATGGCGGAACACCTGATCCACCGGACCGCTTTCCACCACCTTGCCCAAATACATCACCACCACTTTTTCACAAAGCAGCCGCACCACGTTCAGATCGTGGCTGACGAACAGATAGCTGGTGCCCAACCGGCGGCGCAGATCGTCCAGCAGCTTCAGCACCACCGCCTGTACCGACACGTCCAGGGCCGAGGTGGGTTCATCCAGCACCAGCAATTTCGGTTCCGGCCCCAGGGCACGGGCAATGCCCACCCGCGCCTTTTGCCCGCCGGAAAGCTGGTGGGGAAAGCGGTCCAGCAGCGGCAGCGGCAAACCGACCATCCCCGCCAGTTCCGCCACCCGTGCCGCCAATGTCACCTTGGTCCACGGCCCGCGCAAGCGGCGCAACGGATCGGCGATGCAGTCAAAGGCGGTAAAGCGCGGGTTCAGGCTGTCGGTGGGGTCCTGAAACACCATTTGAATCGAGGCCCGGCTGGGGCTGGTGGTGAAGCGGGCCGCCGGGACATGACCAATTTCCCGATCATCGAAACGGATGCTGCCGTCGCTGGGGTCCAGCACACGGGTCAGCATGCGGACCAGGGTTGATTTGCCGCAACCGGATTCGCCCACCAATCCCACCGCTTCCCCCGGCAGGATGGACAATCCAACATCATCCACCGCATGCAATTGCCCCTTGCCCACGGCAAAGCGGCGGTGCAGCCCGGTAATGTCCAAAAGCGCTCTCATAGCGGATACCTGCAAGCAGCCATGGGGGATGAAGACAAGGTGATCATTCCGGCCAAGGTCCCGCCATCGCAGCCGGATTGATGGCGGTCACACCGCGCCCCATAGCGGCAGGCGGGCAAGGCGCCGCGCAAATCGGGCAGGGAACCGGGAATAGGGTCCAGTTGATCCAGCCCGATCCCCGGCCTGGGAGTGGTGGCGATCAGCCGGGCGCTATAGGGATGGCGGGGATGGGCGAACAAATCCTTGGTCGGCGCCACTTCCACCACATGGCCCGCATGCATGACGGCGATGCGGCTGGACCGTTCCGCCGCCAGGGCCAGATCATGCGTGATCAAGATGGTGGACATGCCGCTTTCGCGGGCCAAATCCCCCACCAGATCCATGATGGCCGCCTGGGTGGTCACGTCCAGCCCGGTGGTGGGTTCATCGGCGATCAGCAGGCGGGGGGAACAGGCCAGGGCCAGGGCGATCATCACCCGCTGGCACATGCCGCCCGACATTTCAAACGGATAGGCGGCGGCGCGGCGTTCCGGGTCGGGAATGCGCACACGGGCCAGCATTTCCACGGCCTTGACCCGTGCCGCCCGCCGCCCCGCCCCGTCATGGCGCATCAGCACGTCGGCGATCTGATCCCCCACCGGACGGATGGGATTCAACGCCACCCGCGGGTTCTGGAAGATCATGGACATCCGCGCCCCGCGCACTGCCTTCCAGGCACGGGGATCGGCGACCAGATCGCGGCCATCGAAACGGATGGCTCCGGCGGTGATGCGGGCGGCCGGATCGGAAATCCCCATGACGGCAAAAGACAGAACCGATTTGCCCGAACCGGATTCCCCCACCACCCCCACGGTTTCCCCCGGCGCCACCGCCAAAGTGACGTTTTCCAGGGCATGGATGACCCCGCCACGAGTGCGGAAGTCCAGGGACAGCCCGTCCACTTCCAACAGGTTCATGTCCGCCTCCGGGGGTCGATGATGTCGCGCAGGCCGTCGCCCAGCAGGTTGAAACAGAACACGGCCAGCATCAGCACCAGGCCGGGAAACAGCGCCACCCACCATTCCCCCGACACGATATAGGTGGCGCCTTCCGCCACCATGATCCCCCATTCCGGCACGGGCGGCCGCACCCCCAGCCCGATAAAGGACAGACCGGCGGCATTCAGGATGGCATAGCCCAAATTCAGCGATACCTGGACCATCATGGGGGGCAGGATATTGGGGAAAATATGCACCGCCAGAATGCGGATATCGGAATTTCCCGACAGCCGCGCCGCCTCGACAAAACCGGCGCCGCGCCGGGCGCTGGTTTCGGTCCGGGCCATGCGGGCATAAAACGGCATGTTGATGATGGCGGTGGCATAGATGATGTTGCCGACCGTATTGCCCAAGGCGGCGACAATCCCCATGGCCAGCACGAACAGGGGAAAGGCCATGATGGTATCCACCACCCGCCCGACCGAGCGATCCACCATGCCGCCCCACCAACCAGCCGCGATGCCCAAGGTGGTGCCCAGCACAAAAGACAGGGCAACGGCGGCCAGGGAAATCATCATGTCCAACCGGGTGGCGACGATAACCCGGCTCAGGATATCGCGGCCCAGATGGTCGGTGCCGAACCAGTGGTTCCAATCGGGTGGCTGAAGGGCCTGATCGGTATTGCTGGCCAGGGGATCATAGGGGGCGATGGCCGGACCGAACACCGCCAGCAAAATGATCAGGGCGAACAGGGCAAAGGCCAAGCCCGTCACCGGATTGTCCCGCAGCACATGGCGGATGTGGCGAAGAGTCTGGGTCATGCGTCGATCCTTACCCGCGGGTCGATCAGGCCGTAGACCACGTCGATGACCAGATTAAGCCCCACATACATGACCGCCATGGTCAGGATGAAGCCCTGAACCGGGGCATAATCGGACGCCACCAGGGCTTCGATGGCATAAGACCCGATGCCCGGCCAGGAAAACACTTTTTCCACCAGCACATTGGCCCCCAGCAAAAAGGAAAACACCATGCCCAGGGTGGTCACCACCGGCAAAAGCGCGTTGCGCAGGGCATAGGACACCAGCACCGTGCGCGATGACAGACCGCTGGCCCGTGCGGTGCGGATGAAATCCGAGGACAGTACCCCCAACATCGAGGCGCGGGTCATACGGGCCAAGGGCGCCAGGGAAAACAGGGCCAAGGTCAGGGCGGGCAAAACCAGTTGGGCCAGGGCCGAGCGAAAGGCAGCCAGATCACCGGCCAGCACGGAATCGATCAGATAAAAGCCGGTGATGGTGTCGGGGGCGGTGGTGAACAGATCCAGCCGCCCCATGGGGGCCGGCGCCCATCCCAGCAGATAATAGAACACGTAGACCAGCAACAGACCGGTGAAGAAGACCGGCAACGACACCCCGGCGGTACTGATGATGCGGGCCAGATGGTCAACCCACGACCCCGGACGGGTGGCGGCGGCGATCCCCAGGGGCAGGGCCACCGCCAGGGCCAGGATCAGCCCGGCCAAGGTCAATTCCAGCGATGCGGGCAGGCGGGTGACGATGTCATGGGCCACCGGCTGGCCGGTGGTCAGCGAGGTGCCGAATTCCCCATGGGCCAGATCCACCAGATAAGACCAGAATTGTTGCCCCAGGCTGCGGTCCAGCCCCAGACGCTGGCGGACTTCCTCGACCGCCTGGGGGGTGGCGGCGGGACCGGCGAAATATGCCGCCGGATCGCCAGGCAAGGCCCTGGTCAGGGCAAAAGTGACCACCACCACCGCGATCAGACTGGGAATGGCTCCCAGGACACGGCGAAACAGCAACCGGGGAATGGAATGCGCCATGGGCCGTCTTTCATTGAGTGATGGATGGGCAATAATGAAAGCGGATGAAAACTGGCGGGCGGCGCACCGCCCGCCGGCCCTTATACCGCCCGGCCAATGAACTGACCCGTTGGGTCAGTCCAGGCCGAGACGGTGACGCTCAGACGACGCGCGGGCTGGTCGGCCGCCGAACGGATCATTTCAAAGGGCGGCCGGTATCAGTTCTTGGCCATGGACCGGAAATCAATGGCCCGATGGAACCAATATGCGTAGCCGGTCACGTTCTTTTGCATGGCCGCGTCCAGATAGTACTGGAACAGCGGAACACGCGGCACGTCATCCCAGGCGATCTTGATGAAGCCCTTGACGTCCTCTTCATACTTGGCGCGGTCGGTTTCGGCGCGGGCGGCGTCGATCAGTTTATCCATGGCCGGATTCTTGTAGGACATGATGTTGAACACCGCGTCCTGGCCATGATACCCCCAGAAGAAATAGTAGTCCGGGTAATTCAACCAACCGGCAAAGGTGTCCACGGCGATGGGCATATCCTTTTTCAGCATGGCCGCCCGCCAATTGGCGCCGGGGATTTTGTTGATGGTGGTCTTGATGCCGATCTTGCCCAAGGATTCCTGCAACAAGGTGGCCATGGGTTCCGACAGCGATGCCACGCCCTGATTGATGCTGATGGTGGTTTCAAAACCATCGGGGAAACCGGCTTCGGCCAGCAATTTCTTGGCGCGGGCCAGATCGGTGTTATAGGGCGAAGGCTGCGGCCAGGCGGCACTGGTCACCTTGGCCGGACCACCGAACATGGGCAGACCGCGCCCATAAATGGCGGCATCCATAATCTTTTGATACGGCACGGCATAGGCCACCGCCTGACGCACCTTCACATTGTCGAAAGGCGGCTGCTTCAGGCTCATGCCCACATACCACAGGGAATTTTCGATGGGCACACCGGCCACCTTGACCTTGCCCGCCTTGGCCAGTTCCTGGGCATCCTTGGGCGGCAGGTCAAAGGAAACATCCACATCGCCGCGTTCCAGCAAGGCGCGGCGGTTGCCCGCCGACGGCACGTCGCGGATGACCACTTTCTTCAGCTTGGGCAGCGCGCCCGAGGTCCAGTCGTCAAAGCGGGTCAGCACCAGTTCCTGCCCCTGCTTCCAGCTTTCCACCTTGAAGGCGCCGCCGCCGGCGTCATTGGTCTTGGTGAATTCCAGGCCCCAGGGATCTTTTTCCGTGGCGTGCTTCTTCACCAGTTCGGAATTGAAGATGGACGGCACCGGCACCGCCAGATCGGGCACGGTCAGCTTGTCCTTACGCAACAGCTTGATGCGGAACGTGTGGTCATCCACCACGATGAACTGATCGGGGCTTTCAATGGACCCGGCCTTCATCTGAAAGGTGGGAAAACCGCCCACGGCCACCATGCGGTCGAACGACCATTTCACATCCTTGGCGGTCACCGGGGTTCCGTCGTGGAACTTGGCATCCTTGCGCAGATAAAAAGTGATTTCATCGTCGGCGGTGAATTTCCAGCTTTCCGCCAATTCGGGGCGGATATCGCTGTAATCATAGGATTGGGTGCCGTCGGCCAAGGTCTTGGTGCCATAGGTCAGCAGCCGGTCATAGATATTCCAGGTCACGCCGTAACTGGCCGGATTGGCACCCAGGGTATGGATATCCAGGCTGTTGGTGCCGGATTCCACCACCACCAGCAATGTCTCGTTACGGCTTTGCGCCAGGGCCGGCATGGCGGCGGTGGCCAAGAACGCTCCCAGACAAAGATTGCGAAGCATCCGTTTCATCAAATCCCCTCCGTCCAGGCCCGGCGCTCCAGGCCGCTATCGTGTATGCAAGCATAGGCAAGAGCCGTGCCATTCCTCCATGCCAGAAAAAACGGCCCATTTCAGCCATCATCCACTGGCATCCGGCACATTACATCAGGACACCCGCCCATAAAACAGGCACCATTCCCAGGGAGAGGCAACAAGGACAGTCGGCTATCGCCTTGAAAACAGCCACGATCCGGCAAAGATTATTTTTTAGGCATCATTTCCCCAAATCATAGGCACATGCATACAATCATTGACAAAAGACCCCAGGAAATCCGCTGAAACACCCTCAGGCACTCATCTTGCATACATGTTAGTATGCTAAATATCCCAAGGACCTTCGCCCATGACCGCTTCCGCCCCCTCTCTTCCCAGTCTCGACATGGCTACGCTGGCCGGTCTTTACGCCCAGGGTGCCTTGACCCCCAGCGATCTGGTCGCCGACATCGTCCAACGCCAGGATGCCCAGGGGGATGATCACGTCTGGATCACCAAGATCCCGCCGGATCAGATGGCCGCCCGCGCCCGCGACCTGGAAGCCATGCCCGTTCAGCAGCGCGCCGCCCTGCCTCTGTGGGGCATTCCGTTCGCGATCAAGGATAATATTGACGCGGCGGGCCTGCCCACCACCTGCGCCTGCCCGGATTTCGCCCGCACTGCCCAGACCACTGCCCCGGTGGTTCAGGCATTGATTGATGCGGGCGGCATCTTGGTGGGCAAGACCAATCTGGACCAATTCGCCACCGGTCTGGTGGGGGTGCGTTCGCCTTACGGCACCCCGCGCAACCCCTTTGACCCGGCCTATATTCCCGGCGGCTCCAGTTCCGGGTCGGCGGTGGCGGTATCGTCCGGCCTGGTCAGCTTTGCCCTGGGCACCGACACCGCCGGATCGGGACGGGTTCCCGCCGGTTTCACCAATATCGTCGGGCTGAAGCCAAGCCGGGGATTGATCAGCACCACCGGGGTCACTCCGGCTTGCCGGTCCATTGATTGCGTTTCCATCCTGGCATTGACGGTGGAAGATGCCATGACTGTCCTGCGCATCGCCGGATTTCCCGATGCTGCCGACCCGTTCAGCCGCGCCGTTCCCGCCAACCGCCCGGCCCTGCCCCCGGCATTCCGGTTCGGCGTGCCCCGGCCCGACCAATTGCGGTTCTTCGGCGACAAGCAGGCGGAAACCATTTACCACCAATCCCTGGAACGGCTGGAACAACTGGGCGGGGTCCGGGTGGAATTCGACTTTGCCCCCTTCGCCCGCGCGGCCCAATTGCTGTATGACGGCCCGTGGGTGGCGGAACGCACCGCCGCCGTGGGCGATTTTATCGCCAGCCATCCCGGCGCCGCCCTGCCGGTGACCGAAAGCATCATCCTGGGCGGCACCCGGATCGGCGCGGTGGATGCCTTTAACGCCGCCTATGCCATGGAAGACTGCCGCAAACTCGCCGATCTGGTTTGGAATGATCTGGATGTGATGGCCCTGCCCACCAGCGGCACCATCTACCGCATTGATCAGGTGATGGCCGATCCGGTCCACACCAACAGCACGTTGGGCATCTACACCAATTTCGTCAATCTGTTGGATATGTGCGGCATCGCCATCCCGGCGGGCATGCGCCCGGACGGATTGCCATCGGGTCTGACCCTGCTGGCCCCGGCCTTCCGCGAAGATGCCCTGGCCCCGCTGGCGGCCCGATTCCATCGCCAGACCGGCCTGACGCTGGGCGCCACCGGCCATGCCCAGCCGGATCAGCCCGCCCCCCTGCCCGCCCCCGCCGGGGAATTGATCCCTCTGGTGGTGGTGGGCGGCCATCTGGCCGGGCAACCGTTGAATTATCAATTGACCAGTGTGGGCGCCCGGCTGGTCGGCCCCTGCCAAACCGCTGCCTGCTATCGTTTTTATGCCCTGCCCGGCAGCCCGGCCCGGCCCGGCATGGTCCGGGTGGATCACGGTGGCGTGGCGGTGGCCGGGGAAATCTGGGAATTGGCCCCGGCCGATTTCGCCCGCTTCACCGCCGCCATCCCCGCCCCCTTGGGCATCGGCAAGGTGATTTTGGCGGATGGCCGCCAAATCAGCGGCTTTCTCTGTGAACCCATCGGCATTGATGGTGCCCAGGACATTTCGTCCCATGGCGGATGGCTGGCCTGGCTGGACAGCCAGGCCACGGGCCACTGAACCGGAAAAAAAGGGAGGGGGTACGCCCCTCCCCTATTCCCCCCGCGATGACGGGGGGGTATGGGGCAGACGGTTCAGCAGATCGGCGGATGCCGACCGCACCGCCGAAACATGGGCGCGCATGGTGTGATAGGCGCTTTCACCATCGCCGCGCAAAATCGCCCGCACCACCGCGTCATGTTCCGACCAGGATTCGGTCAACCGCCCCGGCATCCAGAATTGCGCCCGGCGAAAGGGCCGGACCCGCTGGCGGATGGCGCGGGCGGTTTCTTCGAAAAACGAATTATGGCAGCCGGCATAGATGCGGGAATGGAATTCGGTGTTCAACCCGTCATACACCGCCGGGTCACCGGCCTTGATCAATTCGGTGCCGCTGTCATGCAGGTGGGACAGCTCGCGCTTTTCGTCTACGGTCATGCGCAGGGCGGCAAAGCGGGCACAGGCGGCTTCCATTTCGCCCATGACCTCGAACATCTCGGTCATGCGTTCGGGTGTCACGGTGGCGACCACCACCCCCTTGCGTGGACGTTCCACCACCAATCCGGTCGCCGCCAATTGCCGCAACGCCTCGCGCACGGGGGTCCGGGACACGCCGAACCGGGCGGCCAGTTCCTGCTCGTCCAGCCGCACGCCAGGATAAAGCCTTCCCTCAAGGATTTCATCGGCAAGTTGCCGACGTAAATCCTCGGCCAAAGTGGTGGTCCGGGGGGGCGAAGACGCAGTGCTCATGCTATGGCCCTGTTTTGTACATTCGGGAACCGTATCACTCCTTGACTGATAAGGACAGGGGGGGCACCCGTTTTCCGCACGGCGTGTATACACAAGAAGCAAGCCGCGTCTATCCAGACCTATACCAGAACGATATGATGGGGGGGCCGTTTCCCCAGGACAGATGCCGCCATGGACCGCTTTACCGTCTCGCTGGACGAAGACTTGCTGGAACAATTCGACGCCTATATCCGCCGCCGTGGATATGGCAACCGGTCGGAAGCGGTGCGCGATCTGTTGCGCCACACCTTGGAACAGGAACGCCTGGCCCAGGACGATAGCGGTCACTGCATCGCCTGCCTGTCCTATATCTATAACCATCACGAACGGGACTTATCCCAACGGCTGACCCAAACCAGCCATGCCCATCACGATCTGACCCTTTCCACCTTGCACGTCCACATGGACCATGAAAACTGCATGGAGGTCAGCATCCTGCAAGGCCCCACCGCCTCGGTGCGGCGGCTGGCCGACAGCATCACCGCCGAAACCGGCGTGCGCCATGGCGCCTTGAACGCGGTCCCGGTGATCCGGCACGATGACGGGCACCACCATCACCATCACCATGACCATGACCATGACCATGACCATGATCACGGACATGGGCACAGCAGCCCCAAAACCTGATGCCAAATCCCGGTGAGTGAACCTCATGGGGATTTGGTTAGGCCCAAGGGGCCGCGCGGCTTATGCCGCGGAAGGCAAGGGTTTCGGAGAAACCCGCCCCGCCGCCCAGGGCGCCGGTGATCGGTTCCGATCACCGGGATATGGTATGACATCACCCCGCCACCAACCGCCCTTGATCCAGACGGACCCGCCGGGTGGCAATGCGGTCCAGAAAGGCACGGTCATGGGAAATCACCACCATGGCCTGGGGCAGCGACAACAAGATCCGGGTCAGCCGGGCCTCGGTGGCCTCGTCCAGAGCGTTGGTGGGTTCGTCCAGCAACAGAACCTGGGGCTGCATGGCCAAAATGGTCGCCAGGGCCACCAGACGCTTTTGCCCACCGGAAAGCTGGTGGGTCAACCGGTCGCCAAACCCGTCCAACCCCAGCAAGGCCAGGGTTTCGGCAACGATGGCACGGGCCTGATCGGGGGTCTTGCCCAAATTCAGCGGGCCAAAGGCCACATCCTCGGCCACGGTGGGACAAAACAATTGGTCATCGCTGTCCTGGAACAAAATCCCGGCCCTGGCCCGGACCGGGCGGAAATCAGCTTCGCTTCGGCATTCGACGCCAAAGGCCCGGACCCGGCCCGATTGGGGATGCAGCAATCCCACCATCACCTGGAACAAGGTGGTTTTGCCCGCGCCATTGGCGCCGGTCAGGGCCACACGTTCCCCCGGCATCAAGGTGAAATCGGCGCCATCCAGCACCCGCGCCCTGTCATAGCCGAAGACCAGATTGTCCAGATGGAACAGCGGGGCGGGGTCAGATGACATCCACCGTCACCAAGATCAGTGACCCGGCCAGGGATGCGGCGGCGAACATCCCGTCGGACAGGCGGAACCCGGCCCGCTCCGGGGTCAGTTGGGGAAAGTGTCCGTCAAAGCCACGGCAGCGCATGGCTCGTTCGATCCGTTCCGCCCGATCCAGACTGCGCACCATCAGCATGCCGAACAAATAGCCCAGGGATATCCAGGAATGACGGTTGCACCCCATGACAAAAGCCCTGGCCCGCATGGCGATGCGCAGGCGGGCATATTCCTGGTGCAGAACATCCAGATAGCGCACGGTGAACAGATAAAGCTGGACCAATTTGGCAGGCATTCCCAATTGCGCCAGGGATCGGCCCAAGGTGACCGCATCCATGGTTCCGGCCAGGGCCAACACCATCAAGACCACCCCATTGGTCTTCAGCATGATCGCCACCGCCTGGGCCACACCCTGACGTGACGGAGTCAAACCGGCGATCCCGCCGATCATCACCGCGTCGCCGGGCACGGTGAAGGGCAAGGTGATCAAGGCCAGAACCATGAATCCATCCAGGGCCAGCATGCGGCGCAGCGTGGGCCAGAGCGGCAAGCGAGCCGCCAGGGCCGCCACCACCGCCAGGGCCAAGGCCAGACCCAGGGCCAGCGGATGATCCAGAGCCACGGCCAGAACGGCGAACCCCATGGCCGCAACCAATCGGGTGCGGGGGTCCAGGCGGGCCACCAGCCCGCCCCCGGAAACGGCCAGCAAACTCATGACGTTTCCCGATCCCGCGGGTTGAGGCGGCGCATGCTCAGGCCAAAGGCCAGCCCGCCCATGCCGATGATATAGCCCAGGCCCCCCACCACATCATGCCACCAGATTTTTTCCTGATAGGCATCAAGCTGTTCGCGCAATGGACGGATTTGCCGGGCCACCGCCTGATCCAGATAGGCACGCAAACCGTCATCACCGGCCAGATCGGCGGGGATCGCGGGAATGGGGGAAGACGACGCGGCAACCGGCAGACCGGCCCCCGCGGGCAGGGATGGCGGCAGGTCCAGGCCGGAAACGATGACATCGGCCTGATGCCCATCCCCCCCATCCACCCGGATCGCATGATCCGAACGCTGCCGGGCGGCAAAGCCGAACTGACCCTGATCATCCGTCCGGCCCTGATACACCGTCTGGCCATCGGGGGTGATGACGGTCACCGTCACCTCTTGCGCCCTGACGCCGCCGCTGAAATAGGCATAACCGCTGATGCGGCCCCCCTCGGCACTGGCGAAAACCCTTAGTTTATGCGCCCAGGCGGGGGAATGAAGCAGCAACAGGACCAAAGCCAGGGACATGATTCGCACCACGGTCATGCGCCCCCCTTCCCTGCGGATGGCGGCAGATCGGGCAAGAGCAGGCCGGGCCGCACCCGCAGCACCAAAATGGCGGCGGCGGCGGTAAAAACCGCCTCGATGACCATGACCGGCAGATGGGTCAACACCACCAGCCGGGCAGCCGGCCAAAACTCCCGACCGCTGGCGGCCAGGGACAGCGCCACCGCCAGGGCGGTCAAGACCACCCCCAGCCCCCCGGCCAATCCGGCCCAAATCGCCCGCCCCCGCAAACCGTGCCAATAGCGGCACCCCAGACGGAACAGCATTCCGCACAGCACCGCCGGGACCGCCATATTCATGATGTTGACCCCCAACACCACCAGCCCGCCAAAGCCGAATAACACCGCCTGCAACACCAGCGCGATCAGGATGGCGGGAAAGGCGGCCCATCCCAGGGCGATGCCTGTCAATCCGTTCAGGATCAGATGCACCGAACTGGGGCCAACCGGGAAATGCACCAGCGAGGCGACAAAAAACACCGCGGCCAAAACCGCCACCTGGGGAATGCGCACCGGGTCCAGCCGCTTCAGCCCCCAGGAGGTTCCAGCCACGGCCACGGTCCAGCCCATGGCCAAGACCGGCACGCTGACCACGCCATCAGGAATATGGGCCACTATTTCATATCCACGGCACGCACCCAGATCAGGGCACCGGCTTCCACCGGAACCATCTTGCCGTCGGGGGCCTTCATGGGTTTGGCGGCTTCGGTCAGGGCGGCAAAGCCCCACCAGCCCGCCCGTGGCATCACATAGGAAAAATGCCCCTGGGCATCCGCCTTGATCACCTGGGTGACAAAAGGGTCCGCCGGGGCCTTGATCGTGCCGTCATTGCGCCATTCCACCTCGATTTCGGCGAAAGGCACCGGCTTGCCGCCCTTGCGGACAAGGCCGCTGAACTGGTTGCCGGTCCACAGCCCATAGGGACGGGTCAGAGGTTCGATTTCCACCGGCAACCCCACCAAACCGTCCCATCCCCGGCCCGAGGCGTAATCCACCACCACCTTGGTGTAATGGACAATGAATTTCCGTTCCGCCGGTTCCCAATAGGGGGCCGGTTCCAGGTAAAACACGTAATCTCCCGGTTCCTTGGCCCGATAGCTGGCCTGATAGGCCGTCTTGCCCGCCACATCCCGCTTGATCAAGGTCGGGCGCAGATCGGTCTTGTGCCCGGCGGCCAGCACGCCGAACTGCACCGGCACCCCCATATCCATCACCGGCCCGCCTTCAAACGGGTGGGTGAACAGCAAATCCAACCCCACCGTTCCACCGCCGGATTCAGGCAGAATGTCGGATGATGGGATTAATTCCTGAAAATGGGCCTGGGCCGCGACCGGCATGATCAGCAGGGCCAATCCCATCATGGCGCGGCCAGTGCAAAGGCGCAGGGAGAAATCAAGCATGCGGGAAACTCCGAAGGAACACCGTCACACTTTCATACGATTTTTTATATCTTCATACCAGCCCGTTAACGATCGCCGCCCTTACTTTTCCCATGGATATGAGTGGTTATTTTGCCCCTCGCCGGGCGGGCGCTGCCGCAATGGCGGCTGGGATTAGGGATCAGGGCGGATCAAATGCGCCAAAAGCGACCGCAACCGCGCCGGCTTCAACGGTTTGTTGAGGATGTGATAGCCCGCATCGCGGATGGCCCCCATCACATCATCGGTGCGGTCGGCGGTGACGACGATGCCGGGCACCGGCTGTTCATAAAGGGCGCGGATGGCGGCCAGCGCCTCCAGCCCGGTCCGTCCGTCATCCAGATGGTAATCGGCCACCAGCACATCGGGGCGGCATTGCAATCCCCGCAACTGGCTGATCACATCCTCGATCCGGGCGGCGCTGATCACCTTGCATTGCCAGGCCCCCAGCAACAACCCCATGGCTTCCAGGGCGGCGGGTTCGTTTTCGATCACCACCACCCGCGCCTGGGCCACCCGTTCCAGCGTGGTGGGCAGGGGCAAACCGTTGCTTTTGGGCTGAACCGCCCTGGGATTGCCCAGGGGCAGAACCACCCCGAACATGGACCCTTTGCCCGGAACCGACCGGACCACCACCCGATGCCCCAATTGGCGGGCCATGCGTTGGACAATGGCCAGCCCCAATCCCATGCCCCGGTCATGGCCATGCGTGTCCACCGAAAGACGGCGGAATTCCTCGAAAATTTCAGCCAGACTTTCCGGCGGAATGCCAATGCCGCTATCCCAGACCTGGACCTCGACACCATCGGGATGACGTCGGCAGCCCATCAGGATGCGGCCCCCGGTGGGGGTATAGCGCATGGCGTTGCTCAGGAAATTGCGCAACACGCGGGTCAGCATCACCGCATCCGACCGCACCACCTTGGCCATGGGCATCTCGGTCAGGCGCAGCCCACGGGCCTTGGCCTGCTGACTGTGCATATCGGCCAGGGACCGCAACAGATCATCCAGACGGAAATCGCTGATGACCGGGGTGACGGACCCGGCATCCAGCTTCGAAATATCCAAAAGCGCGCTCAGCAGGTCATCCACCGCGTTCAGGGCGATGCTGACATTGTTGACCAACGACCTGTTCCGGTCGGCCATGCGGGATTCGCCCAAAGCGGCCAGGAAGACACGGGCGGCATTCAAGGGCTGCAACAAATCATGGCTGGCGGCGGCCAGGAATTTTGTTTTGCTCATATTGGCCTGCTCGGCCTCGGCCTTGGCCAGACGCAAGGCTTCCTCGGCCTGGCGGCGATCTTCCACTTCCTGCTGAAGCTGTGAATTCACCTCGGTCAGTTCGGCGGTACGCTCCACCACCCGCCGTTCCAGGGTTTCATTGATGCCGCGCAACTGTTCCGCCGCCCGTTTGCGTTCGGTGATGTCCTGCAACAGCGCGAAAAACCCCAAGACCTCGCCATTTTCGCCGAAATGGGGGACATAGGTGGCCAGGACATGTTCAATCTGCGGGCGGTCGCGGGTGGGCATGCGGATTTCCACCGTCACATGCTCCCCGGCCAAGGCCCGTTCCACATGGGGGCGGCGGACTTCGTAATCTTCGGCATTCAGCACGTCACGCATCTGGCGACCGTTGATTTCGCTGCGCGACCGCCCGAACCATTCTTCATAAGGTTTGTTGGTGAACCGGTAACGCTGCCCGGCATCCACATAGGCGATCAGGGCGGGAATGGCATCGGTCACCAGCCGCAAGCGGTGTTCGCTGTCGCGCAACGCCCATTCGGCATATTTGCGGTCGGTGATGTCGGTATAGGTGCTGACCGTGCCGCCATTGGGCATGGGGGCCAGGCGGATTTCCAGCACCCGCCCGTCTTCGGAAATCTGTTCCATGCAAAAAACGCCGTCACCGCCCATATCCGCCCCCAGCCGGGTGAATTGGCGGCGCAGGGCGGGCACGTGCAACAGGTCGCGGATTGGCTTTCCCACTTCCAATTCGGCCGGGTCGATATTCATCAACTCGGCGAAACGGTGGTTCCAGGCGGTCAGATGACGATCGGGATCAATCACCGAAATCCCTTGGGAAATGCTGTCAAAGATCGCCTGAAGCAGGCGGCTTTTTTCCGCCAATGCCCGTTCGCGATAGCGTTCCTCGCTGCGTTTGATTTCGGTGATGTCGGTATAAATGGCCACCGACCCGCCATCACGGGTCCGCCTTTCGCTGGCCTGGACCCAGCGCCCATCGCACAGCCTGACCACAAAGGTCTGTTCCTGGGGCAGCCCGCTTTGCTGGCGCAGCTTCAGCGTGGCCTGGAAGGACGGCACGAAATCATCCATCACGCCCTGGGATTGGGCGCGGTGGAACAAGGCGACGAACCGGATGCCCGGCTGGATGATATCGCCGATGCCGGGCCAGAAATCGCGGAAACGACGATTGCACAACACCAGCCGGTCATCGGCATCCCACAGGACAAAGCCTTCATTGACCGATTCGATGGCTTCGGCCAGATGGATGCGGGCGGTTTCCGCCTCTTCCTTGGCGGCGCACAGGGCGCGGTTGATGCGCTCCAATTCGCGAAAGGCGTTTTCCAGTTCCTCGGTGCGGTCGCGCACCCGCCCTTCCAACACAATGGCGGTCTGGAACAGGGTAAAGGCGTTGCCCTGAAAATCCATGCTGCGTTCCACCCGGCCCATCAGTGCCTGGTTGATCTTGCGCAGCTTGGCGTTTTCCCGTTCCAGCCGGGCGATGCGGTCATCCGCCCCGGCCATATCGGTGCTTTCCGGCGGCAGACCGTCCATGATTATTCCCGCCGACCGATGGCGACGCCGGTAAAGGTCTGGTTCACATGCATGGCCTGGAACTGTTCGCCATAGGTGTTGAATCCCACCACCTTATTGTGACGCATCCGGTCGCCCCCCTGATTCAATTGGCCCTTTTGCCGCATTTCCAAATTCCTGAGAATGCAGTCAAAGCCGATGATGATGTCAGGCACGTCCACTTCCGCCCGGATGCGGGCGAACAAAATATCAAGATCATCCAGAATGTCGGTCCCTTCCGCCACGGTCAGCACGATGCCTTCGTCGATGGCGCAGAAAAAGGTCAGGCTTTCATCGGCATTGACCTTTTGGATCGACCGCACATAGGGCATGCCGTTGACCCGGACCACCACCGGGTAATTGGCGAAAATCATCGGGGTCAGTTCGCGCCCGTCCAATCCCACCATGCGGGCATATTCCCGCGCCGCCGGTTCGGCATTGATTTCCGAAACCACCCGGCGCACCGGATCGGCACCGGTGACCACCATCTTTTCCTTTTTACAGGCCAGATGTTCGGTCTTGAACACGCTGAAGCGCCTGCGGGTGGCGATCAGGACCAGAACCGCCGAGCTGTTGCGGAATGCCCCATCCCACAGGATTTCAGTCCCCCGGAAATTCAGTTCATCCCCCGCCGATCCGCCGAAAAGCGGAACCGGCCCCAATTCCCGATGCAAGGCGCTGACCAGCGATTCCTCGCACGCGGCCATGCCGTCGATCAGCAGCATGGCGAACATCTTGTCATCGCCCAACCCATCCAGCGCATGCCGACACCCACTGACCAGATCATGGCCGTCGGCGACGCTGAAGGCATGAATGTCGTCAATGCCGCGGGCCACCGCATGAAAATCGGGGGCGGCGAAACTGACCCCGACGATCGTGCCGTGCTGATACCCCAAAGGACCGATTTCCCCCGCCGTGGTGCAGCCGATCACCGGCACCGATCCGAATTTCTGCTGAAGCAGCCGGGCCAGGGCCGGGCTGGCCAATTTGGGGGAACAAAACACGATGACCAGGGACAGATCATCCTGATGCAGGCCGCGATACAATTCATCCACCGCCACCAGCGGATCGGTGGCCGAAGTCATGGCCTGACGCAAGCCTTGATCCGTCAAATGATGATCAGCAGCATCCATCCCGGCATTCATCCAAAAGTCTATGGAATAAGTCTTTATACTTACATTTTACCATGTGGAAGGATGGCTCTCCACTACACTTCAGACTGTATCCGCGCTGGATTACCCCGCTTTCGCGGGGGAAGGTGGGCGGGATGCGATACCGCACCCCGCTCTTATATCAACCGGCCAATGAATTGACCGGTTGATTGTCCCTCGCCGCGCGGGCTTGGTCGCGGATTTCGACCTGATGCGGTCGAAATCCGCTCTTATTACTGCCTGTGGCCGCCCCGTGCCGGGGCCGCTCAAGCGCCGCGCGGGCTTGGTCGCGGATTTTGACCTGATGCGGTCGAAATCCGCTTTAGATCAGAAGAAGCCCAAAGCGTTGGCGCTGTAGCTGACCAGCAGGTTCTTGGTCTGCTGATAGTGATCCAGCATCATCTTGTGGGTTTCGCGGCCAATACCCGATTGCTTGTACCCGCCAAAGGCGGCATGGGCGGGGTACAGGTGATAGCAATTGGTCCACACACGACCGGCCTGGATTTCGCGGCCCATGCGATAGGCCACGGTGCCGTTACGGGACCACACCCCGGCACCCAGACCGAACATGGTGTCATTGGCGATGTGCAACGCCTCTTCCACCGTCTTGAACTTGGTGACCGACACCACCGGGCCAAAAATTTCTTCCTGGAACACCCGCATGGTGTTGTCGCCAACCAGAACGGTGGGCTTCACATAGAAACCGCCATCCAATTCGCCGCCCAGGAACGACCGTTCGCCGCCGGTCATGCACTTGGCGCCTTCATCCTTGCCCACTTGGATGTAGTGCAGGATCTTTTCCATCTGTTCGCTGGACGCCTGGGCGCCAATCATGGTTTCCGGGTTCAGCGGATTACCGGCCTTGATCTTTTCCACACGGGCGACGGCGCGTTCGATGAATTTGTCGAAGATGGATTCATGCACCAGGGCGCGGGACGGGCAGGTACACACCTCACCCTGGTTCAGGGCGAACATGGTGAACCCTTCCAGCGCCTTGTCCAGGAAGGCGTCATCGGCATCCATCACGTCGGCCATGAAGATGTTGGGCGACTTGCCGCCCAGTTCCAAGGTGACCGGGATCAGATTTTCCGACGCATATTGCATGATCAGGCGGCCGGTGGTGGTTTCACCGGTAAAGGCGATCTTGGCAATGCGCGGATTGGATGCCAGCGGCTTGCCCGCTTCGATGCCGAAGCCGTTAACCACGTTCAGGACGCCCGGCGGCAACAGATCGCCGATCAGATCCATCAGCACCAGGATGCCGAACGGGGTCTGTTCAGCAGGCTTCAGCACCACGCAATTGCCGGCGGCCAGGGCCGGGGCCAGCTTCCACGCCGCCATCAGCAGGGGGAAGTTCCACGGAATGATCTGACCGACCACGCCCAGAGGTTCGTGGAAATGATAGGCCACGGTATCGTGGTCGATTTCCGACAGCGATCCTTCTTGGGCGCGGATGCAGCCTGCGAAATAACGGAAATGATCAATGGCCAGCGGAATGTCGGCAGCGCGGGTTTCGCGGATGGGCTTGCCGTTATCCAGCGTCTCGGCCAGGGCCAGAACTTCCAGATTGGCTTCCATACGGTCAGCGATGTTCAGCAACACCTGGGCACGGGCGGCAGGGGCGGTGCGGCCCCAGGCCAGCTTGGCCCCATGAGCGGCATCCAAAGCCTTTTCAATGTCTTCGGCGGAAGACCGGGCGATTTCGGCCAGGGGTTGGTTGTTGATGGGGCTGGTATTGACGAAATACAGACCCTTGACCGGAGCGACCCATTCCCCCCCGATGAAATTGTCGTACCGCGCCCGCAGCGTGGCTTGAGAGCGAATGGTTTCCAACGCGGCCTTGATCATGACGTCATTCCTCCTGTCTTTGGACTTTCCGTCCGAATGGAATGACTGAGCGCCCGCAAGGGGGGCTTCGTCAATCCGACCAAGGTACACCTTGGCGCCCCCACCCCTGGATCAGCAAGAAAATACAAATAATTACAATGTACTGAGACAACATCAACACTATAACCCCACGATTACTTGGACCAAAGTCGTACGGCGACCCCGCCCCACCTGGGATAGCATCCGCCCATTCTGAATCGGAGGCGGTCACAAATGAGCAGGATGTTTCGCGCAGCTTTCATGACCATGGCCTTGCTGGCGGCGCCCCATGCCTGGGCCAACGACCAAACGGCCAAGGACCACGCAACCGGCACCCATGCCGCCAGCCCGCATGCAACGCCGGCCCAGGCCCGCGCCTTGCTGACCAAGGCGGTGGAAAAGCTGCGGACCGACGGGGCCAAGCAGGCTTTCGCCGCCTTCAATCAAAATCCCGGCGCCTTCATTCACGGCGACCTTTACGTCTTTGTCTTTGATCTGAAGGGGCGGTATCTGGCTTCGGGCGCCAATCCGGCCCTGGTGGGCAGCGATGCCAACGAGATGAAGGACGCCGAAGGCAAGCCGCTGGTCCAGGACATGATCAAACTGGCTGGCGGCGACGGCAAGGGCGAGGTGGATTATGTCTGGCTGAACCGCGCCAGCAACAAGATCGAGGAAAAGCATTCGCTGATCCAGCGCGTGGACAAATACATCGTCGGCGTCGGTTATTACGTCATCGACGCCCAGGATCAGGCCGCCATGGAAGCCGCCGGTCAGCAGGTCTTCAACCATTGCGTCGCCTGCCATTTCCTGGAACCTGGCAAGCAAGGATTCGGCCCCGATCTGCATGGCGTGGTGGGACGCCCGGCGGCATCGCTGCCGAATTTCAATTATTCCGACGGGCTGAAGACATCCGGCATCGTCTGGACCGAAAATTCCCTGCGCCAATGGATGGCGGGCAATGACAAAATGGTGCCGGGAACCCGCATGCGCCATGTGGCCATCACCGACAAGGTGGAACAGGATTATCTGATCGCCTTCCTGAAAACCCTGAAATAACCGGATCGGGCCATGGTGACATCCCGCGCCGGCGGCCTGTCCCTGGGGTTGCATGTGAGCATGCTGGCGGCGGTGCTGTGGGGTATCCCCCCCGCAGCGCCGCCGCCCATCCCCACCCAGCCCCCGGTCATCATGGCCATCGACCTGTTCCCACCGGCGGAACTGGCGCCAAAGCCGGACCCGCCCCCGGAATCCCCCCCAGCCCCCACGGCGAAACCACCCGTTTCGGTAAAACCACCCGTCACGGCACCGGCGCCCGCCCCTATCCGCCCCCGCCTGGCCAAGATCCGGCCCACGGCTTCGGCACAGGAAACGTCCCTGGCCGGGGACGCGGTTATGGCATCGTCAGCCCCTCCGCAAAGCCCCCCCCATCCCCCCGGACCATCACAGCCGCAAGACAGCGCCCCCGTGGCCGCGCCTTTATCGGCGGCGCCTGCGCCGAAAGACAGCCTGGATGGCTATCTGTCGCATGTCAGCCTGCGGATCAAGAGCAGGCTGGTTTATCCCCGGCTGTCATTGGCGCGGGGAGAACAAGGAATCATCCAGATCCGTGCCTTGGTGGATGCCCATGGCATGGTGGCGGATATCAGCGTGGTGGGAACCGGACCGGCCTTGCTGTGTCAGGCGGCGGAACAGGCCGTCCGGGACAGCGCCCCCTTTCCACCGCCACCCCCGGATTTAGGCGAACGCGTGGCCCTGATCATTCCCGTGCGGTTCGATCTGGCCCATCCATGACGGTGGACATGGCGTGTCGCTTTATACCAAGCGGCGATGAGGCAGTCTCATTGCTGCTTGGGCCGCCATTGCGGCGGCGGCCAAGCGGCCGGATGGCCGCGCCCGGCGAGGGACAAATAATCCCAGCCGCCATTGCGGCGGCGGCCAAGCTGCCGGATGGCCGCGCCCGGCGAGGGCTATACAACGGTCAATGAAATTGGCCGTTGGTATTACGCCTGGTGACGCACATCGCCATCCAGCCGGGTGATCTGTCCGGCATCATCCACCAAAATGGCGGCACTGCCACCGCCTTGACGCAGCAGGTCAGCGGCCTGGACTGGGCTGGAAACCGCCAAGGTGGTGGACAAGCCGTCGGCGGTCAGGGCGTCGGGGGCGAAAACGGTGACGCCGGCCCAGGATTGGGCGGGGCGCCCCGTGGCCGGATCGAACAGATGATGCGCCATGCTTCCCCCATCGAAGCGGGTGCCATACCCCCCCGATGTCGCCGCCGCCTGATCGCGCAGCATGGCATAGTCAATCATCCGCGCCGGATCAGCCGGATCGGCGATGCCCACCCGCCAGGGGCGGCCATCCTCGTGACCGCCCAGGCCGCGCAATTCGCCCAGATCCAACATCATGTCAGTAATGCCAGCCGCCATCAAAATGGCGGCCACCCGATCAGTCACATACCCTTGGGCCAAGGCATTGAAGGTGGCGGCCATGCCGGGCCGGGCAAAAGACAGGCGATCTTTTTCCACCACCAGATCCTGCCATGCCACCTTGGCACGGGCGGCGGCGATCCGATCGGCGGCGGGGCCGGCAGGATCGGGCTGAGCTTGGGCAAAATGGCTGCGATACAGCGCCCAAAGCGGCTGCACGGTGACATCGAACGCCCCTTGGGACAGGCGTGACAGGGCCATGGCCCGCATGGCCAGCGCCACCATATCATCGGGGGGCGCCGATAATTGGCCATCCCGGTTCAGCCGGACCAGGGCGGAATCCCGGCGGAACAGGCTGAAAATTCCCTCGACCCGGCGGATTTCCGCCACGCATTGGCCGATCAGCCCATGTGCCCATGCCGGATCTGGGTGGTACAGATCAATACTGGCATCGGCCCCCATGGCGGTCCCCCGCCACCGCACCGGCTGGGGCGCCGCTTTGGACAGACGGGCGGCCAACCCGATCAGCGGAACCGCCGCCAGCACGCTGATGACCCGGCGGCGGGATGGCGAAAGCGGATGATGAAATGTCATGACCGTTCTCCCGCCCGCTTGGCCGCGACGACCTGGGGCACACAGCGCCGGGCATCGTGATAGATGGCCAGGCAATCCAGACATTGAACACATTCATCGTAATCCAGCCGCCCCCGCGCCGTGATGGCGCCATAGCGGCACCGCACGGCGCAAAGCTGGCACGGCTGGCCGCATTCCCGACGACGGGGAATATGGTCCAACCGCCGCAGCCGCCCCAACACCGCCATGGCCGCACCCAAGGGGCACAGAAAGCGGCAGAACAGCTTGTAGACCACCATACCCGCCGCCAGCAGGGCCAGGGCATAGACGGCAAACGGCCAATGACGGTCAAATCCCAAGGTGATGGCGGTCTTGAACGGCTCGATTTCCACCACCCGATCAGCCCAAGGCGATCCCCAGGCCGCCAACAGCACCAGTATCGCCAGGACGCCATATTTGACCCAGGACAGCCACCGGTTCAGCCGGGGGGACAGCCGTTTTTCCCGGATACCCAACCGCCGCCCGGCCCAGGCCGCCATTTCCTGCAAGGCGCCAAACGGACACAGCCAGCCGCAAAACGGCCCTCGGCCCCAGAACACGGCCACCGCCAGGACATAGACCCACAAAATCAGGGAAAACGGATCGTAAAGCAGGCTGCCCAGACCATGGCCATGGACCAGGGCCAGAACCGTGACGATGCTGAGTTGCCCCTGGCCGTACCAGCCGATGAAGCCCAAGGTCACCGCCAACACCCCGGCCCGCACCCATCCCAGCCGCCCCGGACGGGACACCAGCCAATTCTGGCGGATCAACAAGACGGTCAGCCCGGCCAGGAACACCAGCAACACGGCGATCTGCCACATCCGTCCGGTCCAAGATGCCCGCCATGGCGGCTGTTCATCCATATCCACGACCGCCTGGTAATATCCGGCCACAGGTCGATAGGTCAGGGAAAAATCCTGTGCCTGGGACGTTCCCATGAACAATCCGGTCTGGCGCACCACCCGCACGGCCAAATCCCACGGAGTGGACGGGTCGAACCCCAAGCGCATATCCACCCGCAACACCAAAGCCTGGGCAAAGGTCGGCAGTCCCGGACGCAAGGTGATATCCACATCCGCATCACGCAGACCAAGGGGGAAATTGTCCTGGCGCAGAAACAACCGGTCCGGTACGCCGTTGCGGACAAAGTTTTCCCCGGTCAGGGAATGACCGCCATTGGCCAACAGCAGGATCGGTTCTTCGTGATCGCGCACATGGGCGGCCACTTGGCGCAGCGCTTCGGGGGTCAAAAGCGACTGGGCCACGCTGGGCACCCCCAGATCGGCCACCCACACATCCATGAACACATCGTCATCGGCAGCGGCGGGGCGGTCGCCAAAAGCCATGCCCACCTGCCCGGCGGTCAGGCGCAGGCGTTGCACCAACCCCCGATCCACCAGCCCGGCCCAATCCAATATGTCCAGCCGGGTCCGGTCCGGCGGCGCCGATGCCTTGGGCGCGGCCCCGGCCAGCCTTTCCCGCGCCACCTTCAACGCCGCTGCCAGGATGGTCTGGTTGATGATGCCGGTGGATGCCGTCGCCTTGGCCACCCCGTCCACATAAACATTGGCACTGCCGTCCCGCGCCACCGCTTCGCCGGGAACCGCCACCTTGACGGGGGTGGAAATGGATTTGCCCGCATATTGGCGGACGAATTGATGCAATGGCTCTGGCCCCAGACCGTCCACGAAGACCGGCTCGCTTTGGCTTAGCACCCGGATCTGCAACAGCCGCCCATCCCGGTCCATGGATACCAGCATGTTGATGGGAACCCCGGAAAACCCCGGCAGCGGGGCCAAGTCAACGGTTTCGAACACATAGCCCATGGGTTCGCCGCCGCCATTCAACAGCGTCCAGATCGGCAAGGCGGCATCCCGCGCGCCCAAGGACATGGGCGGCACGATCAGCCCGGCCATCTCGCTTTCGCTCAATTGCCCGGCCTGGGCCGACGGAACCGGACATGGCAGGGCCAGAAACAAAACTGGCAGCAGCGTCAGAATCATCGCCCAGGAACGGAAAGAACAGATCATGGCAAACCGGCGGAACCACAGTGATTGGGGGTAATTCACAGTGTCCTATGGGGAATTGCCGGAAATCCATTGTCCCTTGGTACACTGCCCCCTTGGTACACGGCCCCATTCTGGCGGCGCCAGAACCGGACCGGCGCGGGTATTGACATAAAGTCGCATATCCCCTGACCCCGGCAATTCCTAGATTTGGGGGACCATAGCCAAAGGACGGCGGGAATGACGCTGGGACGCAGAAAATTCCTGATATGGGCCGGTCTTGGTTGGGTCGGCTTCGGCAGGCAGGCGCGGGCGCAGACCCAGACCACGGTTCCGCTGCGCCTGGGCTTGCTGGCCTTTGGATCGGGCGCGTGGGAATTGGAAACCATGCGCCGCCACGGCCTGGACCGACGGGCCGGATTGGACATTCTGACCACCCCCACGGCCAGCCCGGCGGCGGGTGAAATCGCCCTGCAAGCCGGGGCGGTGGACGTGATCATCACCGATTGGCTGTGGGTGGCCCGGCAACGCCATGCCGGGCAGTCCATCCGCTTCATTCCCCATTCATCGGCCCTGGGGGAAGTGATGGTGTCCGCATCATCCCCCATCCAGACCCTGGCCGATTTGAAAGGCCGCCGTCTGGGAATCGCCGGGGGACCGCTGGATAAATCCTGGCTGTTGCTGCGGGCCTATTCCCGCCGTCATCTGGGCGGGGATTTGCAGGATGACGCCCAACTGGTCCATGCGTCGCCGCCGCTTTTATCCCAGGAATTGCAGGCCGGGCGGGTGGATGCCATCGTGACGTTCTGGCCCTTTGCCGCCCGGCTGGCGGCACAGGGCGGCACCCGCACCCTGGCCGGGCTGGATATGATCATGGCCGGGCTGGGCTTTGCCCCCCCGGTCCCCCTGATGGGATTTGGCGTGCATGACCGTTTCGCCAGCACCCAACCCCAGGCTATCGCTGCCTTTGCCGCCGCCATGGGACAGGCTGGCGACATTCTGGCCGGATCGGATCAGGCATGGCAGGCCATCCGCTCCCTGACCGGCGATGCCGACGATGCCACCTTGACCGGCTTGCGCAGCCGCATGGCCCAGGGACGGATCACCCCAAACCCGGATATGGCCATCCAGGCCAACGCCTTGTTCAGCTTGCTGGGACAATTGGGCGGGGCCGAATTGACCGGCGGGGCCACCGCCATTCCCGACGGCACCTTTTTGTTTCCACGCCCATGACCATCCTGCGCCGGACCGCCCCCCCGCTGGTTCTGATCATGCTGTGGCAGGGGGCCGCCTGGACCGCACAGACACCCATGCTGCCCGGCCCCTGGATGGTGCTGACCACCTTGCTGGCCGACACCATTCACGGCCCGCTTTTATCCCATCTGGGCATTACCCTGATCCGGGTCGGCATCTGCTTTGTCCTGGCCCTGGGGATCGGGGGATGTCTGGGGCTGTCCATGGGGCTGTGCCCATCCCTGGACCGCTGGCTGGACCCCTGGCTTCAGGGGTTGCTGGCCATCCCGGCCATGGTCATCGCCATTTTGGCCTATGTCTGGCTGGGATTGGGGGAAGCCGCGGCGGTGACTGCGGTGACCCTGGCCAAAATACCGGCCGTGGCAGTGATCATGCGGGAAGGCGCCAGGCGCCGCGACCGGGATTTATGGGACATGGCCGCCCTGTACCGGTTTTCCCGCTGGATGATGGTCCGCCATGTGATGATCCCCGAATTGGCCCCCTATCTGCTGGCGGCGGTCCGTACCGGATTGTCCATGGTGTGGAAAATCGTGCTGATGGTGGAATTGCTGGGCCGGTCCAGCGGTATCGGCTTTCAATTGCATCTTTATTTTCAACTGATGAACATCACCCAGATCTTGGCCTATTCCGCATCGTTCATGCTGGTGATGGCGATGGTTGAAATCGGGATTTTGCGTTGGGCCGACAAAAGCGTGGCCCGGCGGGACCGGTCCCCGTCATGATCGCCCCCCCATGCCTGCACGCCCGCATCCGGGGCAAATCCTGGCCCCATGGTCCCGCCGTGCTGGGAGAGATGGACATCCAGATCGCCCCAGGCGAGATCGTCGCCATCACCGGCCCGTCGGGATCGGGCAAATCCACCTTGCTGTCCATCCTGGCCGGGCTGGACCACACTTTCGACGGCCATCTTGTCACCGCCCCGGCCACCCGCCTGGGCATGGTGTTTCAATCCCCGCGCCTGCTGCCCTGGCGTACCGCCCGGCAGAATGTGGCCCTGGCCCTGATCCCGGTGCTGGGCCACGGCCCGGATGTGGATGATACCGCCCGTGCCGCCCTGGCCGGGGTGGGATTGGACCAGGCGTTGGATGTCTATCCGGCCCATCTGTCCCTGGGCATGGCCCGTCGCGTCGCTTTGGCCCGTGCCCTGGCGATTCACCCCACCGTGCTGATGCTGGACGAAGCCTTTGTCTCGCTGGATCACCCCACCGCCCACATCATGCGCCAAGCGGTCGCGGCCCAGGTGGAGCGGCGAAATATGGCGGTGGTCATGGTCAGCCACGATCCCGCCGATCTGGCGGCCCTGCATCCCCACCGCATCTTGCGACTGGCGGGCAGTCCGGCCCGGCTGTCCGGGCCGATGGACATCAGCCCTGAAGCATCTTCAGATGATCCAGGATCTTGCCCGCCTTGATCACCGCCTGGGTGCGGGAATGAACCCGCAATTTGCGCAAGATCGCCGACACATGCGCCTTGACCGTACTTTCGACGATATCCAGCTCATACGCGATCTGCTTGTTGGATCGCCCGCCCACCAGCATTTGCAGAACCACCCGCTGCTGATGGGTCAGTTGGGCGATGTTTTCGGCCAGGGCCTTATCCATCTGGGCGGCCCGGCTTTCACCTTGACTGACGGCGGGCAGATAAACCCCGCCATCCAGCACATGCCCGACGGCGGCGGCCATTTCCTGTTTTTCCAGCGATTTGGGCATGAACCCGGATGCCCCACAGGTAATGGCCTCGTGAATGGTGGCCGGGTCTTCGCTGGCTGATACCACGATGATGGGAACCGACGGCGCCTGATTGCGCAAATTGACCAAACCCGAGAAGCCGTCCATTCCCGGCATGTTGAGATCCAGGAAGATCAATTCCACCATATCGTCCCGCGCCGCCACGATAGCATCGTCGCAACAACTGACTTCGTGGAACCGATAGCCCGCGAAAATGTCGCACAGCACCCGCTGCAAAGCCTCGCGGAACAGCGGGTGATCATCGGCGATCAAGATGGTCGGGATACCTTCCCCGGTCATGGCCACCTCCCTGGCTTGTTCTTTTATTGGTTAATTCAAATGACAGTAACACACCCCCCCTGAAACGAAAACGAGCGGGGGCCGAAATTCGGCCCCCGCCGCTTTTCTTTTTCGTAAGATTAATACCGCATTAGCTGCGCTTGGGCAATTTAAATACCCAAACACTACCACCCTGGGTAAGATGCTTAATGGTTTTGGCCACTTCGCCACCCCACAGCGGCACCGCGCCACCCCAACCGGACACCACGGCCACATATTGTTCGCCGTCCTGTTCCCAGGTGATCGGGCAACCAACCACGCCGGACCCGGTTTGGAACTTCCACAATTCCTCGCCTGTCTTGGCGTCGAACGCCTTCAGATACCCTTCGGGGGTGCCGGTGAACACCAGACCGCCGGCGGTGGTCAGAACGCCGCCCCACAACGGTGCCTTGTTCTTATATTCCCAGACGATCTTGCCATTGGTCGGATCAATGGCCCGCAACACGCCGATGTGATCTTCGTACAGGGGCTTGATGGTGAACCCGGCGCCCAGATAGGCGGCACCCTTTTTATAGGCGACGTGTTCGTTCCAAATATCCATGCCCCATTCATTGGACGGCACATAGAACAAGCCGGTCTGCTGGCTGAAAGCCATGGGCATCCAGTTCTTGCCGCCCAGGAAGGACGGCGCGGCGAACACCGATTTACCCTTGCCGCCTTCACCCCCGCCGGCATCGGGATTGCCGGGGCGGTTATCGTCATTGTAAAGCGGACGACCGGTCTTCAGGTCGATACCCTTGGCCCAGGTGATCTTGGACACGAAGGGATAGGCCCCCAGCAATTTGCCGTTGGTGCGGTCGGCGACGAAGAAAAAGCCGTTGCGGTCGGCCTTGGCCCCGGCCTTGATCACCTTGCCGTCCTTTTTCAGATCAAAGGACACGAATTCGTTCACACCGTCGAAATCCCACCCGTCATGCGGGGTGGTCTGGATGTGCCATTTGATGGCGCCGGTTTCCGGGTCCAGGGCCAGGGTCGAGGACGAATACAGATTGTCGCCCGGACGCAGCCAGGAATTCCACGGCGCCGGATTGCCGGTGCCGAAGAACAAGGAATCGGTTTCCGGGTCATAATTGCCGCCCAACCAAGTGGACGCACCGCCCGACTTCCACATATCCCCCGGCCAGGTGGCGTTGGTCGTGCCGGTCAAGGTGCTGTCCTTGCCGTTCAACGTGCCCATATGGCCTTCCACCGTGGGACGGGACCAGATCAATTCGCCGGTCAGGGCGTCGCGGGCTTCGACCTTGCCGACCACGCCGAACTCGCCACCGGCGACGCCGGTGATGATCTTGCCCTTGACCACGATGGGGGCGGCGGTGATGGTGTAACCGGCCTGATAATCTTCGATGGTCTTTTTCCACACCACCTTGCCGGTCTTGCGGTCCAAGGCCACCAATTTGGCATCCAAGGTGCCGAAATAGACCAGATCGCCATAAATGGCGGCACCACGGTTGATCACGTCGCAGCACGGCATGATGCCGTCGGGCAATTGGGCGGTATATTCCCACAGCTTTTCACCGGTGGTCACATTCACCGCGAATATGCGGGAATAGGATGCGGTCACATACATGACCCCATCGACCACCAGGGGCTGGGATTCCTGACCACGCTGCTTTTCCCCGCCAAAGGAAAAGGACCAGGCCGGCACCATATCCTTGACGTTGCTGGTGGTGATGGTGGCTGCCTTGCTGAAGCGCTGGGCCTGAAGCCCCAGCCCATAGGTCAGCACCTTGCTGGTATCGTTGGCGGAATTCAGAATATCCGCATCGGTGACCGGCGCGGCATGGGCGCCATATCCCATGGTTCCCGCAAGTATCGCCAAACCGGCGACCATCCCGGAAATCGTCTTTTTCATGACCTTGTTTACTCCCTGTCTAGCTGCCCCGGCTTTATTGATTTTTCCAGTTTTCGACTGAAATCGTCCCGATCAGCTTTATTCCCGATTTCACTGCGCCACCAATTGGCAATTGGTACAAGACCGGGGCTGATCAGCCGACGGCATGCGGTACGAAAGCACCAGGCGGAATCATGCCCGGCGCGACATAGGCGGCGTAAAGCGCGTCCAACTGCGCCCACAGCACGTCACATTTGAACCGCAAGGTGTCGATCACCGATTGCTGCTGCGCGCGGGTTCGGGCGTGGCGTTTGGCATAAGCCAAGGCCCAATCGGCGTCGCGCGGGGCCTGATCCAGCCGTTTGCGGAAATAGGCCAAGACGGTGTCGTCGATAAAATCGTAATTTTCCAGCATCCCGGCGATGCGTTCGCGATGAATGCCGGGGGCGAATAATTCCGTCAGACACGAGGTGATAGCCATCAACTGGTCATGCTCGGTCACATAGCGGACATAGGCTTCCACGGCGAAGCGGGTCGCAGGCAGCGCACCTTGCATGGACACCACATAATCCCGGTCCAACCCCAGCCCGTCGGTCAGCACCAACCAGCGTTCGATCCCGCCCAGATCATCGCCATGGCCGTCATGGTCCAAGATGCGCTGCATCCACACCCGGCGGATATCGCGGTCATGGATGCGGCTCATCAGCGCCGCATCCTTGCGCGGGATGGCCGCCTGATAGCAATAGCGGTTCAAGGCCCAGGCCTGCACCTGCCCCTTGGACAGCTTGCCGCCATGCAGCAGCTTATGAAAGGGGTGCAGGTTGTGGTAACGCTCGGCCCCCACCGCCCGCAAGGCCGCTTCGAATTCATCGGTGGTCAGGGCGGGGGCGGTATCGGGGGGAAGCACGGATGTCAGCGGGGGTACGGTCATAGGCGGATCTCCATTCCATCATGGCCGACTTCCCATCCCGCCGATTCGACAATGCGGCGTTCGATGCTGTCGGACAAAAGCAGCGGGTTGGTATTGTTGATATGCACGTAAATCCGGCGGCCGATCGTCAGCCCGGCCATGGATGCCAGCGATCCTTCGGCCCCGGCCAGGCTCATATGCCCCATGCGGGTGGCTGTCTTGGTGCCCAGACCGGCCTGGATCATTTCATCGTCGCTATAGGTGGTGCCGTCGAACAGCAAAAGCGGCGCCCCATCCAGCCGGGCGGCCAGATCGGGCGGCAAGGACGCGCAGCCGGGGATGTAAAAGGCATATGCCCCCGTGGCGGTGTCGGTGATCCTGAACCCCACCGTATCTTCGGCCACCGATCCGAACGCCGGAAGATCCGGTTGTTCCAGCCACAACGCCACCTTGCCCGGCACGGCGAAGGCTTGCAGGCTCAACCCCAGCGGGGTGCCGTCCTGTTCGGTCAGGGGGGTATCTTCGTCCAATACCAGCGGTTTGCGGCTGACCAAGGTACGGTCCAGCACGTTGAACATGGCATTGGCTTCCAGCACCCCCAGCACCCGGCGGGTGCCATAAACCGCCAGCGGCTGCGCCTCACGCAATGTCAGCAGGCCCGCAGTATGATCCACATCGGCATTGGTGGTGGCCACCGCCCGGATGGGGCTGTTGCGCCCCCCGCCCGACGGATGCAGACGCGGCGTCTGTTCGATCTGCCGCCGCAAATCAGGCGACGCATTCAACAATACCCATCTTTGACCATCGGCGCTGACCGCCACCGAACTTTGGGTCAGCGGACGGACGGACGGATCACCAGCCCGCACCCGTCGGCAATTGGGGCAATCGCAATTCCACTGCGGAAAGCCGCCGCCGGCGCCAGCCCCCAGGACGATGATCTGCATCAGGGTTCCTTTCTGATTGGGGGGGTATAGGTCAGCCCATGGCGGGTGAATAACCGGGCCATGGTGCCGTCACTGATGAAATCCTCGACAATGGCTTCCACCTGATGGCCCAGATCGCGGGAATTGACCTTGACCGCCATGCCGATGACCCATGACCCATGCAACAATCCCGGCATGGGCATGGCCCCGATATGGAACCGGTCCCGATCCGCGCCCAGCGCGCCTTCGATCTGGCTTAGGGGGGCCATGATCCCAGCCACCTGCCCGGCTTTCATGGCCTGTGCCGCGTCATCCACCGACCGGAAATGCACCACATTGGCGCGAATCCGCCCGCCATAGGCGCCGGTCAGGTACAGATCGGCCAGACTGTCCAGTTCGACCCCGACCTTGTGATCGTCAAAGGCGGATACCAGATCGCCGCCACTGGTCTGGGCCGGATCGGTGGCCACCATCACCCGTTCCCGGTAATAGGGGGCGATGATGGCCACATTGTCATTGCGCACCCCCAATTGGGGATCGACCGGCACATGAAGCATCAGATCGGCGGTGCCGCCGCCCAGGTAATGCCCCTTCCACACGGCATTGCGCAAATCGTCATCCACCTGCTCGCCAGCGGTCAGGATCATGTAATCGACCGTAACCCCCAGCTTGTTGGCGATGGCCGCGGCCAAATCCACGTCCAACCCGGTCAGATCGCTGCCTTCCTTGTCGGAAAACGGCGGAAATTGCCGGTACACCGCCACCCGCAGGCTTTGCGACTGCATCACCAGATCAAGCGGACGGGCCAGGGCCGGGCCAGACCCGGCCACCCAGCCCGCCGCCAGGGATATCAATGCCTGCCGCCGATTAATCGTCCGCATGCTTGCTCTCCAGCCACGACCGGATGGCCCACAGGGCTTCCTGGCTGAGAACACCTTCGAATTTCGGCATATAGACCCGGCCATCACGCACCGAACCGTTGCGGACCCGATAGCTGAACCATTCATCACCCTCTGGCCCGGTCGCCAGATAGCGCAGATCAGGGGCGATCCCCCCGGATACCGCCCCCAGCCCATGGCAGCGGGCGCAATTCTGGGTATAGCCCGATTCGCCGATCTTAAGGGCGGTGGGATTGTTGCGATAAGGGTTGGCGTCCAACCACTTTTCGCCGATTTTGGCCAGACCAGTGGTATCCACCGGCTGGGGGGTGACATCGCCATGGCCCAATGCCGAGCCGGCCCCGGCCAACAGGCCGACCAGCACGACCGCGATTCCGCCATGCAGTTTCAACTTCCTCATCTTTCGCCTGCCTGTTCGATGCTGCGACAGTAATTGTCCGGCTGGGCCGGGCCGTCTTTGCGGCACGGTCAGCCTAAAGCCACAACACCTCTCTGGCAGAGAGAGACTTTAGTTCAATAACGCGCCTAATTTGAAAAAGCCGGGCGCCATTTCATAGACTTGGCCCACTCTTGTACTTTGGTCTTACGGACCATTTTGGCGACCGGATGCTATCGTCAGACCAATAGACGCACCATTTACAGGAGCACCGCCCGATGAAATCCGGTGTTGTTGGCCTGGCCGGTTTTCTATTGTCCATGGTTCTGTACGGCACGGCCGCCGGTGCCGCCCAATCCATTGCCTTGGGGCTGCTGGTCCCGTCCCAGCCGGGCGTCATCGCCGATGACGGCATCGCCGGCGCCCGCCTGGCCATCGACGACAACAACACCACCGGAAAATTCCTGGGCCAAAGCTTCAGCCTGGACGAAATCACCGTGGCCGACACCGCCGACCCGGCGGCGGCGGTGCACGGCCTGACCGGGCGGGGACGACGGTTCATCATCTCGCTTTTACCGGCTGATCAGGTGGTCAAGGCCGCGGATGGCGGCGGCATCTTGGTGAATGCCGCCGCTTTGGATGACCGGCTGCGCGGCCCCGATTGCCGGGCCAATCTGCTGCACACCATGCCCAGCCGGGCCATGCTGACCGATGCCCTGGCCCAATATCTGGTGCTGAAGCGATGGACGAAATGGTTCCTGACCCTGGGCGCCACCCCGGCCGATCTGGCGTTTGCCGATGATCTGCGCCGGTCGGCCAAACGCTTCGGCGCCCGTATCATCGCGGAAAAACCCTGGACCTTCGACGCCGACAGCAAGCCGGAAAGCGAGGTCCCGGTCTTTACCCAAGGTGCCGATTACGATGTGGTCGCCACCGCCGATGAAGGCGGCGCCTTTGGCCAGCTTTTGCCCTATCGCACCTGGCTGCCCCGCCCGGTGGTCGGAACCAGCGGATTGGTGCCCGCCGCCTGGGATGCCACCGCCGAGGATTGGGGCGCCATCCAATTACAAAACCGGTTCCGCAAATTGGCCGGACGGCCCATGACATCGGTGGATTACGCCGCCTGGCTGGCCGTGCGCGCCATCGGCGAAGCCGCCAGCCGCGCCCGATCGGGCGATGCGGATGCCATCGCCGCCAGTTTGCGGGCCGAAGATTTCACCGTCGCCGGATTCAAGGGCCGCAAGCTGAGCTTTCGCCCCTGGGACGGCCAGATGCGCCAGCCCATTTTCCTGTCCGCCGCCAACGGCGTGGTCGCCGTGGCCCCGGTGGACGGGTTCATGCACCCCCGCACCGAACTGGACAGCCTGGGCGTGGATCAGCCGGAAACCCAATGCAGGAAAGACCAAGCCAAATGACCCCCCGTTCCATCCTGTCCCGCCATGGCCTGATGTCCATGGGTCTTCCTGTCGTCTTGGCCGCCATGCTGGCCTGTCCGCCCGTGACCCAGGCCCAGACCGTCTATGTGTCCAATGAAAAGGACAACACCCTGTCGGTGATCGACGCCGCCACCATGACCGTCACCCAAACCCTGAAGGTGGGCAAACAGCCGCGCGGCATCTTGCTGTCCCCCGATGGGCGTTGGCTGTACATCTGCGCGTCCAGCGACGATGCCATCCAGGTCATGGACACCGCCACCAACCGGCTGGTTCACAATCTGCCATCGGGGGAAGACCCGGAAACCTTTGCCCTGACCCCCGATGGCAAGCGTCTGTACGTGGCCAATGAAAACAGCAACAGCGTCACCGTGATCGACGTGGACAGCCGCCGGGTGGCGGCGCAATTCGATGTGGGCGTCGAACCCGAGGGCATGGCGGTCAGCCCCGATGGCAAAACCGCCATCAACACATCGGAAACCACATCCCTGGTGCATTGGGTGGATACCGCAACCAATCAGGTGATCGACAACACCCCCGTGGGCCAGCGCCCCCGCGTGGCGGTCTTCAGTCCCGATGGCAGCCGTTTGTGGGTGTCGTCGGAAATCGGCGGCACGGTGGCGGTCATCGACGTGGCCAGCCGCAAGGTCATCCACACCATCGGCTTTCAAATCCAGGGCGTGCCCAAGGACAAGGTGCAGCCCGTGGGCATCCGCCTGACCAGCGATGGACGTTTGGGCTTTGTCGCTCTTGGCCCTGCCAATCATGTCGCCGTGGTCGATCCCGCCACCTTTGAAGTCAAGGGCTACATATTGTCGGGCAAGCGGGTCTGGCAAATGGCCTTTGGCCCCGGCGAAACCCAGCTTTACACCACCAATGGCATCACCGGCGACGTGACGGTGATCGACGTGGCCAGCCAAAAAGCGGTCAAATCCATCAAGGTCGGCCGCTATCCCTGGGGCGTGGCGGTCAAGCCGTGACCGCCCCCCCCATGCCTGCCTTGGACGTGTCCGGCCTGTCCTATGCCTATGGCCAGCGCCGGGCCTTGGATCAGGTGGGGTTCCAGGTGATGCCGTCCAGCTTCACCGCCCTGCTTGGCCCCAATGGGGCGGGGAAAAGCACCTTGTTCGCCCTGATTACCGGCCTGTTCGACAGCCCCCCCGGCACGATCCGGGTCTTTGGCCGCGATTTGCGCCAAGGGGCCGGTCCCGCCCTGGCCCGCATGGGGGTGGTGTTCCAGCAATCCACCTTGGATCTGGATATGAGCGTGGATCAAAATCTGATCTATTTCGCCGCCCTGCACGGGATCAGCCGCCGCCGCGCCATGCCCCCCATCACCGCCTTGCTGGACCGGCTGGACCTGACCGCCCGGCGGCATGACAAGGTGCGGGATTTGAACGGCGGCCATCGGCGCCGGGTGGAAATCGCCCGCGCCCTGGTTCATGGCCCCGATCTGTTGCTGCTGGACGAACCAACCCAGGGATTGGACCCGCCCGCCCGGCGGCAATTGGTGGATTTGATCCACGCCATGTGTGCCGAAACCGGATTGGCCGTCCTGTGGGCTACCCATCTGGTGGATGAAATCCGCCCCGAAACCGACCGTCTGGTGGTGTTGGAACAAGGACAGGTCCGCGCCCATGGCCATGTGGGGGCGGTCCTGGCCATGCGCAAGGCGGCATCGCTGGGGGATCTGTTCGGCGCCAGGGGGACGGCATGACGTGGCTGATTGCCCTGTGGGCCATTATCTGGCGCGAGGCCCTGCGCTTCACCAATCAGCGCAGCCGGTTCCTGGGGGCGCTGGTCCGGCCGCTGATTTGGCTGCTGGTCTTCGCATCGGGTTTCCGAGCGGCCCTGGGGCTGGCCATCACCCCGCCCTATGAAACCTATATCCCCTATGACGTTTACATCGTTCCGGGGCTATGCGGCATGATCCAGCTTTTCGCCGCCATGCAAAGTTCGCTGTCCATGGTTTATGACCGGGAAATGGGCAGCATGCGGGTCCTGCTGACCAGCCCGTTGCCCCGCTGGTATCTGCTGGTCTGCCGATTACTGGCAGGCAGTCTGGTTTCGGTGGCACAGGTTTACGCCTTCCTGGCGGTGGCCTGGGCCTTTGACATCCGCCCGCCGCTTTGGGGATTGCTGGCGGTTTTGCCCATGCTGCTGCTGAACGGCATGATGCTGTCGGCCCTGGGGCTGGTTTTATCGTCGCTGATCCGCCAGTTGGAAAACTTCGCCGGGGTGATGAACTTCGTCGTCTTCCCCCTGTTCTTTCTCTCCACCGCTTTGTACCCGTTGTGGAAAATGCAGGAAGGCAGCCCGCTTCTGGCGGAAATTTGTGGGCTTAACCCCTTTACCCATGGGGTGGAACTGATTCGCTTTGCCCTTTATCTGCACTTTAATGCCGATGCCATGATGGTCGTGGCGGGCATGGGCGTCGTGTTGCTGGCCGGGGCCATTCTGGGCTACAGCCCCAGCCGACGGCTAATCACCCGCAAGGCCGGGGCCGGCGGCGGGGATTGACCGATCCGCCAAATCCCGCAGACGGCGACGGCGCTGGGCCGGAAAGGGATGAAAGCCGCAGCACCATTGGTACAGACGGCTGCCGCCATCAGCGGCGCCGGTGGCGGCATGAATGACGTCCAAGGTATGGGACAGGCTTTGCGGGGATACCCGTCGGGCGGCATAGGCATCGGCCTGATATTCCCATGACCGCCGGACCCAGGCGGCCAAGGGCCGCAGGCAGAAAAGTGCCATCGGGCGCAGCATCACCCATGCCGCCAGGGCGGCCACGGGATCGGCGGCCGATGATGCGCACAGGGACATCGCCCCGATAACTCCCGCCCCCAGCATCACGGTGCCCGCCAGCCACAGACCACGATGGCCATAACGCAGATGCCCGGCTTCATGGGCCACAACCGCCGCAAGCTGGGCGGAGGTCAGCAGATCCAGCAATCCCTGGGTCAATTCCACCATGGCCCAAGGCCCCAATCCCACCGCGCGGGCATTGGGGCGGTGCCCCCCCGCCTGGTCGGGACGGGCCGCAACCACCCGTACCCGCGCCAATCCCCATTGCCGCAGCCGGGCCGTCACATCCGCCGCCACCGCCGACGGCAGGGCAGGACGGGGACGCAACCACGCCAGCACGTCATCGCCGCCCCCTATCCATGGCCGCGTCATGACCCCCATGGCCCACAGCAGCCAGACCAGGGGCCAGAACGGGACCAACCAAAATACCGCCGCCACGGCCAGGACCGCCCGCCAGATCAGGGCCGTCCCGGCCGCACGGGCCAGACCGGCCCGGCGGCGCCCGGCGCCAATCAGCCCGGCAATATCGAACAGCCACGGCAAAATGGCCAAAACCAGCCAACCCGGCAGATGCCCCGCCGCCCAATTGCCGCCGCCGACAGCCAGCACGACCACCAGCGCGGCATCGGTCAGGGCATGGATCGCCACTGAACGGGACGGGGTGCCGCCCTCGGCCCCGGCGCGGCGTTTTTCCAGTGCCCAGCGCAATCCCGAAACAAGCACGGACAGGACAATAATGATCAGCGCAATCATGACCGGCCATGAGACAAGAAAAGGTGGATGCCCAACCGGACATCCACCCAAGGATGTGTTCGTTCTGTGGAGGATCAAAGCGAATTTATAATCGCGCGCCGCCGGTCCTGGTATTCATCCGGGCTGATCAGCCCTTTTTTCCGCAAATCATCAATCTGGCGCAACCGGTCTTCCGCCGATGTCGGCGGTACGGATGGCAGGGGTGCAGATCCCGCCTGGGGACGCAGGGTTTGAATTTGCTGCTGCAAATCCTTGACCTGACGTTCGATGCTTTGTTCCGCTTCCACCGATCCCGGTTCGGGCCGGGCCATGGCGGCGGCGGAAATCACCACCCAATCCCGGCGTTTGACGGTCACGCCGGGACCATCGCCCCCCAGGCTCCAGACGGCGCCGGGGCGGGCTTCGCCCCCGCGCCGCCCATCGGCGAAAGAAACCAGCCGGGGGTCAACGCGGGTCAGGGTGTTGGTATCTTCGGGCACATCGGCCAGGGCTTCGCCGACGATGACGTTCAAGCCTTCGGCGGTGACGAACAGCCGGGTGGTGGTCATCTTTTTCTCGCCCAGCCCCAACCCGCCCTTGCGAATGCCGTGACTGGCGATCACGACATCATCACCGGGGCGGGCCTGGGCCAGTGCCTTGGTCAGTTGGGTGGCATAGAATTCGCGCTGTTCCGGGGTCAGCAACGCCATCTTTTGTCCGTTCCCCGGATCAATCACCACCTGGGACAGGCCCGATTTGATTTCGGATCGGGACAAGACCGCCGGATGCAGATTGGGGCTGCCGCTATCTTGGGGAACCACGCGGACATATTGCCCCCGCGCTTCCCACAGGGTTTGCCCTACCGTGGCGGCCTGCGGCCGACTGGGTCCGACCGGTCCCAGCAGGGTCATCCCCACGACGAACGCGGCCAATGCCTTGGATCTGATCATGGCGGTCATTGTCCTTTCATCCGGGGATCAGAAGGTGACCACCACGCCGGCGGCGGTGATGGTTTCATGCTGCTTGGCGTTGTCGGCCCATTCGTTGGTGACGTAATCGAATTCGCTGACCACCCGCAGGTATTTGTTGAACTGGTGATAGACCTGCACCCCCAGCGCATCCTTTTGCGTCAGGGTATAGGCGATGTTGGCATTGCGCTGATATTCCTGGAACCCGGTTTCATTCTGATAAGATGAGCCATAGCGCAACGCCACCGACGTTCCTTGCGGGAAGTGGTATTGCCCCTGAAGGTAATAGCCATAGCCGGTGACCGTGCGCCCGGTCAGGTCCATGCTGTCAAAGGACAATTGCGCCCCCGACACACCCAGCCCCTTGCCCACATAACCGTGGGCGACGAAATCCATGGGGCCATAGACCACCTTGCCGCCCAATTCGCCGCCATAAACATGGACGGTCTGGTTCACGTAATCGCCGCGGTAACCGCCGCCCAGGGCCGGATTGGTGCTTTCGGCGAATTCCGCCTGTTGCCAGGTGCCGTTGGCCCACAGGGCCGTGGTGGTTTCGCCCAGCTTGCCAGCCCAGTTCACGCCGCCTTCAAAGCGGGGAAGCGCGGTTTTCGACGCGCTGATCACACCCCCGCCCGCGGCGTCATAGGTGTTGATGGAATTGGGTTCGAAAATGCCAAGCGTGGCCTTGGCCCCGCCCCAGGCCGGGGTGGTATAGCGGATATTCCCGTTCCAGCCGGCATAGGTATAACCATAGCCGATGCCGCCAGTGGTGGTGTGAATGGCATTCTGGCCGTTGCCCTGCGACGCCACGCCCGCGCCGACGCCAAACAGGTACATATCGTTCAAGATGGCCTGGCTGCCGAAAATCCCCAGGGACTTACCGGCCTGAACCTCGCCCCAGCCGCCATTGATGTTCACATAGGCTTCGCGGAACAGATTGGGAATAGTGCCGGTGCTGGCGCCGTCCGCATCCCAGGTCTTGTTGTTGCCATTGGTCATGCCGGTCTGGATGGACACCCGCGCGGCGATCTTATTGCCGTCCAAATCCGGCGATTTCACGTTAAAGCCGATTTGTTCCGGCATCAGCCCATTGGTGACGTGGGTGGAACTGCCCTTGGTGTTGCCCCCGATGCTATAGGCCGGCTGGCCCCGCAGCGCCCCGCCCTGGGTCGCGGGGGCGGCATCGGTTTCGGCATGGATGGTAAAGGCGTTGATGAAGCCATCGACGCTGAAGACCCACCCTTGCGGATCATCGCCCAACAACACCACTTCAGCCCTGGCCGCACCGGACAAAGCCATCATGGCGGCGGCCCCGCACAGGGCGGCAACCTTTGTATTCTTTCTGCGCATCGCGAAACCCCCTTGGACGTGGAACGGGCTTTGCCCGATTTATTTTAAATTACAAGAGACACTGCGTCGCACAGAAAGACCATAAAAAGTAACATTCGGTCAATTTAGACAATGGAACAACACGAAATTCACAATCTATATTTAAAATAGCTCTTTTATACATGCCAATGAAACAATTGAACTCTCCAATAACCGCAATTCAGTACCTTTGTATCCTTGTATATGCGATTGTTACGCTGCGACCTCACCATCTTATACCTTGGTCGAAATCCAGCCGCCCCCACAGCCAAGTGCTACTAATTGCCAATTGCCGGAAACCGCGCGAGACGGTCCAATAGCAACCGGACGCACGCGGATCGGTCACGATCCGACCGCCACACCCAGGCCGACCGCCACACCCAGGCCGACCGCCACACCCAGGAGAAAAACGCCATGAAGTGGATCAAGCCCGATTTCTGCGACCTGCGCATGGGTTTCGAAGTGACCGCCTACGTTTTCGTGCGCTAACCTCACCGGCCACGACCAGCCGCCGGGAATCGTTGTGCCCGATTCCCGGCGGCTTTTTCTTGGGGAAGGATCACACCATGACCGCCACCGCCGCGTTTTCCCCGGATGATCGGGTGGAATTAAATCCGGTGTTTTTATTGCGCTGGGAAGAGGCGCAGCAAAGCCATGTGCTGCTGTACCCCGAAGGGCTGGTCAAGCTGAACGAAACCGCCGCCCTGATTCTGGATCATTGCCGCGAGGGATGCCGCGTCGGCACCTTGATCGAACGTCTGACCCTGGCCTATGGCGGCGCGGATATCGGCCCGGACATCATGGATTTCCTGTCCGTCGCCCACGCCAAATCATGGATTAAAATTCACGCCTGACCCGGCCCCAGGGGGCCGGTCGGGTTCTGATGCCGGTTCCATGTCGGAATTTTCTGAAACGAGTCTGACGGGACTACCGGCAATTACTGCGCCGCCGCATGACCAGTGTGCCATCGCCCTGCTCCCGCTGGGTCTGGGCCTGGGCGACAGCGTCGGTGATCAGATGATGATGGGGTGATTTGGCGCAGGCCGGATCGGTATTGGCCGCATCCCCGGTCAGCATGAAAGCCTGGCAGCGGCAACCGCCGAAATCCTTGGCCCGTTCATCGCAGGACCGGCATGGTTCCGTCATCCAATCATCGCCGCGGAATTTGCGGAAGCCGGGGGAATCGTACCAGATCCAGCGCAAATCCCCGTCACGCACATTGGGAAAATCAATGCCTTGCAACAGCTTGGCTTCCTGACAGGGCAAGGCAGTGCCATCGGGGGCAATGGTCAGATGAATGGCTCCCCACCCATTCATGCACGCCTTTGGCCGGTCCGCGTAATAGTCGGGAATGACGAAATACAGCACCGGCCCCGCCCCGTTCAACCGGGCGCGGGCGTCGATGATCACCTGTTCCGCCTGACGGATCTGATCCAGGGACGGCAACAATTCGGCCCGGTTCAGCAGCGCCCAATTGTAATATTGGACATTGGCGAATTCGACGTAATCAATGCCCAATTCTTCCGCCAAAGCGATGAAATCGGCGACCTGATCAATATTGTGGCGGGTAACCGGCACGTTCAGCACCATGGGCAACCCCAGCGCCTTGATGTCGCGGGCCACGGCGATCTTGCTGGCATGGGCATCGCGCATACCCACCAATTTGTCCCCCAATTGGGCGTCGCAGCTTTGCATGCTTAGCTGCACCTGACGCACCCCGGCCCGTTTCAGGGCCACCAGCCGGTCCCACCCCAACCCGATCCCCGAAGTGATCAGATTGACGTAAAAGCCCAGGCTGTCAGCTTCGGCCACCAATTCTTCCAGATCGGGACGCAACAGGGGTTCCCCCCCCGAGAAGCCCAATTGCACCGCCCCCAAACGGCGGGCATCGGCCAGCAAGGCTTTCCATTCCCCGGTCGTCAGCTCGTCGCGGTATCGGTCGAAATCCAGCGGATTATTGCACCAGGAACATTGCAGCGGGCAGCGATAGGTCACTTCCAGCACCAGCCACAAGGGCAGCCCCATTCCTGTCATTCCCGCCACGGGCTGTGCCGTCATTCACCGATCCTCCTCGCAACATCACCTTGGGCACGCTAGCCCTAGCGGGAAAGACCGGGCAATTGGCAATTAGTCGCATGGAATGAGGCGGATCAAAGCCGTGCGGGCTATGCCCATTTTTTGTTTGATTGCCTGATATGTCTTTAAAACAGGCACTCACCCATGAAATTCATATATCATTGGATACGGAAGGGAAGTTCTGGCCAGGGATGGGAAACGAAATGATCAAAAAGCTGTCATTTCTGTTTGCACTTTATTTTTGGTTGCCATCACCCGCACTTGCAACACCGGAAGATTGTCAACTTTCGATTGGTGTTGAAAATTTAGATTATTTTCCTGTCTACGCCATCCGCGATGGTGATTATGTGGGGGCGGCTCGCGAGATATTTGACCGCTTTGGCCGTGACATCAATTGCCGCTTCACCTATCGTCCACTGCCGATCAAACGTCTTTACGCCGAATTGTTCACCGGCGGGGTGGATCTGAAATTTCCCGACAATGCGCTATGGATGCCGGATGCCAAAGCCGGACTGACGCTTCATTATTCCAAGCCGGTGGTCGATTACGTCGATGGGGTCATGGTTCCCGCCGGAACGCAGGGCACCGGCCAGGATCGCATCCGCACCCTGGGAACGGTCGCGGGCTTCACCCCCTTTGCCTGGTTGCCCCGGATCGAATCCGGGCAGGTCAGCCTCAAGGAAAATCCCCGCATGGATCTGCTGCTGCGCCAAGTGGTCATGGGGCGGCTGGATGGGGCCTATGTGTCGGTGGCGGTAGCCCATTATCTGGCGGCGCAATCGCCGCAGACCAAGGGCACACTGGCTTTCGATCCATCCCTGCCCCATTCCCGCGATTCCTATCGACTGTCCAGCCTGACCCATCCCGAGATGATCGAGCGCTTCGATGCCTGGCTGGCGGCGCATGCCGATTGGGTGGACGAGGTCAAGGCCCGCACGGGCGCCGAGAACGGGCTGAAATAACCGACCGGCATCACCGGCGGAACGGACCATGAGCGGGTCCGCATCCTTGTCCCCATCCCCATGGCGGGCCGAGGTGGCTGCCACCTTGTCCCTGGGCTGGCCCATGATCCTGACCAATCTGGCTCAGGTGGCCATGGGCACCATTGATACGGTGATGATGGGGTGGCTGGGTCCGCGTGAACTGGCGGCTGGCACCTTAGCCTTCAATCTGTTTCTGGCGGCGTGGGTCCTGGGCATCGGCCTGGCCAGCGCCGTCGCGCCGTTATTGGCCCAATGCCTGGGGCGTCGCCTGCGGGTCCTGTCCCAATGTCGGCGGGTTGTCGCCCATGGGGCCTGGGTGGTCCTGATTTACGTGTTGGGCTGCTGGCTGGTGCTGTGGCAGGCGGATCGGCTGCTGATCGCCATGGGCCAGGATGTGCATCTGTCCGTTTTGGCCGGGCAATACATGCATGCCCTGCAATGGAGCTTGTTGCCCGCTTTATGGGTGATCGTGCTGCGCAGTTTCATCGCCGCCCTGGAACGCCCCCGCGCCGGCATGGTGATTTCCTGGCTGGCGGTGGGGCTGCATGTATTTTCCAACTGGGCTTTGATGTTCGGCAATCTGGGGGCGCAGCCCCTGGGCATGGTGGGGGCGGGGGTGTCGTCGACCCTGTCCTTCCTGTTCATGCTGGTGGCCATGCTGGCCTTCATCGGCTGGGATCGCCGGTTCCGCCGCTTTCATCTGCTGGGGGCCTTGTGGGGTTTTGACTGGCAGTACATCCGCGATTTGCTGCGGGTGGGGATACCCATGGCCCTGGCCATGGGGTTCGAAGTCACCGGCTTCAACGTGGCGGCCTTGATGATGGGGCTGATTTCCCCCCAGGCAGTCGCCGCCCATGCCGTGGCCCTGCAAGTGGCTTCGGACACCTTCATGGTCCCGCTGGGCCTGGGACAGGCCGCAACCATCCGGGTGGGATTGGCGGCGGGGGCCGGGGATAGTCGGGCCGCCGGGCGGGCGGGCTGGACCGCCCTGATCCTGGGGGTGGGATTCATGGCGGTGATGGCGGTTGTGTTGCTGCTGGCGCCATTGCCCATCGTGCACCTGTTCATGGATGCCCGCCGCCCCGATACCCAAGAGGTGATCGCCCTGGCCGTGCAATTCCTGGCCATCGTCGGCATGTTCCAGGTGATGGATGGAACCCAGGTGGTGGGAGCCGGGGCCTTGCGCGGGCTAAAGGACACCCGTGTCCCCATGCTGTTCGCCGGATTTGGCTATTGGTTGATCGCGGTGCCGTTGGGAATGGTGTTGGCCTTTCCGCTGGGGTGGGGCGGCGTGGGCATCTGGACCGGGCTGGCGGTGGGGCTGGGAATCGTGGCCACGCTGATGCTGGGACGCTGGGCCAGACGCGACCGTTTGGGGCTGACCATAAAAAACCTTTAAGAGAAATATATAAACTAAAGACACTATTTTGTTGTAACGTGCACAGCGATCATCCATGGGAACAGAGGTGACTTATGCTGACGTTGCGTACCCTGTGCGGGGCGGCCCTGGCGGTTTTGTCCCTTCATCCGCTGACCGCCATCGCCGCCGATCCGGCCTTGCCCGCGCTGCACGCCGATCCGGCTTTGGTATCCGTATCCGGCCTGTCATCGGGCGGGTTCATGGCCGCGCAATATGCCGTGGCTTTTTCCGCCGGGATCAAGGGGGCGGGAATCGTGGCTGGCGGCCCCTATGATTGCACCGATGCCAATCTGGGCGGAATCACCACCTGCATGAGCGGAAAGCCGAAGGCACAGGCGTCTTATGACAAGGCGGTGGATTTCGCCAAACGCGGCAAGATCGATTCATTGGATCATCTGGTCAGCAGCAAGGTTTATCTGTTCAGTGGGACCAAGGACAAAACCGTCTATCCGGCGGTTGTCGATGCTGTCCGGGATTTTTATGCATTGGCCGGTCTGCCGCCCGCCAATCTTGTTTATGTGAATGATTATCCGGCGGGCCATGCCTTTTTATCGCCAAGCTTCGGCAATGATTGCCCCACATCGCAATCCCCGTTCATCAATCAATGCACGGTCTTGGGCGGAACATCCCGCTATGACCAGCCCCAGGCGATCCTAAGCCATATTTACGGCGCGTTGCAGCCCCAGGCGGCCACACTGTCTTCCCAGCCGGAACCGTTCGATCAAAGCGAATTCGGCCGCCAAAGCGGGCTGGACGAAACCGGCTATGTCTATATTCCCCAGACATGCCGGGCAGCGGATGCTAAATGCGCCGTCCATGTGGTGTTTCATGGCTGCAAGCAAAATGCCGCAACGGTGGGAAATGATGTCTATGCCAAGGTGGGCTATAACCCCTGGGCCGATACCAATGGGGTGATCGTGCTGTACCCGCAGGTCAAGGCAGCGGTAATGCAGGGAAATCCCAATGGCTGCTGGGATTGGTGGGGCTATACCGGCGCGGATTTCCCACTGAAATCGGGACCGCAAATGACGGCCATCAACGCCATGATCACCCGTCTGACGCAGAAATAGGACGGCACCCGCAAGGGACACAAACCAACCCCGGCCCCCATCGGGGGGCTGGGGTTAATTTTACCAACGGCCAATTTTATTGACCGTTGTACAGCCCTCGCCGGGCGCGGCCATCCGGCCGCTTGGCCGCCGCCGCAATGGCGGCTGGGATTTTTTGCCCCTCGCCGGGCGCGGCCATCCGGCCGCTTGGCCGCCGCCGCAATGGCGGCAGAACCAACGGCCGTAAGTCAGAACTTACCGCCGTTGGTATTATGCCCCAAAACGGCCAATACGGTTTCGGGATCAAGGCGGGCATCCAGCCAGGATGCCCCCCAATGCAGATGGGGGCCGGTGGCCCGGCCCGAGGCTCCGACCAACCCGATCACTTGACCGCGGCTGATGTGCTGTCCTTCGGCCACATCCATGCGCGACAAATGGGCATAAACGGTTTTCAGCCCCAATCCGTGGTCGATCATGATGGTCTGACCGGTGAAATACATATCCGGCTGCACCAGATCCACCACCCCATCGGCGGCGGCCAGGACCGGGGTTCCCAAGGCGGCTGCGATATCCGTGCCGGAATGGGGGGCACGGGCTTCGCCATTCAAGATGCGCTGGCTGCCAAACGGGCCGGACACGATGCCGCTGACCGGCTGGATCATGCCGGTCAGAAACAAGGCTTGGGGCTGCCATTGGGTGCGGCGATCGGCGATCAGGCGGTTTTCGCGGGCGATGCGGGCCAGGGCGTCGGGATCTGGGGTGACCTTGGCCGGGGACAGTCCGTCAATGCGCTGGACCTGCCAGTCCCGCGGCGCGATGGCGATGGGGAATGGATGCCCATCCACCTCCAGCCGGGCGGCGGCGGCGGCATCGCGGCCGAATCCCAGCAGGAAGCGGCCCTGATCATCCACCGGCACCGCCTTACCATCCAGGGCCACGACGGCGCCGGGATGGGTCTGCCCCAAAACCAGACCGCCTTGTTCCGCCCGCCCGGTCAATTGCTGGGCCTGGGCAGCAGACCAGACCACAACCGCCATCAGCACGGCGGCGGACAAGACGGGCAGGCGCATCCTTTATTCCTCGGTGAAATCCAGGGGAACGCTGGCATGGGTCAGGTCATCCTGGCTCATCACCATGTTCCGGCCCTGGCGTTTGGCCAGATACAACGCCTCGTCGGCGCGGTGAATCAAGGCCCCCAATGTTTCCCCGAATTCATATTCGGCCACACCCACGGACAAGGTGACATGGCCCAAGACCTGCCCGGTGCGGCGGTTCAGCACCTTGCGCCCGGCCACCAGCCGACGGATGTTTTCCGCCACGGCGATCCCTTCTTTCAACCGGGTGCCGGGCAGGACGATGGCGAATTCCTCGCCCCCATAGCGGGCGGCGGTGTCGGCACCCTTGATGCTGTCGGAAATGGTCTTGGCCACCAGTTTCAGCACCTGATCACCCAACAAATGGCCGTGGGCGTCGTTGAACTGCTTGAAGAAATCCACATCCATCATCAGCAGGGACAGGAATGACCGGCCTTCCTCGGCCTCAAGCGCGGCCTCGCGCAGGGCGATGTCAAACAATTTGCGGTTGGCCAGCCCGGTCAGGGTGTCGGTGGTCGCCTCGCGCTTCAATTCATCCAGATCCTCGCGCAATCGGGCGATTTCGGACGATGAATTTTCCAGCCGTTCTTCCAGCAGACGGTTGACCTCGATCATCACCTTGGTTTCGGTCAGGACCGAATTGATCAACTCTCCCAATTCGTTATGGGCGGGACTGTTTTCCAGTTCACCGGAAAAGCCGGCCAGGACCTGGCCGTATTGCACCGCGCCCTGATTGGCGGTGGCCAGAAATTCCAACACCCGGCCCACGGCATCTTCGATCCGTTTGCCCACGGCCCGCAACTCGGCTTCCTGCTGGGTGGTGCCGAAAAAGCGTTCATACAGATCGGCGCAAACCGGATCGCTGAATTTCTGGCCGGTCCGCAGGATGGCGTTGACCGCCTTGTTCAATTCCGGGTCGCGATCGGCGACAAAGGTGTACCAGATGACGAAATTATCCGGGTGGGCGGGCACGCTGTAACGATCCATCAGCCCCAGGGCCGCACGGGCGCAATGGGCTGCGATGTCAAATGGATCGTTGAACTTGATCACGTCTTACCCTCGTGGTGATGGGGCTTAATTGCACTGCCCCAATGATCCTTCGGCACACACCTTAATTCCATCGGTCCAGCGGGCGCCGGACAGATCGGCATTGAAAAAATCCGTCCCGCCGGTTTTGGCCCCGGTCAAATCGGCGCCGCGCAGACTGGCACGGAAAAACTTTGCCCGGCGCAGATCCGTATCGCGCAGGCTGGCGCCGGATAAATCCGCCTTGGTGAAATCCACTTCCATGAACTGGCCGCCATCCATATGGGCACCAGCCATGACCGCGCTGACAAAACGGGCGCGATAGGCATCCACCTTATCTAATTTCACCCCATTCAGGATAGCGCGCTGAAAGCTGGTTTCACGCAGACGGGCGCCAGTCAGGATATGGCCGGATAAATCCCGCTCATCGGCATAGCAACGCTGCCAATCCACCGACGTCGCCGCCGGCGCATTGCAATCGGCGGCCCACCCCGGCAAGGGGCATAGGAGCAGAAGCAGACAGAAACCCACACGCATGATCTAAGGTTTAATACGCCCCGTCCATTTAGCAAGACTTATTTAGTCCGACGCCGTGGGATTGCCGAATATTCCCGGCTTTTCTTCCGATCATTCCCTGTAAATATTCCCAATCATCACCATGACATTGCCAAAACACTATTCAAGTAAAAACAGTCATAGCCACAATCACTTCATGCACCCATAGTACTTTATGGCAATTTTTACAGCGATCAATTGACGCCTGCATTGAATATTTTTTACCGTCCCCAGGAAAAGCGCGCCAAAGAAAAAAACAACCGGCGAATCCAGGGAGTGATCATGCACAATACAATAAAGATGGGCGTTGTTCTGTCTGCGGTTTGCGGCGGAAGCGTGATGTATGCCGGGCAATCCCTGGCCGATGATATAGGGGTACAAATCCCCGAGGTGACCGTGATCGGGGTGACCCCTCTTTTGGGGACCGGGGTGCCGCTGGATCAAATTCCCGCCAATGTCCAGGTGATCAGCCCGGCCCAGCAACGGAACGATCATCCGCAATCGGTGTCCGACATGTTGGATCGCCGGTTGGGATCGGTAACCAGCACCGATTATCAGGGCAATCCCATGCAGGCCAATCTCAGCTTTCGCGGTTTTACCGCCTCGCCCGTGCTGGGCGAGGCCCAGGGGATTTCCGTCTATCAGAACGGCATGCGTCTGAATGAAGCCTTTGGCGATCTGGTCAATTGGGACATGAACCCATCTTTTGCCGTGGACAGCATCCAGGTGATGCCGGGGTCCAATCCGGTCTTTGGCCTGAATGCGTTGGGCGGCGCCGTGGCCCTGAAGATGAAAGACGGCTTCACCACCCACGGCACCACCATCGAACTGGATGGCGGCAGCACCGGGGCGGCACGCATGATGGGGGAGATTGGGCGCCAATTCGGCGATCTGGGGGTCTATAGCGGCATCGCCACCCAATATGATCACGGCTGGCGCGACCATTCTTCATCCCGACTGGTACAAAGCTATACGGATATCGCGATCCGTCGGGGGGCGTTGGATCTGGGCATGGGGACGACCCTGGCCGCATCGGATTTATCGGGGCTGGGGGGCGCCCCCATCGAATTGGCCCATGAAGACCGTTCGGCCGTCTTCACCTCACCCGATCAGACCCAAAACATGGTGGCAGCCGTGGATCTGCGCGGGGCCTATGCCTTTTCCGGCGGAACGGCGATGCAGGGAAATGTCTATTACCGCCGCCTGAACAGCCGAACCCACAACGGCGATACCTTTGACGGCCAGGCCTGCGCCGCCCCCGATGACGATGAATTGTGCAATGACGACGGCGAAGAACTGAAAGACCGCAGCGGCCGCAGCGTGCCTTCGGCTTTGGTGGGCAATGCCGCCATCAACAACACGTCGACCACCAGCGACAGCGTGGGGGCCGCCCTGCAACTCAGCCATGACGGGCGGGTGGCCGGTCTGGCCAATCTGGCCACGCTGGGGACAAGCCTGGATCAAGGATGGACCCGCTATCACACCAATACCGAATTGGGGCGGCTGGCCGATGATCGTTCGGTCATCGGCAGCGGGCTGTATCTGGGGGATGACGATTACAATGTGCGGCTGAACACAAAGAACACCTATTACGGTCTTTATTACACCGACACCCTGTCCCTGACCCAAGCCCTGCACCTGACCCTGGCCGGTCGGTATAATTGGGCCAGGGTGAAACTGGACGACAAATTGGGCGACGACCTGAACGGGGATCACACCTATGGACGCTTCAACCCGTCGGCGGGATTAAGCTGGCAGGTGGCACCTGGCCTGACCACCTTTGCCAGCTATGCCGAAGCCAACCGGGTTCCCACCGCCGCCGAATTGTCCTGCGCCGATCCCACCCGGCCCTGCCGGGTGCCCAATGCCTTTCAGGCCGATCCGCCGCTGGATCAGGTGGTGTCCCGCACTGTCGAAGTGGGGGCCAGGGGCAATGTGGGCCTGGCCGGGGGAAAGCTGGGCTGGTCGCTGGCCGCCTTTACCACCCGCAATCAGGATGACATCATTTTCGTCAGCGCCGGCCCGGTGGTGGGCAGCGGTTATTTCGCCAATGTGGGCAGCACCACCCGCCAGGGATTGGAAGGCGGGGTGGACACCCGGCTGGGCCGCTGGACCTTGTTCGCCAATTATGCGCTGACCCGTGCGATATTTTCGTCGGACATGACCTTGCATAGTCCCCAGAACAGCGCCGCCGATGCCGACGGCAATATCCAGGTCAATAAGGGCGACCGGATGCCCGGCATTCCCCAGCATTCGCTGAAGCTGGGTGCGGATTACGCCATCACCGATGCCTGGATGGTGGGTGCCGATGCCCGTTTGTCCAGCAACCGGGTGCTGCGGGGGGATGAATCCAACACCATGGACAAGATCCCCGGTTTCGGCATCGTCAATGTGAAGACATCCTACAAGTTCACCGATCACGCCGAAGGGTTCCTGAAGGTCAACAACGTGTTCGACAAGAAGTATTATACGGCTGGCGTTCTGGGCGAACCGGATACGGTTTTTCCATCCTATACCGATCCCCGCTTTCTGTCGGCGGGGGCGCCGCTTAATCTGTGGGCGGGATTGCGGATCAGCTTTTGATCGGGGGCATGATGACGGCAGCCGCCGGCGGAATGATATCCTTGCGCCGGCGGCTGATTTTGGTGCCGCTGGCGGTGGTGGTCGCCGCCATCTGCGTGGTGATGGTGCTGATGGTCGCCCGCGCCCAGAACCGGATCGTGGCGGAACGGGCTTCCGCCGCCCAATTGGCCGACCAATTGGTGCGCGAGGCGGTGGGCAATCTGTCCTTGGCGGGCGGCGGCGATCCGTTGGCCGAATTGGCCATATCGGTAGGGTCGCTGCCGGATTTGCGCCATGTCCGCCTGTTCGTCCTGCCCAGTCAGGAACAGGATTATAATGGCTTCATCCGGGCCGAGGACCGGGGGCGAGGGGGAAAAGCCCCATCCTGGTTCATCCGGCTGTTACGCCCCGCCCATTGGGAAAAAATGCACGAGGTTTTGTCCGATGGCCGCCCCTATGGCTATGTGCTGATCGCCGCCGCCCCCGATGATGAAATCGCCGAATTGTGGGACGACATGGTGTTTCTGGCGGCGTTGCTGGTGGGACTGGGCGGAGTGCTGATCACCTTGGTGGTTTGGGCGGTGGGCCGGGCCTTGGGGCCGGTCGGACAATTGGCCCAAGGACTGAATCGGCTGGAACAGGGGCAATACCGCCACATGCTGCCGCCATTTCAGGTGGCTGAGTTCCGTCCCTTGGGCGAACGCTTCAATGCCCTGGCCATGACATTGGACCGGACACAGCGGGAAAACCGGTTTCTGATCGGGCGGATGATTTCACTGCAAGAAGATGAGCGCACCCGGCTGGCTCATGATCTGCACGACGAATTGGGACCGCATCTGTTCGGCATCAAGGCCCAGGCGGCATGTCTGGCCGACAGAATGGACAGCACGGCGGACCAAGATGCAGTCGCCGGCATCATGGCGTCGGCGGATATCATGCAGCGGATCAACCGCCGCATTCTGGGGCAGTTGCGACCCGTGTCGCTGGACGATATGGGACTGGCCGGGGCCGTGGATCAATTGATGGATGATTGGCGGGGCCGCTTGCCGGGGGTGGATTGGCATTTCCGCCACAGCGACCTGTCCCCGCCGCCCGACCATGGCCGGGCCTTGTGTCTGTACCGGATCACCCAGGAATGCCTGACCAATGCCGCCCGCCATTCCGGGGCAAGCCGGGTCGAGGTGGATCTGGAAAGCGGGCCGGTCGAATTGTTCAGGACCGAAACCGGCGCGGATGTCTATTGGTGCATCGAACCGGACCACGATTTGCCGCCGGACCGTCAGATCATCCATCTGGCCGTGCGCGATGATGGCCGGGGCCTGACAGGACAGGACCGCCAGGGTTTTGGATTATTGGGGGTCCGGGAACGGGTCCGGGCCTTTGGCGGGGCGTTGTCCATGGGTCAGGACCAGGATGGCGGAACCGTCATCCGGGTGCTGTTACCGCAAGAACAGCGCGCATCTGATTGAACACACGCCACACCAGCCGGAGGACGAATGACCAGATCCAGCACCTTGGCCAGCACCCCAACCAGAATCCTGGTCGTGGATGACCACGCCGTGGTACGGGCCGGATGCCGCCAATTGCTGGAACGCCTGGATAATGTGCTGGTGGATGAAGCCGGATCGGCGCAGGACGCCATGGCCATGGCCAAAGCCTTTCCCCCGGCCTTGGTGGTGCTGGACATCAATTTGCCCGACCGTTCCGGCTTTGACGTCATTGGCGATCTGCTGCGGCTGGACCCGGCCATACGCATCTTGGTCTTCACCATGCACGAAGACCCCGGACACGCTGCCCGCGCCCTGGCCGCCGGTGCCCATGGTTTTGTCACCAAGGCCGATGACCCCCACGTCATTGTCGAGGCGGTGCGCCGGGTCGCCCGGGGTGATCTGTACCTAAGCCAGCCGGTGGCGCAAAAATTCGCCCTGTCCCGTCTGGGCCAGGACCAGACCGACCCCCTGGCGGCATTGACCCGGCGGGAACATGACGTCTTGCGCCTGCTGGGTCAGGGAAACAGCCTGGCCGATGTGGCCGGGCATCTGGGGGTCAGCTACAAGACCGCAGCCAACATCGCCACCCAGATCAAGCGCAAATGCAACCTGTCCACCTTGGCCGATCTGATCCGGCTGGCCATCGAAACCGACCGGGGGCGATAATCATAGAGCCTTTTCCACTCGAATGAGGTCGGGATGGGAAAGGCGATCAGCCTGCGCGGGCGGTTGAGCGGCCACGGGACTTGGCGTGTCACGCAAAGCTGGAGCCGGTTCATGAATTTCCGACGGGCGGAACCACTATGCGGCCATTGCGGCCGCATCAAGGCGGATCATGCCCCGTGCAGGAACGGATTGGGCCATAACCGGCGCCAACCATCGTCACCCAGGCGCAGATCCAAAGCGATAGAGGCCACGTCCTCGGCCAATAATTCCCAGTCTGGATGACCATCCAGATGGAACACCTTCACGTAAACACCGCAGTGATCACAGGTTTCCGCCGCCACATCCTTATCCCCGCCCTCCAGGCGGCGATAAACGACCTTGCCATCACTATAGCACTGGGCACAGCGCAGACGTTCCAGGTGCCAGGCGGTGGCGCACAGGCTGCAATGCAGATAACGGACACCCTCGACCTGATTATGGGTGGCGACGGTCGAAGCCAGGGGTGCCCCGCCGCAAACCGGGCAACGGTCGCGCCCCATGGGGGCCGGGCTGGCATTCACCGCCGCCATGCTCCGTTCCACCTGCAACGCGGCGGCGATGAAAGGCGCCCCTGCCAGATCGGCGGTATCCGGCATGCCGGCCAACCATCGGGCCACACGCTGATCCAGCCGCCCATCCTCTTCCACCGCCAGGGCGCGAACGGCGTCACCCACTTGGGGCGGCAGACCGGGGGCGACAGCCACCCGATCCAGCAACGGCCCCAATGCCTGACGCCAGCGGTCCACGCCCTGCCGAACCAGATCGTGCTGGCCATCGGCCAGAATGGCCAGGAACGACAAAAAATCGCCCATGGTGTGATCGCGGGCCAAAACCCGCAACCGATCCGCGCGCTTTTGAAACAAAACCAGCGGATCAGGCCGCAAGATGGCATCGGGGGTGGGGACAGCCCCCACCTCCATGCCGGGAACGAAGTCTTCGGCTGAAACCAGCATCAGTTCTTCGCCGCCTCTTCCCGCAACCACTTCCGATGGTGCTTCCACAACCAGCCGCCCGTGACCGGGCCACGGGTCATGGCCCGCACCGAACCGGCATTCCAGATGGCGGCATAGACGTGCACGATCATGGTCATGATCATGGCCACCGCCATCAGGGCATGGAACACTGCGGCAAAGCGTTGCAGCCACACCGGGAAGGTGGTGCCGAAATAATGCTGCCACAGCACCAGACCGGACAGGAACAAGGTGATCACCGACCAGAACATCATGTAGAACACGATCTTCTGCGCGGCGTTGAAGCGGGCGGCTTCCGGCACCTTATCCTCGCGGTGGGCGATCAGATCGCCCACATGCATCATCCAATTGGTGTCGTCCTTGGTCCAGATGTTCTGGCGGAAGAACCGCACCCCCATGAAGGTGAAGGCAAAAGCCAGCACACAGCCGATCCAGGGATGGATGGCCCGCGCCGCCTGGGGACCGCCGAACAGGTTGGTCAGCCAGAAAAAGGCGGGGTGGAAAAACGCCAGACCCGACAGCATCAGCATCAGGGCGCAGCTTACCACCACCCAGTGATTGGCCCGTTCCGACGCCTTGTAGCGCAGATAGGTATCACGGACGACGGCAGTTTTTTCGACGGCGCTCATGCGGCATCCCCTTTATGCAGCTTGCGGGCATTTTCCTCGTCTTCCTCGGTCACCTCGTTGGGGCCTTGGGTAACGTAGTGGAACAGACCGCCCAAAACGGCGGCGCCCATACCCAGCAAAGCCAAGCCCTTGAACGGTCCCTTCCAGGCTTCCACCAGCGGGCTGATGGACGGATTTTCCGGCAAGCCGGAATAAGCCTTGGGCTGGTCGGCGTGATGCAGCACATACATCACATGGGTGCCGCCCACCCCTTCGGGATTGTAAAGGCCGGCCTTTTGATAGCCGCGCGAATTCAGATCCTCGACCCGTTCGCTGGCCAATTGGATCATTTCCGACTTGGACCCATAGCTGATGGCACCGGTGGGGCACGCCTTGGCGCAAGCAGGCCCCTGCCCCACCGAAACCCGATCCGTGCACATGGTGCACTTATAGGCGCGGTTGTCGGTCTGAGACACGCGAGGCACGTTGAAGGGGCAGCCCTTGGTGCAATAGCCGCAGCCGGTGCACTTGTCTTGCTGGAATTCCACGATCCCGTTGGAATATTGCACGATGGCCCCCGGCGACGGGCAAGCCTTCATGCATCCCGGATCGGAACAATGCATGCAGCCATCCTTGCGGATCAGCCATTCCAGCTTGCCGTTTTCCTCGTGCTCGGCATAGCGCATCACCGTCCATGCCTGATCCCCCAAATCCAGGGGATTGGCATAGGTGCCGGTGTTGGTGCCCACCACGGGGCGCAATTCGTTCCATTCCATGCACGCGGTCTGACAGCTTTTGCAGCCGATGCATTTGGACACGTCGATCAACTTGGCCACTTCGGCCTCGCGGCGCGGCGCATAGGCCGGGCCGGGCGTGGCCGAGGTGCGGTGGATAGCCATGGATGGCATGGTTCGCTCTCCTCCCTATTCCTCAGACAGCCGGGCCGATGCGGCGCACATCGACCAGGAACGCCTTGAATTCCGGCGTATTTGTATTGGCATCCCCCAGGGCCGGGGTCAGGTGATTGGGGCCAAAGCCTTTCTGTGCCACCCCGGCAAAGCCGAAATGCACCGGCAGACCAACCACATGGACGGGCTTGCCATCGCATGTCAGCGGACGGATGCGCTTGGTCACCACCGCCTTGGCCTTGATCCGGCCACGGCTGGAGCGGACTTCCACCCAATCACCGGCGGTGATGCCCTTTTCCTTGGCCAGGGCTTCACCGATTTCCACGAATTCCTGGGGCTGCAACACCGCATTCATGCGCTGGTGCTTGGTCCAGGTCTGGAAGTGTTCGACCAGACGGTAGGATGTGGCCACATAGGGGAATTCCTCGGCACTGCCCAGGGTTTCCTGATCGCTTTTGAACACCCGAACCACCGGATTGGACTTCACCTTGGGATGGAAGGCGTTTTCCACCGGCGATTCATAGGGTTCATAGTGCTCGGGGAACGGACCTTCGCGCAGCATGGCACGGGCAAACAGGCGCCCGCCCCCTTCGGGATTCATGATGAACGGGCCAGCCCCCTTTTCCGGGGCCAAGGTGACGCCGTAATCGGGAACGTCAATGCCGCTCCACTTGGCGCCATCCCATTCCACCACCTTCTTCTTGGCGTTCCAGGCCTTGCCATTGGCATCGGCGGAGGCGCGGTTGTACAGGATGCGGCGGTTGGCAGGCCAGGAAAAGCCCCAATTGCCGTGGATGCCCTTGCCCGACGGGTCGGAATTGTCCCGGCGCGCGGTCATGTTGCCCTTTTCCGTATAGGCGCCGGAATAAATCCAGCAAGCCGATGTGGTGCTGCCGTCGTCGCGCAATTGGGCGAAACCGTCCAATTGTTCGCCCGCCTTGCGGATCACCTTGGTCGGATCGGCGGGGTCCAGCAGATCGGTCAGGGCCTTGCCGTTGATTTCCCGCAGCAACTCATCGGCGCTTGGTTCATGGGGATTGCGGTAGCTCCAGGACAGCTTTTGGATCGGATCGGGGAAAGCCCCGCCTTCAGCCGCGTAAAGCCCCCGAACCTTCAGGAACAATTCGCCCAGGATTTCCATATCGCTCTTGGCCTGGCCCGGCGGCTCGGCGGCCGGCCAGTGCCATTGCAGGATACGGCCGGTATTGCTGATACTGCCTTCTTCTTCCGCGAACAGACCCGACGGCATCACGAACACTTCGGTCTGGATATCGGCGGAATTCACATCATTGAATTCGCCGTAATTCTTCCAGAACTGAGCCGTATCAGTCAGCAGCGGGTCCATGACCACCAGCCATTTCAGCTTGGACAGACCGCTGGCGACCTTGGCACGGTTGGGCACGGACAAGAGCGGATTGAAGCCCTGAACGAAGAAACCGTTCATCTTGCCCTGGCTCATCAGCTCGAACTGACGCAGCACGTCATAGCTGCTGTCCACCTTGGGCAGCAGGCCATAGCCCCAATCGTTTTCCGCCGTGGCATTGCTGCCCCACATGGACTTCAGGAAGCTGACGTAGAATTTGCGGTAATTCTGCCAATAGCTCATCTGGCCGGGGCGCAGCGGCTTGAACCCACGGGTCTTCATATGGGTTTCGAAATCCGGCTCGGCATCCTTGGGCATGGCCAGATAGCCGGGCAGCATGTCGGCCAACAGCCCCAGATCGGTCAGACCCTGCACGTTGGAATGGCCGCGCAACGCATTGATGCCGCCACCGGGCACACCCATATTGCCCAACAACAACTGAATCAGGCTCATGCTGCGGATGTTCTGCGCACCCTTGGAATGTTGCGCCCAGCCCAGGGAATAAAGCGACGTCATGGTCTTGGCACCGCTGGCGGTGGTCGCCATCAGCGCGCAAGCGTCCAGGAAACCTTGCTTGGGGGTACCGCAGACCCGTTCCACCATCTCCGGCGTATAGCGGGAATAATGTTCCTTCATCAGGGACATGACGCAGCGGGGATGGGTCATGGTTTCGTCGATCTTGACGAAACCCTGGTCATCCAATTCGTATTCCCAACTGGACCGGTCGTAATCACGCTTGGTCGGATCATAGCCCGAGAACAGGCCGTCCTCGAAACCATAGCCTTCCTTGACGATATAGGACGCGTTGGTGAACAGCCTCACGTAATCATGATTGATCTTGTCATTGTCCAGCAGATACTTGACCACGCCCCCCAGGAAGGCGATGTCCGAACCGGGACGAATGGGCAGATACATATCCGCCACGGCGGCAGTACGGTTCAGGCGCGGATCGACCACGATCAGCTTGGCGCCGTTCTTGGCCTTGGCTTCCACCACCCATTTAAAGCCCACCGTATGGGCTTCGGCCGGATTGCCGCCCATGACGATGACCACATCGGCATTCTTGATGTCGGTCAGACCGTTGGTCATGGCGCCACGGCCGAAAGCCGGCGCCAAACCGGCCACCGACGGGCCGTGACAGATGCGGGCCTGATTTTCCAGGGCAACGATACCCAGGGCACGGGCCACCTTCCAGGTCAGCCAGCCGGTTTCATTGGAAACCGGCGATCCGGCCAGAAAACCCACGGTGTTCCAGCGATTCACCGTCTGACCCGCCGCATTGGTGGTGATCAGGTTCTTATCGCGATCTTCCTTGATCAGCCGGGCCACCCGGTCGAACATCCATTCCCAGCTGACTTCCTTGAACTCGCTGGAGCCGGGGGCGCGGTACAACGGATGCTTCACCCGGCTTTCCGAGTGAACGAAATCCAGCAAGGACGCGCCCTTGGGGCACAAGGAGCCACGGCTGATGGGGTGATCCGGGTCACCTTCGATATGGATGATATCGGCCTTCAGGTTCTTCGAACCGTCGCCGGTGGAATGAATGATCAGCCCACAGCCGACCGAGCAATAGCAACAGGTGTTCCGGGCCTCGGTGGTATGGGACAGCTTATAGGGGCGAACCGTCGCCGCCACGCTTTCCACCGACGAAAAACCCAACGCGCCCGCCGTCGCGCCGGCCACTGCCGTACCCGAAAGCCGGAAGAAATTTCTGCGGCTGACTTCCACCTCAAGCCTCCCTTTATCCGGCACCATGTCCGATGCCGCTTGGTTTTACCCTAAAATCCTTGTGGGAAACTAAGATGGTCCTACCGCTTTCTCCACAAATTTTTACTTTTTTACGTAAAAAAATCCCACCCGTTTTATAGGGAATCCCCCACCCGTTGGACTAGGAATCGCAATAGGAGAAAGAAAAATTGTTGATAAGCAGGGAGATACCGCAAAGCAACATGAAAAACACCAGCGAATCCGCTATTATCACGCATATAGAGCCATCGGCAGCATCACGCGCATAAATACTTTCCAACTCCATTGATAACAATTTTTAGGTATATTATTATTTCGTCATCATAGGCACGGCAGGTAGGTATAAACCACGCCCACCCTACCCGTTCGGACCATCGAGCGGATATCGACCTCATCGGGTCGATATCCGTGATAAAGCCCGCACGGCGCCTGAACGGCCCCAGCACGGGGCGCCACAGGCAAGCATCAGAGGCCGGTTGTTGTGAAGTCGCAGAAGGCGGTGCCCGCAATGGGCGCTGGGATTATGTTTGCCCCTTGTCGACGAAGAACAAACATACCACAAGGGACACAGACCAAGCCCCGCGGGCGGTTCAGCGCTCGTCGCGGGGCTGTGGGGTTGGGCGGCACCCGCCCATATCATTCGGCATAATGCCGACAGCACATTTCGTTATCGCGATGTAAAAGTCTCGTCTCAATCAAGACGGATAGTACTCGTACCAGGTGGTATCATGCGGTCTAAACACCCTCCTGTCCTGGCTGCATTGCTGGTGAGCAGAGAGCAAGTCCAGAACGCCAGAGACTATTTGATGATGACTTACCACTCCCTCTGTTTTTCATGTCGCTATGGTGCACCTAACGGGGAATAGAGTCAAGCAAAACGCAAAAATCGCGATGAACTTAATAAAATTCAAAGTAAAAAAGACCAAGCCCCGCGGGCGAATTAACGCTCGTCGCGGGGCTGTGGGGTTGGGCGGCACCCGCCCATATTATTCGGCACGACGCCGACGGTAAATTTTGTTATCGCGATGTATGATTGGCACTGTAGTCAAGAGCGCCTTACTTCTTACCGGGTGGAGTCATGGGTTTTGTTCATCCTCCTGTCTGATTTGCATTGCCGTTTGGCAAAAAACAACGCACCAGAACCAAAAGATTATTCCCGAAGACTGCGTATCCATTCCGTTTTTCTATGCTCTTATTATGCTCCCGCGCTGCGGTGCGAGTCAAGGGTCTTGGAAAAACGCTGATCCCATATCCCACGAGCGTCTTCGCATGGAAGGATGGTTCAATCGGCACGGCTGCCACTGACGGTTTCGTGTTTAGCTGGCGCACGGATTTGCGTGAAAACCGAGGGAAGCCATGCCGACCGATGCCACCAGCCTGCGCCTGGGTATTGATCTGGGGGGGACCAAGACCGAGATTGTCGCTCTGGATGACGCCCAGGGCGGGGTGGAACTGGTTCGCCGCCGGGAACCCACCCCCCACGATTATAATGAGACGCTGAATTTGATCGCCCGTCTGGTGGGCGAAACGGAAAGCCAGTTAGGCCGTCAGGGAACGGTGGGGGTGGGCATGCCGGGAGCCATCAGCCCGGCGACCGGCAAGGTGAAAAACGCCAATTCCACCTGGCTGATCGGCAAGCCGTTCGACCGTGATTTGGAAGCGGTCTTGGGGCGGCCGGTCCGTTTGGCCAATGACGCCGATTGCCTGACCCTGTCCGAAGCCCATGATGGCGCAGCCAAGGGGCAAGCAGTGGTGTTCGGGGTGATCTTGGGCACGGGGGTTGGCGGCGGCGTGGTGGTCAACGGCCGGTTGGTCCAAGGTCCTAATGCCATCGCCGGGGAATGGGGGCACAATCCGTTACCCTGGCCGGCGGAAGATGAATTGCCGGGACGGTATTGCTATTGCGGCAAGATGGGGTGCGTCGAGACGTTCCTGTCCGGTCCGGGGCTGGCCTGGGATTTCGGCAAGGATGTGACGGCGGCGGATATTGCCGCCCTGGCCAGGGACGGGGATGACCGGGCCGAAGGTGTGTTGGCCCGATACGAAGATCGGCTGGCCCGTGCCCTGGCCACGGTCATCAATGTTTTGGACCCCCATGTGATCGTGCTGGGCGGAGGCGTGGGAAAAATCGAGCGGCTGTACCGCAATGTGCCAGCGCTGTGGCACGAATATGTGTTCTCCGATAAGGTGGCGACCCGGCTGATCCCACCGCTTCACGGCGATTCATCCGGTGTGCGGGGGGCTGCGCGTCTGTGGGGCTGATCGGGTTCCATCACCGGGCTTTGGGATGACGGTGTCCCTGACTGGTTTCATCAAAGGAATTTTCCCATGCGTCTGCATCTGTCCACTTGGCCCCAGGTGGAAGCCTATTTGGCCCAATCCAAAGCAGTCATTCTGCCCATCGGCTCCACCGAACAGCACGGCCCCACCGGCCTGATCGGCACCGATGCCTTGTGCGCTGACGCCATCGCCCAAAAGGTGGGCGAACAATTGGGGGTGATGGTGGCGCCGCTTTTGCCGGTCGGCATGGCCCAACATCACATGCGCTTCCCCGGTTCCATGACCTTGCGCCCGTCCACCTTGCTGGCTCTGGTGCGGGACTGCCTGCTGTCCCTGGCCCAGCATGGGTTTCAGCGCGTGCTGGTGGTCAACGGCCATGGCGGCAATGTGGCCACCTTGAATGCGGCTTTTGCCGAAACCCAGATGGAACTGGATCACCAATCCCCCCGACCGGATTTTCGCACCCGGCTGATCAATTGGTGGGATGCCCCCACGGTGGATAAATTATCGCGTGATTTGTTCGGCGACGCGGTCGGCAGCCACGCCACCCCGCCGGAAGTGGCGGTGACCTGGGCGCTTCACCCCCATACCGCCGATCCCAGCCCGTTGGTGCCACGGGTGGCGCCGGCGGGCGGATTTTATAGTGCCGATGATTTCCGTGCCCGCTATCCCGATGGCCGGATCGGATCGGACCCGTCTTTGGCTACGCCGGAAAATGGCGCCCAGATCATGGCCGCATCGGTGGACGAAATTTCGGTGCTGGGGCAGGAGTTCTTCACAGCCCGATAGGGTCGGGGGGCTGCGCCCAGCCCCGTTTCATCAGTGCAGAAAGGCCAGGATGGCCTTGTTGACCGCGTCGGGCTGTTCCAGTTGGGGGAAGTGATCCACCTTGTCCATCTGCACCAGCTTGGCCTTGGGATAGCTGGCCTCCAGCCAGTCCTTGACCCCCGGCTTGACCGGCTTGGCATAAAGGGCCAGAACCGGCAGGGTGAATTTGGCTGGCTTCCACACATCGGCATCACCCAGATGGGCAAAGGTGGATTGGGCCACATGGGCATCCACCGTCTTCATCTGGGCAAGGATGCGGCCTTTCAATTCGGCAGGCGCCTGGGTCAGCAGGGGGGCTGCGAATTTGTCCATGGGGCCGGCCAGATCGGGGCCGGTCATGGCCGCCGCCAGATCGTTCAGCCGCTTGGCGGTTTGGGGCGCAATGCTGCCATCGGGCGCGGCGACAACGGCGCCTTCGATGAACACCACCTGATCCACGGTGATCTGCTTGCGCTTCAGCACGGTATGAATGATCGGCAGGCCCAGGGAATGGCCGATCAGGCTGGCATGGCGCAGCTTGGCATCCTTGGCCACGGCCTCGACCGCGCGGGCGTATAGATCGGGGCTATAGGTGACGTCGGCGGGACGGCCGGAATCGCCGTGACCGGGCAAATCCAGAGCAATCACGCGATGGCCCTTGGCCAGGGCGGAAATCTGCGCTTTCCACCAGGATTGATCCAAGGTGAAGCCATGGATCAGAATCACCACCCGATCGCCACTGCCCCAGCTTTTGTAGTGGACCAGGAAATCGTCAAAGGGGGCATAGTGCGATTGCCCGTCAGTCTGCGCCGCCCCGGCGGGGGCGACAGCCAGCATGGGCAGCAAAAACAGAATGAAAACCCGCAGCAGCTTGGACATATCGCTCAGCCTCCCACCAATTCCAAAAACACGCCACAGGCTTCATGGGGGGGGATGCGGATGGTGCCTTCACTGTCTTGGCTGAATTCCACCTTGTTTTGTTTCAGCACGCGGGCGGCGCGATCGGTGTCGCCCACGGTGATCGCCAATGCCACCACGGCAGGCGCCGGTGGCAATTCGTCCAGATCGGCATCGGGATGAAGCTGGGACAGATCGTCGGGATTGGACAGGAAAATCAGGCCGCGCCCGGCATGAACGGTCACCGTTTCATCGGTGATCACCGCCGAATGCGGACCAAACACCTTGTCCCATAACGGGGTCAATTCCACCGGGCAACTGACGATGGCGGTGATGGAGGAAATGGACCGCGCCCCGTTGGGATGTTCCAGCCATTCGGGATGGCGCAATCTTTCACTGGTGATGTGCTGGGCCAGACGGGCGGGCACGCCGGGCGTGGCTTCCACCGGCAGAGGGGCTTCGGAAAACATCAAGGTGGTGTCGTGCCCGTCATCCAGGCGGCGCGACAAGGACCGGGGCAAAGGCATGTCCAACCCGGCCTGACGCAATGATTCGGCGGCGGCGGGGACATTGTCCGATCCCAGGCTGACCCAGATCAATCCTTCGCGGTCTTGGGTGAAGGCGCGGATTTGTTCGGCTTCGATGCCGGTTCCTTCGGCGGCCAGCAATTCCACGTAATCATGGCCGAACATCAGACAGTGATTGGCGGTCCCCCATTCGGCGTGATGGCCTTTGGGCGTCAGGGTAAAACCAAGCCGCCGAAAGGTTTCCGCCGCCCGGTCAAGATCGGCGGTGGCGATGACCGCATGGTCCAGACCCGTGATATGATTGACCATAACCCCACTCCATCCATGGCATTTCCTTAAGGGGACACCTTGCGGCGTTGCGAGTCAATCGCGGATGGATGGAATGTTAGCGAAAAATCAGTTCAGCGCTTTCGCGCCCGCGTCAGCCGCCAGGCGGTCAGGATGATCGTTCCCACCAGGACCACGATGATGGTCCCCAGGGCGTTGACCTGGGGGCTGACCCCCAGACGGACCGAGGAAAACACCTCGATCGGCAGGGTCGAAGCCCCAGGGCCGGAAACGAATTGCGCCACCACCACATCGTCCAGCGACAAGGTAAAGGCCAGCAGCCATGCCGCCGCCAGGGATGGGGCGATCACCGGCAAGGTGATCAGGAAAAACACCTTGACCGGGCGGGCGCCCAAATCCATGGCGGCTTCTTCCAGACTTTCATCCATCTGAGCCAGACGCGACCGCACCACCACGGTGGCATAGGCCAGGCCGATGGTGGTGTGGGCAATGGTGATGGTGGTAAAGCCGCGCCCGTCGGGCCAGCCAATCAGGTTTTCCAGGGCGACAAACAGCAGCAGCAGGGCCAGACCCAGGATGACATCGGGCATGACCAGGGGCGCGGCCACCAGACCGCTGAACAATCCGCGTCCACGGAAGCGCCCGAACCGGACCAGAACCAGGGCGGCCAGGGTGCCCAGGCACAAGGCCAGGGTGGCACTGGTGGCCGCCACCTTCAGGGACAGCCACGCCGCATCCAGGAAATCCTGATTGCGGGCCAGTTCGCCATACCATTTGGTGGAAAATCCGCCCCACACATTGACCATGCGCGAGCCGTTGAACGACCACACCATCAGCAAGGCGATGGGCAGATACAAAAAGGCGTAGCCAAAACCCAGAGCCGAGGTCAGGAACAGCGACCGCTTCATTCCTCGCTCTCCTGCTGCTGTTCCAGTTGGCCTTGCCATTTCTGGAAAATGACGATGGGCACGGCCAGGGCCGCCAGCATGCACACGGCCAGGGCCGCCGCCGACGGCCAATCGCGGTTCAGGGCGAACATGTCCCACAACGCCTTACCCAGCATGGACGTCTCGCCCCCGCCCAACAGGTCGGGAATAACGTATTCCCCCACCGCCGGCACGAAGACCAGCAGCGATCCGGCGACGATGCCCGGCATGGACAGGGGCAGGGTCACCGACCAAAACGCCCGCAATGGCCGGGCGCCCAGATCGGCCGCCGCCTCCAGCAAGGCAGGGTCCTGCTTTTCCAAGGTGGCGTAAAGCGGCAGCACCATGAACGGCAGATAGGAATAGACAATGCCGATATAGACGGCCACATCGGTATTCAGGATCACCAGCGGTTCGGAAATCACCCCGATCCACATGAGCAAGCCGTTCAACAGACCTTCTTCCTTCAAGATCCCCATCCAGGCATAGACGCGGATCAGAAAGGATGTCCAAAACGGCAGGATCACCAGCAGCAAAAGCGGCGCCCGGCGGTCTTCGCGCGCGCGGGCGATGGCCAGGGCCATGGGATAGCCCACCAGCAGGCACAGCAGCGTGGAAATCCCGGCGATCCACAGGGATTGGAAATAGGTGCTGATATAAAGCCCGTCCTCGAACAGCAGGGCGAAGTTGTTCAAGGTGATATGGATGGCGGCGATGGCGCCATCGGCCAGTTCGATCAGCGGTTCATAAGGCGGACTGCCGGTACGGATTTCCGACAGGCTGATCTTGCCCACGATCAAAAGCGGGGTCAGGAAAAACAGCAACAGCCAGAGAAAGGGAATTCCCACCACCAGCCGGCGGCCCCAGCGTCCGCGCTTGTCCATCACGGCAGCACCACCGCATTGCCCGGATGCCAGGACAGCACCACCCGGTCATCCCAGGTGACGGCGGGTTCGGCGGCATGGCGCAGATTGGCGCTGGTGACCAGCACCACCTTGCCGCTGTCCAGGCGCACATGATAGATGGACACGTCCCCCAGATAGGCGATTTCCACCACCTTCCCGCTCATCTGATTGACAGCATTGGGCTGGGCATCGCGGGTCATGACGATCTTTTCCGGCCGCACCATCAGCGTAGCCTTGCTGCCCACCGGCAGCGCCCCTTCGGCGCTGAGCGGGACACCGTCAATGCCCTCGGCCCGCAGGGTCAGAATGCCGTTTTGGCCGCTTTCCACATGGCCGTCGAAGAAATTGGCGGTGCAGATGAAATCAGCCACCATCCGGTTGGCCGGATATTCGTAGATGTCGTGGGGGCGGCCCACCTGCAAGATCTTGCCCGCATCCATCACCGCGATGCGGGTGGACATGGTCATCGCCTCTTCCTGGTCGTGGGTGACCATGACAAAGGTGATGCCGACGCTTTCTTGAATGTTGACCAATTCAAACTGGGTGCGTTCGCGCAATTTCTTGTCCAGCGCGCTCAGGGGTTCATCCAGCAAGATGACCTTGGGGCGTTTGACCAAGCACCGGGCCAGGGCGACGCGCTGGCGCTGACCGCCCGACATCTGATGCGGGCGGCGTTTGGCGAAATCGCCCATGCGGACCAGATCCAGGGCATGGGCCACCCGGTCCTTGATCTCGCCCGCTGGCACCTTGTCCTGTTTCAGGCCGAAGGCGATGTTGTCGGCCACGCTCATATGCGGGAAAAGAGCATAGGATTGGAACATCATGTTGACCGGGCGCAGATAGGGGGGAACCCCGGTCATGTCCCGGTCGCCGATGATGATTTGCCCCGATGTGGGGGTTTCGAACCCCGCCAGCATGCGCAAAAGCGTGGTCTTGCCACAGCCGGACGGGCCAAGGAGAGAGAAAAATTCCCCTTCCTTGATTTCCAGGTCGATGCCGGCGACGGCAACCGCGTCGCCAAAGCGCTTTTCCACTCCGGTCAGCCGGATGGCCGCGGGGCGGGCATCCGGTTGCTGGGCGGCGGGGTTCACATTGGCCACGGTCGATTACTTCTTGGCCGCGCGGAACTGGGTCCAGGCGCGGGCACGGGCGCGGTCATAATCGCGACCACCGGGCGGGGGCGCGGTATGCAGCTTGGCCTTGACCTCGGACGGCGGGAAAATCACCGGATCATTGCGGATTTCTTCATCCACATTGGCCAGCGATGCCGGAATGGCATTGGCATAGCCGGTTTCGTTGGTGATGGCGGCGATGATCTCGGGGCGCAGGATGAAGTTGATGAAAGCGTGGGCCGCTTCGGGGTGGGGGGCATCGGCGGGAATGGCCATCATGTCGATATTGACGATGGCGCCTTCCTTGGGGATGACGATGGCGATGTTCTGCTTTTTCTTGGCTTCCTTGGCGCGGTTGCGCGACTGGACCAGATCGCCCACATAGCCCAAGGCCAGGCAGATATCGCCATTGGCCAGATCAGCCCGGTACTTCTCCGAATTGATATAGCGCAGGTTGGGGCGGTTGGGGGTCAGGGCCGACATGGCCGCGGCCAAGGTTTCAGTGGTCTGGCCGTGGGGGTCCTGACCCTTGTACAGCAAGGCGGCGGGCACGGCCTCGGCCGGGGTGTCCAGCATGGCGATACCGCAGGATTTCAGCTTGGCGGTCACCGCCGGGTCCATCAGCATGGCCCAGGAATCCAACGGCGCGTCGGGCAGCAGCTTTTTCACCGCATCCACATTATAGCCAAAGCCGGTGGCGGCCATCATATAGGGAATGCCATACAGATTGCCGGGGTCCACCGCCGACAGGGTCTTCATCACATCCTTGTCCAAGCCCTGGGCATTGGGGATCTTGGTCAGGTCCAGCTTTTGGAAAATGCCCGACTTCACCTGCTGGGCGAAGAAGGGGGACGCGGAGGGGAACACAACGTCATAGCCTGACTTGCCGGCCATCAACTTGGTGTCCAGCACTTCGTTTTCGCCGTAGGTGTCGTATTTCACCTTGATGCCGGTTTCCTTGGAAAACTTTTCCAAGGTGTCCTTGGCGATATAATCGGACCAATTATAGACGTTCAGCACCTTGTCTTCGGCATGGGCGGCCGGGGCGACGGCTCCCATGACGGCAAGCATGGCAAGGCCGGTCTTGCAAAGGCCGGTGAAACGGGTCAGGCGAGCGAACATGGCGTCCCCCGTACGGTGTGGTTGCTGGGCGTGGCCGGGGAGTGATTCACCCAGCCGAAGGGTGGCATATGCCCGTGATCGGGCAAGGTGTCAACAATGCTTCTTTATCCAGCCGCACGGGGGGAATAGGCATCGCCTATTCCCCCCCCACCACCTTCAGCAATTCGGCGTAATAGACGGTGTGGTGATCGTGTTCTGGATAAAATTCCCGCTCGACCGCCATGTCCTGGAAACCGGCCTGATCCAACTGTCCCCGGTAAAGGGTACGGGCGATGACGGTCAGATAGGCTTCGGCGAAGGTGGGGATGCCGTCGATGAAAACCGGGGTCAATCCGGTTTCGGCCACCTTGTCAATGTCGCGGCCCGATTTGGTGCCCATCAGGCTGAGCGCCTTGCGCTGCCCCCGGTAGAAGGATACCGAAAACGTGGAAAACCGTTCGGTGAATTGGTGGGTGAAACGCGGCGGACGCACCAACACCGTCATCACCGGGCGCTGCCAGATACAGCCCAAGGTGCCCCAGCTGATGGTCATGGCGTTGAAAGCCTGTTCGTCACCAGCGGTCAGCAAGGCCCAATCATTGCCGATGGTTTGAAAGGCTTTGGTGACGGCATCGGAGGCAACGGGGACGCGCATGATATGATTGTCCTGTCCTGGCTATGTATCATCGCACTATAGGTGTCCTGGCCCGTCTGTCCATCGGACCGCAGGTCCGGGCTTTAAAAATCGGACCGCAGGTCCGGGAGAATCGGATTCAGGGCTTGGCCGGATTGTGTTCCGCCTGTGCGTTAGCTATGCTTTAGGATATTCCGTCGGGGGAGAGTGATGGCCGCAAAGTCGCGTTCCGCCATTATTGGCGATATCGAAGATTACATTGCCGCCAATGGCGGTGTTTTCGAGGAGTGGTTCGTGGGCTGCACGGGGGCGCCCAAGGAAATGCTGTTCACCCAGCATGGGTTGCGCACCAAGGGGGATGCGTGGATTTCCCGTCTGGCCAAGGACGAGGTGGATGCCAGGGACGTGGTGGAATATTTCATGACCACCCGCAAGGCACGCGGTCGCCGCAGGGATGTGCGGGATATCGACCTGTATGTCTATGCGTTCCGAATCAAGAGCCATACGCGGGTGTGAGTTGCGAAAGGGCGCATTGCGCATGGATCGGGCGGCTGGCTAAACTCCGCTTCGATCCTGTCTTGCGCCCTTTTCACCACAGCCGGAGTAAGCATGACCAGCGCGTCCCAGGCCGATCAGGCCCATCTGTTCCATCCCTACACCAATTTGGCCGCCCATGCGGAACAAGGCCCCATGGTGATCACCAGGGGACAGGGCGTGCGGGTCTTCGACGAATCCGGCAAGGATTACATCGAGGGCATGGCCGGGCTGTGGTGCGCCTCTTTGGGCTGGGGGGAAGAGCGACTGGCCCAGGCAGCGGCAGAGCAGATGCGCGCCCTGTCTTTCTACCACCTGTTTTCATCCAAGGCACATGAACCGGCCATCCGTTTGGCCGAAACCCTGGCAGCCATGGTGCCTGTGCCCGATGCCCGGCTGTTTTTCTGCTGTTCCGGGTCGGAAGCCAACGATACCGCCATCAAGATGATCTGGTACCGCAACAATGCCCTGGGGCGGCCGGCCAAGAAAAAGATCATTTCACGCGAACGGGCCTATCACGGGGTGACCGTGGCCACCGGGTCCTTGACCGGGCTGGCGGTGAATCAGCGGTCCTTCGACCTGCCCATGGACGGGGTGTTGCACGCGGGCTGCCCCCATTATTGGCGTTACGGCGAAAAGGGTGAAAGCGAAGAACAATTCGCCACCCGCCGGGCCGAGGAATTGGAAAAGCTGATTTTGGCCGAAGGCCCGGAAACCGTGGCCGCCTTTTTCGCCGAGCCGGTGATGGGCGCCGGCGGGGTGATTGTGCCGCCCGCCACGTATTTCGAAAAAATCCAAGACGTGCTGCATCAATACGACGTCTTGTTCGTGGTGGACGAGGTTATCACCGGCTTTGGCCGCACCGGCAATATGTTCGGCGCCCAGACCTTTGGCCTGAAGCCCGACATGATGACCATGGCCAAGGGGTTATCCGCCGGGTCGCTGCCCATTTCCGCCCTGGCGGTGGCCGGGCATGTCTATGAACCGATCAAGGCGGAATCCGCCCGGATCGGCAGTTTCGGCCATGGCTTCACCTATGGCGGCCATCCGGTATCGGCGGCGGTGGCGCTGGAAACCCAAAAGATTTATGCCGAACGCGACATCGTGGCCCATGTGCGTCAGGTGGGGCCGGTCCTGCAACAGGGCTTGGCCGATTTGCAGCAACATCCCCTGGTGGGGGAAGCCCGTGGCGTCGGTCTGATCGGGGCCATCGAATTGGTGGCCGACAAGGACAGCAAAACCCCGTTCGATCCCAAGCTGGCCGTGGCCGCCAAAGTGGTGGCCGCCGCCCAGGGCCATGGGGTCATCCTGCGGGCCATGGGGGATGCGGTGGCGTTTTCGCCGCCCCTGGTGATTGATGCCGATGAAATCACCGAATTGCTGTCCCGCTTCCGCCGGGGGTTGGATCAGGTGTGGGAAAAGTTGCGCGCTGACGGCGTGGTGCGTTCTTAAAGATGTGATAGCCCTATGAGAACATGGGGAAATTACAGGCATGTTAGTTGCGTCCCACCTTTCCATTCCTTTAGGATCACAGCCCAGGGATTGCCCCCTAGCCGCGCATTATGCGTGCGCGGCAGGGCTGGAGGTGTTTTTCGATGGATTACCAACATTACTTCGCGTCGCGCATCGGCGGACTGAAATCCGAAGGCCGTTACCGGGTCTTCGCCGATCTGGAGCGTATCCAGGGCCGCTTTCCGGTGGCGCTCAATCACCGCGATGATGGTTCCGTGCGGGAAGTGGTGGTGTGGTGTTCCAACGATTATTTGGGCATGGGCCAACACCCGGACGTTCTGGCCGCCGCCAAGGAAGCGGTTGACCGGTGCGGCGCCGGGGCCGGCGGCACCCGCAATATTTCGGGCACCAACCATTACCATGTGCTGCTGGAACAGGAATTGTCATCCTGGAACACCAAGGAAGCGTCCTTGCTGTTCACCTCGGGCTATGTGGCCAACCAGACCACCTTGTCCACCTTGGGGGCGACCATCCCCGATTGCGTCATCTTTTCCGATGCGTTGAACCATAATTCGATGATCGAGGGCATCCGCCATTCCCGCGCGCCCAAGCATGTGTTCCGCCATAACGATCCCGCCCATCTGGATCAGTTGCTAAGCCAGTTTCCGAAGGATCAACCCAAGCTGGTCGCGTTCGAATCGGTTTATTCCATGGATGGCGACATCGCCCCCATCGCCGATTTGTGCGACGTGGCCGAAGCCCATGGTGCCATGACCTATCTGGACGAAGTGCATGCCGCCGGCATGTATGGCGCCGAAGGGTCGGGCGTGGCCGAACGCGATGGCGTGCGCGACCGCATCACCATCATCCAGGCCACGCTGGCCAAGGCGGTGGGCGTGGTTGGCGGCTATATCTCGGCATCCGCATCCTTGGTGGATTACGTACGCAGTTTCGGGCCGGGCTTCATCTTCTCGTCCTCCTTGCCGCCCATGGTGGCCGCCGCCGCCTTGGCATCCATCCGTGTGTTGCGTCGACACCCGGAAATCCGCGACCGGCACCAGGAACGGGCCGCCACCTTGAAGCGGCGTCTGTCCGAACGGGGGATTCCGGTGATGGATTCGGTCAGCCATATCGTGCCGGTGATGGTGGGCAATGCCGCCTTGTGCAAACGGGCATCCGATCTGCTGATGGCCAAGCACGATATCTATGTGCAACCCATCAACTACCCCACCGTGCCGGTGGGCCTGGAACGCTTGCGCATTACCCCGACCCCGCTGCACACCGATGCCATGATGGATCATCTGGTGACGGCCTTTGTGTCGGTCTGGGATGAATTGGGGTTGGATAAGCGGGCCATCCGCGATGCGGCGGCCGAATGATGCGCTCGATTCTGTTGGCGGGAATCGCCCTGTTGTCTCTGTCCGCCTGTGATGACGGCAAGATCACCGAGTTGTCGCGCCATCCGTCGCCCGTGGGCGAAATGGACGCGGTGGTGGGCCGGATGAAGGCGGGTGAAAGCGAACCGTTCATGGTGGTTCTGTCCCGCACGGGCGAAGCCGCCGATAAGGGCACCCGCCTGCTGGTGGCCGATCATGTGGTCAATCCACGGGTGGAATGGGCCGATGCCGACCATATGACCATCCGGTGCGATGCTGCCCGGATCTGGAGTTACCGCAACTTCTGGACCAGCCCCGACAGCAAGGCCACCATCGCCATCACCTTGGCCTGTGGCGAAACCGGTTGGCAACCAGCCGGTCAATAACCGCCTGGGGTTTGTTTTGTCCCTCGCCGGGCGCGGCCATCCGGCCGCTTGGCCGCCGCCGCAATGGCGGCAGAACTGACGGCCGTAAGTCAGAACTTACCGCCGGTGGTATTATTCATCCCACCGGTTCCGGCACTTGTTTGCAAGTCGGTCCCGGCATGCGCCTGAACGGATGGCGGGGCCGGGGGTTCCCCCCGCGCCTGGGCGATCTGGGCTTCGCTTCGGCCGCAGCCCAGGCAATAGCCATCCACCATCTGACACATACTCAGGCAATCCGGGTCGTCGGCCATGGGGTTACTCCGCCGCTAAAAGCCATGTGGGCAGACTGACCGTGAATCGGCTGCCCTGGCCCAGTTCCGAACTGACGGTGATCGTGCCGCCATGATGTTCGGCGATCTTCCGGCACGCCGCCAGACCGATCCCGATATCGCCGGTTTGCCCAATGCCGTGAAGATGCTGGAACAACCCGAAAATGCGGTTCTGATCAGCGGGGGCGATGCCGATGCCGTTATCGCTGACGGTGATGTCCCAATTCTGCCCGGCCCGGATGGCGGCGATGCGGATCTGCGGCGGACGGCTGGGATCACTGTATTTGATGGCGTTGCTGATCAGGTTTTGGAAAAGCTGTTCCAGTTCTTCCCGATCGCCGGTCACCACGGGCAAGGGCTTGACCACGGTTAGGCTGGCATTGGTTTGGGCGATGACCGCGGCCTGGGCCGTCTGAAGACCATCCATGATCTGGTCCAGGGAAACCGGACCGTGCGGACGTTCGTGACGTCCTATATGGGAGTAATCGGACAAACCATGGATCAGATTGTCCATATGGCTGATCCCGTCGCCGATTTCCCCAACCAGATCACGGGCTTCGGCCGGCAGGGCATCGCCATGGTGGCGTTCCAGCAAGGATAACTTGCCCCGGATCTGATGCAGCGGGCTGCGCAGATCATGGGATGCGGCATGGGCGAATTGTTCCAGTTCCGCGTTGGACCGGGCCAATTCCTGATGCACGCTTTGCCGTTCCAACGTCACCCCGATCCACCGGGCCAGCAGGCGCATGAAATCCCGGTCGCTGTCGTCGAACGGACGCGGATGCGGATCGACACTGCTGTAACTGACCGTTCCCCAGCTTTGCCCCATGACCATCAGCGGGGCGCCGATAAAGCTTTTCATGCTTGGTCCCACGTCGCAACAACCGCTGCCGCCACGGCAGGGCTGGGGCAGGACGTCCAAGGCCAGAACATCGCCGCGCCGCATGGTGCGGGCACAATAGGTGTCCCCCATCGGCAGGGTTTCATTGTCCTGGATCGCGGTTCCCACCGGGGCGTGGTGCAGGCGGATCGTGTGGTTGCTGCCATCCAAGCGGCTGATAATGCCGATTGGCAGCCCCAAATGGCGGGCGCCCAGGGCCAGGGCCTGCCCCAATTGCAAGTTTGGTTCCTGTTCGGGCAAGGCCGCGATATCGTTCAGCGCCCGCAGCCCCTCATACTGATATTGCAGTGCCTTGCGCCGTTCCGCCAGGGCCTGAATGGCCTGATCCCGTTCCTGTTCGCGCAAGGCCATGGATTGCGACGCCCGCAGCAGGGCCATGCTCACATCCTGGGTTTCCTTCAGCCGATGCGTTTGGGGCGGGACTGGCTGCCCCTGTCCCAAAGCCAGGGCCGGCGCCGCCAGGGCATGGATGGAACGGGCGATCCCCTCGGCGATCAGGGTAATCAGAACCAGGGCCACGGCGATCAAGGTGAACAGCGCGATCAGCATCCATCCCAGCCATTCCCAGATTTCCTGCTGGATCAGCATGTCGGGAACCCCGACCACCACCGTCCAGTTCAGAGCCGGAGAGCGGACAAAGGCGTCATGCATGGCAATGCCCTGGGCATTAACCACTTCGCCTTGGCCTTCATCCTGCTGGGCCAGCATGTCTTGCAAATCGGCACTGAGCGGACGGCCAATGAAATGTTCCGCCTCTTCGGTCCTGGCGGCGGTGATGTTGCGGCTGTCCAAAATGGTGGCGGTCCAGGACCGGGGCAGACGCTGCTGAAACAAGATAGTGGCCAGATGTTCCGCCGGGAAGGTCATGGCCAGATCATACGTGACCCTGCCGTCAATCAGGACCGGAACGTCCACGCTGACCAACGGGCGCTTGGTGATGGCCCCGTAAAACAAATCGCTGATCACTGGATCACCGGTAGCGAAAATCCGGGCCAGGGTCGTCGAATTGCGGCTGGGCAGCGCCTCGCCGTAATCCCGGTAGGTGTTAATCAATTGCTGACCGTCCTTATCGGCCAGGATGATGTCCGCATGGGGGTATTGGCTGGCGATCCGGCGGGCCAGGGCGTGGAATTGCCCCATGTCCCCGGTCTTCAGATGCGGGGACATGGCCAGGATCTGCAATTGCTGGCGCACCCCCGACAAATCCTGTTCCAGCGAAATGGACAGGGCGCGGGCAGTGTCGGCCATGCGCTGGGCCACCAGGGACCGTTTGTAATCGTAGACGTGATAGCTGAGCAATCCCGCCATCAGCAGCATGGGAAGCCCACAGGCAGCCACCAGCAATCCCAACCAGAACCGGATGGTGTGCGATGCGCCGGATTTAAACGGAAACAGGATCATTGATCTGACCCTCCGCCTATGCCCCTATTACTTAAGAATGTAACGAATAGCCCGTATGCGCAACATCTATCCATGCCGCACCGCACCCTGAGGGTGATGCGTGACTGGCAGGGCCAGGGCCGTCAGGGCAATGATCAGCGCGGTTCCGGCCAGCAGCAGATAGAGCAGGGTAAATCCGCCGGTCAGGTCATGGCTGGCTGAAACCAGGGGGATGCCCAGGCCGCTGACACCAAAGGCCAGCACGTATTTCATGCCAAAGGCGGTGCCCCGCCACTGGGCCGGGGTGTAACGGGACAGCAGGATGTTTTCCGCCGGAATGGCGGCGGTGTTGAATGCCACGGCCAGAATGGCCGCCGGCACCAGGATTGGCCCGCTGGCCAGGGCCAGCAAAGCCAGGGGAATGATCTGGCCCAGGGCCGCCACCACATAAACAGTGCGGGCGGCGAAGCGGTCGGCCAGATGGCCGGACACGATTTGCACCAACCCGGCCACCAGATAAACCAGCCCCATTGCCAGCGCCGATCCGGCCACATCGGTGCTGTCCCAGCCTAATTGTTCCTGGAATAATTTGGGCAGGCTGGGTTGGGTGGATTGATAAATCAGCCCGGCGCACAGCATGGTGACGGACAGGACCAGCCCGGCCCGCCAAGCTTCGGTCCGGCTGGGGGCCGGGTGGGGAATGCGGTCGCGGGCGGTATCGTGGATCACGCCCCGGCGCAACAGGTTCAGGAAAATCAGCCCGGTGGTGGTGATCGCGATGCCTGGAATGATGAAACCCCAGCGCCACCCCCAATGGGCGATGATCACCCCGGCACCGGCGGCAGCCACCGGCCCCAATCCACCGAAAACGCCGTTGATGCCGATGGCTTTGCCCTTGCGGACCGCGTGACGCAGCAGCCAGGCGGTGCCCACCGGATGATAAATGGACCCGAACGCCCCGGCCATGGCCAAGGCCGCGGCCAGCCCCCACGGTCCCGTCGTCAGCCCGGCGGCGATGGTGGATATCCCCAGCCCAATGAAATAGACCGCCATCATGCCGGCCGTGCTCCACCGGTCGCTCAACCAGCCGCCCAAGGGGGCCAGGATGCCGTAAAGCAGCTTTCCTGCCAGAATTAGCCCCAGGACTTCCCCATAACTCAGCCCGGTTTCCGTGGGCAAAACCAGAGCGGCCACGTAAAAAATCGGTTCAACCATATGGGCATACAGGTGGCCCAGGCAGGAAAAACCCAAGGAAAGCTGGGCATTTGCGGGGGGGCTTGTCATGATGGCGGGCACTTTGCCATTGCTTGACTAAGCTGGCTATCTTGAAAGAAGGCATAACCGGGCATTAATCCTTATGGGGGTAGAGCTAACAGGGCGCATGCTGGTGCGTGGGGTGCCGGGCGGACGGAAAATCTGGGAGAACACGGGATGCCGACATCGGTGGTTCTGGTGGATGATGATGATCTGTTCCGGGAATCCCTGGGGCGCAACCTGTCGGATGCGGGATATTGCGTGCGGGATTTTTCCCGTGGCGCCGCCGCTTTGGAGCATCTTTTGGATGGGGGCGAACCCGCCGGGCTGGTCATCCTGGACTGGCGCATGCCGGAAATGAACGGGATCGAGGTGCTGAAACGCATCCGAGCCGCCAGTCTGGATGTGCCCGCCATTTTCCTGACAGCCCTGACCGATCAGATCTACGAAGAAGCCGCCTTGGCCACGGGGGCAGTGGATTTCGTGGAAAAATCCCGCAGTTTCACCATCTTGGAAAAGCGGATCGGTCTGATTCTGGATGGGGCCAAGGCACGGGGTGCCGCCAACAGCAACGACACCGACACCATCACCCAAGGGTCGTTGACCCTGAAGGTCAAGGTCAGCCGGGCCACCTGGCGGGGGCAGACGGTGGAATTGACCCTGACGGAATTCCGCATCGTCGCCTTGTTGATCGAACAGATGGGCGAAGACGTGTCCTATCGCCAAATTTACGATCTGGTCCATGGTGAAGGCTTCCTGGCCGGGGCCGGGCCGGAAGGGTTTCGCGCCAATGTACGCACCTTCGTCAAGCGCATCCGCCAGAAATTCCGTGATGTGGACCCGGATTTCGACCAGATCGGCAATTACGCGGGCTTTGGCTATCGTTGGAAAGACGAAAGCGGGGGGTAAGCCATGGGCAATCCGGTCCGAAGTCTGGCCGCCAGATTGTTGCTGATGGTGGCGGCGTTTGCCGCCGTTCCGGTCTTTTTGTACGACGAATTTTCCCGTGCGGAACAAAGCCGACGACAGGTTTTGCTGTCACGGTTGCAGATCGACGCCCAATTGATCGCCGGTGGCCTGGCCCTGGGGCTGGCGCCATTGAAGCTGCCCACGGTCACCGATACCCGCAAGGTTCTGGACCAGCTCGCCCCCCAAGGGGTGACGGTGCGTCTGCTGTTCCGTCCGCGTCTGCCGGATGGCCGTATGGGAACGGTCTTTCTGGTGGGGGCTGCCCCGCCCTTGGACCCCGCCAATGTGGAAGATGAGCGTCACCGGCTGGCGGATGCGGGCGTGATCCGGGCCGTGCCCGATACCTGCACCGGCAGCGCGCCGCTGGATCAGCATTATTCCAGCGCTTCGGGCGCGGAAGAAGTGCTGATCTCCATGGTGCCCTTTGCCACGCCATCGGGGTGCTGGGGCGTGGTCACGGCCCTGTCGGCGGGCGATCCCGCCGGGGCGTTGCTGGACCGGCCTTATTGGAAAAGCCGGGAAATCCATTGGGCGGCGGCGGTTTACGCGGTGCTGGCCTTGCTGGTACTCAGCCTGTCCGCGGCCCTGTGGCTGAATTTGCGCCGCTTCGGGCGCGAGGCCCGGCGAGTGGCGGATGGACAGCCCGCCAGCAGCCCCTTTGCCCGCGTCAACAAAATCCCCGAATTGGATGGTGTGGCCGGCGAATTGGACCGCATGGTGGGAAATTTACAGGCCACGGCCCAGGCATTCCGCTTTGCCGCCGAAGAAAATGCCCATGCCTTCAAGACCCCCATCGCCACCATTGCCCAATCCCTGGAACCCCTGCGCCGTCTGGCCACGCAGTCAGACAGCGCCGCCCGCCCCATTCAGGTGATCGAAGCATCCTTGAACCGGCTGGATGCCCTGGTGGCCGCCTCGCGTCGGTTGGACCAGATCAATGCCGATCTGGTCAGTCCGCCCCGGCAGACGGTGGACCTGTCCCGTCTGACCGATGATTTGGTGCAATCCTATGACGACGTGGCCGAAACCCGCCATGTGGGCATCAGCCGACGCATCCAGACCGGGTGCCGAGTGCTGGGCGGGATCGAGATGATGGAAACGGTGATCGAAAATATTCTGGACAATGCCCTGTCCTTTTCCCCGCCGGGCAGCCGGATATCAGTCAGCCTGACCCACATCTTCCATGGTCCGGTGGTGCTGGAAATCGCCGATCAGGGGCCGGGCGTGCCCCCCGACATGCTGGACCGCATGTTCGACCGTTACGTATCGAACCGCCCCGGACAGGATGTCAGCCAGGTGGGAGAAGCCCATTTCGGCATCGGACTGTGGATCGTCCGCCGCAATCTGACGGCAGTAGGGGGCAGCGTGACCGCCACCAACCGCCCCGAAGGCGGGTTGGTCATGACAGTCACCTTGCCTGGCTTGTGATTATATTTGGGACTATCTTTGCCCCTCGCCGGGGCCAATGAAAAACGCCGCAGACCATCGGGCCTGCGGCGTTTCCCATGATCCTGGACGGGATCAGTTCTTACTGTCGGTCTTTGGCTTGGCATCCGCCTTCGGCTTGCTATCCGCCTTGGCCGGGGTGGCCTTGACCGGCTTGGCCGGCTTGGCGGCCTTGCCGTCATTCACCCGTGCGGCCACCTTGACGGTGTCGCTTTTCTGCGTGGCCGCAGCGCTGCGGACTGCCGGCGGGGTGGATTTGGCACAGACCGGATTGGCCGGATCGTTCAGGGTTTCCACCGCGAACCGTTCCAATTCATGCGGCTTCAGCGCCGAGATTTTCTCGAACAAGGGGGCATGGCTTTCGCAATAGCCATCCACCTGATGGGCGCGCTGGGATTCGTCATTGGCCAGCACGGTCATATAACGGTCCATCTGCGACCCGCCCGACGACCCATAGGATTTGTTGAAATGGGTGCGCAAAACCCGCGCGTTATCGGACAAGGCCCCGCCAAAGCGGTTGACGTAATTCGCGTACTTTCCGGGCAAGGACGGATCATCCGCACGGCAGTTCAAGGACGCCACCTGCAACTGGATATGCAATTGCCGCAATTGCATGGCGCGGGCTTCGTCGGAATTGACGCAAGCGGTAGAGGCAAGAGCGGGCTGGGTAACCGCGACCATGGCGGCGACGACAGCGGCTGCGCGGGAAAGACGGATCACGACACCTCGCAACAGGCTGGAAAAGACGGCGCAGTGTGGCCGAGATTAAGAAAAAATTCAACAATCACCCGCATCCCACTGACAAATGGAATAATCGCCCTGCCACGCCAGCCATCCCGGAACCGGGGATTTCTTGACTCACAAGGGGGGTATCAACAACACTCCGATGACATGAGTGGCCATGGGCCGCACATCTGATCGTGTCGGAATTATGCCTGACCGTGTCGGAATTTTTGTTGCCGGAAAGCGTTTTCATCGCTGGAAACGGTTGGACAACCCCATCGCGCAGACCTATATGTGCGAAACGGGCACCGATGACGAAGGACAAGCGCCCCAGGCCGTGCCAAAATGCTGTGTGCCTGGGACTGCGGCCAAGCGGTCGATGGCTGGTTGTGCCCGTGGGGGGGCGTTCGGAAAGTTGGGGTGTCATGCATCAGAACCGCTTTGATATCCAGAAAGGATCTGTGTCATGGCCGATCTGACTTTGACCAACGCCATCCGCACCAATCTGGATTCCATACAGAAGACCGGCGATCTGGTGGGGCGGGCCACCCGCATCCTGTCGACCCAGCCCACGACGCGGACCGATGCCGCCGCCCATCAGGACGCCCCCGATCAAGGCGCCCCGGTCGATATTGCCCCGCCAAGCCATCAGGTCCATGACCTGGCGGCCCGCAAGGAATCCATTGACCACAGCATCACCACCCTGAAAAGCGCCCTATCCAGCGCCGCCACCGTCGGCGCCGTGCTGGAACGGATGCGGGGCGTGCTGCAAAGCGCGAAAGCCGCCGATGGCGACAAGCGGACCAGCCTGGCATCGGAATACGGCCATTTGGCCCAACAGGCGAACACCCTGGCCCAGGGCGGCGATGACGAATTCCTGCCGGCCACCTTGGAACGACTGGCCCCCGCCGAAGGGGATTGGGCCGGACTGTCATCATCGGATTTCGATGACGCCATCGAAAAATTGACCGGGGTTCTGACCAGCGTTCATGCCAATGCCGACGCCTTGGGCAGCAATCTGGATGTGCTGCGGGCCAGTCTGGAATTCACCCAATCCTATGCCGAGGAAAGCAAGGAGGTCGATGCCGCCTTCCTGGAAATGACCGAGGAAGGGGCCAATCTGCTGTCCTTGCAGACCCGCCAGCAATTAAGCGGCGAACCGCTGTCTTTCGCCAGTTCACAAGAACAAAGCGTGCTGGCCCTGTTCAGTTGACCCCCGCTGTTCAGGCCAGGGCGGTCCTGGCCGATGACGGGCGGCGGGATGCTGTATTTTCGTGCGGAAAAAATGGCATCAAAGCCGGATGGGGCTTCATCCTCTTTTAACGCTAGGGTGCTACAAAGTCTGATCCCTATGGATAGGTTGACGGAGTTTCAGCGCAGATCATGAACACGTCGCGTTTTCACAGCAGCTATCGCCCGTCCCCCATGCCCAACGACCCTCGGGGAACCGAAGCGTGGGCCCTGACCGAATCGGCTCGCCGCATCGCTTTTGGTCAGACGGCGGATGACTTCCCCGAAAGCCTGTTGGCCGCCGTGCGGTTGAACTGGCGCCTGTGGACGTTTTTCCAAGCTGGGGTTTCCGGGTCTGATTGCACCTTGCCTGCGGATATCCGTCGCAACATGCTGAGCATGTGCAGCTTCGTGGACAAGACCACCGTCGATATCCTGGCCAATCCCAAGGCGGATAAGGCCGAGATTCTGATCACCATCAACCGCAACATCGCCAACGGCCTGTTCGCCGGTCTTCAGCCCCGCGCCGATGCCGACATGGACGCGGCCGATGCCGACGTCCTGTCCATTACCCCCATCCCCCCCCAATCCAGTCATCAGGCCATCCGCACCAGCGCCTGATGTCATTACCCAAGCCGTCCAGCCCCGGATTGGGGCTGGACGGCTTTTTTTGCCGGAGTCCCCATGGAAAACCGTGAAATGTTCGACGAGATCAACGCCCTGGTCGGTGCCGTGGCCAAAGCCCTGGACACCAGCGAGATCGAGGTGGTCACCGCCATCGAACAAGGCCGGTTAAGCATGGAAATGCTGACGGATGAAGAAAACCGCAATTACATCGCCGTCACATTCGAGGAAAAATCCGTCCGCGTCTATCTGGGCGCCATCTTCCGCGAGGGCGATCAGCCCCCGACCGAATGATGCCGATGGCGAAACCCATCATCCGGCAGATATCGGCACCATTATCTATCAAAAAATAACATCCATCTGAATTTGTTGGATATTTTTCCAACTATTCACAGCGCGTTCATGGTCGCCCAAAAGGCCGTTCATTGGCTTGCGGTATAAAAAACGCAAGCAAGGACGGATAGTAGCCATGACCAGCACAGCCACAACTCCAGTCACCAAGACCCCCGCCGCCACCAGCCGCCGCCTGCGTTTGGCCCCGTCGCGCCGCCGCCACGGCCGCCGCGCCCACTCGGCCCAACCCCGCAGCCGGTCCCGTGGATTGATGGCCTGCGTGGATGGCAAGCTGTTGGAAATCCACGGCTTCATCGGCGACGCCCTGAAGATGGAAGAATGCGGCCTGGGGGCCGGCACCGTGGTGGATGTGGACATTATCCCCCGCGACGGCTTCCGCCTGTTAATCGCTGATGCGGTGTCCATCACCGGCGCGGTCACCCAATCCGATGACGGGTGCATGCGCATCGGCGTGAACGATGTCAGCTATTCCCTGATCAGCTTTCTGATGCGTCATCTCAGCGGCAAGACCGCCGTGATGCCCCACGTTTTCAGCTAACACCACGATAAGCGGGCCAAAACTGGCCAATCAGTCAAACGGGAGACACCATCATGAACACCATCACCACCTGGGTTGAATTGGCCGACATGCTTGCCCGCGAATGGCGGGGTGAATCCATCGACCGCCTCCGCGCTCGTGAATTGGCCTCGACCTTGCTGCCCCATCACCCGGAAATGCGGGCGACCCTGACCCATCTTAATCGTCGCCTGACCGCCGCCTGATCCCAGCGGCGCACACCTCGGATTAAGTGTTTAGCCAGGTACGGAAAACTTCCGCGTCGCGTTTGAGCTCTCGCCCAAACCCATTTGGAGGCACAGCCTTCCAAACCACCAGTCCTATCGACTGTCAATAGGACTGGTGAGTTCTGGAAGCTTGCCTCTCGATGCGGGGATTGGGGGTTCAAGCCCCCAAAGGACGGGAAGACGACCTTTCCCGCCACCAGTCAAAGCGCGCCGCTCTAATTCTTGCCTGTGGCCGCCCCGTGCCGGGGCCGCTCAAGCGCCGCGCGGGCTTGGTCGCGGATTTAATTGTCTTGGGATGCGATCCGTTGATCCCTGGCGCGGTCCGTGTCGGGCTGCTGCGCCAATTGCCCCAGTGGCACCGTCTGGACCGGAGCGACCGACGAGGCGGCGACCACCGTATGACGGGCCGGGACGGCGGCGGGAGCATCAGGGACAGGGGTAGCCGACAGCATGGCGATTAACATCTGCTGCATCAGGCAGTTCATCACCGATTCTCCCATCAGGGTGGCGTCATGGTCAGAGTTCCATAAAACCCCACTGACATCAACATAAAACTATTTAACCAGTAGACAATTGAAAATTGTTCTGCTTCCCTTACAACCGTAGCGACATCGTCGGGCGATGACATTCGCCATAAGACGCAGTCATTCGGCAAATGGGGGATGCATGCCAATAGCTGACAAAGCGACTGCCATACTTTTTGGAGCAGGGGTGCTGCTCTGGCCCTTGGCTCAGGCGCACGCGCAATATGATCGTAAGACGTTGGATGCCATTGCTGAAAAAACAGCGCCGGCATCCGGTCAGGGACAGGGGCTGACGGCCTTTGCCTCGCCGCAGACAGTCACCATCTGGATCAACTGGCTGACCGACAAAAACACCCTGGATGGGTTGTTGGCTCAGACCGATCCGTCCAACCTGACCCAATGGGTCCAGGTCATGACCAGTCCTGCCCTGGTGGAAAACGTCCTGACTGCGGCAGATCCGGCCCTGGCCCGTCAATGGGCGGCGGGATTGTCCGATCCCCGCCTGCTGGATGCGGTCCTGGCCTTGGGTGACCGCAAGGTGTTGGAAGGGTGGGTTTCCACCATCACCAATCCCCGTCTGATTGAATCGGCATTGCGGCTGGGTGATCCGGCGGTGACCGGGCAATGGGTGGGTTTCCTGGCCAATCCCAAGCTGAGCGAGGCGGTCATCGCCTGGGCCGATCCGCAATATTACAACGCATTGCTGCTAGCCCTGACCGATCCGGGGCTGATCCAATCCTTTGCCGCCAGTGCCCAGGCCCCGCAATGGGCCGGTTGGATTTCGGCCATCAGTGATCCGCGTCTGGTGCAGTCCTTTGCCGCTTTGGCCAATGGCCCGACGGTGGATGCCTATGCCCGCGCCCTGACCGATCCGCGTCTGGTGGATACCAGCCTGCGCCTGCTGGAGCCAAAGCAATTGTCCAGTTGGATCAGTGCCGCCACCGATCCCAAGCTGGTGGCGGCGGCGGTGAAGCTGACCGACGCCCAGGCGTTTTCCGGCTGGCTGACCATCCTGACCAGCCCGAAAAGCATCGAGGCGGTCACCCGCTTTTCCGATCCGGCCCTGATCAATCAATGGCTGCTGGCCTTGACCGACCGCACCTTGATCGACACCGCCTTGGGTTATTCGGACCCGGCCATCGCCCAGCCTTATCTGGATGCGTTGACCGAACCACGGGTGCTGAACGCTCTGCTGCTATCCGCCGACCCCGCCTATCTGGATGCCAGTCTACGGGCCGCGGCTCAGGCATTGCGGTCGGCGCGCGACAGTGCCGGGACCATTCATGGCCAGGCCGTCCAGGGCAAGAATCCGGCAGGGAACAAGACCCCGGCGGGAAAGGAGAAGAAATAAGATGGCTGCCAAGATACTGACCTCTTTATCCCGCTCCACCGTGCTGGCCCTGGCATTTTTGCTGATAGCGGGGGGTGGCGGGCCGGTCTGGGCCGCCGATAAGGCAAAGCCGGTCCCGGACAGTCTGCCCCTGCCATCGGCGGGAAAAAAGGAACATCGCCCCAATACGGTGCTGGACCCCATCACGGCGGAAGCACGGCGTAATTTCGCCCGCTCGGCTTTTGCCGCCACGCCCTTGTCCTTGCGCGATCTGATCAACCTGCTGACCTTGAAGGTGCCGGTAAAGGACGGCGTGTCCTATGACGACGTGGTCGCGTCCATGAAGGCACGGGCCAACAAGCTGAATTTCAAATATGTGGGGTCCAACGCCATCTACAAGGATGTGGCAGCCCTGACCGGCAAGGACACATCCAAGGTCGAGGTGTTCAATTTCTGCGATGCCCAGGTCGCCCGCCAATTGCTGGATTACAGCCTTGAATTCGTCATTTTCCTGCCCTGCCGCGTTGCCGCGGTCGAAGACGCCGATAAACGTCTGTGGCTGATGACCCTGGATTGGGATGTGTCCTGGCTAGACAGTTCGCCCAATCCCGACCGCATCCCCGACAGCCTGCGCACCGAAGCCCAGCGTCTGCATGACGGGTTGGTGGACATCATCACTGCCGGCGCCAATGGCGATCTTTAAAGGAACAGACCATGCGACATGCACATGCTTTCGCCGGGGCGGCCCTGGGCGCCCTGTTGTCCCTGTCCGCCGTGGCGTGGCCCGCCATGGGGGCGGAAAGCGGGGGTAACCCCATCGACCCCGCCACCTTGCAAAGTATCACCGCCGAACTGGCCAAGGGGGACAAGGCCGCCATCGACCGCAAGACCGTGCAGGATTGGGTCATCCAACTGACCAATCCCGCATCCTTGGCCGCCGTAACCGCATCCGAGGATGCGGGATTCGTGGAACGCTGGATCACCGCCCTGACCGATCCCCGCCTGATCGATTCCGTGCTGAACGCCGCCGATCCGGTGATTTTGGACGGTTGGCTGAAGGCGGTAACCGATCCCCGTCTGGCAGCCACTTTGACCAAAGTGGCCGATGCCAAACTGATCGGCCGTTGGCTGGATGCCGCCTATTACCCGCCGCTGATCACCGCCCTGGCCGGGGATAGTGCCGGGGATGCCCGGTTTCAATCCTATGCCGATCAGGTGTTCAGCCCGGCTGCCATCGGTCTGGGGCTGAAATTGTCCGATCCGGTGGTGGTGGAACGCTGGACAGCCGCCCTGACCAGCCCATCCTTGATCCAGGCGGTGGGCAATGCCGCCCAGCCCAAGCTGGTGACCCGTTGGGTCAAGACCCTGACCTCGGATCAAAGCATCGCCGCCGCCGTTTCCCTGACCAAGGCCGATGCCATTCAGGGATGGTTATTGGGATTGCTGTCCATCAGCCAAGACCCGCGCCTGCTGTCTTATCTGGACCCGGAAAGCCAAAGCCAATGGGCGGCGGCCCTGGCCAATCCCAAGGTCATCGACAGCCTGACCAAATTGGCCGATGCCCGCATTTCCGGGCGTTGGGTGCAGGCGGTCAGCGATCCACGGGTGGTACCGGTGATCGCGCGCAGCATGACCCCTGAAACCATGACGGTCTTTATCCGGGCGTTGGCCCAGGCACCGCAGGTGCCAAATGATGCTAGGACGGCACCGCAGGTGCCAAATGATGCTAAGACGGCACCGCAGGTGCCAAGTGATGCCAAGCCCCCGGCCAAGGCTGGTGGTGGCCGATGATCAGCAGGCGCCGTCTTTTGGGCGCCCTGGCTGCCGTGGTGCTGGCGGGCGGATTGGCCCGCCGGTCCCTGGCGGCAGAGGGGCGCAACATCAATGCCTTCAACGCCCGCTCGGTATCGTCTGCCCTGGGGGCGCTGGAGGTGGAGGATCGGGATGGCGGTGATGATGGCGGCATCGTCATCGACGCCCCCGATGTGGCCGAAAACGGTGCCAACGTGCCGGTGGAGATCACGTGGCCCGCCCAGGCGGGGATTGTTCGGCTGCTGGTGCTGGGGGAACGCAACGTCTTTCCCCTGCTGGCCGATATCACCGTATTTCCGGCCGCTCTGCCCTGGATCGAGCTGAAGGTCAAATTGGCGGAAACGTCGCGGGTCCGGGTCCTGGCCGTGGATGGACAAGGTCGGGTGTGGGGGGCGTCGCGTCAGGTGCGGGTAATCGTCGGCGGCTGCCTGCCGGGATGATGCCAAGGCCCGGCCGCGGATCTTCACCGCGCCGTGATCGGTTCCCATCAAGGCATCTTGGAAGAAGGCAACAGGAAATCATGGCAGACAACACGTTCCGGTTACAGGCACGCAGCACGGGGGATGGCGTGGCCGTGGTCAAGGCATTGATCAAACACCCCAATCATAACGGCTTGGGGCGCAACAGCGACGGCAGCCCCATCCCGCCCCATCATCTGGTTCAGGTCGTTGTCAGCGTCAATGGTGTTGCGGCCCTGTCCATGGATACCGGATCGGGCATCGCCGCCGATCCGCTTTTGGGTTGGAAGGTACGGGCCAATCCCGGCGACAGCGTCATCGTGGCATGGACCGACACCGCCGAGCAAAGCGGACAGGCGGAAACGCAAGTGGCCTGACCGGCCATAACCATCAGGAAAGGAACATTCATGACCAAACATTCCATCGGCGGTCTGACCCTGGCGGCGGTTCTGACGGTCTTTGCCGCCGCTGCCGCCCAGGCCAATGACCGTGCCGCCCCCCCTGCCGTCTCCGCGCCTACGGGGCCGTTGACCGGATCGGTCGGGTTACTGGCCGGGAACTGCTTTAACTGCCACGGCACCGATGGCCGGTCCACCCAGGCCATCCCCCCCCTGGCCGGGGTTGGGCGTGACGATCTGCTCAGCATTTTGCGGGAATACCGCGACGGCAAGCGCGAGGCCACCATCATGCATCAATTGGTCAAAGGCTATAGCGACGACGAATTGACCGCCTTGTCCGATTACTTCTCGAAGCTGCCGCAATAGGGAGACGCACCATGACCGTGATCAAGCCCACGCGCCGTCAACTCATTCAGGGAATGGGGGGAGCTGCGGGATTGTCCCTGCTGCCTGGCGGTTTGGCCCTGGCCGCCTCGACCGTCAAATCCGCTTCAGCCAAATCCGGGGGCAAAAGCCTGGGCCGGGTGGTGGTGATCGGCGCCGGTTTCGGCGGTGCCACCGCCGCCAAATATCTGCGGAAGCTAAGCCGGGGTCAGGTGGATGTCACCTTGATCGAACCGCGCAAGCAATTCATTTCCTGCCCCACCTCCAACGAAGTGTTGGCGGGAATCCGGCAGTTTGAAACCCTGTTTCATTCCTATGATTCCCTGCACAAGACCTGGGGAATTTCTTTGGTCAATGCGACGGTGGTGGGGGTGGATACCGGCAAAAAGGTGGTCCGTACCAGCGATGCCGGTCAGTTCGCCTATGACAAGCTGGTGCTGGCTCCCGGCATTGATCTGGATTTCGCCAAGATCGCGGGCTATGACGCCAAAGCCCAGGAAACCATTTTACACGCCTGGAAAGCCGGGCCGCAGACCCAAGCCCTGCGTCAGCAATTGCAGGATTTGCCCGATGGCGGGGTTGTGGCCATCACCATCCCCAAGGCTCCCTATCGCTGCCCCCCCGGCCCTTATGAACGGGCAAGCCTGATCGCCCATTATCTGAAAACCACCAAACCCCGATCCAAGGTCTTGGTGCTGGATGCCAATGACAAGGTCCAGTCCAAGGAAAAGCTGTTCACCGGAGTTTGGGCGCAGGATTATCCCAGCATCGTGGAATACCACCCCAATTGGAATGCGGTGGCCGTGGATGCCGCCACCCGGACCGTCACCAGCGAATTGGGCGATAAGGTGACCGCCCAGGTCCTGAACATCCTGCCGCCACAACGCGCCGCCGATATCGCCCATACGGCAGGAGTGGTCAACGTCAATGGCCGGTGGGCTGATGTGAATTGGCTGACCCTGGAATCCACCGCCCAGCCGCACATCCATCTGGCGGGCGATGTGTTGCAGGCCGCCCCCCTGATGCCCAAATCCGGGCATATGGCCAATCAGCATGGCAAACTGGCGGCGGCAGCCATCATCGACGCCCTGAATGGACAGGCACCCCAGCCCTCTGTCTTGGCCAACACCTGCTATTCCTTGGTCGATGACAGCCGGGCCATCCATGTGGATTCGGTCCATCGCTACGATGCCGAGAAAAAAACCCTGCTGGTGGTTCCCGGATCAGGCGGGGTGTCCGCCGCCCCATCCGAAGCCGAAGCGGTGTACGCCCATGCCTGGGCCGATACCATTTGGGCCGATGTGCTGACCTGATCCTCGCGTCAGAAAGTTCCGACCTCCGGTCGGAACTTTCGTGCGGCCTCGCGCTGGGCTGGTCCGAAGCGACATGATAACGACAATCATCGACAGCACGGACACGCCATATCCCATGGCAGGGAAATTTCCGTCTATGTCCCCAGTTTATCCCTAAAATGGGACTTTTCGGCTTTGCCTGAGAATCAAAAAGCCCGCAAGTCGTTGGACTTACGGGCTTGATTTGGTTGCGGGAGCAGGATTTGAACCTGCGACCTTCAGGTTATGAGCCTGACGAGCTACCGGGCTGCTCCATCCCGCGGTGATTTGACAGCGTTGTTTAAAACGCCAAAGGCGCGGATTGATCCGCGCCTTTATGCATTGTGGATAGGTTTTCCTGTTTCCTTGGAAGGCCTGGCAGCGACCTACTCTTCCGCAGCTTAAGCTGAAGTACCATTGGCGCAGGGGATTTTCA
>JAYSBF010000001.1:0-194132 GCA_041915545.1 Magnetospirillum sp. | reverse complement strand
CCGCAATCGGTCGCGGCATCGATCTCCTCACCACCACAGACTGCCAGAACTATTTTGCTGCTGCCGGATACGACTGCAATTGAGCGGAAAATGCTCTAGTGGGGTGGCTGACAAGCTGTCGCCCGAGCATCGACGCACCTACGACGCGATCATCAGCAAAGGCGTGCTGGTCCAAGCGCATCAGGTGCCGCAGGTGCTGGGTTGGAGCTTCATGTTGTTGGATAATGTCGCTCAACGCCACGCGGCGTAAGCGTGATGATGGAGGAATGTCCGCTTTCAGGACGTTCCTCCATCAATTCCTCACGCAGCAGAAAATTGGCAATCATTGCCAATTATAACACTCACTCTTATCAATTAGATGCCAGAGTACGTCATAGGTCACTCTCACAAGCTGCACATCTGATGGATTTTGCATTCCCTTCTGTCCATGAAAGAGATTGCAGCGCACTTTATAGATTGCCCAAATAGTCTCGGACCAGCTTGGTCTATTGCCTGCGGTCCAGTTCCGCGGACTCTTGGCAATACTCCACTGCTCGGCATACCGACGAACGTCTTCACGGCTGTAAATGTCATGCACTCTATGTTGGCGTGCTTTCTTTCTGAAAGACCGAGCATCGTAGATCGGCCACCAATCAACGAATGCATCCACGGCAGGTCTGAAATACCCATCTCTCTCATAGAGGGTATCAAAGGCATTACGCATGCGTGCATCCTCGATCACCGCCCTAATCATAGCCGCGTCTGTTTCTTCCTCTGTCACGCAGGTTGCCCAACCATTGAAAGACATCCATAGATTAATAAAACGCTGCATTTCATCACGGCCATTGTCTGCGTGAAGGAACCAACCGCGCACAATCTCCTTTACGCTCTGGTCGAGTAGCATAAAATTATCGAAGTTCATGATCCCCCATGTTCCTTCCTAAAGATTGTCATCATGCGGGAAATTATATTCCATAAACTGTAACCTTGTCAGTCGCTCAATGCCCGGTAGACCGAGGTACGGGCGATGCCGAGGGTCTTGGCGATGGTGACGACGCTCATCCCGTCGTCCTTCAGCCGACGAATTTCGTCTGCGTCGATGGTGCGCGGGCGACCACGGTAGCGTTCAGGGTGATCGCGCTTCGTGCGCAGGATTCCTTCAGCTTGCCTCTCCCGGCGGAGTTGCGTCTCAAAATTCGCGAACACCCCAAGTAGGTTCACTACGAGTTCACCCAGGCTGCTACCGGTGTCGAAGGGCTGCTCGGTCGCCATCAGGCTGGCACCTTTGGCTTTGAGCAGGCGCACGATGTCCTGAAGGTCGCCCAGGCTTCTTGAGATGCGGTCGATGCGGGTGACCACCAGAATGTCGTTTTCGCGGACAAATTCGAGCAGGGCTTCCAATTCGTGGCGTCCCTGGCGGGTGGTGCCGCTGACCTTCTCACTGCGGATGACCTCGCACCCGGCAGCTTTGAGGGCGTCGATCTGGACAGTGAGGTCTTGGTCGGTGGTGCTGACCCTGGCGTAGCCGAATTTCATGGTGAATGTCCCCTTTGGGTCTTAACCCAAGCACCGGACAGCACCACAAAGCAGAATGCAACCCTAATGGAGCAATAAACTGGCAGTGCGGCCAAGTTGCAACAGGGTGTACCCTTATGTGACGCGATGTGAATTATAAATTGATCGACAGATGTGCCGTGGACGATAATTCACATCATGAAGAACACGAATCATATAACCGACAGGCGATCCCTTCAGGCCGGAGAGATAGTGGGTCTGAGGCAGAGAGTTTCTCATAGACTTGATAATTGCATGCAGCACATATCACCAAAGGAAGTTGCCTTCCTGCTCTCCATGGATGAGTGGCTGAAAACGAACACCTGGATCACCTCAAAACAGGGACATTGGCTGCTCGACATTCTTGAACGGACTGAGGGCAAGCGGTTGAAGCAGAATGATAAATAAGAATGCTGCCAAAACAGCGGCATGAACAGGAAGATATATCGGGCGTGATGAAACAGGGATGGCGGGACGAACGACCGCACCGATGAGGCTTGGACCCGAAGCCGAAGGTGAGTTGCACGCGGTGATCGCTGTACCAACGGGGATCAGGCAAACGGCAACCACAAAAGAAAAAGATGGCGCTCTGAGAAAAAGCAACGCCACCGATCATGATGTGATCGTACACGCATCATGGTCGATCCGACGACGGCGCGAGCCGGGAAGTGAGCAGCAGGAAGGTCAACGGTCGTCCGCCTTCCGCCACGTAGCTGCGAGGTGCGATGTCTGAGACTCGGCTGATGACGAGGCAGGTCGTGGACATACTTTTCTCTCGGATAGGAGAAGTATGTCCTCGATCTGGCTGAGGATGAGGAATTCAGCAGAACTTCCCCATCTCCCTGGTGAAAGCCGCGCAGCGACCAGAGCGCAGTGACGAGCGAGCGAATGCGAGCCGAGGAACGCGCGATGGGCGATCAGGCACCGCGTCAGCGTGTGCCTGACTCGAGGGATCGCCGCAACATTGGTCTGCCTCGAAACGCCGTACATGTTCTGGTTCATGCCCCTCTGCCATCAACCCAAGCGACCCTGCCCCCCCCGATCACGATCTGGCCAATCGGGACGTTAGAGTGGGCAATTAGACCATTTCACTCTCAAGCAGATAACGCATCAAAAGGTTCGATGCAGACTGACGGTTCCATGGCTTGCCACGTAAGGTTTTCTGACCGTGATCCGATAAATAATCTGCAAGCGCCTGCGGGGTGTTTATTCCTCTATTGATGGCTTCCGCCACGAATGGCCTGACCTTCTCGTAGAAAGCCGCTGATAGCGCCTGCTGCGTTTTATGCCCCCTGGCCCGAACTTCGGTTCCATCGACGCGAGCAGGGTGGGCGAAACCTCTGTTAGAAGTCTTAGCGACAGGCGGACGCCCCCCTCGGTCCTTTATCTTCGGAACTGCGGGGCGCGGCAAATCCACGGATTTTGAACCTGCCGAACGCCCGATGGCGACGTTCAGAGCGTCATCACGGTATTGGGTTCCCCACCTCAACGTTGCCAAACACACGCTCTCAGGCACGCACATCTTAAGTGCCGTTTCAAGGCTCGGGCGGTGCGCTAAAGAACGCCTGCCGAATTCCTGTTCAACGAAAACTGCTATCAGCTTGCCGCCATCCCGGACGACTGCCTGCTCGACGGCATTGTATTGGAGCCTCAAGGTCAGCTTTCCGTGTCTCCAACGGCGCAGGTATGCGACGAAGAACATTTTTCACCATTTTGACGGCGAGCCGAATTTTCGTGAACTCATCTGGCTGGCATATTGAACGCATACCGAGTGAGTGCCAGTGACATCCAGAATGCACCGATAGCTTACTCAAGACATTCAGAAATCACCCAAGGACGACGCGCCGTCAATCCCGGCTGGCGCGAACAGGAAAGGTCTGCCCCATGCGCACCGACATTAAGAAGAAGGAGAACGCACCCCAGGTTTTTGTGAGTGCCTCGCCTCGCGTGATGACCGTGGTTATCGGCGTTCCCGCCAACGACAACAATTCTCAGTTTCCGCCCGACCTGCCGCCCGCTTTGGCGCTGCGGGCTGCTGCCTAACGAACTTTTTCAAGGGGAACTAACATGATCGATTACAAGAAGCTCCTCGACAAGCCGATGCAGGCTGTGAACACCGCCATCGATCTTGCTGAACGCACCCATCAGGCGCTCGCCGTGGTTCTGGCGGACTGCCTGCCCGCCCTCATCGAAATTCGCCAGAACGAAGCTGAATTCGCCAGCTTTGCCGCGCAGGAATACGGCGCGAAGGTGACGGGCAATAGCGTGGATGCGACCTGCTTGCGGCTCATCAAGGTGGTTTTCCAGGGCGTTTCCGCCAAGTACGACTTCCGCCGCCAGTTCAATCACCTGACCGTCGCGTTGCTGCACCTCGAACAGCAGCAGGTTCCTGTCGAACATGCCGCTCAGTACATCCGCGATGTCGGCGGGATTGCTGCCTGCGTGACGGCTTATCGCAAGGCGAACCAGCGCGAAAACCATGAGCGCAAGGTCGCGGAACTGCGTCGCACCGAAACCTACGTCGCCAGCTTGCCGAAGATCGGCGTCACCACCGCGCTTGGCGACGGCAAGGTGACGACCATCAACACCGCCCAGGATCAGCAGACTTTGGCAGCCCTGGCTCCGAAGCCCGGTCGCGTGCTGATCCTCGGCTACATTGACGAGAATTTCGACCTTCGTTTGGAGGGCATCGTTGAGCGCGATGCCGACGAGATCGGGCGCTTCCTCGCCCGCAAGGCGCGGGTTGCGCCGTTGACCGACGACCACACGGTGCCTGTTTCGTGCGCCCTGTCCGCGATCAACGACAACACCAAGTCGGCGGACGACACCCCCAACACTGAGGAGGCTGCGTGATGGCTGCGCCCTTCAACAACACCCATCCTCTGGGCATTCATGTCCGTGTTCCTGACCGCTGCCATAGCTCTGTCCGCTCGGCTGGCGGTAAGTCCGAAATCGCACCGAATCTCGGTCGGCTTGCCAAATGGGAAATCCACGAATTCCGTGAACCCTTCGCCAGCAGCGCGGCGATGACCTTCTTCATGATCCGCAACCGCCGCGCCGAGCGGTTCTGGCTGAACGACCTCGATCCCGACGTGGCGAACTATCATCAGGTCACCCAGCAGCAGAGCGCGGCGTTGGTTGCCGAATTGCTGGGGCTGCTGAATTCGTTCGGTCGGTGCAGCCGCGATCTGTTCGACTATGCCTGCCGGATGGTTGAGAGCGAAGATCGCGTGGAGGCGGCGGCGGGCTTCTACGTTCGCAACCGCCTTGCCCGCTCAGGCACCAACGGCATGAGCGGCTACAACCTCTCCTACGAGGACGCCGAGAATCGCGGTCTGAAGCGCGTCGATATCAACCGGCTTTGGCAATTTTCCGAATGGCTCCAGGGTGTCCGCATCACCAATTTGGACTATCGCGAGGTGATGGACGAACCGGGTGACAACGTGTTCGCGCTGCTTGACCCGCCCTACGAATCAGTGGGCAAGACCATGTATGCGTTCGGTGAGGCGGACCTGAAGGAACTTGCCGAACGGGTCCACAACAGCAAGCATGCTTGCTTGGTGACCGTGGACGATAGCCCGAGCAACCGCATCCTTTTCTCGGACATGCGCCCCATCGTGCGGAGCTACGCCAGCACCATGGGCAGCCACCATGCGGCATCGGAACTGATCTGCGCCAACTACACCACGCCGCTCTATGCGATTCACGCCCGCGACATGGGCGAGATGCTGGATCAGCCGTCTGTGCCGATGCCTGCCAACGATGGTGTTTCCGTAGCTACGTCCGCGGCCATTGCTTTCCCTGCTCCCGCAGAGGAATGGAACCCTGCGCGGCTCTTTATGCAAAAGGGCAACGAGCAGAAGAACTGCGAGTGGTACACGCCCGATTGGCTGCTCCAGCACCTCTATGCCGCAAATGCCAACCAACCTTTCGATCTCGACCCCTGCTCCCCTTCCAAGGGGGATGATGCTCCGGTCTGGGCGCACCAGCACTTCACTGTTGCCGATGATGGTTTGGCGCAGGAATGGCACGGTCGCGTGTGGTTGAACCCGCCCTACCATAGCCTGGGGCAATGGGTGGAAAAGGCTGCCGATGCTGTGTGGTGCCGTGACATGCCCAACGCCCCCACCCAGGAGTCGGCCCAACGCGAAAAGCCGCTGTGTGAAACGGTCGTTGGCATCATTCCTGCCCGCACCCATCGTCGCTATTGGCGTGAATTCGTTAGCGAACACGCCCGGGTGTTCTTCATCACCGGCGCTGTCGGCTTTTCGAAGGGTATCGACGGCAAGAGGGTCAGTGTCACCACTCGCTTGCCTGAAGGGCTGGCTATCGTGGTTTGGGGCAATCACACCCCTTTCACCGATTACCTACGCCAAATCCCCAGGTCGATCATCGACATCTATGAGCGTTCCGCCGCCGTCATTCCCGATCACCCGGTGCGCTATTGGGATGCCATCAAGAAGGAGGCCGCGTGATGCTCTATCGTCTCTCCGACCGCGACCTGACTTCAGTCGCCTATAACGGTGGCAAGGCGAAGCTTGCCCCTCTCCTGGCGCGCTTCCGTCCGTGGGAATTCGAGGAATACCGCGAACCGTTCGTCGGCGGCGGAGCCTTGTTCAATTATGTCCGCCAGCATGCTCCGTGCCAGCGGTACTGGATCAACGACATCGACCCCAAGGTGGCGACCTATCACCGCGTGCTGCGCGACGATGCCGACCTGTTCATCGACCGCATGCTCGACACTTTTGACGAACATGGCGGTGGCACCCGGGCGTTGTTCGATCTGTGGCGCGAATGGCGGCATTCGGATGACCCTTTGGACATCGCGGTTTCCACCTTCCTGCGTGGTTCAATCGTGCGCGGGTCTGAAGGCATGGGGTTTGGCTTCGCCAAAACCCGCGTCGCGGAAGGCAAGGCGTTGACCCATTCCAAAATCGTTCGATTGCGTGGTTTCGCTGAACTGCTCCAGGGCGTCAAAATCACCAACGGTGATTATTGTGAGGTCATGGATGCGCCTGGGAACGGGGTGTTCATATACTGCGACCCGCCCTACGAAGGGGTTGGCGAATCCCTTTACGACCACGGCAAGTTCGACCTGCCCGAATTTGCCTCTGCCATCGACCAGTGCCGCCACAAAGTGCTGTGGACGCTCAATGAGTCGGATAATACCAAGGCGGCATTCGCACACCACAATGTGATCGTCCACTCGATGCGCTATTCGCTTAACACCAACGATAATGGCGAAGAGATCATCGGGGCGAACTACACCACTCCGCTGTTTGAGGTGCATGCCCACGAGATCGGCACCCCGTTGCCCAAGCTGCCGCACCCCATCCCCGCCAACGAGAACCTCAGCCAGACCACCATCCACAACCAGTCCTGCGAAGATATGTCGGTATTGCCCGATGCCAGCGTGCATCTGACGGTGACTTCGCCGCCGTACAATCTGGACATCCAATACGGCGACCGCTCCAACGATGCGATGGCGTCAACCGACTATCGGGCGCTGATGACGCGGGTTTTCACCGAGGTTCATCGTGCCACCGCCGAGAATGGTCGAGTCTGCATCAACATCGCCAATACCGGGCGCGACCCGTATGTGCCGCTGGCGTCGATGTTCACGGACGTGATGACCGAGATCGGCTTCACCATGCAGGCGGAGATCATCTGGAACAAAGTGGGCGCGAAGGCGCTGTCATGCGCATGGGGAAGCTGGCTGTCGCCGTCTGCCCCGGTGGTCCGCGAACACCATGAGCATGTGCTGGTGTTCTCCAAGGGCGGCTGGAAACGTCCCGACCTCAAGGGTGTGCGGCGCATGACCAAGAATGAATTCAAAGACGCCACCAAGAGCATCTGGGACATCCAGGCTGAACATCGGTCACGGCATCCCGCGCCGTTTCCCGTCGAGTTGCCGCGCCGACTGATCAAGCTGCTGGCTGGTCCCGATGACCTCGTGCTTGACCCCTTCACCGGTTCGGGAACGACCGCGCTGGCGGCGCGGGAACTGGGAAATCGCTTCGTGGGGTTTGAGCTTGAACCTCGGTGGATCGAACTGGCGCATCAGCGGCTTGCCGAACTCGATCAACCTGGAAGCGCGGCGGCGTGAGGGCAGGATCGTGAGCCTGCCTTCGGCATGAACCCTATTCCGCCTTCTTGCTGCGCTTCGCCTTGCCCTTGGCGGCATCGATCTGGGCGTCCAGCTTGCCCGCTTTCACGGCGTCAGCCACCTGGGTCAGCACATTGACCATATCCTTGGTGGATTTCCCCGCGATGATCGTACCCTTGCCCGGCTCCAGTTCCACCACGGTGGACGAGCCATACTTGATCTGCACCATGTGGGTACCGTCGTTCGCCACCCACCACCACGGCTTCGGCGGCGCGGCGACGGACTTGCGGGTGTAATTGCCTTCGGCGTCCTTGGCATAGCGCACCCGCTCGACTTTGAAGTTTTGGTCGTTGAGCAAGCCCAATTGGTTCTGGATGCCGTCAAGAACGACATCGCGACCGCTCTTCTTGCGGGTTTCCGCCACCAACGGGCGCTTGGCATCGGAAAGCTTCAGGTTCAGCATGATAACCTCCAAATTCGCTGAATGGAGGTTATGGCCGCACTTAATGTTTTGCCAAGATGCCCGCAGATGAATTCTGCGGATTTTCTGTAAAACGACGCAAACTATGGCCGACCGGCCACGTTCCCACGTGCGATGTCCATGACCTCTGACCAAATTATGGCATTCATCTTTGATACCTCATCGGCACCAGCTTGATAACTTTCAGCCAGTTCTTGGTCATCAGCCTCACGGGCGGCTTGACGTGCGTTTTCTTCCATGTCGCGCAGGCTCACATGGAAGCGGACCAAAGCATCCAACCCTGGCTTCCGCCCACGAGCCACCGACGACGAAAACCACGAAGCAGCCTTTCCCCAGAGGGCTGAAAATTCGCCCTGCGTCTCCACAACACCGAGTTCTTTGACCTGCTCGAATAGCATTTTCAACGTAGCCATTGCCGCCCTCCATCTGCATGGAGGTATTTATCCGTGCTGGATGGGCAGGTCGAAAATTGCCGCCAAGGGATTGGCCGACGCTAACCGGGTCGATATGCTTTTCCTCCGCATGGGGAGGACGGAAATGGCGACCACTCGGGTAAAGCACCCCAAGCTGCCCTTCCTGCTTGCCGTTTGCGGGCTGAGTGAATTGCCCCAGGTCATGCTTCGGTTCTCCCCGACGCATGTGATCTCGATCACCGATCCAGGCGACGACTTGCCCGAGTTCCCTGACCACATCACGGTACTGCGTTTGGCGTTCTGGGACGCCCATGCCCTGACCGGAGCGACAAAAATGCTGGCGGCTCGGGAGCGCGACAACTATCCCAACCTCGACCATGCCCGCGCCATTCTTGAATTCGGGGCAAATTTGCCCGAAGGGGCGAAAATTCTCACGCATTGCTGGGCTGGCGTCAGCCGTTCGACAGCGGCAGCCTTTGTGCTGGCGGCGCAACGGAAGTCGGGCGACGAGAAATCCGCATTCGATTTGATCAAAATTCTCCGCCCAGGCGCGATGCCGAACCGCCTGATAGTCCGTTATGCCGACAAATTGCTCGGGGCAGACGGACGTATGAGGGCTTGCCTGCGATAGCCACGAGCGGGCTTTACGGCTGCGGAAGGTCGGCTTCACCCCGCAATGCGGCTTCTAACGGATCGAGGTCTTCCGTCACCACGTCCCAAATTCGACGCGCATTGGTGCGGAAATATTCGTGGATCACCCTGTCGCGCATGCTGGCGATGGCCCGCCAGGGTATCTGCGGTCGGGCTGCCCTGAACTCATCCCCGATGTGCTTGACCGCCTCACCGATCACGCCGATGGAATACAGCACCGAACGGATTACGGCGGGTTTCTGGGAGAAAGTACCGAAATCCATGCCCGCCGTATCGGAACGGATATCCGCGATGGCAACCAAGATGTCGGCAATGCGTTCCTGCTCGCTGCGCGCCATCAGAAAACCGTCACCCGTTCACGCTCAAAGGCTTCACGGACTTGGGGGCGGAAGCTCTCAACCTCCCCCAAATCCACCGGTCGCCCGAGCGTGTCCTGCAACAGAAGACGGGTATCTTCCATGCGGATCAGCGAAAACGGATGGTCGGGTTCGATGTCGATGGCGATGTCCACATCGCTGTCGTTACGGTCTTCGCCCCGTGCCACCGACCCGAACACGGAGACATGGCGGATACCACGGCGGCGAAGCTCCCCCTCCGTCTCCCTGATCCGCGATATCACTTGATCGAGATACCGAGCCATCGGCGTCCCCCGAAATCAATTCGAAAACAAGGATAGGCACGGACAGCCTGGGTCACAAGATTTCTTGTTGGGGGCGAAAGATGGCAAGAACGGCGGGCATACTTCTGGATGAGATCGCGGTGAACCTGCTGCGCCACGCCATGGGCGATAACGACCGTCAGACCCATCTCATCCACGCCCTGGATGCCGTGCAAGACCAGTTCAGATCGGAAGTTCCCCTGGTCAACATTCCCGCGCCGACCAGTGCCGATCCCCGTCTTCTGGCGCTGTCGGCATGCATGGCTGAACGGCTGGTGGAGGTGTGGGCGACACCGCCACATGATCGAACTGGAGAGCAAGCACCCCCATGGTGTGCGGCGGTACCGACCCTGGCAGAGCCATTGTGGTTGATCGACCACACCCTTGCCGAATTCGGGCTAAATGCGATCTTCGCCAAACGCAACATCATGGCGCTGCCCAATTTCTTGATGCTCGCCTAATGACGGAGATGCTCAGCAGGAGCGCGTCACCGTGCTGGATCGGATGCGGCTCGGTTGGCGAAAAGCATCCGCTCATTGATCGGCTGATGCCCGAGTTCCAGTACCAGTTCCTCGACCTCGGTCAGCACCATCAGGGCATGGTCGTGCGCCTTCATGTCACCACCATGCTGGGCAGCATCAGCGCGGTTCTTGGCGACATCCAATGCCGAGCCGCCATAGCGGTTGACCAAGGCGTGGGCAACATCGAGGGGCAACGGGAAGTGATCCATGATGGCGCTCTATCCACGAATTTGCCCATTTGGGCGCTCGACCGAGCCAGGAAGATAAATAATGACGGGACAGATCGCAAGTTTCTATTTTGTTCCATTGGGAAAGCGCCATGACGCCAGAAGCCCGTAAAATCATGGAAGAACGAGCCGCCCAATGGCGAACCAAGGTTGCCGCCAACCCGGAATTAGCCAAGGTCACCCTGAAAGCGGCAGAGGATAGCCTTAACAAGCGGAATGAGTTGCGGAGCAAACCCGTTGACCCTTCTGAGTTCATGAACTGCGTTCCATCGACAGATAAGTGACGGCAGAAATGTACTATTCGCACTTTGGCAAGTTCACCGCCGCATCCCGCCAAAACTCCACCCACCCGTCATCATGGCTGGCACCGCCGACACGGATCACCGCTGCACACCGCGCGTCACTCATGGAATGCAGATAGCTGGCACTGACCAAAGGCGGCACCATCTTGTCACGGTCTCCGACGTAATGGAATTGTGGTAGCCCCGCCAGCCGTTCCGCCACATCACGGGGATTCAATGACCCCACCATGGGACTGACACCGTGATAGCGGCTCAGGGCATCATGATCCAGATTGCCCGCCACGGTGCGCAAGCTCAATACGTCGGTTCGGCGGGCGGCAACCAGGGTCGCCACCGCACCACCTCCCGAATACCCCACCAGATGAATGCGCTGTCCTGACAGGATCAGGGCGTCGATGGCGGCGTATGTTGACCGGATAACGTCCTCGGCAAACCGCTTATCCGTCCAATATGCCACGTCGCACGCCGTGGATCGGACGTACTGGCACGGGCGAGCCAGATAGATGACGTTGGAGGTTCGGTCTTCCGCCGCCAGTCGCAGCCCGACAGGATCGCGCGGCGTCGGGTCCAGGGATGGTTGGGATCGGGAAATCCATGCCAGCCCGTCACCCTCGATGTAAATGGCGACGGGGTTGCTCGGGTCAGAATTGCGGACATATGCCGCCAAGGTGAACGGCGGCGCAGCGACCGAAATCGCCCGCAAATCGGCGCGCCGGGCAATCTCGTTCGCCGTCTGAAGTCGCGCTTCAGGATTGGCGCACCCCGCCACCATCAGCGCCAACACCATGGCAAAAACCAACCGCATGGTTCCCCCAAGCAAAAAGGGTCGCCCGAAGGCGACCCCATGCTGCACGACCCAAGCCCGGATCAAAAGTCCAAGCGCACCTGAAGCATGCCGTTGTGGCCCACGTAACGGTCCTTGAGTTCGGCATCGTAATTGGCGGACACGCTGACCTGATCGGCGGTGGCGATGGTCAGCCCCACGCCCAGTACCGCGCTGTCCTGGGCAGGTTTCGCGCCCGTGGTGGTGAAGAACGATCCACCCGCCGAGAACCGAGCCGTCTGGTCAGGCGCATTGGCGCGGAATTCGTGAAACCACGTCGCCCGCGCCTCGGGAATCAGACGGGTATTGCCATCGCTGAACGACTTCGCCGCCTTCACCCCCAGACCGCTGCGGATCGAGGTGTTGGATTGTTCGTCCACCGACAAATTAGCGCCGGGCGCACCCGTCTCGGTGTAGGCGTCCTGCTTCAGCAGGCTATATGCCAGCGAAGCATTGGGGGTGATCAGGGTGTTGGCGATCACCAGCGGATAACCGCCCGCCACCTGGGCAGTGTATTGATTGCCGTCATAATCGCCCTTGGCGACACCGCTGAAACCCGTGAAGCCGATGGCGCGGCTGCTGTCGTACTTGTGACGACCATAGACCAGGGTGGTGTCCACGTACCAGGGCGAGCCGGTATAGTTGGCGTAGAGTGTCCCCTGGTAGCTGTCGATGTCCGCGCCGCTGCCCGAGGAATCGCCCTTGGCGTTGACGTTGGTGTGGGCATAGGAGAATGCGGCACCGATACGCAACGCATCCGCAGCCTTGAAGTCGCCACCAAACGCCAGACCACCAGTGGCGGCATCATACCCATCCTGACCTTGGCGTTCATTCTGACGACCACTGAAGCCCAAGCCCTGGACCCACACGCCCAAACCAAGCGGCACGTCACCAGCGGCGACACCCGTCATGCCGCCAGACTGTGCAAGGCGCACATCGTTGGCGCGATTGCCGATGACGTTGATGTTGGTGGTGGTCGCCGCCGTCGAACCCGATGTGGTAGCGGCGGCAACGCTGGTGCTGGGGGCAAGTTGCTTGACCGCCTGATCCACCTCAGACTGGGTGGATAGGCTGGAAATGGCGTTGACCAAATTCTGCACGCCAGCATCACTGGACGAGGCGATGGAGGTCAGGGCTGTCGCAGCCCCCTTCGCCTGGGTGCTGGTCACCACCGAGGTCAGGTCACGTTTGCTGGCGACCAGATAAACATCGCCCGCGCTTTGATTTAGACTGGCATCGTCGCCGCGCAGCACCGACCATGACACCAGGGCGCTGTTGGTGGCGTTGACCGTGCCGACACTGGCGGTGCCTGTGCCGTCGATCAGAATGTAACGAGCGCCATTGGAGATGGTGATGCCGTTGACCACGGGGGTCACGGTCGTGCCGTTGCCCAGGGTCGCGGTTCCCGTCGTGGTCAGCATGGTGATGTTACTGGTATTGCCTGCACCCGAGGTATTGCCGTCGCCACTGATGGCGGTGCGGATCACGCTGCCCGAGGTGGTGGTGAAATTACCCGCCGCCGCGTTCGGACCAGTTTTCAGGTTGGTCACGGGCGTGTTGGTCAGGTCCAGGGTGCCGTTGAGCGTCAGATTGCCGTGGATGTCCTGAAAATCATCGCCGTGGGTTGCGAGCGTGGCTCCGCTGGCGACCGTGGTCTGACCAACATAATAGTTGATGTCATCGAGATTGACGGTGCCGCCGTTGAGGTTAACGGCTTTCAGCCCCGATCCGCTTTGCCCCATATCGACATATATGTTGGTGCTGCCGCTATAGGTGATGGTGCCTTGACCATCGGTCGCCGCTGTCACCGCCCCCCAGATGGATTTGCCGCTGCCCATATTCAGGGTGTGATCACCCGTGAACAACACGGGAATCCAAACGCTTTCGGTGCCGATGGTGCCATTCATCGCGGAATCGCCCACGATGGCAACACCGGCACTCGAATCCTGACCACTGACATTGCCCGTGACGGTTCCGGCCAGGTTGAGCATGCCGCCCGACCCCAGCAGGACATTGCCGGTGACGCTGCCGTTGTTGGTCAGGCTGTTGCCCGAACCCAGCGCGAAAGCACCGACGATGGACCCGTTGTTGACCACGTTGCCGTTGACGGTTTGGCACGAGGTGTTGGTCAAGCTGTCGCCATTGGTCTTGCACACCGTCAGCGTGGCACCATTGGCGATGGTGGTGGTGCCGACATGATAGCCATTGCTATCGAGATCGACGCTGCCGCTGTTGATGTTCACGGCTTTCAACGCGTTGGATGCTCCACCAACCAAATAATAGATATTGGAGTTCCCCGCGAAGTTCACCGTGCCTACGTTGTTGCCGGTGACACTGATCCCCGTTCCAGGATTCAGCGACGCCCCGCTGGCAACGTTCAGCGTGCCATCGGCGGTAAAGCTGACGGTCGAGACGGCGGGACTGCCGGTATAGGCGGTCGCCCCGGTGGTGGTGATGTCGATATCCGCCGCCAGCACAGGCTGAGCAGTCATCATCAGAACGGCCACAGATGTGCCGCTCAACAGCGTTTTCTTCAACACGATGAACCCCCAAAAATGATGGATTGATATGCCATGGCGGCTTATTTGCAGCGAACGAAGACACCACCTTTTGAATTGTCGATGGCCTTGTCGTAGATCACCTGCCCACCCCGGAATTGGGTCAGGCGAGCGACATGCAGGGTGTCCTCGGAGACGAGTTCGTATTCGGTTTTGGAGGTGATGCTTCCATCTCGCCCGTACTGGGTGACGTAGAAATACGGCAGGTCGCCTTCGTACTGCGCCTTGGTGACGAACTCGCCGCCGTAGTCCTTGGCGAGCTTTCCCGAAAACGACGACGGATCGGGGTGATCGACCATGGCCCCACGCTTGAACTCGATATAGGCAGAACGGCAGGTGCGCTGGTTTTCGCTCCAGCGCCCGTAAATTCTGTCCAAGGGCTGAGCATGGGCAGCAACAGTGCCAGCCAAGGTAACCACCACCACGGCAGCGCCGAAAATCGCAGTTTTCTTCATGGATTCTCCCCTAATACGGTGGCAGGCCGGAACCTCACCTCAACCGCCATTATAGGAAATTTACATCAATAATCTAGGCAGGAAAATTGCGTCAATAGCCCACCCCGGAATTCCGCACCAAACTCGGGGGCATGAGCATGACGAGCAACATTGGCCAAGCTATCGGAGCGCGGATAAAAACTTTCCGCGAAGCCAGAGGGCTTACGCAGGCGCAATTAGCTGAAATTCTTGGAAAATCCATAGAAACGATCAGCAATTTCGAGCGCGGCAAGGTGCTGACGGGCATCCACACGTTGGAGCAGCTTGCTCAACACCTGAATGTCCGCGTGAAGGACTTTTTCAGCGACGAACCGCCCAAGCCGATGGTGCAGGAAACGGTATCGCCACATGTCCTAGCGATCAGGAATGCACTCGACGTGCTGCCCGAGGACGATCTTGAGGTGCTGGCAGGCGTTGCTGACGTTCTGCAAGCCCGTCGCCGCCGTAAGCGCGCCGAGTGATCAAGGATACTTGCTGATCACCGCATCGATCTTCCGCGCGGCATCGGCGGCAATGGCATCGCACTGCGCCGTGTTTGCACCGTTATATTTTGCGTACCGAATTTCGCGATAGGCGACCATGGCGATGGTCTGGATGTTCCGCTGCTCATGCTCGTATGCATTGTGCGGGATATATCCGCCCGAGAACGTCATGTGACGGTCAATGAGGTGCTGCATGGCGTTGGCGGCATACACGTCGATCTGCTCTTCAACGCCCTCGCAATAATTTGCTCGGTCCATCAGATCGCGCCCATTCTGGTCGGGCGTTTCAACAGCCCGCCGTTGGCGTTCCCAGAACTCGCGCGTGTTCCACTCCTGCACATTGGGCGGGAAATCCCGATACCCCTGGTGAGCTTCCTTGTCGGTCGGGACCGGCACTTCGAAGCGCCCGTAGTCGCCGCCGCTCTGGGCGCGCACGGCTCCACCCGCCACCACGAGCGGCAGGCAAAGGGCGCAACAGAGGAGCGGATGCAAGCGCATGCCGCAATCATACGCCTATTTCTTGAACCGTAAAATCACGCCATATTGAGGCGGTGCATTTCGACCACCACCCAGGCTGCTATCCCGCAGATGCATACCGTTCGACCACTATTCCAGCGTTGAGCGCCCCTGCCAGCACGACATCTGCCATTGCCTGCCTGACCTCCTCAGGCAGCACGATCAGCGCCCGCCCTTCGCGGTCGATAGGTAAACGCACCGAGGTGCCGTTTGGCTCGCGTTCCAGACGCACCGAATTGACCTCGACCAGCACGCCGTCGAAATCCAGTTCCACATCCGCCAATGCCAATAGCCGACCCGTGTTCTTGGCAACGATGTTGAGCAACGTGCAGCGAATGTTCATGGGTGGCGGTGCGGATTACAGATCACGCCATCTCCATGGCATTGACCTTAAACGTCCGCTCGAACATGGTCTCCACATAGTTGTCTTTTTTGTCATTCTGAAAAAGTACATGGCGCTTGGCGAAATCATCGGCGGTTGCCAGTTCTGGCTTCCACCAGCGAACGTCGGACAAGGCTGTGTTGGAGACGACAAAGGAGGTCATCCGCACACGCTCGGCGAATGCCCTTTTCTCGCGGCGCATCCGCTCTTCCAACTCCTTGACCGTCTCGAAGAAGCGAAGCTTCGGATCGTCGATGCCTTCACAGCGAAGGATGCCTTTCGGGTCAACGAAAACCACGTGCTGGATACTTCCATCCAGAATCCACAGGATGAAATCGGGATAGAAATTGCCTGCCTCGAAGAAGCCGATGCCGCGCCCCTTGGACTGATTGCGCAGCAGGTAGACTTCCTTGCCAGCCAGGATCGGTGGCTTGGATTCATGGAAACTACGGAGGTCTTCAACGAAGTCGCGCTCGCCCTCGTTCAAGGCAACGGGGCTGATCCTGAATGCCTCTGGATCGACGCCTTTCCCGAGGTGCATGACCGGCACATAGAGGTGACGGTCGAACCACATGGCGGTTCCGACGCCATGCAGGTTGAAGTCGGTCAGCTTCCCGGCGGCGATATGGGATTCAAGTTCCTCGATCTTCTGGATGATCGAGGTTTCTGACCGATCCACCAGCAGCTTATATTCCTCGACGATGTTGGGATCGTTGGGGGCAAGCTCGCGGTATTCCCGCAAGGGAGCTTCGAATTCGTCCTGCTTGAAGGCGTAGAAGCGGTCGCAGAACTTCTTCAGCAGGGCGACGGCGATTTCCTCCCATTCCCGCACCCGCCCGAAATCGGTGGCGTCGAGACGGTCTTTGGGAATGTAGAGGGTATACCACTCGGGGTTTTCGAGTAGGTCGCGGATGGATTGCCGCGATAGACCGAGATTGTGCCAGTTGCGGCTGGCTTTGAATCGCTGCAACTCCAGCCAGATGGCATCCAAATCCATGAAGGCGAGGTGTCGGTCGCGCAGCTTCCCTTCGTGCAAGGCGGTATCGTGGCGGCTGATGCGCACGCCGTCACTGGCACGGGCGTCAATGCGGGGATACCAGTCCAGTGTCACCCGCCGCTTGGAAGGGAAATCGGCGGGCAAACCGAATTCGACCTTCTTCTCACGCTTGAAGTTCCGGTCTTCGGGAATTCGCACAATGATGAGCGGCGTGGTGGGAAGTTGGCGGGTAGTCTTAATGGTGAACTCCTGGGCATCGTCGGGCTTCTTGATGCCCTCACCCTTCAGGAATTCGTCGAAGCGAGCCATATAGTCCGACTTCACGCCGAACACATTCAGGGTTTCCAGCAGGTACAGCGATGGGTCTTTCGGCACCCAGGAGAGTTCGGAATCCTTGGTCGCCCAGTGGATGGCACGGCTGCGCTTCAAGCAGTTTTCAAAGCCGCGAAGACGGACGCCACGTCCGAACAACTGGATAATTTCCGAACCTTCGCTTTGCCCCACATGCATCAGCCCCATGGTGGAAACACGGTGGCTGTTCCAGCCCTCGGAAAATCGCTTCGAACCGATCAGCATGGTGATGGGCGAATCGGCATTGTTGATGGTGCTGAACATGGAGTCCGAGAACTCCTTCTCGGACAGCACCATGCGCTTATCCTTTCCGTCGCACAGGTCGTACACCGCCTTGGCGTCGCCCACATTGACCACGCCGAAGGCATCGGACGCGGTGCCAAGGCGCAGCGCCAGTTCTCCGTCGCCGCCCTTCAGATATTCAACATGCAGATCGCCGCCGACCGTGGCGTTGAACACCCGCTTCAGCACATCATCGAAAACGGCATCCGCTGAGAGCTTCGATGCGAGCAGCGTGGGGAATGCCTCGGCGAAAATGTCGCGGTTCTCGGGGTTCAGCAATCCGGTGCTGCCGCTCAACAGCTTGGCGATGTTGGCGATGCTAACCGTGCGGTTGCCCAGGAATTCGGTCAGGAACAGCAGGATGTCCACAACGTCCGAGACGTTGCGCGAATTCTCCTTGCGCACCGCCGTCACGCGACTGCCGACGAACACCCACAGAGGCTTGTCGATGGCGAACGCTTTCAACTGCCCGCCGCGCTCTTCATGCAGCCGAAGCTGTTGATAGAAGGTCAGCAGGCAGGCGGTCAGGTACAGGTGGCGCTTGTCGTGGTCGGCTCTGCTGTCGGTGAGATTGTTGATGTTGAGGATGTGGTAATCCTTGCCAAAGCCATCGGCATGGAAGAACCGGTACGAATAGTCGAACAGAATGGTCTTGGCGTACTCGTCGGCCAGCGCGGCGCTGCCGCCAACCGCCTGACCCAGCGTAGCGGAATACTCGAAGGTGAAACCTTCCTCAGCCAGCCGCGCACGCATGTCTGACCATACGTCGCCACGCGCACCGCGATGGCCCTCATCGATAAGGACAAGGTTGTTGGTTTCGAACTGATCGACCGAAACGGTCTTCTTCTTCCCCTCCTCCTTCAGCTTGTTCATGTCGATCACGTCAATGACCTGACCGGACAGGAAGCTGGAGGCAGACAGGTTTTTGTCGAAGGCGGCGGCGGCGATGTCGGACTGGCGGAATTCATCAAGATGCTGCCGCGTCAGCCCCTCGTTGGGGGTCAGCACCACCACGCGGTTATAGGCTTTCTCTCGTCCGTACTTTTTCAGGTAATGGCGGAATTGAAGGATGTTGACGTGCATCAGCAGCGTCTTGCCGCTGCCGGTGGCGTTCCAGAATGCCAGCTTGGTCAGGCTGTCTTCGGTGAACGGCGATAGCTTGTCCTTCTTCTTCTCGCCGCGCTGCCATTCCGCCAGGGTGTCGTTGAACGAAGCGAGATGGGCGTTGAGATCGGACAGCAGCCCGGATGGGTCGCGGAACCACCGGTCGAGATAGATTTCGGTGAACAGCAGGGCGAGGTACTGGAAATACTTCCATTCGACCTTCGGCTCGCGCTTGCGGTTGATGTGGTCGGTGTGCCGGGCAATGTTCTGGTCGTAATCGAGCAATTGCTCGACCGTCAGCCAGCCGCCCTTAGTCAAGCGTCGGGCGATTTCAGCGTGATAGGTGTACACGCCATCCTCGCCGCGCCCCTCCAGACTCTCCTCGGTCAGCCCCTTGGTGACTTCGCGGAACGGATCGTTATTGGCGGTGTGAAGGTCAGCCCCGAACAGGCCGAGCATGTAGCGGTTCAGCGCCAGTTTGTGGGGAAAGGGGATGTTGGCCATCAGTCTGTCGCCTCGACGCCTTCAGCATAGAACCGCACTGCCCTGAGTTCTTGGGGAACCAGCGGTGCGTTCGTCTCCGAATGACGCCATTTTCCTTTCAGCCAGCGAAAATCGTGCAAAGTGCGCGTGGCTTTGTCCAAGGCATTCGTGACGATGCAGATTACGTATTCGCCCTTGCGGAAATCGCCTTTCTGCATCAGTCGAATATGCTTGTACTCGTTGACTGAGAAATCCGCGCAGATATCCGGAACCGAGCGCCCCTTAACCTCGATGCAAAGACTCTTGCCATCGGGCGGAGCGGCGGTCAGATCAAATCCGCAGTTCAAATGCTCCACGGATTTCACCCGATACCCCAGGGCGCGGTAGTGAGCTTTAGCGCACGCGATTGCGGCAACTTCAATCTGCTTCCGGCGCTCTGCATCGACAGTGCCGTTGCCGGGGCGCGGCTTTGCCTTCCGCTCGCCGCGTTCACCGAGAATCGCCGTCCATATCCGCTGCTCGATGTCGCGAATGTCGGGATCAGCTTTCTCGCTGATATAGAACTGCATGGTCTGCTTAATGGTGTCGTTCAGTCCCGACAGGTCAGGAATTTTCCGCGATTTCTCGTCCCGAAACGTCACATTAGCGGCGTCGGCGCAGACTGAGTAAACATTCCAGCCGTCATTAAACGCCCGTTCTTCCGCATGGGGGCAGGGCTGTTGGTACCGATACACCCTGGCGTTGCGATACCAACCGACCACGCGCAGCCCCCCTTTCTTTGGGTGGCGAGCAACCCAGACGGCGGTCACCCCATCAACAAACTCGTTCCCGTCCTCATCTTCCATGGGCATGCCCAAGCGGTCGATATTGATGCTTTTGTTCTTGGGAACCTGAACGAAGCCATAGCAGCGGCCATCCTTTTCCACCCTGAAGTTAAAGGCTTCGTGCGGCTCACCACCCTTTTGCACCCATTCAAAACCAGGGTTCAGGACTTTCTCATCCAGCCCCTCATAGCGAACCATCCACTCGATGTGGAACAAGATCATCGGCTGATCAGGTGTCTTCGCCATCTCAGGAATCCTTCCCCGGCTTCTTTTTCACGGTCTTCTTGGGCGGCAGAATTTCAGCAACCGATTGCTCGAAGCGGTCGAAATCGGACACGCGGCGCTGGTCTTCCAGGGCTTGGAATTTCGCGAATTCGTCCTCGGCTTTCTTCACCGCGCGGTCGTGGCTGATACGTCCGGGATTCTGAAGAATTTCACGGTCGTTCAGGGTCAGGAAACCATGCAGCTTGTCGAGCCAATCCTGCATGTTCATGGGGATGCGGCGGCGTGCCTGGGACTCGGCGAAGGAAAGGTACTGATCGACGATCAGGTTGAGGTCGCCCAGTTCGTCCTCGGTCAGATAGTTCTTGGCCGTGGACACGTCCTTCTTGCGCGGCGTCTTCTCAGAGAAAACGGTCAGCCCCATGTTGGGCTTGGTCGCATCGGCACGCTGGTGGATGATCTCAGCCGCCGTATGCCCATGCACGGCGAAATGCATCTTGTTCTGCACCGTGGCGAAGAACTCCTGGCTGATGGGAGCCTTGGCATCGTAGTCGATGCTGGTCGCGTAAATGTCCGTGATTTTGCGCCAAAAGTTGCGCTCCGACGTGCGGATCGCGCGGACGCGCTCGATCAGTTCGTCGAAATAGCTGTCCGGTGTGCGCCCTTCGGCAAGTCGCTGATCGTCGAGGACGAAGCCCTTGACGAGAAACTCCTTCAGGCGCTCGGTCGCCCATTGGCGGAAGCGGGTTCCTTGGCGCGAGCGCACCCGATAGCCTACCGCGAGAACCACATCCAGGCTGTAATGGTCGAGAAGGCGGGTGACCTCTCTGCTACCCTCGGTTTGAACTGTTCGGAATTTCCGAACAGTTGCCGTCGGGTCAAGCTCCTCATCGTCGAACACATTGGCGATATGCTCGCTGATGGTCGCCTTGGACTTCCCGAACAGCGCCGCGATCTGAAGGTGGGTCAGCCAGACCGTCTCGTTATGCAGGCGCACATCGATGCGGATGGTGCCATCCTCGTTCTGATAGAGCAGGAATTCGGTGTCCTGCGGCACAAGATCGTCCGCCATAGCTGCCTCAAACGTCCCGCACGTCGAACATCAGTTCGTGGAATGCCTCTTCGATCAGGCGGACTTTCCATGTTTCGTCGGTGAGGCGCAGGTTGGGGATATTGTTGTCGCCGTTGACGTAAATGAGGTCGAACTCCATGTCGCGGCTGCGATAGCCGCGCTTGTCGAACCACTGGTCCAAAGCATCGTTGTCCGTTTGATGGACATTGCGCCACAGGACCAACACGCGCTCGCCATCGGGATTGACGCCGATTATCTCAAGGATGCCGCGCACGCGCTCGGTGGTTTTCACCCGCAACCCCAGCAGGTAGTTGAACGTTTCCACCAGATCGACGGTGACCGCCTTAGTCTCGTCGTTGCGGGTGATGGTCATGGTGACGTTGAACGGGTCTTCGAAGCGGGCAAGGTTCAGGAGACTGGCGCGACTTTCCACATCCAGCATGTAGCGCAGGACGTAATCCTCGCGGAATTCCTTCGCGTCGGGACGGTCGAGCAAGGCGTTCTGTTTGGCGGAACGGTTCAGCGCGAGGTTGTCGAGGGCGTCTTCATAAGACTCTAGACGGATGTATTTAATCAACGTACTCCGCCCGTCTCTAGCCAGAGGCTTTCCCCCATTCCATTCGGAGGAATAGGCGATCTTCGCCATTCTGCTCTTAAGCACCTCGTCAAAATATGTCCCCATTTCAGCGAGGAGGAACTTACGCAATCCGTCGTCAATTCTGTTGAAATTCGAAACGGCATGCCCCGTCGTTCCTGACCCCGCAAAGAAATCAAGGACAAGAGCTTCTCGGTTTTTCCATGCGCCACACACGCGCAGGGCATCCTCTACGGCATGAACCGATTTCGGGAAGGTAAAAGCATGGGTCTTGCCAAATATCTTCGCAAGCAGATTGGTGCCGTACTCGACGGCAGAGTACTTCGATTTTTCCCACCATGAAGGGGGGAGAAGCCCGTCGTCATTGATGCGCCATTTCCGATAAACAGCAGTTTTTCCGTTCTCGTCCTTTCTCACCGCGAGGTGCGCCATATTTTCAATCGCGGTGCTAGCCACAAAATCCCAAATTCTCTCTCGCCCATTGCTGTCAATAGGATAGAGGACTTCTTCACCCTCCAAAGGGGGCTGCAAAACATTCCAGTCACGCGCATCATTGTCCCATTCCATCTCCGGGATTCTGATTGCGCTACCGCTTACATAAATTGGGTAATACTGCCTTGGGCGCTTCGGTCGATACGTATTCTCCCCGCCATGCTTTCTAAAATTCGTCCACTCAAAAGCCCCCAACTCGTCTCGCTCTTTGTAACGCGCTTTCTGTGCATCACTGTGTTCGAGGCGACCAACGCGTGACGTTTCAGGAAGTCCGTAGAAAAGCCCATATTCGTGGCACACTGAAAATCCTACGGTGCCAGTACGCCCAGCCGGGTTATTTTTGATCGCGGCGACACCCAATAGCTCATATGCGGGCAGTACCGATTCCATAAGGCTGCGAAGCAGATGAAGCTCAACATCATCTATAGTAATGCACATAACAGATGCATTGTTCATTACCAATGATGCAACCCTTACGCGATCTGCGAGCAAGGACAGCCACGAAGAATCTTTATACCCATTCTTATAGGCTATGGGGGCGGCATCCGTATTGTAGGGAGGGTCAATGTAAATGCTGCTAACCTGATCTCTGTATCTCTCTGTCAAAAGATTGAGCGCCTGGGAATTCTCACCATGCACTAGCAGACCCGCAGTCTCAGCATCGAGATCGTCGAACTGTTCGAGCAACTCATCTTTGAACTTTTGGTCAAAGAATGCGGTGTCGAGGACAAGGAACGGATTGGCTTTCAGGAAAGTCTCGGTTAGCGGATCGCTATAACCTACCGCTCCCAGGTCACCCTTGATTTCGTCGATGGCGAATAGCCGCACCCACTCGGCGCGTTGCGCATCATTGGCGATGATGGCGGGATATAGCCCTACCGGCACCTTGTCCAAGGTGACCAGCCAGTTGGTTTCCAACACCAGCTTCTTCTTCAGCCACAGCTTTTTCTGGAAATCCTCAAGCTGGGCGAGGAAGTCGATGATCTTGTGGGCGATCTGGCGCAGCGCCTTGATCTTGGCGAGGTACTGCTCGACGCGCGGTGCGCTGTCTTCCTCGATGTCGTCGAGGAACATGACCTCGTTCTTGATGAAAAAGTCCAGTTCACGGCGCAGGAATGCGCCCAGATTCTTGTGGATGAAATAGTCGAAGCTGTTCTTGGCGGTGTAATCCGTCAGGTGCCGTTCCAGCGTAGTGCGGTTGGGGTTCTTCTCGGTCGGCTGCTTGGTTGCAAGGGCATCACGCAGGGACAGCCAGCCATCAATGCCATTGGTGGCGGGAGCGCCTTCGGGCAGGGCCAGCAAAGCCGCGACCGCCTCGGCGTTCAGGTCTTTTTGCGAGCGTTTGTCGGCATCGGGGCGGTACTCGAAGCGAATCACCAGTTCGTCGCCGTCCAGCGCCAGCGGTTCGGCGGCGAACAGGATGAAGCGGCGTTCCTTGTCGGCGGCGGCTTTGTTGTTATCGCGCTCGGTATCGGCGGCGGTCAGTTCAAAGCGCACGCGCCGCTGGTCGCCCTCGGCACCCGCCTTGAAGGCGTAGGTGCGAAAATTCTCGGCGCTTTTAATGTAGTACTGATCGGCGTTGGCCCAGTGGAGCTTGACCTCCTCGCCCTCGTAGGGCAGGGCGTATACACCCTCCTTGTACCGGCGCAACGACATGAAATCACCGCCCTGATAGTAGCGGGCGAAGAAGGTGGCGAGGTGGGAGTACACCTCTTCCTCAAGCTGGTCGATGCTTGCGGCGCTGGCCAGTTCCGCCTTCATGCGCTGGATGTCTTCCACCGTATCAGGATCGACCTTCAACTTCCGTGCGGCGGCGATGGCTTCCTCAAGCTCCTTCTGCTTCTCAGCAAAGCCGGTCGGCTGGAACTTCTCCAACGTGGCGCGCACGGTCGGCAGCAGATCGGCGTCGAGGAAACGTTCCACCTCGTCGCGCTTGGCGTTCATGATGCGGTAGATGCCGAAATCCAAATCCGCCTGATCCATCTGGAACATCTCGCGGAGCTTGTCTTTCAACTGATCGAGTTTCTTGCTCATATCCGTCCTCTACCGTCCTTCAAATGCCATGTCCCAGGAACCAGGGAGGCATGATGCCTATACCACCCGCCAGCGGATGGTGAACAGCGGTTCCACGGCGCTCTCGCTCTGCATGCGTTTGCGCAGATCGTCGATGAGTTGGCTGCGCTTGGCTTCCGCCTCATCCTGAAGATCGAACACCTCGCGCTGCTGGCGGCGTTTGGTGCGTCCGAGTTCAAGGATACGTTCCTGAATGCGCACTTGCTCCGCCATGACTGTGGTCTTGGCGGCTTCCCGCTCCAATTCGCGGATGCGGTCCTTGGTATCGCGCAGGTTCTTTTCCGCCGCGATTTCCACGTCACGCACCCATTTGTCGAGCTTGTCGCGCTCTTCGGCAAAGTGGGTCTGATTGCGCGCTTCGATTTCGGCCAGGGCTTGATGCCTGCGGGCTTCGGTCAGTTCCCTCAGCCGGTTTCGGACGACAGCAGGGGCATCATTGGCGAGTTCGCCCAAGGTGCCGCCGCAATCGAACAGCTTTTCGCAGATTTCCTGATCGACCGGCTGCCCGCCATCGGTGAAGCCCGAAAACAACAGGCATTCGTCCTCGTCGAAGGCACTGACCGTCAGGCGTTCCAGCGTCAGCCAGCCGGACTGTCCCTTCAATGCTTCGACCATCGAAATGCGGGTGGGGTGGCTGGTGATGTCGAACACCACCTCGCGGTCGATCAGGTGGTAGCCCCGCGCGGTATCCATAACGAATTCCGCCAAGGGGTGTGAAGGGCGGTAGAGGAAGCGGCCACGCTCGTTGTGACCGTCTTTCTCCTTGGCGATGAGATGGTAGACGCCCTTTTCCGCGACCACCCCGTGGGGCGGCTTGTCGAGGAAGAAGGAGAGCAGGGTATCGTCGAAGCCCGCCCTGTCCGCCAGCACCGCCTTGCTCACCGCCCAGAACATGCGACCGAAGCGGTCAAGCTGGGTCGTGGTCTGGTCGAGATGGGTTTTCAGGCGAGCGTGAACGTCCTCGTCGAAATGCTCCAAAATCTTGATCCGCGTTTCCGCCATCCGCTGGCTGATCACCTCGTCCATTTCGGTCTGGAGGCGGTCGAAGGCTGCATCGATCTGCTGTGTCTCGCGGCATTCCTGATAGATTTGCAGGATGCGCTTCTCGAAATCCAAACCACTTTCCAGGGTTCCCAGAACCTCGTCGGACGCGCCAAATACGCCTGAGAACAACTTGAATTTCTCCGTCAGCAGGGTGTGAACCCGCTGGTCGGCTTCGTTGCGCTGGTTGAGGAAATTGATGACAACCACATCGTGCTTCTGCCCATAGCGGTGGCAGCGACCGATCCGTTGCTCGATGCGTTGGGGGTTCCAGGGCAGGTCGTAATTGATGAGCAGCGAGCAGAATTGCAGGTTCACGCCTTCGGCACCGGCTTCCGTGGCGATCATGATCTCCGCGCTATCGCGGAAATGCTCGACGATGGCGGACTTCACATCGACGGGGCGTGAACCGGTGATGCGACCGGTATCGGCATTCTTCGCCAACCACGCCTTATACAAGTCTGTCGCGATGGCATCGGTGTTGGTCCCGTTGAACAGTACGATCTTGCCCGCATAACCTTGCGCTTCCAGCAGTTCCTTGAGGAAATCCTGGGTGCGGCGCGACTCGGTGAAGATCAGCGCCTTTCGCCGTGCGCCCATCTCGTCGAGCTTGGCAAACCCCTGCTTCAAGGCAGTAAGCAATGCCGTCGCCTTGGTATCGCGCTGGATGCCTTTCGCCATCCGCACGAAGCCTTCCAACTCGCCCATCTCGCGTTCGATCAGCTTGGCATCGGCGCTTTGCGGGATGGGGGCGGGGACGGGCGGTTCCGTTTCCGCCTCATCGAAATCGATGGGCAGATCGATCTGCGGGTGGAACTCTGGCGTATCCTCGAAATCCTCTTCCTCGTATTCGTCGTGAATGTCGAGATCGTCGAGGAGAAGCTGGTCCTGACTGTCGGTAAGGCGGTCGTCTTTCAGCGCCCGCAACCGCTCGATCATGGTTTCCAGGGTGCCGATGATGGCCGTGGTCGAAGACGCCAGCAGCTTGCGCAGGATCAGCGTGGTGAGATGCTTCTGCCGCGAGGGGATGGCATAGGATTGCTCTCGCGACAGAAAACCCGATACCGCATCGTAAAGCGCCTGCTCGTCATCGGTGGGCGTGAACGGGACCGTAAGGGCGTGCCGGTTGGTGTACGGCACATATTCCAATACCTGCGACCGCAAGGTGCGGTGGCAGAACGGTTTCAGGCGCTCCCGCAGGTCTTCGAGATCGCTTTGAGAGGAGGTGTATTGGCTTCGGAATGAGCGGATATGACCGAACATTCGATCATCGATCAGGCTGGCCAAGCCGTAGAGTTCATCCAGGCGGTTCTGCAATGGCGTCGCCGTCAGCAGAACCTTCTTACGGTCTTCCAGCGCCCACTTAATGGATTTCCCTAGCTTATTACCCGTCTGGTAGACGTTGCGCAGCTTGTGCGCCTCGTCGATCACAGCGAGATGCCAGCCGATCTGCCGAATTTCGGATCGCATGCGGTTGGCATATTGGTAGGACGTGACGATGATCGCGTCTTTGCGATGCAGCGGGTTGGGTATTCCCGCCTTCTTCAGATCGGCAGCGGTCTTGGCATCCAGCACCACGGCGGGCAGGTTGAATTTTTCCGCAAGCTCGGTTTGCCACTGCTTGCGCAACGATGCCGGGCAGATGATGAGGAGGTGGCGCTTGCGTTCCGCCCAAAGTTGGCAGAGCAGCAAGCCCGCCTCGATGGTCTTCCCCAGACCCACTTCGTCGGCAAGGATGACCCCCTTGGACAAAGGTGAACGCAGGGCGAAAAGGGCCGCGTCAATCTGGTGGGGATTGAGATCGACGCAGGCATCGAATAGCGACCGGGAAAGCCGCTCGACACCACCATGACCATGACGCTGGGTCAGGACGTGCGCGTGGTACTTCGCGTGGTAAGCCGTATACGGCGTAGACATTCATAGACCCCAGATTTCCGGCCATGCCCAAGCAAACTCAATGCGAGCAGGCAAAGGTATCCAGGGTACAGAATGAAGGCAACCCACAACCTTTGATGAGGAAGATGAAAGCCGCGTCTAGGGAGGATAAATACCCTCATAACCGACAATGAGGGACATCATGAGATTGCATCAGTTCACCAACCAGACACCGCCGCCCGACGCGGAAGACGACGATATCGACACCATGGGCGCGGAATTGGTGCGGACGTTGCACTCGATAGCAGGGCGTTTGCAGCAGTTCATCAGCCTGTTGGATGAGGATGAACGTTCTCGGCAGCCTGCCGCACCACGGTGACGCTGAGAAACTGGTAGCTGGCGTCATCTGCCACATCGTGGAACTCAGCCCGCAACATTGATTCCAGCCCTAAACTGACCGGTTCGTGGAGAGAATGTCCGCAATTCGGACAATTGGCGATATCGACGTGAGGACCGAAGCTCTCAAGCTCAGCCACGAATGCGTGAATTTCAGCGCCACTGAGCGGCATCGCCTCCACCCGTTTGACCAACCCTCTGTCCGCGAAGTGGTGGGTCGTAGTTCGGTACCCCGTAAGGCATTCCAGGCACGCCCCTTCGGTGACCACCGCAACTATGCCAAGTTCAGCCTCACGCCCCTCCCACCACCAAGGGACCGAGTAGGGCAGCGGCACCCTGTTGAAGATCGTTACCGTCTGCCCCGTAACCCAATGCCGCAGCAGGCACTCGTCCACGATATTCGTTGGCAGACGATGGCTGGTGATCTGGGCGACATCGAAATGGAGGGTCGTCGCAATCCGTAGCAGCACGTCCACACCGATACCGATCAATGGAGTGTCGGAGGTGAAGCCCGCGCCGCCCACGATCTGCTCCATGCCGGTGGCGATGCTCGCCAGTTCCTCGGCGTCGAGGCTTGCTAGGGGCTGATTGAGGGAATCCGCGCACCGATAGCGATCAGCGCCGAGCGTCAGAAATTGTTTCGCCTTAGCCTGGATGTAGCCCTGCATGGTCGGCCGCCCCTTTCGGTCGTCATGCTACGGCGGCATGGGGGTATCGGCCAAGACGGAGTGCAGAATTTGTCCGATAAAAAGACCCTCACCCACATATGAAGAGACAACTGCACGGAAATTAAGGTCACATCCACGAGAACGTTGCAATAAGGCCGCATGGTCAAAGAACATTAAACGGCCATCGCGGCCAAGTGTTGTGCGAATCACGTCCTGGGCCGTAGCCATGTTGCAGACAAATAGCAGCGTGGAGACACCGCAATGGCAAATCCTACTACTGGCATCGCTTGGGCGACTGGAACCAGCAATCCCTTTAAGGGCTGCACACAATGCAGCCCAGAATGCGACCACTGCTATGCAGTGAACTGGGCAAAACGCCACCAAGCCATGGAAACCCCAGGCTATGAGAACACGGTGAAGGACGACTCCTTCACTGGCATCGTGGGGATCGTGCGCAAGGAATTCGAGAAGATTCGGCGCGTCCGGAGCGAGCGCCTTTTCGTCAATTCGATGTCCGACACGTTCCATGTTGCTGTCAGCGACGACGACATCCACGGGCTGTTCGACGCTATGGCGGCAAACACCAGCGGCACGAATTTCCTCCTCTGCACCAAGCGTGCGGCGCGGCTGGCGAACATGGCGTCCACACTTCCGATCACGAGCAACATGTGGATTGGAGTTACGGTTGGCTGCCAGAAATCCCTGCACCGGCTGGACCATCTGCGCAAGGTACCCGCCGCCATCCGCTGGGTGTCGGTCGAACCCATGCTGGAACCTCTGGACCTCACGCCTTGGCTGTCGGATGGAACCCTCCAATGGGTGGTTGTTGGTGGTGAGTCGAAGAAAGGCTTTCGCCCGATGCAGCGTGAATGGGCGCAGGCGATCCTCGACCAGTGCCGCCAGCATGGGGTGCCGTTTTTCCTCAAGCAGTGGTCGGCGTTCAACCCCAAGACCGACGTGGAATACCCGCCGACACTCGAAGGTCGGGTGTGGCACGAATTCCCTGCGCTGGGGATGAAGGCATCGACCAACATCGTGCCACTTCAGCCCACCAAAGACCCAAAACGTGTCGCAGCGGCGCACAAAGCGTGGGAAACCATGCGAGCGCGCAAGGCTGCGGCAGAAGCCGAGATGGCGTCAAACGACAATACGAATACCGAAGTCCCACCGGATTTCGGGGTCGTGATCAGCGAAAGCGTGCCAATGGGAAACCAGATCGCTGCGCGCAGTGCCGCTCCTTACGTGATGCTCGATTCCCCCGTCAGTGGGGGACAGCCGGTGCGCGTGCCGACCTCGGTTCTGGATCAGGAACGCTATGGATATGACGCGATCAGCTTTCCTCGCAGCAAGCACGTCTTTTGGTTCGAGCGCGAACGTTTGGGCGGGCTTCGCAGCAAGCTGATGCTGTCCATGGTTTCCGAAACATCGGAAGATACACGTCGCTTTCTCTACGAACAGATCAAGGAAGTGGAAGCTTATGATCATAAGCGCCCCAAGATCAGCCCAAAAAAATGGACGTGTTTCCGGCGCAGTGACACGGCGGACAAAGGGGCGCTGATTCATACCCTCAACAAATTGCTTACGGGGCTGTTTTCTGTGACAGGCGGAACATCCATGTGGGCCGGACACTATTTTCAGCCCTTCCTATGGGTACAGGCAAACCGTGATGCGACCCTTCTGAAACTGAAGGGCTTCGTGAACGTCGATGGTGTTCACGAGGTTCTCACCCACATCCAGAAAGAGGACTGAACGGCTTGATCAGATGCGGAACATCAGCATCCGCTCATAAAGCGCCGTCTTCCTGTATAGCTTGGGCTGTCGCCAATCATCGTTGGTGGCAGCCTGCTTTTCCTCAACCAGCCCGAACCAACGTAGATAGCGCAGCACCCGTGCCTCGAAAGCACGGTATGGCCTGTCGGGAAAGCGAGGATCACCCGCTTCCTCACAGGGGATGGTCACTGACCGCATCAACGCATCGGCTGGTCGCCAATCGTCGTTGAACTGACCGATCAGGTAGAGGATCAGGGAAATCTGCCAGGAGAAGATTTCCTTCATGCCGTAGCGGTCAAGAAACGCAGGGTTGTAGCGGGTGAAGGTCGTGCGGAACAAAGCCACCTGGAGTTTTCCCGCCGCCTCGTCAGCCAGCAGCACCTTGCCCTTCTTGGTCAGCTTCAGGAGGCCCTTTTCGGTACGCGCCAGACCGCCCAGCTTCAGCACGGCATGCAGGTAAATTACGGGAACGTAGTCATCCTCGTTGACGACCTTGTTCATGTCGCGGACGTAAGCGGCGTCATAGCCCTGCCACTGAAATCGATCCACCAGGGACTCGACCAGCTTGCGGTTCAAATTACCCTTGGCGGTCAGCTTGGCACCCGCGCCATCCAATTCCGCCATCAGGATGCGGGCATTGGGAACCACGCTGGTCGCGGTGAGATCGCCGATGGTCAAGGCTTCGTTCAGCAAGCAGGGACCAGCGTCGTCCAGTTCATCGTGGACCAGGGCTGAAGCTTGCTGCTCGGTGAGTTTGACGATGCCGCTGGACATGATCCCCTCCATGCGTCGAAAGGGTATCGACGCCGCCAGGAACACTCAACCGCCGTCAGTGAACCACTAAGGTCATCCACGTATCGTCTTCACTGCCTGGGCGGCAGCCATGGATAACGCGACCGATCTCAATGGTCACATCGGTCAGGGGACCGTCGAGAACGCCGCCAACAGCCTTGAAGGTGGTTTCGTGAACGGATCGCTGGGCTTCCTTCCAGTTCCTCGCCACGACAGGCAGGGAGCCTTGGAAGTGGATTTTTGCCTGTGTCCGCCCGGTGTTGAAACTGACGATCTCGCCTTCGAGATCGCGGATCAGCCAGCCGTCCGCCTCAATGCCGATGATGTCCTTGAACATCACGAACCGACGCGGGCGAACTGCTACCGCCCCATATACCTTGACGGGGACGATGAAAAATCGAACGAGATCGTTCTGCCTGAACAGTTGGTGACGTGGGAAAAGTGGTTTCCAGCGCATGGTGATACCTCCGATGAATGGTCTCTGGAGGTATTTATCCGAGTGCTGCTGCGGCAGACTTTGCCGCGACTTTTGGGGCAACCTTGGGGCAAGCCCCTTAAACGCAAAAACGCCCCGCTTCTGGCGGGGCGTTAAAGCCTTGAAAACAAGGGAATAAATGGTGCCCAGGGGCGGAATCGAACCACCGACACTGCGATTTTCAGTCGCATGCTCTACCAACTGAGCTACCTGGGCATCTCCGCCGACGTCACCGTCGCGGCGAGGAGGCGGTTTATATCGGCTTTCTTTAGGGCTGTCAAAGGGGGAAAACGCGGTTTTTGAAAAAAGTTTCAGGATGGGGCGGAAAGAGCGGTCATGGCGATTTTTCCAGGATGTGGACATGGCGCCCGGCCAGCAAGGCGACCAGGAACAGCATGGCGGTGAAGGCGGCCACGGCGGGCCAATGCCCCCAGGCCCAAACCCAGCCGCCCGATGATCCCATCAGACTGGACCCCAGGTAATAGGCCAGCAGATAAAGCGATGACGCATGGCCTTTGGCTTCGGTGGCAAGGCGACCGACCCAACCGCTGGCCACGGAATGGGTCATGAAAAAGCCCGATGTGACCAGCACCACCCCGGCGATCACCGCCAGCAGATCATCCATCAGGGTCAGGCCCAGGCCCACCAGGGCAATGACGGCACCAGCCATCAGCACCGGGCCGCGCCCCAAGCGGTCGGCCAGACCGCCCGCCTGTTGCGAGGCGATCATGCCGAACACATAAGCGGTGAAGATCAGGCCGATCTGGGAATGGCTGAGACTGAAAGGCGGCGCTTGCAAGCGAAAGCCCAGATAATTGTAGACGGTGACAAAGCCGCCCATGGAGACGAAGCCCACGCCGAACAGCCAGGGCAGACCGGGACGGCGCAGATGGCCCAGCCACAAATCCACATGCTGGGCCACCCCCAGGCCGGGGCGGCGGACAAAATTGCGGGATGGCGGTAACAGCAACCAGAAACCCAGGCCCGAAATCAGGCACAGCAATCCGGTCAGGCCCATGGCCATCTGCCATGACGACAGATCGGCCAGGATGCCGCAAACCACCCGGCCGCTCATGCCGCCGCATGCGGTGCCGGCCACGTACAGGCCCATGGCCTTGCCCAATCCCTTGGGGTGGATTTCTTCGGCCAGATACGCCATAGCCACGGCGGGCACTCCCCCGACCACCACGCCCTCCACCGCACGGGCGATCAGCAGGGTGTGCCAATTGGGGGCGATGGCGGCGGCCATGTTCAGCACCGATCCCCCCAGGATGGACACGGCCATCAGCCCCTTGCGGCCCAGACTTTCCGACACTGCCCCGGCACACAGGATGGCGATGGCCAGAAATCCGGTGGTCAAGGACAGGGATAACGAGCTTTCAGCCGCGCTGATGCGGTAATGGCCCGCCACTGCGGGCAATAATGGCTGGATGCAATAGATCAGGGAAAAGGTGGCAAACCCGGCCAGGAACAGGGCCACGCTGATGCGGGCATGGGTGCGGCTGCCCAATTCCACCCAGATTTTGGCGGGGGCAGCGGATGAGGATGATGGTTGAGGCATGATGGGTTTCGACGGCGATGCAATGAGAGTGTCATTGTAATGGCGTGTTTATCCCTGTTCGTCCAATATATGGCACAGCATTTATTCATATCTTTTGGATATATCGGATGGATTTGCGCCACATGCGTTATTTCCTGGCGGTGGCCGAGGAAAAGAATTTCACCCGTGCGGCCCAACGTCTGGGGCTGGCCCAGCCGCCCCTGAGCCAGCAGATCCGCGCCCTGGAACGCGAGATTGGCGCGGCCTTGTTCCGCCGCCTGCCCCACGGGGCGGAATTGACCGAGGCGGGGCTGGCCTTTCGCGACGAAGCCCAGGCCACCTTGGCCCAGGCAGAGCGAGCGCTGGCATCGGCGCAGCGGGCGGCACGGGGGGAGATTGGGGCGCTGCGTCTGGGGTTCACCGCTTCGGCGGCGTTCAACCCCATCGTGGCTCTGACCATCCGGTCATTTCGGCGCAGCTATCCCCATATCCATCTGTCCTTGGAGGAAAGCAACACCTTACGTCTGAGCGAAAGATTGCTGGCTGGCGAGGTGGACGCCGCCTTTTTGCGTCCCGGCCCCGGCCTGCCCGACACCTTGCGCCACTATCCGCTAAGCAGCGAACCGCTGATCATCGTCATGCCCAGCAGCCACCCTCTGGCCAACAGCCCCAGCCTGTCCCTGGACCGATTGGCGGACCAACCATTTGTCCTGTTTCCCCGCGCCATCGGCCTGAGCCTGTTCGATGAAGTGATCCGCGCCTGCCGACAAGCCGGTTTTGATCCCAAGATGGGACAAGAAGCCCCCCAAATCGCTTCGGTGGTCAATTTGGTGGCGGCGGAAATGGGCATATCGCTGGTTCCCGCCTCGATCGCCCAGGTGCGGGTGGATGGGGTAAGCTATGTCCCGGTGGCGGGACAGACCCCCGAAGCGCATTTATCCCTGGCCATGCGCCGGGACAGTCCGGGCATCATCATCCGCAATCTGACGGCCCTGGTGCTCGGACTGAAACGAAAAATCGATTCCGGGCACCCAGCCCAAGCGGCACCACGGCAGGTATGACCATACAGCTACCCCCCATGGCGATCCCATGTTAGGGTGCCTTATCTGACTTGTCCCGTCCTTGGGGTTTCATGCCGCGCCACGTTGTCTCGCGCCTGTTCCAATCGGTTCTGATCCTGCTGATCATGTCGGCGGTGGCTTATGGACTGATGGGGCTGATGCCCGGCGACCCCATCGACCTGATGATTTCCGCCGATCCCCGCCTTAGCCCCGACGACGCCTTGCGGCTGAAGGCTCTGTACGGGCTGGATCGCCCCTGGACCCAACGCTATCTGGCGTGGCTGGGCCAGGCCGTACAGGGTGATTTGGGCTATTCCCGCCTTTATGCCCGCCCGGTGCTGGGGGCTGCTTTGCCCGCCCTGGGCAATACCGCCCTGCTGATGGTGTCGGCATTGGCCCTGGCTTTGCTGGTGGGGATTCCGTTGGGAATCGCAGCCGCCTTGCGGCCTCGCTCGATCTTCGACCATCTCAGCAATCTGCTGGCCTTTTCCTCGGTATCCATGCCGACTTTTTGGCTGGGATTGATGCTGATCGTCGGTTTTTCCGTCACTTTGGGCTGGCTGCCCGCCGGGGGCATGGAATCGGTGGCGGGGGGAGATGATGACACTGTAACCGGCGGACTGTCCGACCGGATAAGCCACATGATCCTGCCAGTCGCCACCTTGGCCCTGGCCGGCATGGGCCAATATATCCGCCAGATGCGCGCCGCCATGATCGCCGAAGCCCATCATGATTATGTCCGCACGGCGCGGGCCAAGGGCTGTTCACGCTTTCGCGTGATCATGGTGCACCAACTCCGTAACGCCTTCATCCCAGTGGTCACCATCATTGCCCTGGAATTGGGGGGACTGTTTTCGGGCGCCCTGATCACCGAAACCGTCTTTGGCTGGCCGGGCATGGGACGGCTGATTTATGAATCAGTCATGGGCAACGATTTCAATCTGGCCCTGGCCGGGCTGTTATTGGCCACGGCCACCACTCTTTTAGGCTCGATCCTGGCCGATCTGGCCTATGCCGCCCTGGATCGCCGGGTCAGCTACCGATGATGCAGCATTCTCAGGCCAAAGGCCCCTGGCACCGGACATTGCGGCGGCTGCGCCATGACCGCCCCGCCATGATCGGCTTGATCTTGCTGATCTTTCTGATCGGCTCCACCTTCATTGCCCCCATGCTGGCCCCCGACCCCGAAGCCATGGATTTGACGGAAATTCATGCCGCGGCCTCGCTCAGCCATCTTTTCGGCACCGATGAATTGGGACGCGACGTTCTGGCCCGTCTGGCTCATGGTGGACGGATTTCGCTGGTGGTCGCCTTTGCCACCGCTGGGCTGGCGGCCCTGATCGGCACCATCATCGGCTTGCTGGCCGGATTTCACGGCGGCCGCGTGGATGCCGCGCTGATGCGCCTGACCGATGGTGTCATGGCCTTGCCGCTTTTGCCGCTTTTGATCGTGCTGGCCGCCATTGATCCGGGGAAATTGGGGCTGTCCCCGCAAATAGCCGGGTCCGAAGGCTTTGCCATCGCCCGCATCGTCATCATCATCGCCATTACCGGCTGGACCCAGGTAGCCCGGCTGGTCCGCGCCCAAACCCTGTCCGCCAAAACCCGTGATTATGTGCGTGCCGCCACGGCCATCGGGGCTTCGCCCCGCCGGATCATGATCCGGCACATCCTGCCCAATGTGGCTTCGCCCATGGTGGTGGCCGCCACCTTATCAGTGGGCAATGTGATCCTGGTGGAAAGCGCCCTGTCCTTTTTGGGGCTGGGCGTGCGCCCCCCCTTGGCGTCCTGGGGCAATATGCTGACCGGCGCCATGAACGTGGTGTGGAGCGCCCCGGAACAGGCATTATGGCCTGGTCTGGCTATTTTTTTGACCGTGCTGGCCTTTAACCTGCTGGGCGACGGCCTACAACGGGCCTTGGACCCGCGCGGCGAGGAACGCTGAAACCCCGGCCCACAATCAACCCCCAGCGCCCATTGCGGCGGGCGCGGCCAAGCCGCCTTTAGCAGGGTGCGGAAGAACCCTCTTTCGGGGGGCGTTTGCCCCCCGATCCCTCCAGATTTCCAACTCTTTGAAAAAAAAGAAACTGGCGGCTTGGAGGCTGCGCCTCCAAACGGGTCTGGGCGGTCGCCCAGCCGCGAAGCGGAGTTTTTCCGCACCCTGTTAGGCGGCGCCCGGCGAGGGACATAAATAAATTATTATTCCTCCACCGGCTCGGCCACGGCCTCACCCAGCGGGTAGTACCGTGCCGCACCGTGCTCCAGCCGTTCATAGACGTCCAGGGAACCGACGCTGAAATCTTCCACATGCGGTCCCGTTTCATTGACCAGGGAAACGGACCAGTCATGGGACAAGGCCGCACGGATGGCAGCCTCTTCATTGGCGGCATCGACTGTCGCCACGAAGAAACCGGCCACGGGGATTTCCACGCTGTATTTCGGCATCGCACCCTCCCTGTATTGTCAGCCTGTGCTGATCGGCCTCGATCTCAATCATACCAACGGCCAATTTCATTGACCGTTGTAAGCCCTCGCCGGGCGCGGCCATCCGGCCGCTTGGCCGCCGCCGCAATGGCGGCTGGGGTTTATTTTGTCCCTCGCCGGGCGCGGCCATCCGGCCGCTTGGCCGCCGCCGCAATGGCGGCAGAACCAACGACCGTAAGTCAGAACTTACGGCCGTTGGTATCAGACTGCTTTCCCATCATCATGGGCACGCAGCACGGTTTGGGCAATGTCCTGCCCGGTCAGGCCGAATGCCTCCCGCCCCTCATCTTGCCCGGACACCTGATCCAGGAAGCGGTCTTCAATGGCGAAAGACAGCAGGCGGGCGGCAGGACGGGGGTGGCTGAGCGCCAGCCATTCGCAGACGGCTCCGGTCAGGCCGCCGATGCGGCTGTGTTCCTCGACCGCCCCGACCAACGGATAGGCTGCGAAAATCTGGGCCAGACGGTCCACATCCAACGGCTTGACCGAATGGAAGCTGTCCACCCGCACCGACAGGCCGTGAGTGGCCAAAATATCCGCCGCCGCCAATGCCTGTCCCAAAATAGGACCGGTGCCGATCAGGGCCATATGGCTGCCTTGGCGCAGGGTCATGCCCTGACCCAGGGTGATGGCGGCGGGGGCGGGATCGGGATGCAGCACCGGTTCGCCTTTTTTCCCCAGACGCAGGTAAACCGGCCCAGTGATGGACAACAAAGCCTGCATACCCAGGCGCAATTCCACCGGGTCGGCGGGACAGAATACCCCCATGCCCGGCAAGACCCGCAAGATGGCCAAATCTTCGAAGGTATGATGGGTGGCCCCTAATTCAGCATAGGACAATCCCGCCCCGGTGCCGGCCACCACCACCGGCAAATGCTGGTAGCACAGATCCAGCTTGATCTGTTCCAGGCAGCGCGTGGTGGTGAACGGCGCAATGGTATAGACAAAGGGCAAAAAGCCATTCATGGCCAATCCCGCCGCCACACCGATCATATTGGCTTCGGCGATGCCGCAATTGAAGAAACGGTCCGGGTGCTTGGCCTTGAAATCATCGAACAGGCGGTTGCCGATATCCCCCGACAACACCACCACGCGCGGGTCCTGATCGGCTAGGCGGGTGACTTCCTTGGCGAAAATATTCCTCATTCTCCGATCCCCAATTCCCGCTTGGCCGCTGCCACCTCGTCCTTGGTGGGAATGCGGTAATGCCAGTTATTATCATCTTCCATGAACGATACCCCCCTGCCCTTCACCGTATTGGCGACAATGGCCAGGGGACGGTCATGGGGGGTGGTCAGGGCCGTTTCCAGCGCGGCCAGATCGTGACCGTCGATTTCCACGGCATCCCAGCCGAATGCACGCCACTTATCAGCCAGGGGGGACAGGGCCAGGATGTCGTTGCTGCGACCGGTGCCTTGCCATTTGTTGTAATCCACCACGGCGACCAGATTGCCCACCTTCTGGGCGCCGGCCATCATGGCGGCTTCCCATACCGAGCCTTCATTGCATTCGCCATCGCCCAGAACCACGAAAATCCGATGGGTCTGGCTGTTCATGCGGGCGGCCAGGGCCATCCCCAGCCCCATGGGCAATCCATGACCCAGCGATCCCGTCGCCGCCTCGATCCCGTTGATCTTGCCGGGCGCGGGCGGATGCTCGCCAAACCGGCTGCCGCGACCGCCATAGCCGTCCATGTCCGACGCCGGAAAGAAACCAGCGCGGGACAAAACCTGATACAAGGCCGGGACCCCGTGCCCCTTGCTGAGAATGAAGCGGTCGCGATCCGTCCGCTGGGGATCGGTCGGATCGTGGCGCATGACCCGGAAATAAAGCACGGACAGAATATCCACCGCCGACAGGCACGACCCCAAATGGGGAATGCCCGACAGGCTGGATGTTTCGATAATGTCGGCGCGCACCTGCCTGGTGATCAGGTCCAGATCAGCGGCGGCGGCCAAAGGCGCAAGGGAAGCATGGGCGGTCATAATCTGCCTTTTCATTCCGACCGGGGCACAATGGGAATCCTAACGGAACGCCATCCTATCCGCCATCGTCTATCCAATATGTTAAAGCCGGGATGTTAAGGATCATGGCGGTTTGATAACCCCATGGTAAGGATTCATGGTCAAATGTATGCTGCTTGGGGAAGTACGCTATCTAGGGCAAATCCTTATCTGGGAAAAACCCGTCAATAGGTCAACAGTGAAATCTGGAGTCTGTAAATATCATGGCACCTAACCAAAAGACTGAGCGTCCAGGCGATGGGCAAAAGGCTGGTCAATTCGGGTGGAAGCCATCATTCCGCGACATATTCTTTAAGAAAATATCGAATGCTATTATTAAAGTTCTTCGACTCAACGATAACAATAACTTTTCAAACATATTCATCCAAACGCTTGATCCTGTCGCAAAGGTAAAGTGGGGAGAAAACGGAAGCGCCGACACAATATACTTCAGAACAGGCCACGGACGGCTTGCCTGGCGCGCCAATACATTCCACACCGAAGAACCGGCCATGGTGGAATGGATAAAGACCTTTAAGAGTGACGATGTCTTTCTTGATATTGGCGCCAATGTCGGAATTTATACAGTGGCCGCGGCGACACTTGCCAGAAAGTGCTATGCCTGCGAACTGGACCCGATGAATGTCAGCATCCTGAAAGAAAACCTGATCCTCAACCGGCAGACGGATAAGGTGATCGTCTTCCCATTCCCGGGCATTGATACGACCGAGGTGGTTTCGGTCTATTACCGCGACTTTTCAAAGGGTGACGCGCTTCAATCCATTGGCCGGGAAACCCCTCTCAACACACTGAAGGGGCTGGAGCACACGATGCATCAGCTTGGCTTCCCGCTGGATGAAATTTTCGAGCGCTGCAACCTGGAGCGGCCGAACAAGGTCAAGATCGACGTGGACGGCAATGAGAAAAAGCTGTTCGCTGGCGCACAGAACATCATCTTCGGCGCCGAAGAAGTTTATTTCGAGGATTCCGGGCTGGCCGAATGCGAGCCCTTGGTCGAGGAATTCAGCAAGCGGGGATTCACCTGTATCCGCAAGGAAGTGCCGCTGCGTGGCGCCTTGGGGTCCAACCTGCTGTTCCGCCGCACCAAGCCGTAATGCCGGACAAGACTGGTTGGCCAATATGGTGAAACGCTAACCGCGTGGTAAAGTTTAAGCGGTACACATGACGCGGTCCATGAGCGGGATAGGGCAGGACAATGCAGGAAGTGGACTTTCTGGCCAAATACCAAAAAGCCACCAAGCGGGATTACGTGGCCAGGGTCACCGCCCATGATAAGGCGGAATGCGCGGCCATTGCCCGGCAGTGGGGGCAGGATTATTGGGATGGCGAACGGCAATATGGCTATGGCGGCTATCGTTATGATGGGCGCTGGCGCCCCATCGCCCAGGATATTGCCACCCATTACGGGCTGAAATCCGGTGACCGCGTGCTGGATGTCGGGTGCGGCAAGGCGTTTTTGCTGTACGAACTGACCCAGGTGGTTCCGGGGCTGATCGTGGCGGGTCTGGATATTTCCCAATACGGCCTGGACAACGCCAAGGACGAGGTGCGCCCGCATCTGGTTCAGGGGACGGCGTCGCATTTACCCTGGGACGATGACAGCTTTGATCTGGTCATTTCGCTGAACACCTTTCACAACCTGGAAGTCCCTGAGTTGGAACAGGCCGTGCGCGAAGTGCAGCGCGTCAGCCGGGGCAAAGCCTGGATTTGCGTCGAATCCTTCCGCAATGAACGGGAAAAGGCCAATTTGCTGTATTGGCAATTGACCTGCTTCAGCTTTTACACTCCCCGCGCCTGGGAATGGCTGTACCGATCCTGGGGCTATACCGGCGATTACGGCTTCATCTTTTTCGAATAGGGTTGATCCTATGACCGTTTCCCATCTGGAATTTTACGGAAAATTCAAAATCTCGCCCGTGCGCCAGGACATTTCCAACCTGGAAAAACATTTCCAGCGCCGATCCGCCCTGTACCGCCATCTGGGCATCCTGCCGTCTCATGTGGCGGGAAAGCGGATTTGTGAAGTCGGTCCGGGCAGCGGCTATAATTCCATTTATACGGCCAGCCTTGCCCCCGCCTATTATGAGTTGGTGGAAGGCAATCCCACCGGGATCACCCAGATCCGCGACCTGTTTTCGCAGCATCCCCAATGGACGTCCAATATCGCCATCACCGAATCCCGGATCGAGGATTATCGGACCGATGATCCGTTCGATATGGTCTTTTGCGAGGGCTTGCTGTCCGGCGTGACCAACCCGGAAGAAATCTTGAACGCCCTGGCGCGGGCCACCAAGGTTGGCGGCCTGCTGGTGGTGTCCTGTGTGGACCACCTGTCCCATTTCCCGGAAACCATCCGCCGCGTCTTCGCCGATCTGGTCACCGAACCGGATCAATCCCTGGACGACAAGGTTGCCCAGATCCTGCCCCTGGTCAGTCCCCATCTGAAGACCTTGGCCGGGATGAGCCGACGCCACGACGATTGGGTGATCGACAATCTGATCCATCCGGGATCAATCATCCCCTTGATCAATGTCCCGGAAACCGTGGCCGTGCTGGCCCACGACTTCCAATTCCTGGCCGCATCCCCCCATTTCATCGCCGATTGGCGTTGGTACAAAGATGTCTGCGGGGAAAATTACGACTTCAACCACAACGCCATCAGGGAATATTGGGCCAATGCCCATAATCTGATGGATTGCCGCACCCATGCCGGTCCGCGCGATCCCCAGGCCAATATGCGGCTTTACGATCTGTGCAGCACGGCGCGGGCGCGGATCGAACAGTTCGAAAAGACCCGCAACCGGACATTGATCGGCGAATTCACCCAATTGCTGGAAGAAATTGCCGCCGATGTGGCAACGATCCTGCCCACCACCGGCCAGGCTTTGGCGGAAGCGGCCCAGTTGCTGCGCGCCCCCACCTTGGACCCGCAGGCGGTTGCCAACGCGCCATGTTTTGGCCCGCTTTTCGGCCGTGGCATGCAATATATCAGCCTGACACGGGAACAGTGAGCCAACACACCCGGTGATCCAAGCACGATGCGGATATTGGTGACAGGCGCGGCCGGGTTCAGCGGCCCCCCCATGATACGGGCCTTGCTGGACAGGGGACACACAATCCAGGCATGTGCCGGCAGACGTTCCGTCGGACGCCTGCCGGATGCCCTGGTCAATGATCCCCGCGTGGACGTGCATATGGGGGATCTGGCTGATCCTGGTTTCCCCCTGCCCGCCGCCGTGGACGCCATCATCCACATGGCCGCGACCTCACCCGCGCCGGGGGTAAGCGCTACGGCCATGGTCAGCGACAATGTGGCCGGCAGCTTGCGTCTGATTCGTCATGCCGTGGATCATGGGGTGGGGACCGTGATCCAATTTTCCAGCCTGTCCGTCCATGGCACCATCCATGACGATCAGGTCACCCCGGACACCCCGATCATCAATCCCGATCTGTATGGCCAGACCAAACGCATCGCCGAAGAATTGCTGATCGCGCAGCATGACCGGATGCGGGGATTCATGATCCGCCTGCCAGGGGTGATCGGCCCAGGATCGGGACGAAACTGGCTCAGCCGTCTGCTGGCCCAGGCCCGCCAGGGGGCAGCCGTCAGCATGGTCAATCCCGATGCCCCTTTCAACAATGCCATCCATGTGGACGATCTGGCGGCTTTCGCCGCCGACTTGCTGATGGACCAATCGTGGCATGGCATGGTCATCGCCCCAGTCGGAACAGACACTCCGATCGCCATCAGGGCGGTGGTGGGCATGATCGTGGCTGCCACCGGCAACCATAGTCCGATCCAGATAAAAACCGATGGAAAAGCGCCATTCGTCATTTCCAACCATATGGCACAGCGCTTTCATTACCGACCAAGTAAAACTGAAGATGCAATTGCCCGTTTTGTGACAGAAAATCTGAACAACGAACCTTGCGGCCCTGCTATCCCGCCAGAAAGAAAGATGGAACAATGAAAAAGGCACTGATTATTGGAGGTGGCTTTTCCGGCTGTACCGCAGCTCATCTGCTGAGTCTGCAAGGCGGATGGGATGTCACCTTGGTCGAACGAAGCGGCTATCTTGGCGCTGGCGTCCGCACCTTTTGGTATGGCGGCCATCCCTATACATTCGGCCCGCGCCACTTTCTGACTCAGAACGAACGGGTTTTCAACTATCTCAACGAGTTGCAGCCCCTGCGCCGCTGCGCCGACCATCAGTTTCTGACCTATGTGGAACAGGATAATGCCTTTTATAACTATCCGATCCACATGGATGACGTCCGGGCCATGCCCGATTACGGGCTGATCAAAGAGGAAATGGCCCAGGTCACCGGCGTCGCCAACGCCAAAAACCTGGAAGAATATTGGATCGGATCGGTCGGGCGCCGACTGTACGACAAGTTCATCGACAAATATAATAAGAAAATGTGGATGGTTGATGACAACAAAGTCATTGATACATTCAACTGGTCGCCCAAGGGCGTCGCCCTGAAGGACGGCCCCCGCGCCGCCTGGGATACCGCCATTTCCGCCTACCCCTATGCGGAAGATGGCTACAACAAGTATTTTGACTTGGCGACCGCCGATGCAACGGTTCTTCTGAATACAAACATCGATTCGTTCGATATTCAGAATAAGACCGTGACATTCAACGGCGAAAAACACTCATATGACGTTATCGTCAATACGATCGCGCCAGACGAGTTGTTCAATCACGCCTATGGCCCCTTGAAATTTATCGGCAGAGACGTGCATCCCATGGTGTTCCCGACAGAACACGTCTTCCCCGAACATGTGTATTTCCTGTACTACGCCAATAGTGAAAAATTCACGCGCATGGTGGAATATAAGAAATTCACCCATCACAAATCGCCGACAACGCTTGTGGGGCTGGAATTCCCGTCACTGAACGGAAAACACTACCCCCTTCCCTTCCTGTCCGAAATCGAACTGGCGGATCGGTATTTCGCCGACATGCCCGAAGGGGTCTTTTCCATCGGCCGTGCCGGGTGCTATCGCTACGCCGTCGATATTGATGATTGCATCGAACTGGCCATGGCCATGGTTCAGCAACTCAAAGATGGCGGACAAGACCACCCCGTCCCCATGCCGCAATGGCGTAGCTGATGCGGCCCACGCCCCCGGCCGTCATGGCCGGGGGCGTGGCGACAAGCGAGCGCAAGACATACACCCGCTCAAAAGGTATCAAAACGGAAATATCCTGGTTACATCCGCAGGGCATCAAATAAAAAACCATAACAAAAATAAGTATATGCACATATTACCGTTTCATTTTTCTATGAAGATTTGATACCATAAAGCGAAAATACATCTGATTGGGCGAATGTCATGCTTCAGCGGTGGCCTGTCTCTGTTCAAATTGAAACACTGAACTCATGCAACTCAAAATGCGTGATGTGCCCGGCGACGACAACCTCGCGCAAACGCGGCATTATGTCGGATGAGGTTTTTGAGCGAATCGTTTCGCAGCTTCCGGCCTTCCCCGCCCCTCCCGAAGTCAGCCTGCATGGCACGGGCGAACCCTTGCTGTTCAAACGGCTGGTGCAGCGCGTGAATGCCGTGGTGGAAAACGGCGGTCGCCTGATTCTGACGACAAACGGCGCCTTGATGACACAGGAAAAGGCCACGGAACTTCTGAATTCGAAATTGGGAACTATCCAATTTTCCGTCGATTCCATGGACAAGGATGTGTACGAAAAGACCCGCATCGGCCTGAAATTCGATGCCGTCATCGAAAACATCAAGAACTTTGTCTTCTTAAGAGACAAAATCAACAAAAACCTCTCCGTCGAGATGGTCTTCATCGCATATGAAAACGATGATGAGGATGTCAAAAAGTACTTTAACTTTTGCAGCGAATTCCTTATGCCCGGCGACAAGTTAAGAATTGCCGCCAGACATAATTTTGGACAAGAGTACTCGACACTACTTCTTCCGACAAATTCTCCGTGTTCTCTGACGGGATACGTCATCAGTATCTTGTACGATGGCTCCGTTAATCTGTGCTGTGTGGATTCCGAGGCAACCCATCGCCTGGGTCACGTCATGGAAAACTCTTTGGTGAATATCTTCAATTCACCCGAAACCCTCAGAATCCGGGAATTGCACTATACCGGTCGTCGGCATGAGATCGAAATGTGCGCCAACTGCACCGTTCCAGAATGCCACGCGGCGCTTAAGACCATTCCCATAACCTGATCACAAAACGAAAAGGCGCGCTGACCGAAACCGGTCAACGCGCCTTGCCACGATACCATATCCCGGTGATCGGAACCGATCACCGGCGCCCATCAGCGGCGGGCGGGTGATCAGAATTCCTCGGCCTCGTAGCACCCACGGCAGACTTCGGGAATATTCCCATCCAAGTGACGACGCCTGAAATCGGCCAGAGCATCCCCCTGCCAGATCGCGGTAAAATCCTCTCCGCTTCCCACTTCGCAGATGTCCGGGTCACCGATGATGCAGCAGGGGACCACCCGCAAATCCGACGAGACGTAAGCCCGTTCGAACGGCCAGGGACACAGCTTTCCGGGTGCCTGATACTTTGACGTCACGGACCAAAAAGCCAAATGGATACCGTGGCGTTCCGCCTGGGCCAGCAGCGCTTCGGCTTCACGCCGGGTAAAGACGTGCTCCACGGTCACTTGATCGTTACGTTCGCGCCATGCCTGCATGCCGAAATCCACCAGATCCAGGGAAAACGCCATGGACCGGAATCCCATTTGCGCGGCCAGATCGACCAATTGGGACAATTGGTGCTGATTTGCCTGCTGCACCACAGTCCACATTTTGGTTCTCTCGATACCGCGTTCCGCGCACAGGGCGTTGATCGTGGTGCAGTTTTCCACCACTTGCTCGAACACGGCGCCACGCCGGATGGATTCGAAAACCTGTTTGTCGGCGCCATCAATGGAAATCTGGATTTCATTGACGCCGCTATCCACCAACTTGCGGGCGTTGTCATTCAAATGCAGCAAGGATGCGTTGGTGGTGGTCCGCACCCAAATGTGACGATCACGGGCATAGCGGATCATGGCGAAATAATCATCGCGCTGTAGGGTCGGTTCCCCCAGCCCCTGCACCTTGAGTTCGACCAAGCCAACCTGTTGATCGACCATGCGCTTGAAGGCATCCAGGCTCATATCCTCGCCGCGCCGTCCCTTCGGCCATTCACTGACCTTGCACATGCTACAGTGAAAATTACAGCGGCTGACATTTTCAAAATCCAGCCGGGTCGGCAGGAATGTCGGATGGACCGCCCGCCGATCCGCCTGCATGAAGGCAACGTAATTCGCCAATGTCGCGGGAGAACGGGACAGGCGGATACGCCGTTCCCGCAAATAGGCATTCAGATCCGGTACAGGCGCCGGCGTCGGCAATCCGGCCAAGGATTGACCGTCTTCATCGGCCACATAGACTTCGCCGCCCACGGCACCGGTAGAATTCCGAATGCTCATTGTCATGCCTTCCTGTCATAGCGGTCGGCCATTGCCATGACCTTACCCCGCGCCCCTTGCCGGGCATATCCCCCACCGCTCTTGCGGCGAAACTCTTCTGTGCGGATCACATCATACCATATCCCGGTGATCGGAACCGATCACCGGCGCCCGTGACGGCCGGGCGGGTTTCTCCGAAACCCTTGCCTTCCGCGGCGTAAGCCGCGCGGCCCCTTGGGCCTAACCAAATCCCTATGAGTTTCACTCACCGGGATTTGGTATCAAAGGGCGGCATCAGACCTATAGTTCGGCGACATCCCGAACGATTTGTTCCGCCCGGTGACGCCACAAATGACCTTCGGCAATCCGGCGCGCCGCATTGCGACCGATCTGTTCCAATTTTTCGCGGTCCGCCAGCGCCTCGCGGGCGACCTCCTCCACACTTCCCTGCTCGTAATACAGAAAATCCTCGCCGGGGGTGAAGAATTGGGTGATCGCCAGTTCACCCACATCGAACAGATTGTGATTGACCAGCAACGGACGACCACACCCCATGACCTCGAACGTCCGGTGATGCAAACTGATAATGCTGTCATGCACATTCAGGCGCGTCTGACGGTACGCATTGGCCAGATCGTGGGGCCGCATCAGATTGCCGCGGTAGAACGGGGCAAATCGGGGCCAAGCCCGCCAATTATTGTCCCCGAAGAATGCCACGTTCTTCGATGCCGCCAACATGCCATCGGCAACGGCTTGGCGGGAAATCGTCCGAAACAGATGTTCATCGAAAAACGACATCAACCCATTCGGCATGCGTTCCAGGGTCATGTCAGGAATGGCGGTCCGAACCAGGGCCAGCAGATAATCATGAATCCGGCTGGGCACGAACCCGCTATAGCTCAGCAGCCCCATGCCCATCATCTGATCAATGACATCACAGACCCGCGCGATCGGAACGCCGTCAATGCGGATGGTTTCGTTCAGGACTTCGCTGCTCACGCCACCAAACATGAAGCCGCAAAAGGACAGATCGTAAAGGATGTCCGTCTTCGCATCGGGATAGAAGATGTCTTCATTGGTGGCGCAATGCAGCCACTTCCAGGGCCGACCGCCAATCTTGTGCCCGCAATCGTCGGGCATGGTGTTGAAATAATGCAGATCGCTGTCACACCCACGGGCAAAAATCGGCTGGCTGAAGGCGCGATAGCTTTGCAGCCACGCGATATGGAGCACATGGGCCGGCAGGCTGGGCAGTGATCCCCGGCTGCGATCAAGCTCGAACACGACATCCGGCTTCCAGATATCGACGAAGCTTTCCATCGTCTGATCGGAAGGAAGTGACAAACCGGCGAAACATTCAATTCCGATTTGATCAAAACCACGCTTTAGCCCAAGAATCTGAAATTGCGCGACACGATGATCATCGCAAAACAGTGCAATCCGCCGAAACCGGGCCATCTTAGCGCTCTCCCCTCGCAAAACACATCCGTTATACCAGAGCTGATTTCGACCAATCGAAATCAGCTCTTATTCTTGCCTATCGCCCCCCCACAGAACCGGCATCACACGAAAGCACCGTGATCCGGGTCCAGGTTCAGCAAATCCGTCAGCACCAGATTTTTGCCGTGGGCGACGCAGTGATGTTGGCAAACTTTCGACGGATCAAGCCCGTAAACACGCTTGCGGTTTTCTTCGGAAAACCAGAAATCGCGGAAAGACCGGTCCCGGATGCTGCCCAATGTCCCGCTTTCCGTATAGGCCTTGTCCTGGCAGGCATAAACCGTGCAATCCGCGCCAATCACCGTCAGGAATTGCATGAAGGGGCACGAGGTGTAGCTTTTCGCGAACAGCTCATCCAGTTCATGATAGTGGTCGATGATGGTGAACCCATCCCCGTTCAAATCCTGGGCGGCACGGGCAATCTGATCACAGCTTTCCTGGAAGATGGCGCGGTGATAGGCGTTATTGGCGGGACCGTCATTTCCGACCACCACACCAGATAACTTGACGTGGTTGACCCCCACATCCTTCATCTGCGCACAGAAATCATAGATCTTTGTGTAATTATCCTTGCCGACGATGAAGCTGACCCCCAGCACGCATTTGCTGTCCCGGCGGGCAAAGGCGCGCATGTTATCCAGCAGCCGGGTGTAATGACCCGACGGGATCGACCGCGCCTTGGCATAGCTGTCATCATCCCAGCCATCAATGGATACCCGGACCCAGGTTCCATGTTCGGCGAAGGCATCGGCCATGCGGCCCTTCAGATTGGCGCCATTGGTCAGGGTGCCAATCCGCACGCCGCCTTCGGCCAGACGGTTGATCACATCGGGCAAGGCCCGGTACAGCAGCGGTTCGCCGCCGCCGGAGAAGGTAACGGCCTTGACCCCCATGGCGATGATGTCTTCGGTGATTTCGAACATCTTGGCATCGGGGATACGGTCTTTCAGGTCGATATCTTCGCCCAAATTCAGACCATCACTGCGATAGGCGCAAAACCAGCATGAATGATTGCAGTGGTTCATGGGCTTGATGCGAACATGAACCGGGGCGGCCAGACGCCCTTCCCGCAAAGCATCCAGACGATCAGAATAGCGCAGGAATTTCAGATTACTGTAGATTTTCGACATGGTGCCAATCTTCCCGCACGCTGATTATCCGCAACACTGCCCAAGAAATCTTACCATCCCATTAAGCCACGCATTCATGTGCAAAATATATATGTTATATCGGAGCCCCAGCCATCAGCCGGGCGGCTTATGCCGCGGAAGGCAAGGGTTTCAAAGAAACCCTTGCCTTCCGCTGAGGGCGCCGGTGATGGGTTCCGATCACCGGAATATGGACTGACGATCAGCGTTCGATCCGCCGCACCCAATCGGCATTCAGGGAATTGGCGAACGCCCCCTGATTCAAGGATGACAGCCGGTCCCGCAACAAGGTGATCACCACCTCTTCCGAAACCGAGGCGGCGCCGGGGCTGGGCTGATACATGGCATCGAGCCAGGGCAGACCGGCAGCAATGAAGGGTTGCTGCTGCAACGGAACCGCCGCAGCGCCATAGCTGGGATGCGACGTCCGCACCATGACCAGATTGGGCACCGGCAACGGGCGCCCGTGCATGGTATCGGTCAAGGCCAAAACCCCAAGACCATGGCTTTCAAGCGTCCGAATGATCACTGACAACGATAACGGCCCGCCGCCAAGGCATTGGGCGAACAAAATCCCGTCATCGGCCAGGGATCTGCCGATCAGGGCCGCGTAAGTCCGAAACGCGGCTTCGGACATTTCGTTGAAATTGGCATTCGAGGTGATGACGTCGAACTTGCGCCCGCTCAGACGTTCCATCCGCCACCAGGGCAGATGCTCGCACCGATTCACCTTGGACACAGGCAGGGTCTTCACGACTTCGGAATCGTAATAACGGACATCGACCGGCGGCAACAGCAAGCTTTCATCCAGCAGCCGTTCGTCTTCACAGATGTGATCGGTAAACGTATTGCGATACAGGAAGGAATTCACGCTATTTTGCAAAAGATAGAAACTTTCCGTCGCCTCGATCTGGCAATAAGAATCAACCGACGGATCATTAAATATAAAGAAGCTGAGATAGCCGCATCCCGGACCGATTTCCAATATCCGCCCGTGTGATTGGACAGAGGTGATCTTACGGAACAAAGCATAGTGAGCCAGCATGGTGGACAACGGGATCGGCATGTGCCGAGATCCATGGAACGTCCCCTGATACCAATGGGCATACAACGCCAAGGCGTCAACAAAGGCACCCAATTCCAGGTCGGACAACCCGCCCAGTTCGACCATATATTTGCCGTACCGATTTTCCTGCATCGTATCCAGAAGCATCCGCAATTCGCCGAATGATTCAATCCGCACAGGAAAACCGCTTGATGCGAACACATGAGGGTGCTGCGCCTGCAAGACGCGCCATGAATTCAGATTTTGCCGGGCCAGGCTTTCCGACTGTCTGTATGTTGCGACATCAATCATGACACATCCTCATTTCATACGAATTTATCATTTCTTGGGCGCAAGCCCGGCGATCAGCGGTTTATTTCAGCCGAAACAGACTGCATCCGGTCTTTCACCTTGGCCATCTGCCGGGCCAGAACGGTTTCCCGATCATCCCGCATCCCCGCGAATTGCCGTGCTTTCCAGCGTTCCGGCAAGAATTCGTTCAGCATGATCAAGCACCAGCGCAATCCCACCAACGGCAACAGCAAATCCAGCCGGGTGGCGAAACCATCATCACCGGCCCCGTACAGCCGACAGGCGGCATCCCGGAAGCGGGCACACCAGTCCGGGGGCAGACACATTCCCGGATGCTGGATGAAATCCGCCGCCAGCCGGACCGGATCGTCCCAACCGAAATATTCGAAATCCAGAAACACCAACCGGCCGTCATCTTGTTTCAGCGTGTTGTGAAAGCCGAAATCCGACGGGCTGAGGCATAGTTTGGCCTGCGGCAATGGCTGACGAAAATCCCACCCCCGCCGGGCATAACCGGCCCGCGCCCGGTCTTCGGCCTGTTGGCGGATCTGGTGAAAAGGACCGGCCAGAAATGCCGATAATTGCTCGATCCCGGCCAGCCGGGCCAAGCGGCGATCCAGTTGATCAACGATATCCTGGGCCGCGAAACAGGCTTCGGATGCGGGGGGCAAGGCATCGGCCCCCTCTGCCCGGCCCAGCGCGTGCAAACGGGCGGCAAAGGCGATGACCGCATTCAGATCATCCCCATCCGGGGCAGCAGGCGGGGCGCCGCCGATCCACTGATACAGCCCGGCCCCGGCCTGCTCGTCGCGGGCCAATGGCCGGGGAATATCGTCAACCCCGTGCCGGTGCAGGAAAGACAAGGCGGCATATTCCGTCCCCAGCCGGTCCCGCTGGTCATGCTGACGGTCGGGATAGACCTTCAGCGCCAACATGGCCCCGTCATCATCGGTCAAACGGTACAACCGGCTGTTGCCGCCGCCACGCACCGCGTCGATCCGGCGCGGCGGATGCCCCAACAACCCCGCCGCCAAGGACGCCAGGGCCTGATCATCCATGATCCAGAACCGCCTGAGCCAAGGGCCGCCAATGGTCGAACACCCGGAACGGCCCCCGCGGTACGGGAGGCGCCGGGCGGAACAAGAACCGGCCGACCTGGGACGGAAAAGCCGGATCTTCGAACACTTCTTCCAGATCGTCGATGAAAACGCTGCACCCCACCTGACCGATACGGATGCATTTTTCCGTTCTGGTATCGGTGAAATGCACATCCGCACGATTCAGGCCAAAGCCGTCATCGGCGAAAAACCCCTTGGCCTCCATCCAGGCCAAGGCGGCCTGACGCAAATCCGGCCCCTGAGGGGCGGCGGCGGCGGTGCGGGTCTTGTGGCTGACAATGGAAACGCGGTGGCCGCCCTGGCGGCAGGCGCTCAGAAAGTCGGCCACCCCGTCAATCAGCACGGCGCCGCCCATGCACGGCCCATAAACCCGCGCCTGCAACGCCGTCCACGATTTTTCCCCATCGGGCAACAGCCGGATATGATCGCGGATCGCGGTCTTACCCCCGGCAAAACCGGCATCGACCCAACCGGCATCCACGGCCAGACGCAGAAAAAGCGCGTCATAGCCGGCGATGGTATTGTCGAAATCAATGCCGATATGCATGCCCGCGTCCTGATCAGACCAATTTGGTCTGCTGCATCTGCTTGATGTTGAAGTAAAGCGGGTTGTTCAGGCTGTCCGTCAACCGCCCATCCCGGATGGCATCGGCCACGCCCTGCACCGCCTGTTCCAAGGTGTGGGTCAGATGGAAGCCGATTTCATCGCGGATACGCTTGCCCGACACATGATAAGAGCGGGGATCGTTAGTGGGCTGCACCTCGATTTCCACCTGGGGACCGATGACTTTCTTCACCATCTCGGCCAGTTCCAGAATGGAATAATTGGTGTCGCCCGCATTCCAGATCTTGCCGTCGATCTTTTCCGCCGGCTGTTCCAGCAGATGCAAATAGGCGGCGCACATATCGTCGATATGGATGTTGGGACGCTTCTGCGGCCCGCCGGTCACCCGGATCTTGCCGTTATTCACTGCCTGATTGGTGAAGATGTTCACCACCACGTCCAGACGCTGGCGCGGCGCATAACCGCAAACGGTCGAGGGACGCAAGGTGCAGACGGTGAAGCCAGGCGCCCGTTCTTCCAACAATTCCTGCTCGCACAGGGCCTTGAACTTGGAATAATCGGTCAGGGGTTCCAGGGGCAGATCCTCGGTCACCTCGGCCTCTTCCTTGACGCCGTAAACCGACGAGGACGAGGCGTAGATGAAGCGGCTGACGCCCGCCGCTTTCGCCGCCCGCACCAGGGGACGGAAAGCTTCGTAATTGATGGACCGGCCCAAGGTGGGGTCCAGGTCGTAGCTGGGATCATTGGAAATGCAGGCCAGATGGATCACCGTGGTCACGCCGTCCAACGCCTTGGCCACAGTGGCGGCATCGCGCAAATCGCCCTTGACCTGACGCAGGCGGGGATTGGCGTTGCAGGTGGGGAACACCAGGGCGCCATCACCGTACAGATACAAATCCAGCACGGTCACGTCATAACCGGCATCCAGCAATTTGGGCACCAGGGCAGACCCAACATATCCGGCCCCACCGGTTACCAGCACATGTCCCTTGCTCATTCCTTGCTCCTTCATCCGATACGCCCGTTGGTTACTTGCCCAGATAGCGGAACCAGTCCCGGGTCGCATCCTTGATCTTGTCCACCGTCCACACCGGGGCGGCGCGCCAGTAATCAATATTGTCCAGCATGGCCTGAACACCTTGTTCCAGCCCCACCTTGGCATGCCAGCCCAGACGGGCTTGAATGCGCGAGACGTCGGCAAAGGTGCAATCCGGCTCGCCCGGACGTTTGGGGATATAAGTCACCGGACCGCCCAGCAGCTCCACCAGCCGATTGACGCTATAGGTATGACTGGACCCCACATTCATGGTTTCACCCGACACATCGCTGGCGGCGGCGGTAACAAAGGCATCGGCCACGTCGGTGACAAAGGTGAAATCGCGGGTCTGGGTACCATCCCCCACCACCGTATAGGGGTGACCGGCCAGCTTTTGCGCCAGGAAAACCCCGAACACCGCGCCATAGGTCCCGGATGTGCGCGACCGCGGGCCGTACACATTGAACAGACGCAACGCCATCACCGGCATCTTATAGGTCTGCGCCCAGTGCAGCGCGTATTGTTCACCCAGCATCTTGGTCAGGGCATAGGGATACATGGGCCGCATGGGCGCATCTTCCGGCGTCGGATATTCGTCGGGAATGCCATAGCACGACGACGACGCGGTATAGATGAACCGCTTGACCTGGGCGGCGCGGGCCGCTTCCAGCACGGCGATGGTGCCGTCCACATTGGCCTGGTGATAAGGCACCGGCATCTGAATGGACGGCACGATATCGGCCAGGGCCGCCAGGTGAAACACCCAGTCAACCCCCTGGAACAAAGGAACGATGGCCGGGTCGTTGATATCGGCCACATGCACCGTCAACCCCGCCGGCTGCCCCAGATGGGCCAGATTTTCCAACCGCCCGGTAGAACAATTGTCGATGACCACCACCTCGTGCCCATCGGCCAACAGCCGGTCCACCAGATGGCTTCCGATAAATCCCGCCCCACCGGTCACCAACGCCTTCATGCCGCTATCCCCTGACTGAAAACAACTATGCGAAATCCCGCCGCGCCTGTTCCAGGCTTTCCGGGGTGCCGATATCGCGATGGTAATCGCGATTGGCAAAGGTTTGAATACGCCCCAGAAAAGCAGGAATGATTTCGGTGCTCAGATCCACTTCATCCCGGCCCAGGGCGGCGATCGCCGCCATGACCTCGGGGTCGAAGATGTAAACCGCGCCATTGGCGTTGTTTCCGGGCGGATTGTCCACCTTTTCATGAAAGGCGGTCACGATGCCGTCGGCATTTTCCTCGACGATGCCGCAGCTTTGCGGCGTGTCCGTCGCAAAGGTCATCATGGTGATGGCCACCCCCGCCGGGCGCTGCTGATGCCGTTGCCAGAACGCGGCCATGTCGAACCGGCTCAGATTATCCGCATGCGCCACCAAAAACGGACCGCCATCCAGATGAACGCGATTGGCCAGCACACTGCCCCCGGTCCCCAGCAGCCGGTCTTCATGCGACACGATCAGATCGGTCCGGCGCGGATGATCGGCGACGAATGCCCATACCTGTTCGGCCAGATAATGGGTATTGATGACGATAGGGGAAAATCCGGCCAGCAAATCCAGCCAATACCCCAATAACGGCCGCCCATTGATGGGCACCAGACATTTCGGCGTATGGTCGGTCAGGGGACGCAGACGGGTCCCCAGGCCAGCGGCAAGCAGCAAGGCACGCATCACTCAGGTCCAGTCGATTTCCCGCAGCAGATTTTCGGGCGTCAACGGGGTGTTGCCGACACGCGCCACCTGACAGGCTGCCGCCAGTGACCCCAAATAGCTGGCCTGCCAGATATCCGCCCCCACCCGCAAGGCCATGGATGTGCAGGTCAGCAGGGAATCCCCGGCCCCGGCCGCATCCTTGGGCACGGTATTCAGGGCGGGCAGACGATCGGGAATCCATTCCCCATAATCACCGGGGCTGACATAGACCCCTTCCGCCGCCAAGGTGACGATCAGATATTTGCAGCGCGCCTTGTCCTGCAATTCCTTGGCCAGCGTGACCAGGCCGGATTCACCGTCACGCATGGCCAGCCGGGCCTCGCGCTCGGTCGGGGTCAGCAACAGGGCGTCGGTGAATCGGGATACGTCCGACATCTGTGACGATGCCTGACTGTCGGCACAAAACGGCACATCGTACTGACGGGCCAAGGCGACGATGGCATCCACCAAAGGCTGAGGCAGGCAGCCATAATTGAAATCGGAAAACAACAACAGGTCGGTCTGGCTGATCCGGGCCTTGACCCCATCCAGGATACGATCGGCCAATTCGGGCGAAATGGCATGCTGGCGCAACTCGCTGACCCGCAGCAAGGTCTTGCCCGCGGCACGGTAACGCTGTTTCAAGGTGGTGGGGCGGCTGTCATCGACGATGATGGTGCTGTCCACGCCGAAACCGGCCAGGGTCTTGCGGGCAAAAGCGGCGGACTGGTCCTTGCCGGCCACGGTGAAATAATCCACCTGCGCCCCCAGCCCACGGGCATGGGCGGCGACGATGCCCGCCCCGCCGATGAACCGCTTGCGTTCGATGGGGGTCACCACAATGGACGGATCTTCCTGGGACATACCCAGCGGATCGCAGGTGATATATTCGTCAACGATCAGATCGCCGATCACCGTCACCCGAAGCGAGGAAAAGCTTTCAATGAACTTACGCAGGCCACCGACCGAAAAATCGTGGCGTAGCGGATAATCCATCGGTTTGATGATGGTGGAAAAATTGGTTTCCTTATATTCCCGTTCGATCAAGTCCAGGGATGAAAAGCGCACTTCCCCCGAACTGAACATCAGCTTGCCGCCGTAATGTTCAACCAATTGGGATTCGGGATTATGCAGGCTTTCATGTTCCTTGCCCTTGACGATGACGTCGGGCTGAAGCGCCAGAATGAACTCTTCCAGCGGGACATGCAGCAGGCAGGCGTAATTCACCAGGGAAATGGCCTGCACCCCCTCAAGCCGCATGGGACCGGGCACGGTGACCGAGCGGTGAGGTTCATCCAACACGCCCACCACCAGAAAATCGCCGCATTGCGCGCCAAACTGCAACAGGCGCACATGGCCGGGGTGAACCACGTTGAAATTGCCGGAAACAAAAACGATCCGGGCGCCTTCGGGGGCCTGGGCACGGATGTCCTCGGCCAGATTCGCGGCATCCAGCCTGCGCAACGCATCATCCATCATCATGATGCCGCCCCTGGCTACATGGGAAACATGCCATGCTACCGCCCTCCCATAACCGACGCGCGCCCTGCGTCTAACACGAAAATACGTTGATCGGAACCGACCAACGCCGCCCTCATACGGCGGGCGGTATTACCGGCGGGTGTGCGCCCAAATTCAGCCATCCCATTTAGGCCCGAAAGGGTAAAACAGCCGTAAACTCCCGGATGGTTTTTCGCATTTTTTCCTGCCATCGTGCCCGCGACCGTCACTGGTGCGGCGTTTGATACCGGTTCCATGAATTTCCGACTTGTGGAACCGGTATGCAGCCATTGCGGTCGCAGCCAGACGGCCCCGGCACGGGGCACCGACAGGCAAGGATCAGAACTGATTTCGGCCTTGATCGAAATCAGTTCCAGGCCCCCGAACCGTCATTTGACGTAGACCCGGTATCCAAGGAAGCGGATTAACAAGGCCGTTTTCGGGGAGCATACTTTACCTATAGAACGATTAGGAGGACGACCATGACCGATTTCAAGACCATTCTGGTCCCCGTCACTGACGGCACCCTGGCCGCCTCGCCCCTGGAAACCGCATTTCAGATCGCCGCCCTGTCCGATGCCCATGTGATGGGATTGCACGTGCGTACCGATCCCACCACGGCGGTCCCCCTGGTGGGCGAAGGCATGTCGGGGGGAATGGTCGAAGAAATGATGTCCGCCGCCGAACGTCAGGCAGCGGAACGGGCGCAACAGGCACAGCAGGCATTCACCGCCATCTGTGCAGCCAAGGCAGCCACCTTGCGCGAGGCGCCGGGCGCCACCGGGCTGACCGCCCAGTGGTTCGACGTGACCGGACGGGAAGAGGAAATCGCCATCTGGCGCAGCCGTGTCGCTGATCTGATGGTGATGGGGCGCCCCGCCGATGGTGCCGATCTGGCGTCACTGGTGACCTTGAACGCGGCCTTGATCGAAGGTGGCAAGCCGTTGCTGCTGGCCCCGCCGGACCGCCCGCTCAGCGTGGGCAAGCGTGTCTGCATCGCCTGGAACGGCAGTGCCGAAGCCAGCCGGGCCGTGGCCGCCGCCCTGCCCTTACTGGTCCGCGCCCAAAGCGTGACCATCTTGTCCGTGGCGGAAAACCGGGAAGGCCATTCGACCCCGGCCGCGGAATTGTCCACCTTCCTGGGCTGGCACGGCATCAAGACCGACATCAAAACCACTCCCGCCGGCGGCCAGAATGCCGGTCAGGTGTTGTTGCAGCAATGCCGCAATGCCGATGCCGATCTGTTGGTCATGGGGGCCTATACCCATTCCCGCCTGCGCCAACTGATCCTGGGCGGCGTCACCCGCTATGTCCTGGGCCATGCCCATCTCGCTTGCCTGCTGTGTCACTGATATCTGGATCAGCGTGCGGCGTTTAAGCGGCCCCGGAACGGGGCGCCGACAGGCAAGAATCAGAGCGGATTTCGATTAATCGAAATCCGCTCTGATTGTCACGCCTGCCTTGCAACGGCGATGGACGCACGATCTGGCAATAAGGCGTCGATGGCCCGGCGCAGAACGTCGGCATGGGCGGGTTTATGCAGGAATTGCAATTTCCGTCTGGCCCCTTCGGCCAGTTCGGCTTGGCCGGTTTCCCCGGTCAGGATCAGGGCCGGAACCGGGCGGCGCAGAAGACCGCGAACCCGGTCCACCACGTCGAACCCGGTCAATCCGGCCCGCAACCGCAAATCGGACAGGATCAGATCGGGCCATGCGCTGTCGATCCGTTCCATGACCTGCACCATATCTTCGGCGGGCAGCACAGTCAGCCCCCAGGTTTCCAGCAGCATTTGCAAGCCGGACAGCACCATGATGTCATCTTCGACCACCAATACGGTCAGTTGATGATCCAATCTGCGATTGGTCATGCGGCACCCATCCATCGCCAAGGCCCCAAGAAATCCGGGGGCTCCCCTGTATTCAGTGGCGGTCCATGCCGCCTTGCCACGCAGCATAGCGTGTTTGTGCGTCCAGGCCGAGAACTTCAATCCATCCGACCGGAAAACTCACAAAATGCCAACAATGATGGAAATCATCTACTGATCAGATCCGCATTCAAAGCCCCGGCAGATCGCAATGCCTGCAAAACGGCGACCTGATCGTTGATCCCCATTCCCGATTGCCGCATGGTCCGCAGCAAATCCGTGACTGTCCCGCCGCCACCGGCACTGAAGACCCGCCCCGATCCGTCGGTGATTTCCACCGTGCTGCGGGGCACCACGACGGTACGCCCGCCTTGGGAAAAGGGCGGCGGCTGCGACACCATCGGGGCTTCAGCCACGCGGATGCTCAGCCCCCCCTGGCTGATCGCCACCGGGGCCAGGGTAATTCCTTCATCGGCGACAATGGTGCCGGCACGGGCGTCGATAACGATGCGCGGGCTGGCCGAACTGTCGGGGGCCAGGGTGACATTTTCCAAAGATGCCATCATGCCGGCCCAACCATCGGGATAATCGGCGGGAATTCGCACCATCACCGTTCCAGCATCGCGCATGCTGGCCAGCCGGTCCGGTCCGGTCACCACCCCGCCGCCCACCTGTCGGTTGATGGCATCGGCGATCCGCTTGGCCATGGAAAAATCGGGATTGCGCAGGGCCAATTGCACCTGTTCCATCTGAGGCACCACATAAGGGGGCAAATCCCGTTCCAGCACGGCGCCGCCCACCACGGTCCCAGCCGTGGGATTGCCCCGCCCGACCCATTGGCTGGCCCCGCGAACCGCGTAACCCGATGCATTCACCTGCCCTTCCGCCACCGCATAGACCTGGCGGTCGCCCCCTTCCAGCGCGGTCGGCACCAGCGTCCCGCCAGCCAGGGACCGGGCGCCGCCGATGGATGACACGGTGACATCCAGCCGGGTGCCCGCGCGGGCATTGGGGGGGATGCGGGCGGTGACCGCCACCGCGGCCGAATCCCGCCCGCCGTAAACGCCGCCACGGCGCATGGCCTCGCTTTGGGACATGCCCATCTGTCCCAACATCTGCCCCACCATCTGGGCGGTGGCCGGTGACCGGGACACGTCATCCCCCGTGCCGGGCAAGCCCACCACCAGACCGGTGCCCGACAGCACCGCCCCGCCGCCGCCCAAGGAATCCATCGCCACCAGATCCTTGACCCGAAGCTGGGCCAAAGCCGGATCGGCATGCATCACCCACAGGGCCAGCATGGCGGCCAAAACGCCAAATCCCATCCGCATATTTCCGCCTTTCCGCCCCTGGGGCTGCTTGCCATGCTGGTCATGGCCGCCATCATGGACTAAACATCGGGCTAAGATTATCGAAACCATGGATTCCGTCATGCCTTCCTTCGACATCGTTTCCAAGACCGATCTGGCCGAAGTGGACAACGCCCTGGCCGGCATTACCCGTGAAATCGACCAGCGTTTCGACTTCAAGGGGTCCAAATGCAGCATCGAGCGCAAGGATGATTTGATCACCATGCGCGCCGATGACGATACCAAGCTGCAACAGATGCAAGAATTACTGCGCGTCTATTTCACCCGTCGCCATGTGGACCCGAAATCGCTGGATTTCAAGACCCCGGAACGGGCCGCCGGCGACACCTTGCGCCAGGAAGTGACCGTCAAGCAAGGCATCGACCAAGCCACCGCCAAGCAATTGGTCAAGGCCATCAAGGACAGCAAGATGAAGGTCCAGGCGTCGATCCAGGGCGATGAATTGCGGGTGACCGGTAAAAAGCGCGACGATCTGCAAGACGCCATCGCCCTGATAAAGAAGCAAGAGGTGGACCGCCCCTTGCAATATCAGAACTTCCGGGATTAACGCCCCCCGCATCGGGAGGCAAGCCTCCCGATCCCCCCATCTTATTGATAATCAATCAAACTGGTGGTTTGGAGGCGGTAACTCCAAATGGGTCTGGGCGAGAGTCCAACCGCGAAGCGGAGGTTTTCCGCACGCGGCTAGAGACTTTCCAGATGACAGCCGGCCATCCCTTTGCTTATGAAAAAGCCCATGACATCCGCCGATACGCCCGAAAATAGTGTGTCCCCAGGCGCCGATGACGCCGCCGGAGACGATCCCGCCACCGATAGCCAATGGGTGCGCGACGCCGCCCGGCTGACCCGTGATCTGGCTGTGGCCAGCCCGCTGATCTATTGGTCCGACTTCGCCGCCTCGGCCGGTCTGGGCTATGCCGCCCTGGCCGTGGCCATGTTCTCGGGCCAGCTTTGGCTGGCCGTTCCCGCCGGAATGGTCGCGGCCCTGGCGCTGTACCGCGCCCTGGCCTTCATCCACGAACTGACCCATATGAAGACGGGCGCCGTCCCCGGCTTCCGCGCCGTCTGGAACGTGGTCATCGGCATGCCGCTGATGGTGCCGTCCTTCATGTATGAAGGGGTGCACAGCCTGCACCATGCCCGCACCCGTTATGGCACGGAACAGGACCCGGAATATCTGCCCCTGGCCCATATGGGAATGGGGTCGCTGATCGGGCTGATGGCCGCCGCCGCCCTGGCCCCCATCGGGGTGATCATCCGTTTTGGCATTCTGGCACCATTATCGGCGTTCATCCCGTCCTTGCGGACTCTGGTGGTGGAACGTCTGTCCGCCCTGGCCATCGACCCGGCTTTCAAGCGGGAACGCCCGTCGGACAAGGTGATGCGTGATTGGCGAGTGTGGGAAAGCTTGGCCTGTCTGTGGGCCTGGGTCCTGGTGGGATCGGTGGTCAGCGGTCTGCTGCCGCTTTCTGCCTTCCTGATTTACCTGCTGGTGTTTTCCGTCATCGTGGTGCTGAACCAGATCCGTACCCTGGCCGCCCATCTGTGGGAAAACGAATCCGGCGCGGTCAGCGTCACCACCCAATATCTGGATAGCGTGAATGTTCCCCCGCCGGGTATTTTCCCCGCCCTGTGGGCGCCGGTGGGACTGCGCTATCACGCCTTGCACCACCTGCTGCCGGGCATGCCCTATCATGGCCTGGGCGAATCCCACCGTCGGCTGACGGCGGTTCTGCCGCCGGATTCACCCTATCACCGCGCCCATTATCCGGGCTTGCGCGATTTGACCAGCCGCCTGCGTCAGGCACAGAAAAACAACCGCCGGTGATCGTTTGCGATCACCGGGGCATGGCTGACGCCGATCCGTTTATTTTTCCCGTGTCAGCCGGTTGGCATGGGCCTGCACATGGCACACCGCCGCCCGCAACAGCGGCGCCAGCAGGCCCAAGGCACGGGACTGCCGATACAGATCGCCCAGGATATGATCACCTTCATCCCGGTGGCCGGCTTCGATATCCCGCATCAACGAAGCGGTCATGGTCGAATCCCGGTCGGTCAACAGGGCCAAGGTGGCCGTAACCACATCGGGACGGGGAATGTGACCGGCGGCCGCGGCCACGGCACAGCATTCGCCATAGAATTCGCGGGCGATCCCCATGCCGTCATCGGTGCGGGCGATGTCGCCCAGACTGGCCCGCATCAAGCTGGTCAACCCTGCCGCTGCCGCCAGGAATGTGAATTTTTCCCAGGTTTCCTGCTGCACCACCTCGCTGACCCGCAATTCGAACCGTCCCGGCGCCAGCGCATCGCCAATGGCTTGAACCCGTGGGCTGATCCCGCCCTGGCGTTCGCCAAAGGTCAGGCGGTTAAACGGACCTTGCTGGATGATTTCGCCCTTCGGCCCCAGCGTGGCGACCACATGGCACAGCCCGCCCAACACCCGACCGGCCCCAAAGGCCGCATCCAGCGCCGGGTAATGGTTCAACCCGTTCAATAGCGGCAGGACCACGCTGTCCGGCCCCATGGCCGGGCGGATGGCGGCGATGGCATTGTCCAGGTCATAAGCCTTGCAACTCAGGATCACCACGTCATATGTGCCGTCCAACGTGTCGGCGGTCACCGTGCGGATCGGGAATTGGGCATCGCCATAGCTGCTTTTCAGCATCAGACCGGTTTCAGCCAACAAAGCGGCACGGGCGGGACGGACCAGAAAGGTCACATCCGCCCCACCCTGGGCCAGACGACCGCCGAAATATCCGCCGGTTCCACCGGCCCCCAGCACAAGAAAACGCATGACCACCTCGGGTTCTGGTGAAGTGGTCAGACCATAGCGCCCTTAGCCCGGAACCGCCATGCCCTTGCGCACGGCCGGACGGGCATCAATGGTGTCGTACCACCGTTTGACATGGGGGAATTCCCCGGCCAGATCCACACCTTGCCATTCGTGGCGCTGACACCAGGGAAAGGTGGCCATGTCGGCGATGGAATAATCGCCGGCCAGGAATTCATTTTGCGACAAATGCTGATCCAGGACCCCGTACAGACGACGGGTTTCCTTGGTATAGCGGTCGATGGCATAAGGAACCGGTTCGGGGGCGAAGCGGCGGAAATGATGGGTCTGACCGAACATCGGCCCCACCCCCCCCATCTGGAACATCAACCATTGCAAGGTCACGGCCCGTCCCCGCGCATCGGCAGGCAGGAATTTCCCGGTCTTTTCCGCCAGATAGATCAGAATGGCCCCGGATTCGAACAGGGCGAACGGCCCCCCAGGCCCATCCTGGTCAACAATGGCCGGTATCTTGGAATTGGGATTGATGGCGACGAAGGATTCGGTGAACTGATCCCCCTTGGAAATATCAATGGGGTGCACCGTATAAGGCAGGCCGGTTTCTTCCAGCATGATGCTGACCTTGCGGCCATTCGGGGTGGCCCAGCTGTAAAGATCAATCATGACATGTCCTTTCGGGGTGGATGATCAGCACGCACAACCCTTTGGTTTCGTGCAGCTTTTGGTCTGACTGATGCAGCTGTCGCCGCAAGGTTTTCCCTTTCCGCAGACCTTGCAACAGGCGGCATCGGCCATGACTGGCAGCACCATCAGAAAAAGACCGGCCAAGAACGGCACCATCCATTTCATCGTCCCCCCCTGTACTGCCAGCACCAAGGCAGCATAGCAAGACTGCTTTGAGTTGACGACCCCGCCGACTTTCTGGCATGGTGAGCGTCATGGAAACCAAGACCTTCGCCCTGCTGCTGCTTATCTGCCCGGTGTCGTGAACGACGCCGGGGATTTTGCTTGGCCGCACGTTTTGGGCTGGTATCGGGTATTGGACCATGTTTTCCGTTCGACGCATTATTTTCGTGATCCGCTCCACCGGTCATGGTTTTGCCATGGCTTCGCTGCGACTTAGCGGCGGCCGCCGGTATTGATGCGCCCGCGCGGGCGCCCGGCGGTCGTGACCATCCGCGTCAGCATACCGTTTCGCAGCATTTTCAGATCAAAGGATGACCGGCCATGATGACCGCCGCTTCCGTGAAGTACCGCCCCTATCCCACGATTACCCTGCCCGACCGCCGTTGGCCCGATGCCGTGATCACCCAGCCCCCCATCTGGTGCAGCGTGGATCTGCGCGATGGTAATCAGGCATTGATCGACCCCATGGACAGCGAACGCAAAATGCGTCTGTGGAAAACCCTGGTGAGCATGGGGTTCAAGGAAATCGAGGTGGGCTTTCCCGCCGCGTCGCAGACCGATTACGACTTTATCCGCCTGCTGATCGAAGGCGGCCATATTCCCGATGACGTCACCATCCAAATCCTGACCCAAGCGCGCGAAGACCTGATCCGCAAAAGCTTTGAAGCCCTGGAAGGCGCCAAGAACGTCGTCATCCACCTGTACAATTCCACGTCGGAAGTGCAGCGCCGGGTGGTCTTTGGCTTTGACCGCCAGGGCTGTATTGATCTGGCGCTGAAGGGCGTGGCCCTGATCCGCCATCTGTCCGCCACCCGGCCCGAGGGCGAGGTGACCTTTCAGTACAGCCCGGAAAGCTTTACCGGCACCGAACCCGATTTTGCCCTGGAAATCGTCGAGGCGGTGGCCCAGGCCTGGGGGGCCACCCCCCAGCGCAAGATGATTGTCAACCTGCCCGCCACCGTCGAGATGAGCACGCCCAACATCTATGCCGACGTGATCGAATGGTTCTGCCGCACGGTCAAGAACCGCGACAGCCTGATCCTGTCCGTGCATCCCCATAATGACCGGGGAACCGGGGTGGCGGCGGCGGAACTGGCGGTGATGGCCGGGGCCGACCGGGTGGAAGGCACCTTGTTCGGCAATGGCGAACGCACCGGCAATGTGGATGTCTGCACCCTGGCCCTGAACCTGTTCACCCAAGGGGTGGACCCCCGGCTGGATCTGACTGATATCGACCATGTGCGCAAAACGGCCGAGGAATGCACCGGCCTGGCCGTGCATCCCCGTCACCCTTATGCGGGGGAACTGGTCTATACCGCGTTTTCCGGCTCGCACCAGGACGCCATCAAGAAAGGCTTCGCCGCCCGCAAAAGCGCCAATGATCCGGTGTGGGAAGTTCCCTATCTGCCCATCGACCCGGCGGATGTGGGCCGCAGCTACGAAGCCGTAATCCGTATCAACAGCCAATCGGGCAAGGGCGGCGTAGCTTATGTGCTGGAACGTGACCATGGGCTGGAACTGCCCAAGGCCATGCAGACCGATTTCGCCCAGGTGGTGCAAAAGGTGGCCGACCGCGAAGGCCGGGAATTGAGCGCCGAAGAAATCTACCTGTTCTTCCGCCGCACCTATCTGGAACCCGGACGCCTGCAAGTGGTGGATTATTCCACCATCCCGGCGGGCAAGAACAGCCGCGACCTGACCGCCACGGTAATCTGGAACGGCCAGCAGCGCACCATCGCCGCATCCGGTTCAGGCCCGGTGGATGCCTTTACCCAAGCCCTGGCCAAGGATTTGGGCGTGCGGGTCATCGTGTCCAATTATCATGAACACGCGGTGGGCGAAGGATCACAGGCCCAGGCAGTTTCCTATGTGGGGCTGTCCGACGGCAAGGGACACACCATCTATGGCGCCGCCATGGATAGCAGCGTCACCATGGCCGCCCTGGCGGCGGTGGCCAGTGCCGTCAACCGGATGATCTAGGATTAATCCTTGAAAAGCGGCATGCGTTAATTCTGACGCATGCCGCTCTGATACCAACGGCCGTAAGTTCTGACTTACGGCCGTTGGTTCTGCCGCCATTGCGGCGGCGGCCAAGGGGGCAAAAGCCCCCGCCCGGCGAGGGACAAAATAATCCCAGCCGCCATTGCGGCGGCGGCCAAGGGGGCAAAAGCCCCCGCCCGGCGAGGGACAACACAACAGCTCAAGTCATTGGCCGGTTGGTATCAGTCCTCCGCGCCCCCCGGATCGGGCAGGTGCATTTCGTGCCAAAGTGCGTTCAGAATGCCGGCCCCGCAGGCTAGGCCGATGCCAAGAATCCAAGCAAAATACCACATGGTCGCAGCCTCCCTAGTAATGGCCGGTGGGGTTGTCTTCGATCTGGCGGGCGGTGACCCGACCGCGCAGGATGCGGAACACCATACTGGTATAGGCCAGGATGATGGGCAGGAAGATCAGGGTTGAAATCAGCATCACGAACAAGGTCAGCCGACTGGATGACCCGTCCCATACGGTCAGGCTGGACCGGGGGTCGATGCTGGATGGCATCAGGAAGGGGAACATGCTGACCCCGGCGGTAGCGATGATGCCGAAGATGCCCAGACCGCTGGCGATAAAGCCCAGGCCGGGACGTTTGACCCAGACCAGCGCCAATGCCGCCAATGGAGATGCGATCCCCAGGGCCGGGGCCAGTATCATCCAGGGATGGGCGGAATAATTATCCAGCCAGGCGCCATTTTTCAGAACGACATCTTTCAACAGCGGGTTGGATGGTCCATCGGTCACCACCGGGCTGGAAATAACAAAGCCGGGAATACCTTGGGCCAGCCACAGCCCGGCCAGGATAAACAGAAACACCGCCAGAGGGGCGGTGATGGTCTGAACCATCCGCGCACGGTCGCGCACCGGCCCATCGGCCTTGACCCCCAGATAGGTGGCGCCATGCGAAAGCAGCATGCACAGCGACACCAGACCAGCCAGCAGGCCAAAGGGATTAAGCAGCTCGAACAGGCCGCTGCCGTCGTAAAAGACCCGCAAATCCTGATCCATGCGGAACGGCACGCCTTGCAGCAGGTTGCCAAAGGCGACGCCGAACACCAAGGACGGCACGATACCGCCCACGGTCAGGGCGCCATCCCAAAAAGCGCGCCATTTGGGATTGGGCGATTTGTTGCGGAATTCAAATCCCACCGGGCGGATGATCAAGGCCGCCAGCACCAGGAACAAGGCAATGTAAAAGCCGGAGAAAGCGGCGGCATAAATGGGAGGCCAGGCAGCGAAGATGGCCCCGGCCCCCAAGATCAGCCAGACCTGATTGCCGTCCCAGACCGGGCCGATGGTGTTGATGGCCACCCGCCTTTCGCTATCATTGCGGGCGACCAGGGGCAATTGGGCGGCCACGCCCAGGTCAAAGCCGTCCATGATGGCAAAGCCGATCAGCAATAGCCCCAGGAACAGCCACCAGATCAGACGCAGAGTTTCGTAATCCATGATGGCGTTCCTTATTCAGCCGGATGCGGGGCGGGGGTGGCCGTGCCAGCGGGGCGTTTCAGCCCCAGAGCCGCCACCGGCCCCAGGCGGATGGTCTTGCGCATCAAGGTGATATCCACGATCAGCAGGCAGGAATAAAACAGAACAAAGCCCACCAGGGTGAACAGCACCTTGGGCAAAGACAGGGACGACGACGCCAAGAAGGTGGGCAGCATGCCGTCAACGGCCCAGGGCTGGCGCCCGAATTCCGCCACGAACCAGCCGAATTCGGCGGCGATCCATGGCAGCGGCAAAGCCCAGAGGCATGTTTTCAAAAACCACGGGGAAGAAAATTCGCCACGCGACGTTTTCCAAAACGCCAAGGCGAATAAGGCGATGAAGAAAAAGCCCAAGGCCACCATGATGCGGAACCCCCAGAACAAAGGTCCCACGCCGGGAACGGTGTCCCGTGCGGCACGGGTTATGGTGGCATCATCGGCGGTGCGGGGATCGGCCACGTATTTTTTCAGCAAAAGTGCGTGGCCCAGATCCTTGTCATGGGCGGCCAGGGTTGCACGGGCTTCAGGATCATGGCGATTGACGCGCAGGCGTTCCAGCGCGTCATACGCCACCAGACCATTGCGCACGCGCTGTTCGGCGCGGGCCACCAAATCGTTGATGCCCGGCACGATCTGATCGGTGGAGCGAGTGGCGATCAGCCCCAGGACCCAGGGTATTTTCACCTCGAAATGATTTTCGCCAGCGGTGGAATCGGGAATGGCGAAAAGCGTGAAGCCGGCCGGGGCCGCTTCGGTTTCCCACATGGCCTCGATGGCGGCCATTTTCATTTTCTGGCTTTCGCCGACGGTGTAGCCGCTTTCATCCCCCAAGACCACGACCGACAGGCTGGAAAACAGGCCGAAGGTGGCGGCCACGATCATGGAACGGCGGGCGAATTGAACATGCCGCCCCCGCAGCAGATACCACGAACTGACCGCAAGCACGAAAATCGCCCCGGTGACATAGCCCGCGCTGATGGTATGGACGAATTTGGCCTGTGCGGTGGGGTTGAACAGCAATTCCCAAAAGCTGGTCATTTCCATGCGCATGGTGTCGGGATTGAAATGGGCGCCGATGGGATTTTGCATCCAGCCATTGGCGATCAGAATCCACAAGGCGGACAGGTTGGAACCGATGGCCACCAGCCAGGTGGCGGTCAGGTGGCCCAGCTTGCTCATGCGGGTCCAGCCGAAAAAGAACAGGCCGACAAACGTGGATTCCAGGAAAAAGGCCATCAACCCTTCGATGGCCAGGGGGGCACCGAAAATGTCGCCCACATAGTGCGAGTAATAAGCCCAATTGGTGCCGAACTGGAATTCCATGGTGATGCCAGTGGCAACCCCCATGGCAAAGTTGATGCCGAACAATTTTCCCCAGAACTTGGTCATGTCGCGCCAGATGGTGCGTCCGGTCATCACATAGACGCTTTCCATGATGGCCAGCAAAAATGACAACCCCAAGGTCAGGGGAACGAACAGGAAGTGATAAAGCGCGGTGGCGGCGAATTGAAGTCGCCCCACCTGGGTGGGATCAAGGTCGATCATGGGATGAAGTCCCGGTATCGGAAAGAACGGCGGGGGACAAGCGTGTATCCATGGCGGATTGATCCACCATGGGGCGGTCGTCCGTGCCGAACAGGAACAGACGCATCAACACCACCACGCATAATTTTACGCACAAAACCACCCTGATGCCGCGCGCCAGCGCAGTACGCGGGCGCCAGGCGGACAGGATGAAAGCGCGAAGCGAGGACAGGACTGCGTGCATTGGCAACCTTCCTTTGTTCAGATGGTGTGCGCATCCGGCGAAAAAAAGCCCGTGGGCGGAATAATGGCGGCGTCAGCCACCCCGCCCGGACGTCACGGCCACGCTGAGGCCGGTGGCGGCAAAGGCGCATGGCACCGTCAGCCATTCCCACACCGTCGGCGCCGATGACGCCGCTTCGGTCAGGGAACGCAGATGGGCTATGTCCAAAGCCAGCACCAAGCCAATCAGCACCATCCCGCCCAGGCCGCCGGCTGTCAGACCGGATAACCCATGGCGCAGGATGGCGGGCGTGGACGTCCATGACCGGATAATGGACATGGACACTCTCCACGAATGCCGATGAGATTGGATCAGGACAGGGGAAGAATCGAGGTGGGGGGGGCGCGGGCGCGGGCGCTGCCCGGCAGGCGGGCAGGCGGGGCGACGGACTTATCCGTGGATATCAGAACGGTCGGGACCGGTGGCGAGGCGCTGATGCCACCCAGTCCCGCCGCCATGGCCGCACTGCCATGCAGCAGCGGCAGGCAATAGGCGCAGAGCACATCATGGGACGGCGCCACGGTACCGCTGTCATCGGGCAGTATGGTGCCATCGGCATCCATCACCACCATGCCGGTGGCGGTACAGACCACGATACGGCCATTATCCAGCAACCGCGCCAAGGGCGAGGGCGAAGCCGTGGCATCACGCACTGGCAGCACGGCGCCGCCAAGCACGTTGAAGGCCAGCACCAGCAACCCGGTCCAGACCGCCACCATCCGCCGCAACCTGCCGGCGCGGGGATCTGTGCGGGTGTCATATGGACGGTTGGATGCGGATGCAATCATGGGCGCGGATGGTGGACCCGCCGAACCGGACCGTCAAGCCGCGCAAGGCGGTGAATTGATGACAGATTCGTAATGATGGCAAGACTGCGGAAAAGTCGTCTTTCCTTCCGTTTGGGGGCTTTCGCCCCCTTGGGTACGGATTGGGATCATACCAACGGCCGTAAGTTCTGACTTACGGCCGTTGGTTCTGCCGCCATTGCGGCAGCGCCCGCCCGGCGAGGGACGATATAATCCCAGCCGCCATTGCAGCGGCGGCCAAGCGGCCGGATGGCCGCGCCCGGCGATGGCTGGACAACGGTCAATGAAATTGGCCGTTGGTATCAGACGGCTTGGTCGTCGGCCATGGTCAGAATTCCATCCAACATGGTCTGAATGGGTTCGCGGCCCAGATCGCGGGTAATAAAGACGATCCGGGTCCGGTGGTCGTCATCGGGCCAGCCGGGCAAGGCGGCCGGCGGGTGAAAAACATGCTGAACCCCATGGATAGCCAGGGGGGCAGCACTGTCCTTGGCATTGACGATCCCTTTGATCCGCAACAGATTTTCACCGCGTTGAGCGATCAGCAACTCCAGGGCAAAGGCCAGGCCCGGCCAACTGACCGGCTCGTCATGGGTAAAGACGAATGATTGGATACGGTCGCTGTGGCGGTTATGGCCGTGATGATGGCTGGGATCGTGGCACTGGGGATCGTGGCAGTCATGGTCATGGTCATGGTCATGGTCATGGTCATGACCATGATCGTGGTGATGATCGTGCCCGTGATCATCATCATACGCTTCGGCATTCAGCCAGCGGCGCACATCGGGGATTTTGTCGGCATCGTTGAACAGGCCGGCATTCATGATCAGGCCAGGGTCCAACGTACCGTGATCGGCGGGAATCAAGGGGGCCCCCGGATTGAGCTTGCGCAATTCGCGGGTCAGATGGGCGATGGCGTCTGGGGTGGCCAGATCGGATTTGGTCAGGATCAGCCGGTCGGCCACCGCCACCTGTTTGACCGCTTCTTCCTGCAACGCCAAGGTCATGGCGCCATTCTTGGCATCAACGGTGGTGACGATACCATCCAGGCGGTAATTGGCCGCCAGCATGGGATCGGTCATCAGGGTGTGGATGATGGGCGCGGGATCGGCCAGACCGGTGGTTTCGATCAGCAGACGGTGAAATTCCGGCACCTCGTTCTTGACCCGCTTCAGGAACAGGTCGCGCAGGGCGTCCACCATGTCGCCGCGCACAGTGCAGCACAGACAGCCGGAATTCAGCAACACCACGTCTTCGGCCACATGGCGCACCAGCAGGTGGTCCAATCCCACTTCGCCGAATTCGTTGATCAGCACGGCGCTGTCGGACAGGCCGGGATGGTGCAGCAGATGATTTAATAACGTGGTTTTGCCACTGCCCAGGAAGCCGGTCAGGACGGTGACGGGAATGGTGGTCATTTGCCGTAAAGCTCCTCGGGGGGGATTCGAATATCTTCCACCACTTCCAACCCCTGGGGGCGGGCGGCGGTATAAAAACAGGTGCGGCGGCCGGTGTGGCAGGCCACGCCCTTTTGTTCGACCTTGACCAGGATCGTATCGCCGTCGCAATCAATCAGAAAGTCGTGCAGATGTTGTTCCTGGCCCGACGTTTCCCCCTTGCGCCACAAGGCGCCGCGCGACCGCGACCAATAACAGACCCGTCCGGTCCGCAGGGTTTCCACCACGGCATCCCGGTTCATCCAGGCCATCATCAGCACCTCGCCGCTGTCGTGCTGCTGGGCGATGACCGGGATCAGGCCGTCGGCATTGAATTTCAGGACGGACAAGGTGTCTTCAGGCTGGCTCATCATCGGCTCCGGTCAGGGGACAGGCACTGTGCCAGATTGTCGGCCAATTGGTCCATCAGCATCACATATTGGTCAGGACCGGGGGGGATGTCGGCACCTTGGGGGTCCAAGACGCCTATGCGGGCATCGGCGGATTTGGCCAAGGTGTCGATCACCTTGGCGGGAAATTGCGGCTCGCGGAAAATGCAGGCCGTGCCCGACTGCACCAGCTTTTGCCGCAAGGCGGCAAGCCGTTTGGCCGATGGCGGCTGATCCGGGTCCAAGGTGATGGACCCGGCCCCGGTCAGCCCGTAATGCTTTTCAAAATATTGATAGGCATCGTGGAATACCACGAATGGCCGGTCAGCCACCGGGGATAGCTTTTCCCGTATCCGGGCATCCAATTGATCCAGCCTGGCCAGTTCGTCCTGGGCATTGGCAGCGTATTGGGCCGCGTGTTCCGGGTCCAAGGCGGACAGGCGCCCGGCCAGGGCGGTCACCAGGATTTTCGCATTGGCGGGGGATAACCAGGCATGGCCGTCGAACACATGGGTTTCATCATGGTCGTGGTCATGACCATCATGGTTGGGGCCGGGGGATTCGTGGTGCCGGTGCGCTTCCCATGGCCCGCCCTGGCGGGGCGACAGCAAGATGATGCCCGGCAATTCGGCCATTTCCACGCTCTGCCCATCGGGCTTGGCTTCCAGCGGTTTGTCCAGGAAGGTTTCATATTCCCGATCCACCAGGACTACCAGATCGGCATCGTGCAATTGGCGGGCATCCGATGGGCGCAGGGCATAGCCGTGTTCCGATGCCTTGCCCTGGACCAGCAGGGCCGGGCTGCCCACGCCGCGCATGACCGCCGCCGCCAGGGAATGCAATGGCTGGATCGACGCCACCACCTTGGGCGGCTTGCTTTGCGCCAGGACCGGGGCGGGCATGGCCAAAGGCATCAAGGTCACGCCGATCACCGCCGCCCGGCCCAGAATTCGGCCCATCGCGGACTTCCAGATTGCCTTGCTCCGTGCCATGATACCCTTCACGCTGAAATGTTATAATATAACATCGGCAACGCTAGCATTCCCCGTTGTGGAAAGGCAATGCCTTTGACGTCGCATCCTCACGATCCCAACCACGACCACGCGGGTTGTATCGCATCAGCCCTGGCCGCCGCCGAAACCGAATGCCGCCGCCGGGGGGCCAGATTGACCGATGTGCGCCGTCGGGTGCTGGAATTGGTGTGGCAAAGTCACGCCCCCATGGGCGCTTATGCCATTTTGGATGTGGTGGGGCGGGAAGGTTTTTCCGCCGCGCCGCCCACGGTTTACCGCGCCTTGGATTTTTTGCTGGCCCATGGGTTGATCCATCGGATCGAACGGTTGAACGCTTTCATCGGCTGTTCCCGCCCCGGCCAGCCCCATGCCGGGCAATTCCTGTTGTGCAGCGGCTGCGGCATCGCCGCCGAACTGGATGATCCAGCCATTGATCAGGCGGTTGCCCAGGCGGCGGCCCGCCATGGGTTTGCTTTGACCGGCCAGACAGTGGAAGCCGTGGGCCTGTGTCCGGCGTGTCAGGGCAAAGCCGGGCAGGATGACGGTCATGGCTGATACGCTGATCCGGCTGGACCGGGTGGGGGTGAACGGGACTGGCGGGGTCATTTTGGATGATGTCAGTCTGGATGTGGCGGCCGGACGGATCGTCACTATTGTCGGCCCCAATGGCGCGGGCAAATCCACCCTGGTCAAAACCGCCCTGGGCTTGCAACGCCCCGACCGGGGGAAAGTGACGCGGCAGCCTGGTTTGGTGGTGGGATATGTGCCGCAAAAACTGGCCATTCCCGCCCAATTGCCCTTGCCGGTGGGGCGGTTTCTGTCCATGGCCCGTCCGGGGGCAATCACGGCGGCGAATCTGGCCGCGTCATTGGACCGGGTGGGGTTAGGGGCCGATCTGATGGATCGTCAGGTCATCCATTTATCGGGGGGGGAATTGCAACGTGCCCTGCTGGCCCGCGCCATGCTGCGCCGTCCCCATCTGCTGGTGCTGGACGAACCCGCCGCCGGGGTGGATGTGGCCGGTCAGGCCGATCTTTATGATTTGATCGCCGGTTTCGCCCGTCAGGATGGGGCCGGGGTGTTGATGGTCAGCCATGATCTGCATGTGGTGATGGCCGCCACCGATGAAGTGGTGTGCCTGAACCGTCATGTCTGTTGCGCCGGACATCCCGATTCCATCAGCCGCCATCCCGATTATCTGGCGTTGTTCGGGGCCAGGGCAGCGGCCAGCCTGGCCCTTTATACCCACACCCATGATCACAGCCATGGACATGACGGCTGCGTGCACCCCCCTGCCCCGTCAGCCGGAGCGTCTTATCATGGATGAATTCCTGTTGCGCGCCCTGGCCGGTGGTCTGCCCCTGGCCTTGGTGGCCGGTCCCTTGGGCTGTTTCGTGGTGTGGCGGCGCATGGCGTATTTCGGCGATACCTTGGCCCATGCATCCCTGTTGGGGGTGGTCTTGGGATTGGCGCTGAATATCAGCCAGGGCTTGGGCATCGCGTTGATTTCCCTGGTGGTGGCCTTGGGATTGTGGTGCCAGGACGGGCGCGGACGGCTGGCATCCGATACTATTTTGGGCATCTTGTCCCACGGCGCCCTGGCCCTGGGGCTGGTGATCCTGTCCTTGCTGCGCAATGCCCCCGCCAATCTGATGGGCTGGCTGATGGGCGATATCCTGGCTTTGGACTGGACCGATGTGGCCGTTTTGTGGGGCGGTGGCGCTTTGGCGCTGGCGGTGTTGGCCTGGGTCTGGCGCGGGTTGGTGACCATGGTGACCGATGTGGATCTGGCCCAGGTGGAAGGCCATCGGGTCCGCCGGGATCAATTGGTGCTGACGGTGCTGCTGGCCCTGCTGATCGCTGCCGCCATGAAAGTAGTCGGCATCTTGCTGGTGACCGCTTTGCTGGTCATCCCTGCGGCTACTGCCCGGCCCCTGTCCCGAACCCCCGAAATCATGGCGGTCCTGGCCGCCTTGTCGGGCGGAGTGGCGGTGATTCTTGGGCTGGGGGCCAGTTGGGGGCTGGATACGCCATCGGGGCCGTCGGTGGTGGTGGCCGCCCTGGGCCTGTTCCTGCTGGTACAGGTTTTTTCCCGGCGCGGGATATAAGACCAACGGCGGTAAGTTCTGACTTACGGCCGTTGGTTCTGCCGCCATTGCGGCGGCGGCCAAGCGGCCGGATGGCCGCGCCCGGCGAGGGACAAATAATCCCAGCCGCCATTGCGGCGGCGGCCAAGCGGCCGGATGGCCGCGCCCGGCGAGGGCTGGACAACGCTCAATGAAATTGGCCGTTGGTATAATCGCGCGGCCCCTTGGGCCTAACCAACCCGCAATGAGGCGACCTCATCGCAGCTTGGTATGACTTCAACTTGTTGCTTATGAAAATAAGCCCATATTAGGGGAAGAGGCTATTCGTGCCGCTCCGCAACCGGATGGAAAGGGGCTGTCGTCATGAAGGTCATCGTTCTCGGCAGTGGCGTTATCGGTGTCACCTCGGCGTATTTCCTGGCCAGGGATGGGCACGAGGTTCAGGTGATTGATCGCCAGCCCGAACCCGCGATGGAAACCAGCTTTGCCAATGCGGGCGAGGTGTCGCCCGGCTATTCATCGCCTTGGGCGGCACCGGGATTGCCGACCAAGGCGATGAAATGGATGTTCGCCCCCCATGCGCCACTGGTGATCCGCCCGGTTCCCGATCCGGCCATGTGGCGGTGGATGGCGAAATTATGGGGTAATTGCACCGCCCAAGCCTATCAGCTCAACAAATCCCGCATGGTTCGTGTCGCCGAATACAGTCGCGACGTCTTGCGTGGCTTGCGGGCGGAAACCGGCATCGCCTATGACGAACGCAGCCGGGGGACCTTGCAGGTGATGCGGACCCAGGCGCAGATGGATGGGCTGGAAGCCGATCTGGCGGTGCTGAACCAGTTCGGTGTACCGCACCAAGTTCTGACGCCGGCTGAATGCGCCCGGATCGAACCGGCCTTGGGGCGGGTCCAGGGCAAGATCGCGGGCGGCTTGCTGCTGCCCGGTGACGAAACCGGTGATTGTTTCAAATTCACCCAAACCCTGGCGGACATGGCCCGTGGGCTGGGGGTCCAGTTCCGTATGAATACCCTGGTCCTGGGGATTCAGGTGGAAGGCGGTCAAGTGGTGGGGGTGCGGACCGATCGCGGCTTGGTCGCGGCGGATCAGGTGGTGGTGGCTGCCGCCAGCTATTCCCCGGCCTTGCTGGCGCCTTTGGGCATTGCCCTGCCGGTTTATCCGGTCAAAGGTTATTCCATCACGGTTCCGGTGGCCGATGATGCGGCCGCCCCCCAATCCACGGTGATGGATGAAATCCACAAGGTGGCGGTGACCCGGCTGGGCGACCGCATCCGGGTGGCGGGCATGGCTGAGTTGACCGGCTTCGATCTGACCTTGCGGGCCAGACGGCGCCGGACCCTGGACCATGTACTGACCGATCTGTTTCCCGGCGGCGGCGATCCGGCCTTGGGCGAGTTTTGGTGCGGGTTGCGCCCCATGACCCCCGATGGTCCGCCGGTAATCGGCCCGGCTGGGGTGAAAGGGCTTTATCTCAACACCGGACACGGTACTCTGGGCTGGACCATGGCGTGTGGTTCAGGGCGTTTGCTGGCTGATCTGGTGTCGGCGCGAACCCCGGAAATCGACACCGAAGGGTTGGGTATCGACCGGTATGGCCGCCAGTCCGGCGGTCATGGCCCCTTTTCCTTTTTCCATTTCAAGGAAGCGTGATGAAGACCGTGCACAGCGACCAAGCCCCAAAAGCCATCGGCCCCTATTGCCAGGGCATCGCCAGTGATGGCTGGTTCTACAGTTCCGGCCAAATTCCGTTGGGGCTGGATGGCCAGATCGTCGGCACCACCATCGAGGCGCAGGCGGAACAGGTCTTCAACAATCTGCGCGCCGTGCTGGCCGCTGCCGGTTCATCCCTGGGCCAAGTGGTGAAAACCACGGTCTTTCTGAAGGATCTGGAAGATTTCGCCACGTTGAACGCGGTCTATGAACAGGCATTCGGCGGGCATAAACCGGCCCGGTCCTGTGTCCAGGTGGCCCGCTTGCCCCGTGACGTGCTGGTGGAAATCGAAGTGGTTGCCCGCACCGCCTGATCGCGGTTGAGGTGTCCATTACCGGGCGCGATCCATTGGATTGCGCCCGGTAATGGCTATTGGCAGAGAGCCTTATCTATTAAAAGTAGATAATCCGCAGCAGTCCCGGCAACGGGGCGACCGCAGGTAAGAATTAGGTCCATACAATCACGAATGATGCGATAGCGTACAGACACCGCCTTATAATTGCTGATGACTTTAGTATACGTCCTTGGCATTGGCGGCATATAGAACGAGGGCAACAACAGCCGTGACAGATAATATTAACCATCCACATACAGATAACGGACAAGATTGCGACAAAACTATCCCGATCATTAATTTTATCACTGTCATATCTTTATTCGTTGCATCTGAATTTATTCCATCTGGTTTTTTTATTATAAGCCACGATATCTTCATGACGGTCCACGCCGGGGCCGGGGTGATTTCAGCCGTCATGGGGGGATTGATTTTTTGTCTGGCCTGGGCCGTCCGAGGGGATGGCCGCCCCGTGGCCCTGTCCTGGCTGGCCTGGGGCTGTGTTGGCATGACGGTCCTGGAAATGGCACATCTGGGGGTTTTTTCCCCGGAATTAGGCAATTCCCCCGCCAGCGCATTCCTGTACATGGCCGGCAATGCGCTGACGGTTTTTTCCCTGGCGGGTTTGGCGTGGCTGCCATGGACAGCGGATCGAAGATCGGGACTGACATGGTCCTTGGGGATCATGGTCGGGGTCTTGATTTGGGTCATCGGGACACTGGCCTGGGCATCGGCCATTATCGCCGGTCAAGCCACTCCTCCCTTTGGCGATGCCGGCCTGTTCCGCAAGGTCTTCGGGGTGATTCTGGGGCTGATTGCCGTGGTGTCAGCGGCGGGCATCTGGGGGGGACGTCAGTTTTCCCACGGACGATCCTGGCTGGTGAGTGCCTGTCTGCTGGTGGGGTTGGGGGAAATCCATGTTCTGCACCATTACGAGCATGGGACCGCTCAGGCTTATCTGGTGTTGCTGATCAACTTGTCGGGCATGGCCTGCTTGGCTCGCGGGGTTTTTGGGCTGACGGTGCACGACCCTTATGCCCAGATCCAGCGATCGGCCCAATTACTGGCTCAGGCATTGGCCGATTTGCGCCATGCCCACATGGGGCTGGAACAGCGGATAGAGGAACGGACCAGCGAACTGAACCGGGAAGTGGCCGAAAGACGGCACGCAGAGACCGGTTTGCGCCATGCCCTGTCCCGCCTGGAGGAACAGCAGCAACAATTGATCGCGGCCAAGCGTGACGCCGATCAGGCCAACCGGGCCAAATCCGATTTCCTGGCATCCATGAGCCATGAATTGCGGACGCCGCTGAATGCGATCCTGGGATTTGCCCAATTGCTACGGACCGGACGGCCCGGACCGCTGACGTCACGTCAGGACAGCCACCTGTCTCATATCCTGAGCAGCAGCCATTATCTGTTGGATTTGATCAACGAAGTCTTGAACCTGTCCAGCATCGAAGCCGGGCGGATCACCCTGGCGATGGCAGCCCAGGATGTGACGGCGCTTTTAACCGAATGCCAATCCTTGGCCCGGTCCTATGACCGCAGCGGGGAAATCACCATCCAGGATTGGGAGTATGATATCCCCCCCTTGGTGCGGGTCGATGCCACCAGATTTAAACAAGTGGTGCTGAACCTTTTATCCAATGCGGTGAAATATAACCGCCCCAAAGGCATGGTCACCACACGGGTAACCGCCGCCCCCAATGGAATGATCCGTTTCCTGGTCACGGATTCCGGTTCCGGCATTCCGCCGGATCGTCGGCAAGACCTGTTCATGCCATTCAATCGTCTGGGGCGGGAAAACAGTCCGGTGGAAGGAACCGGGGTGGGTCTGGCCATCACCCGCCGTCTGGTCGAAGCCATGGGCGGGGGAGTTGATTTCACCAGCCAGGAGGGGGTGGGCAGCACGTTTTGGATTGATTTGCCCGCCGCCGAACCTCCGGCGATGGATGGGGGCGATGCAGAAAGCGTGACCCAGGGCTGCCTGGCCCTTCCCAATTGCTGCCAGATGATCCCCCAATGTCACATACTCTATGTGGATGACAATGTCAGCAGCCGCCATTTGATTCAGGCATTGGGGGAAGACCTGGAAAGTATCCGGGTGACCACCGCCGCCGATGGCGAGGATATTCTGACACTGGTCCGGCAATCCTGCCCCGATGTGGTCGTGCTGGATATTTCCATGCCCAGGGTTGATGGTTTTCAAATGTTGACACAGCTCAGGGAACAGCCCGACACCCAGACTATCCCGGTGATGGCGTTGTCCGCCGATGTGACTGAAAGCGCATTAACGCGCATCCGCCATGCGGGGTTTGACTTCTGCCTGTCTAAACCGTTTGATGTAACAGAATTTCTATCCGTATTGGTTCGGTTGTCACATGTCGGCGATCCCCAACGGATCGCAGAGGTCGCATGTCAGCCCAGACTGTCCTGATTGTCGAAGATAATCCCATCAATGTGGAACTGTACCTGGCCGTCCTGGAAAATACCGAATACCAGGCGGTGGCGGTGGATCGCGCGGCCCTGGTCATGGAAACGGTTCTGGCCTGTCAACCGACGCTGATTCTGCTGGATTTGACCTTGCCCGACGGGTCTGGAATCGCCGTGGCCACTCAGTTGAAATCCAATCCGGCCACCAGCACCATCCCCCTGGTTGCCCTGACCGCCCTGCGGCGTGAGGGGCTGGAAGACGAATTACAGCGTGCCGGGTTCACAGGATTGATGCAAAAGCCCTGTGGCGTCCAGGATTTGCTGCAAACCTTGAAGCTGCTGACTGACCGACCGGCCCAGCCCGACGGCTTTCGGGTCTATTGCTGATCTGACGTAGCGGACCCTGAACAACCTTTGGCACTTTGATGCCGGCCAACCCTTGAATTGATGGGGTGGACGGTCACCAGCCGCCGCCGCAATGGCGGCTGGGGTTTATTTGTCCCTCGCCGGGCGCGGCCATCCGGCCGCTTGGCCGCCGCCGCAATGGCGGCAGGGGTTTATTTGTCCCTCGCCGGGCGCGGCCATCCGGCCGCTTGGCCGCCGCCGCAATGGCGGCAGAACCAACGGCCGTAAGTCAGAACTTACCGCCGTTGGTATCAGTCCGGGCGGAAATAGGTCATCCACCGTCATGATCAAGACCGCTTTGGGGCGATATCAAATGCACGACGCGCTGATCGCAAAAAAATGCCGTCCCCCGGACAGGGAACGGCATCAAGTGAGTGTCTTAGAGAGGGAGGTTGGCCCAACGGCCAACGTCTGAAACAGAGATTAAGGAAAGCACCCAGCACTGTCAACAGATTTTAATAATCGGTCGCAACAAAAGTGGCGGTGCAACATCAGCTTCGGCACAAACCCACGACCTGCCCCTTGCGGTCAAACACCGCCACATCCACGGCCATGGGGGTGCCGCGCACCACGTCACGCGCGACCCGGCAGGCTTCGGCGGCGATGACATCGCCCAAGGGCAGACCTGCGGCCTGGGCCAGTTCCAGGACTTCCAGCGCTGTATTGGCGGCCTCAGCCCGATTTGCCAAATCCTGATCCGCGCCCAAGACCCGCAGATGATCGGACAGCCAATGCAAATCCACCTGGCTGCGTTTGGAATGCAAATCCATATGACCGGCGGCCAATTTGGACAATTTGGCGAATCCCCCGGCGATAGTCACCCGCCCCACCGGATTGTCGCGCAGGTATTTCAGCATGCCGCCGACAAAATCCCCCATGTCGATGATGGCATCTTCGCCCAAACCATAAAGGGACCGCACCGCTTTTTCCGACGTGTTGCCCACACAGCCGGCAACGTGGGTAATGCCGGTCGCCCGCGCCACGTCGACCCCTCGGCGGATGGCGTCGATCCAGGCGGAACAGGAATAGGGAATGACCACCCCGGTCGTGCCCAAAATGGAAATCCCCCCCAGAATGCCCAAACGGGGGTTCCAGGTGCGGCAGGCGATCTCTTCCCCGCCGGGTACGGAAATCTCGATCACCACGTCGGGGCTCTTCCCCCAGCTTGCGGCCAATTCGGCCACTTGGGCAGTCATCAGATGCCGAGGCACAGGGTTGATGGCCGGTTCCCCCACCGGCAGGGGCAGGCCGGGTTTGGTCACGGTTCCCACGCCGGGACCGGCAGCGAAAACAACGCCCTGCCCGCTTGCACCAATCCGCACGGTGGCAATGATGATGGCGCCATGGGTGACATCGGGGTCATCGCCGGCGTCCTTCACCACTCCGGCCCTGGCCCAGCCCGGCCCGCTTTCCGCCATGGTCACGGCAAAAACCGGCTGTTCCCCGCGCGGCAAGGTGATGGACACGGTCTGCGGGCAACCATCGCCCCACAGGGTCAGCAAGGCCGCACGGGTGGCGGCCGTGGCACAGGCTCCCGTGGTCCAACCGGACCGCAAGGGCCGGTCATCACCACCGGTTGCCTCTGCCGTCATGATCAGACCCGCACCAGATGAACCGTGGTGATGGGCTTGTGCCCGAACAAATCCTTCAATTCGCGGCGGACCGCCCGGCGGACCGCCTCGCGCAGGTCATCATCATCCTTGCGCGCCTGATGGGACATGTCGTCAATGGCCGCACGGGCGGCATCCACCACCTGCTGATGATCCTCGCTATCCTTTTCACTGTCCAGCAGCCCCAAGGCGGTCACCTGCGGATCGGTCAACAGCCGCCCCTTGGCATCCACCACCAAGGTACAAACCGCCGATCCATTGAACACCATCCGGCGGCGATCGCGCAGAATGTCGGAATCCAGGCGGATCAACCGGGGACCATCCTGGGCCAGACGGCCCACTGGTACATAATCCACCACCTCGGGCGTCCCCGGGGCCAAACGGACCATGGCCCCATTTTCAATGGTCAGGGTTCGGGACACGCCGCATTCCCGCGCCAGGGCCGAATGCTCCTGCAAATGCCGGGCTTCGCCATGAACCGGGATGGCCAAGGTTGGCCGGGTCAGGCGGTACATGGTTTCCAACTCGCCCCGCGCCGGATGGCCGGACACATGGATAGGTTCGTCCTTATCGGTGATCACCTGAACACCCTGACGCACCAGATCGTTTTGCAGGCGGTAAATAGACTTTTCGTTGCCCGGAATGATCCGCGACGAAAAAATCGCCACATCGCCTTTGCCTAATTTGACGAAAGGATGCTCGTTCGCGGCGATCCGGGCCAAAGCGGCCCGCGGCTCACCCTGGCTGCCCGTGCAGATATAGACCACCTTGTCGGCGGGAAGCTGATTGGCCTCCTGCTCGGTCAGGAATGGGGCGATATCCTTCAGATAGCCCAAAGCCCGCGCCGCCTTTTCGATGCGCCACAGGCTGCGCCCGACCAGGCCCACCGATCGCCCATTCGCCTCGGCGGCCAGGGCGATGCTTTCCACCCGGGCGACATTGGTGGCAAAACACCCCACGGCAATACGACCGCTGAAACGGCTCAGCACCTCGATCAACTGGCCGCGCACCTGCGATTCCGATCCCGAATCGCCCTTGGTGAACACGTTGGTGGAATCACCCACCAAGGCCAAAACCCCCTGATTTCCCAACCGGCGCAGGGATTCCGTATCGGCAGGATCGCCAATCAGCGGATCGGGGTCCAACTTCCAGTCACCCGTATGGACGACCACACCGGCATCGGTCTTGATCGCCAGGGTGTTGGGTTCGGGAATGGAATGGGTCATGGACACCATTTCCACGTTGAACGGCCCCACATCGAACGGCTTGCCCGGCACCACCACATGGACGGGCACTTTGTTCTGCAAGCCCTCCTCGTGCAGCTTGCCCTTTAACAGCAAGGCGGCGAACGGACTGGCATAGACCGGACACTGCAACTGTTCCCAAAGGTATTGCACCGCGCCCAGATGGTCCTCGTGGGCATGGGTCAGCACCAACCCCACCAGATCATCCTTGCGCTCGGCGATCCAAGCGGGATCGGGCATGACCACGTCGATCATCGGCATGGAATCGTCGCCGAAGGTAACCCCCAGATCGACCATCAGCCATTTTCCCTGATACCCATACAGGTACAGGTTCATGCCGATTTCGCCCACACCTCCCAACGGCAGAAAATAAAACTCGCCCTCAGCCGACTTGCCGTGACCCATATTTACTCCAGACGCGCGTTGCGACGGTGAATTTCCAACAACCCACGCAAGGTCAAATCCGGGTCCAGCCGGTGAATGACCTTGCTTGATTCCGCAAAAAGCGGGGCCAGGCCGCCAGTGGCGACCACCAGCATGCTGGCCCCGAATTCTTCTTCGATCCGACGGACCAATCCTTCGATCAGCCCCACATATCCCCAGAAGATACCCGATTGCATGGCCGGGACGGTGGCTTTTCCGATCACCATCTTGGGGCGGCCAATGGCCACACGCGGCAGCTTGGCGGCGGCCATGTGCAGCGCCTCCAGCGACAGGTTGATCCCCGGCGCGATGGCGCCACCACAATAATTCCCATCGCCATCCACCACATCGAACGTGGTCGCGGTCCCGAAATCAATGACGATCAAAGGCCCGTCATAAGCCTTGTGTGCGGCCACCGCATTGACCAGGCGATCAGCGCCAACCTCTTCGGGCCGGTCCAACAAGATGTTGATGCCCAGCTTCACCTCACCATCGCCCACCACCAGCGGCTCGCAGGCGAAATACCGGCGGCACAGTGTTTTCAGCGAAAACACCATGGCCGGAACAACCGATGCGATGATCGCGGCGTCAATATCCTCGCGCTGCAATCCCTCGATGGTCAAAAGCTGCATCAGCCACACGCCCAATTCGTCGGCTGTGCGGTCAGTATGAGTCGATGCCCGCCATTCCCCCCGCACCTCCGCCCCGTCAAAGACGGCAAAGACGATGTTGGTATTGCCGGCATCCACGGCCAAAAGCATGGAACCCTCCTCAGCCGCCGGTGGATCGGCCACCGGCATCGGGAAAATAAACATCGCCGGCCATGATCCGCCGGACCCCATCAGCCCCCTGATCCAAAAGCAGAGCGCCCTCGCCGTCAAGTCCGGCGAAAACACCCGCCAAAGTATCATGCTCCAACCGAACGACCACGGGTTCTCCCACACCACGGGCATGATCCAGCCAGCAGCGCCGGATGGATGGGAAATCATCGTCCCGCCAATGGGCTAGCAATGGATTGAAATGATGGCAAAATCCAGCCAAAACCTGGGATGCGTCACCGGCATAGCCCAGATCGGCCAGGGCACAGGCCGGATAGGTCAGGGCTTGCGGCGGCGGTGGCACCGCCACATTTACTCCGATCCCCAAAATCAACCAATCCACCTCAGCCGGTTCCAGCAACATGCCGGAACATTTCCGGCCTTCCGCCAAAACATCATTAGGCCATTTACAGGTAAACGGAATAGTCGGCACCAGATCCCGGAAGGTCTGGACCAAAGCAACGGCAGCGGCAAAGCCAAGCTGCGCCGCCTGGGGCAAACGGCCATCAATGTCAATCAGCAGGGAAAAAAACAGATTGCCCGCCGGGCTGATCCAGGTCCGACCGCGTCGGCCACGCCCCTGGCTCTGACGATCCGCCTGGATCACCAGAAGATCGACGGCGGCCCCGTCCAAGAGCCGCCGCCTCGCTTCATCATTGGTACTTTCCACCTCGTCCAGCCGGATCAGGCTGAACGGCGGCGGCAGAGCCGCCAGCATCAATTAGCGGCCGCGAACAGAACCTGGGCCGCCTGCTTGGCCCCCGCCACCAGCGGCGTGGGGACAAAGGTGAAGACCAGCACCACCAGGGTGGAAATAGCCATCACCAAACCGACAGCCCGACCGATGGGACGGTCAAAGCCTTCGGCCGCATCGTCGAAATACATGATCTTGATGATGCGCAGGTAATAGAACGCGCTCACCACTGATGTCAGCATACCGATAATGGCCAGGGTATAAAGCCCGGCATCCACCGCGGCCTTGAACACGTAAAACTTACCCCAGAACCCGGCCAGGGGCGGAATGCCGGCCATGGAGAACATCAGGGCTGCCATGGCCAGGGCAATCATCGGATGGGTCTTGGACAGACCGGCCAGATCGTTGATCCCCTCCACCATCCGGCCCTTTTGCCGCATGCTCAGGATGACGGCGAAGGTACCGGCATTCATGAACAGGTAGATGGCCAGATAAACCAACATGCCCTGAACACCATCAGCGCTGCCCGCCGACAAGCCCACCAGCATGAAACCGACATGGCCGATGGACGAATAGGCCATCAGACGCTTGATATTGGTCTGGGTGATCGCCGCGAAAGAACCGATGAACATGGACAGGATCGACACGAAGATCATCACCTGACGCCACTGATCGGACAGTTCGGCGAAGGGACCTGCCACCACACGGATCAACAAGGCCAGGGCGGCGATCTTGGGAGCCACGGCAAAGAACGACGTCACCGGAGTCGGGGCGCCTTCATACACGTCGGGCGCCCACATATGGAACGGCACCGCCGAAATCTTGAAGCACAGCCCGGCCAGGATGAACACCAGACCCGCAATGAACCCCAGATGAGGATGGGCATGATCTTCGCCGAACAGCTTGGCCAGCGATTCGAAGGACGTGGTGCCCGAGAAGCCGTAAACCAGCGAAATGCCATACAGCAACAGCCCGGACGCCAAGGAGCCCAGAACGAAATATTTCAGACCCGATTCCGTGGCACGGGCGCTGTCGCGGTTATAGGCAGCCAGCACGTAGAGGGACAGCGACTGAAGTTCCAGCCCCAGATACAGGGACAGGAAATCATTGGCCGACACCATCATCATCATGCCGACGGAGGCGAACAGCATCAGAACCGGATATTCGAACCGGCCCAGCTTTTCATGCTCCAGATACCCCACACTCATGACGGCGGCGAACAGGGTCGCCACCAGCACCATGACCTTGGCGAAAGCGGTAAAGCTATCCACCACGAACATGCCGCCAAAGGTGGTCCGGCTATCGCCGCCCAGAGCCACCACCAACACGATGGCCCCCAACAGCACCAGCACCGACAGGCTGGTGGTGGACCGCAAGCCCCCCTCGCCCCGGAACACGCCCAGCAGCAGCAACGCAATGGACGCCAGGACAACAAAGATTTCAGGCAGGGCCGGAATAAAATCCAAACTGTCGATCATCTTCGTTCCCCTTAGCGAGCGGCGACGGACAAGCCGCTGGCGGCAGCCTTGGCCAACCCGTAATTATCAATCAACTTGGCCACCGAGGCATGCATGGGATCAAGGAAGGTGGAGGGATAAATCCCCATCCACAGAACCAGGATGACCAGCGGGGCGAAAATGAAGATCTCACGGGCATTCATATCCAGAATGTCCTTCAGATCATCACGGGTCAGACGGCCAAACACCACCCGACGGTACAGATACAGCATGTAAGCGGCACCCAGGACCAAACCGGTGGCGACGAACAGCCCCACCCAGCTATTGACCTGGAACACACCCATCATCACCAGGAATTCGCCGACGAAACCAGCGGTGCCGGGCAAGCCCACCGATGCCATGGTGAACAGCATGAACACCACCGCATATTTGGGCATACGGGTCGCCAAACCACCGTAACGGGCGATTTCACGGGTATGCATACGGTCGTACACCACGCCCACGCACAAGAACAGGGCGCTGGCGACAATGCCGTGGGACAACATCTGATAGATGGCGCCCTCAACCCCCTGGGTGGTCATGGAGAAGATGCCGACCGTGACATACCCCATATGGGCGACCGAGGAATAGGCGATCAGCTTCTTCATATCCTCCTGCACCAGGGCCACCAGCGAGGTGTAAACCAGCGCCACGATGGACAGGGTGTAGACCAGGGGAGTGAAGAATTCGGTGGCATGGGGGAACATGGGCACCGAGAAGCGCAGGAAGCCATACGCCCCCATCTTCAGCAGCACGCCCGCCAGGATCACCGAACCAGCAGTGGGGGCTTCCACGTGGGCGTCAGGCAGCCAGGTGTGAACCGGCCACATGGGCACCTTCACCGCGAAGGACGCGAAGAAAGCCAGCCACAGCCACAATTGGAAGCTGGGCGAGAAGCTGTACGCCATCAGGCTGGGAATGTCGGTGGTGTGAGCTTCAAAGAACATGGCCAGCATGGCCACCAGCATCAGCACCGACCCGGCCAGGGTGTACAGGAAGAACTTGAACGCCGCATAAACCCGGCGCGCCCCGCCCCAGACGCCGATGATGATGAACATGGGGATCAGCACGCCTTCGAAGAAGACGTAGAACAAGATCATGTCCATGGCGCAGAACATGCCCACCATCATGGTTTCAAGAACCAGGAAGGCGATCATGTATTCCTTCACCCGATGTTCTACCGCCCCGATGGAGGACAGAATGCACAACGGTGTCAGGAAGGTGGACAGCAGCACGAACCACATGGAGATCCCGTCGATCCCCATGGAATAGCTGACGGCGGTGCCCGGCAGCCACGGCACGGTTTCCTTGAGCTGGAACTCGGCCGAGGCGCCGTTGAAATGCACCAGGATGAATAAGGAGACGATGAAGGTTGCCACCGAGGTGAGCAACGCCACGTTACGGGCGTTGCGGGCCACCACCCGTGGCTCGCCCCGGATCGCCAGGATGAACAACGCGCCCACCAGCGGCAGGAATGTCGTCAGCGAAAGCAAAGGCCAGTCGGTCATGGTATTCCCCGGTGCTTAACGCGCGTTGAACATGTACCAGGTGACGAAGGCAGCCACCCCGATCAACATGGCAAAGGCGTAGTGATACAGATAGCCGGACTGAAGCTTGGCGACCTTCTGAGCGATCGACTGGGTAGCCCCAGCCACGCCATCCGGCCCGACGCCGTCGATCAACGCGCCGTCACCGCCTTGCCACAACCCCCGGCCCAGCTTGAATGCCGGCTTGACGAACAAGAAGTTGTACAGCTCGTCGAAGTACCATTTGTTGAGCAGGAACAGATACACGCCCCGGAATGCTCCGGCGATCATGCCGGGCACGGACGGAACAAACATGTAGAGGATATAGGCCAGAGCGATACCCGACACCCCAACAATGGTCGGCAGCAACCCAACCCACGCTTCCAGATGATGCGCGTTTTCCAAGGTCGGATGGCTTTCCAAGGTCTTGATGGCCGAGCGCCAGAAATCATGACTGCCATGGCCCACGAACATGTCGTAGCCCAACCAGCCAGCGAACAGCGCCCCCATGGACAGGACCACCAACGGGATCAGCATCACCGCGGGGCTTTCATGGACATGGGCCATCACATGCTCGTCCGCGCGGGGCTTGCCATGGAAGGTCATGATCAGCAGACGCCAGGAATAAAAGGCGGTCAGGAAGGCCGCGCCAATCCCCAGCCAATAGGCCAGTTGGCCGGCCGTGCTGTGCGATGCGAACGCCGCTTCCAGGATCATGTCCTTGGAGTAGTAACCGGCAAAGAACGGCATACCGGCCAGGGCCAGGCTGCCCACCCACATCAAAGCCCAGGTCACCTTCACATGCTTCCAGATACCGCCCATGCGGCGGATATCCTGTTCGTCGCTCATGGCGTGGATCACCGAACCGGCGCCCAAGAACAGCAAAGCCTTGAAGAAAGCGTGGGTCATCAGGTGGAACACCGCCGCCTGATAGGCCGACACCCCGATGGCAAAGAACATGTAACCCAATTGCGAGCAGGTGGAATAAGCGATCACCCGCTTGATGTCGTTCTGCACGCAGCCGACAGTGGCGGCAAAAAACGCCGTCGCCGCGCCCACCAGTGTCACCACGGTCAGGGCTGTATCGGAATATTCGAAAAGCGGGCTCATGCGTGACACCATGAACACACCTGCGGTCACCATGGTCGCGGCATGGATCAGCGCCGACACCGGGGTCGGACCTTCCATGGCGTCAGGCAGCCAAGTGTGCAGGCCCAACTGAGCCGACTTCCCCATGGCGCCCACGAACAGCAGCAAACAGCAGATGGTGATGGCGTGCCACTGAACCCCGAAGAAGTTCACGGTGGCATTGGCCTTTTCCGGTGCACCTTGGAAGATGGCATCAAAGCCGACATTGTCGAACAGGAAGTAGATGCCGAAGATGCCCAGGGCAAAGCCGAAATCGCCCACGCGGTTGACCACGAACGCCTTGATGGCGGCGGCGGATGCCGACGGTTTTTCGTACCAGAAACCGATCAGCAGGTACGATGCCACACCCACGCCTTCCCAGCCGAAGAACATCTGAACCAGATTGTCCGCCGTCACCAGCATCAGCATGGCGAAGGTGAACAAGGACAGATAGCTCATGAAGCGCGGGATCGAGGGATCGTGGCTCATATAGCCGATGGAATAGACGTGCACCATGAAGGACACCCAGGTCACCACGATCAGCATGACCGCGGTCAGAGTGTCGAATTTCAGCGCCCACGACACATCCATGCTGCCGGACTGTATCCAGTGCAGCAAGGTGATGGTGGTGGCGTTGCCATCAATGGCCACATCCTTGAAGATCAGACCCGCGCAAGTGGCAGTAATCGCCATCAAAACGCAGGTGACGATCTGCGCACCCCGGTCACCGATGAAGCGGCCGAACAGCCCGGCCACGATCGAGCCCAGCAGCGGCAGGAAAACGGCGGCGATAAACATCATCGCTTGATTACCCCTTAAGCTGGCTGATTTCCTCGACCGCGATGGTGCCGCGGTTGCGGAAGAAGACAACAACAATGGCCAAACCGATGGCCGCCTCGGCGGCGGCGACGGTCAGAATGAACATGGTGAAGATTTGCCCCACCAGATCGTTCAGATAGGACGAGAAGGCCACCATGTTCAGATTGACCGCAAGCAGGATCAATTCGATCGACATCATGATGATGATGACGTTCTTGCGGTTCAGGAAAATGCCGCACACGCCCAATGTGAACAAGATGGCGGCAACCGTCAGATAATGGGCAAGACCGATCTCGAACATCAGATGCCCCCCCCGGTAGGAACCTTGCGGATTTCAACGCTGTTCTTGCCAGTGCGGACCAACTGATCAGCCACCTTTTGCTTCCGCACGCCGGTACGATGGCGCAGCGTCAGCATGATGGTGCCAATCATGGCCACCAACAGCACCAGACCCGAGGCCTGGAACAGATAAGCGTATTTGGTGTAGAGCAACCGGCCCAGGGCGGCCGTGTTGGACACCTGATCCGGCGTCGGGGCCGGAGCCTGGATCAACGCCTCCACATCGGGGGCAAAGGCCCAGCCGCCAAACATCACCCCCAATTCCACCAACAGAACCAGGCCGACGACCGCGCCAGTGGGCAGGTATTGCAGAAAGCCTTCCCGCAATTCCACCAGATTGATGTCCAGCATCATCACCACGAACAGGAACAGCACTGCCACCGCGCCCACATAAACCACCACCAGCACCATGGCGAGGAATTCGGCGCCCAGCAGCAGGAACAGTCCAGCCGCGTTGAAGAAGCACAGGATCAGGAACAACACCGAATGAACCGGGTTACGGGATGAAATCACCATCACCCCGCTGGCCACTGCCAGCCCCGCGAACATGTAGAAAATCAAAGCCGCGATCATGGGGGTCCCCCTCGCTCACCGGTAAGGCGCGTCGGCGGCGATGCGCAGGGCCAGTTCGGTCTCCCAACGGTCGCCATTCGCCAGCAATTTCTGTTTGTTGTACATCAGTTCGGCCCGCGTCTCGGTGGCGTACTCGAAGTTCGGCCCCTCGACGATGGCGTCCACCGGACATGCTTCCTGGCACAAGCCGCAGAAGATGCACTTGGTCATGTCAATGTCATAACGCCGCGCCCGGCGCGATCCGTCGTCCCTGGGTTCACCTTCGATGGTGATGGCCTGGGCCGGGCAGACGGCTTCGCACAGCTTGCACGAAATGCAGCGTTCTTCGCCATTCGCATAGCGGCGCAACGCATGTTCACCACGGAAACGCGGGCTAAGCGGTCCCTTTTCGTAGGGATAATTGATCGTGACCTTGGGCTTCAGCATGTAGCGGAAGGTCATCACCAAACCCTGGACCAATTCAGTCAGCAGGAAGGCCCGGGCGGTACGGTCGATAAAAGCCATCTCTATCTCCTTAGCCCTGGCCCGGCAGCAAGCCGAAGCCCACCAGAACACCCGAGGTCAGCACCAGCCAGAACAGCGAGAACGGCAGGAACACTTTCCACCCCAGACGCATCAGTTGGTCATAACGGTAGCGCGGGAAGGTGGCACGGACCCACAGGAAGATGAACAGAACAAAGGCGATCTTGAGAGCGAACCAGACGATCCCCGGCAGCCAATTGAACGGCGCCACATCGAAGGGGGGCAACCAGCCGCCCAGGAACAAGATGGTGCAGATGCCGCTCATCAAAATCATGTTGGCGTATTCACCCAGGAAGAACAGGGCGAAGGCCATGGCCGAATATTCGACGTTGTAACCGGCCACCAATTCAGATTCAGATTCGGGCAAATCGAACGGGGCGCGGTTGGTTTCAGCCAAAATCGACACGATATAGATGATGAACATGGGAAAGTGCGGAATGAAGAACCACAGCGTGTCCTTTTGCTTCAGCACGATATCCGACAGGTTCAGCGATCCGGCGGTCAACAGCACCGAAATCATCACCAGCCCCATGGACACTTCATAGGACACCATCTGCGCCGCTGAACGAAGACCGCCCAAGAACGCATATTTGGAGTTAGAGGCCCAACCCGACATGATGATGCCGTAAACGCCCAAGGAGGAGATGGCGAACAGATACAACACCCCCACATTGATATCCGACAGCACCCATCCCTGATCGAAGGGAATGACCGCCCAAGCGATCAACGCCAGGATAAAGGTCAGCATAGGCGCCACCAGGAACACCGCCTTATTGGCGCCGGTGGGGATGATGGTTTCCTTGAAGAACAGCTTGGCGCCGTCAGCCATGGGCTGCAACAGGCCAAAGGGACCAACCACGTTGGGACCCTTGCGCAATTGGATCGCGCCAATAACCTTGCGTTCCGCATAGGTCAAATAGGCAACCGCCACCAGCAAGGGCAGAACGATGGCCAAGATCTGGAGAACGATGACGATCAGGCGCCAGATCTCGGCGGGCAACAGCCCAGAGAGCAGATCAACCATGGGTCCCCGTCTTCTTGTTGTTGGAGCCAGCACCGAACGCCGCCGTACATTCCGCCATGGTCTTGGAGGAACGGCTGATCGGATCGGTCATGTAGTAATTATCGATGGCGGAAGCCAGCGGACCGGCAAGCACGGCACCGTCGGCGCCAAAGCTGCCCCACGCGGCCGAAGCCAGTTGGTCAACCCCGTCAAACACCGGGTTGACCGCAACCAGACGCTGACGCACCTGCTTGACGCTGTCATAAGCCAGGGGCTTACCCAAGGCATCGGACAAGGCCCGGATGATACGCCAATCCTCTTTCGCCTCACCCGGCGGGAACACCGCCAGACGGGTCCGCTGCACGCGACCTTCGGTATTCACATAGGTCGCGGACTTTTCCGTATAGGCAGCCCCCGGCAACACCACATCGGCCCGATGGGCACCGGCATCGCCATGGCTGCCCACATAGACCACGAAAGCGGAGCCCAGGGCCTTGGTATCCACTTCATCGGCACCGATCAGGAACAGGGCCGAAAGCTCGCCCTTCCCGGCTGCGGCAACCATGCCCGCCACATCACGGCCACCGGCCTGGGGCAGGAAGTCCAGATCCAAGCCACCCACACGGGCCGCCGCGGTATGCAGGACGTTGAAGCCGTTCCAACCATCCTTGATCAGACCAGCCGCATCGGCCAGCTTGCGCGCCAATCCCAGGACCACCGCACCATCGGCACGGGACAAAGCCCCCTGGCCAAGGATAATGGCCGGATTCTTGGCATTTTTCAGCACGTCGAAAAACGGATGCTTGCCCGAGGCCAGATCGGCCAGAACCGACGCATCGTCCCCCAGCCAATCATGCTTGAAGGTCAGATCCGCACGCGGGCCAACCACGGCGGCCTTGAAGCCGCCCTTCAGCCAGCGTTTACGGATACGGCTGTTGAGAACCGGCGCTTCCAGACGCGGATTGGAACCGATGATCAACACAGCATCGGCGGTTTCGATCCCGGCGACGGTGCTGTTGAACAGGTAAGAGGCCCGAACCGCGCCATCCAGCTTGGCGCCATCCTGGCGGCAATCCAGATTGGGCGACCCCAACAGGCCCAACAGGTCCTTGACCGCGACCATGGTTTCGCAATCGACCTGATCCCCGGCGATGGCACCGATCTTGGACCCGGTCACCCCCTTCAGCCGACTGGCGATTTCGCCCAGGGCTTCGGGCCAAGTCACCGGCACCAGCGATCCGCCACGGCGGACATAGGGACGGTCCAGCCGTTGGGCCTTCAGGCCGTCGCAGGCGAAACGGGAACGATCGCCCAGCCATTCTTCGTTGATGTCGTCATTGACGCGCGGAAGAATGCGGACAACTTCATTGCCACGGCTGTCCACCCGGATGGCAGAGCCGAGCGCATCCATGGTGTCGATGCTTTCGGTCTTCTTCAATTCCCAGGCGCGGTAGGTATAGGCCGCAGGCTTGTTGGTCAGAGCGCCGACGGGGCACAGATCAATCAGATTGCCCGACAGTTCGGAAGACAGGGCCGCATCCACGTATTTGGACACTTCCATGTGTTCGCCACGGCCCAAACCACCCAGAACCGGAGTGCCAGCCACTTCCGAGATAAAGCGGATGCAACGGGTGCACTGAATGCAACGGGTCATCCAGGTCTGCACCAGCGGACCATAGGAATCACTGTCCACCGCACGCTTTTCTTCCTGGAAGCGGCTATGATCGGAACCATAGGCCATGGCTTGATCTTGCAGGTCGCATTCGCCGCCCTGATCGCAGATGGGGCAATCCAGCGGGTGATTGATCAGCAGGAATTCCATCACGCCTTTACGGGCCTTCTGGACATTGGCGTTGGCGGTATGCACCACCATGCCTTCCCCCACCGGCATGGCGCAGGACGCCACCGGCTTGGGCATTTTTTCCACTTCCACCAGACACATGCGGCAATTGCCGGCAATGGCCAAGCGGTCGTGATAGCAAAAGCGCGGAACTTCGATCCCCAGTTGTTCAGCAGCCTGGAGGATGGTCGTCCCGGCCTCGACTTCGATCTCTTTTCCGTCGATGGTCAGTTTGGGCATGGCGGTATCGTCTCTCCTCAGGCCGCGCTCTGGGTCCGGCTGGCGATCTTAGCTTCGACCACCGGACGGAAATTGCGGAACAGACCTTGGATGGGCCAGGCGGCGGCGTCGCCCAGGGCGCAGATGGTATGGCCTTCCACCTGCTTGGTCACTTCCTCCAGCAGGTCCAGATCGGCCTTGGTCAAATCGCCCTTACACAGGCGTTCCATCATCCGCCACATCCAGCCGGTGCCTTCGCGGCACGGCGTGCACTGGCCACAGCTTTCGTGCTTGTAGAATTTGGACAGGCGGGTGATGGCCCGGACCAGATCGGCGGATTTGTCCATGACGATCACAGCCGCAGTCCCCAGCCCGGACCGCACATCGCGCAAGGAATCGAAATCCATCAGCACGGTATCGCAAATGGATTTGGGCAGGGCCGGAACCGAACAGCCGCCGGGGATGACCGCCAACAGGTTATCCCAGCCACCCCGGACGCCGCCGGCATGCTTTTCCAGCAATTCCTTGAGCGGAATGCCCATTTCCTCTTCCACATTGCAGGGCTTGTTCACATGGCCCGAAATGCAGAACAGCTTGGTCCCGGAATTCTTGGGCCGTCCCAAACCGGCGAACCACGACGCGCCACGGCGCATGATGGTGGGAGCAACCGCGATGGATTCCACGTTATTGACCGTGGTGGGGCAACCGTAAAGACCGACACCAGCGGGGAAAGGCGGCTTCAGCCGGGGCTGACCTTTCTTGCCTTCCAGGCTTTCGATCAGCGCTGATTCTTCACCGCAAATATAGGCACCGGCACCCCGGTGCACATAGCAGTCAAAAGCCCAGCCGGACCCGCAGGCATTGGGACCGATCAGACCGGCTTCGTAAGCCTGATCAATGGCCGCTTGCAGGTGTTGGGCTTCGCGGATGAATTCGCCGCGAATATAGATATAGGCGGCATGAGCACCGATAGCGAAGCTGGCGATCAGCGCCCCTTCCACCAGCTTATGGGGATCGAACCGCATGATTTCGCGGTCCTTGCAGGTCCCCGGCTCGCCTTCATCGGCGTTGATGACCAGATAATGAGGACGCGCGCCCTCGGTCTTCGGCATGAACGACCATTTCATGCCAGTGCCGAAACCGGCACCGCCACGACCGCGCAGGCCGGAATTCTTCATTTCCTCGATGATGGCGTCACGGCCACGCTCAAGGATCGCCTTGGTATTATCCCAATCCCCACGGGCACGGGCGCCCTTCAGGCCCCAGTCATGGATACCGTACAGATTGGTGAAAATCCTGTCCTGGTCGCGCAGCATCAGCCCTTCTCCGTCTCGAAGGTCAGCCCGGTCAAGGTGGTCGGCCCGCCTTCGGGGGCCGAGAACTGGCGGCCATTTTGCGGGCCAGTCTTGGGCGTTTCACCCCGGCGCAAAGCCTGGAGTACCGCCTTGGCGGTTTCCGGGGTCAGGTCTTCGTAGAAATCATCGTCGATCTGCATCATGGGAGCGTTGGTGCAGGCCCCCAGGCATTCCACCTCAGACAAGGTGAACGTGCCATCCGTGGTGGTCGCCCCCCAATCCACCCCCAACTCGGCCTTGACCGCGTCGCCCACACCATCGCTGCCCCGCAGCAGACAGCAAATATTGGTGCAGACCTGGACGTGGTGCTTACCCATGGGATGGTGGTTGTACATGGTATAGAAGGTCGCGACCTCCTGCACCCGGATGGGAGCCATGTCCAGCATTTCCGCCACGGCTTCGATCACCGCCTTGCTGACCCAGCCGGACTGACGTTGCGCCAAATCCAGCAGCGGCATCACCGCCGATTGCTGGCGACCCGCCGGGTATTTGGCAATGATCTTATGCGCCTGGGCCAGATTATCCGGCGTGAAGGCGAAGCTTGTGGGTTGATTGTCAGTGCTCATCGGTCGATCTCGCCGAAAACGATGTCGATGGAGCCGATATTGGCAACCACGTCGGCCAACATATGTCCCTTGGACATCATGTCGAGGGCCTGAAGGTGCACATATCCCGGCGGCCGGATCTTGCAGCGATAGGGCTTGTTGGAGCCATCCGATACCAGATAGACGGCGAATTCACCCTTGGGGGCTTCGACGGCGGCATAAACTTCGCCCGCCGGCACATGGAAGCCCTCGGTGAACAGCTTGAAATGATGGATCAGCGCTTCCATGGACCGCTTCATCTCGGCCCGCGGCGGCGGCGTCACCTTGTGGTTTTCCGCCCGCACCGCGCCCTTGGGCATCTGAGCGATACATTGCTTCATGATCTTCAGCGATTCGCGCATTTCGATCACGCGGACCAAATAACGGTCATAGCAATCGCCGTGCTTCCCGATGGGAATATCGAAATCCATCCGGTCATAGACTTCATAGGGCTGCGCCTTGCGCAAATCCCAGGCATAGCCGGACGCACGCAGGTTCGGACCGGTAAAGCCCCAATCCAACGCCTGTTCCTGAGTGACCGTTCCGATATCCACCGTCCGCTGCTTGAAGATACGGTTTTCGGTCACCAGGACTTCGATATCGTCAAGAACCTGCGGGAAGGTTTCACACCAGGCGGCGATATCTTCCAACAGCCCTTCGGGCAAGTCGAAAGCTACGCCGCCGACACGGAAATAATTGGCATGCAGACGGGCGCCGCAGGCCCGTTCATAGAATTCCATCAGCTTTTCACGTTCTTCGAACCCCCACAGCATGGGGGTCATCCCGCCCACGTCGAAGACGAACGCGCAAACATTCAGCAGATGGTTCAGAATGCGGCCAATTTCCGAATACAGCACACGGATGTACTGGCCGCGTTCCGGCACGGTCAGGCCCAGCAACTTTTCCACGCCCAGGACAAAGGCGTGTTCCTGGTTCATGGTGCCCACATAGTCCAGACGGTCGAAATAAGGAATCGACTGCTGGTAGATCTTGTGTTCGATCAGCTTTTCGGTACCGCGATGCAACAGACCGATATGGGGATCGGCCCGTTCCACCACTTCACCCGACATTTCCAGGATCAAACGCAACACGCCGTGAGCGGCGGGATGCTGGGGTCCGAAATTGATGTTGTAGCTTTTGATTTGAGCTTCGGCCATGGTCAGCGATTCCCTTCCGCCTTCTCATCGCCGGGAAGCGGGCCTTGCCCTTCCCACGGCGAGAGGAAATCGAAGCTGCGAAAATCCTGGGTCAGCTTGACCGGCTCGTAAACGCAACGCTTCTTGTCTTCGTCGTAGCGCATTTCCACATAGCCGGTCAGGGGGAAATCCTTGCGCAAAGGATGCCCCTCGAACCCGTAATCGGTGAGGAGGCGGCGCAGGTCGGGATGGTCGGAAAAAATCACCCCATAAAGATCCCAGGTTTCCCGTTCGAACCAGCCGGCCGAGGAAAACACCCCGGTCACCGACGGAACCGGAGTGGCTTCATCCGTCGCCACCTTTACCCGGATACGCTGGTTATGCTTCATGGACAGCAGGTGATAGACCACGTCGAAACGCAATTCGCGTTCCGGCCAATCCACCCCGCATACATCCACCAATTGCTTGAAGCGGCAGGTCGCGTCGTCACGCAGGAAGGTCATCACCTTCACGATGGACGGGGCACGCACGGTGATGGAAAGCTCGTCAACCCGATTGACTTCGGTTTCGAGCACATCGTTGGGCAAGGCGGCGGCGATGTACTCGCCCAGGTCCTTCAGCGCTTGCGTCATGATGATCTGGCCGTCCCTGACTGGTCTTAACGGAAAATGGTGCCGGTGCGCTTGATCTTCTTCTGCAACTGCATGATGCCGTACAGAAGCGCCTCGGCGGTGGGGGGGCAGCCGGGAACATAAACGTCCACCGGAACAATGCGGTCGCAACCGCGTACCACCGAATAGGAATAATGGTAATAGCCGCCGCCATTGGCGCACGACCCCATGGACAGAACCCAGCGGGGTTCGGCCATCTGGTCATACACGCGGCGCAATGCCGGGGCCATTTTGTTGGTCAGCGTGCCGGCCACGATCATCAGATCCGACTGGCGTGGGCTGGGACGGAAAACGATACCGAAGCGGTCCAAGTCATAACGGGAACACCCGGCATGCATCATTTCCACCGCACAGCAGGCCAGACCAAAGGTCATCGGCCACAGCGACCCGGTCCGCGCCCAATTGACCAGCGCATCCACGCTGGACAAAACGAAACCCTTATCCCGGATTTCATCGGCGACCAAGCCCATGACCTTATCCTGATCAGGACCCGGCGGCAGGATGCCCGAATTGCTCACTCCCATTCCAGCGCTCCCTTCCGCCATTCATAAATGAACCCGATGGTCAGGACGCCCAGGAACACCATCATGGACCAGAAGCCAAACATGCCGATCTTGCCCAGGGAAACCGCCCACGGGAACAAGAAGGCCACTTCCAGATCGAAGATGATGAAGAGAATGGCGACCAGATAGAAGCGCACGTCGAATTTCGACCGCGCGTCGCCAAACGCATCGAACCCGCATTCGTAAGCGGCGTTCTTTTCAGCGTCGGGTTTTTGTTTGCCGATCAGCCATGACCCACCGATGCACACGGCGGACAAAGCCACGGCAATACCAATGAAGATCAGGATCGGCAGATATTCGAGCAGCCAAGCGTCCATCGTCCCTGCCCTAATGTTTGAGTCAACAGGACAACCGGGACTTATCCACGACACATTCACGAAACCGTCGCCCTGATCACCAAGAGGATCACAAACGGCGGCATGAATGATGACGGAAAGCCCGCTCCCCTAAGACACAAGCCTTAACCGCGGATACCGGCGAGGGCACAGGCCCTGGCACTGACGTCGCCGCCTCCGGCGAGGGTGGCGGGAGTGACGGGGCTCGAACCCGCGACCTCCGGCGTGACAGGCCGGCGCTCTGACCAACTGAGCTACACCCCCTTGCGGCCACCCGCGTGGGTAGGGGTGGTGTAATCCAGGGGCCGGATTCTGTCAAGCGGGCAACCCTTGTACGTCTGCATTTTTGCCTTAAATACGCGCTTTTTCCACGCGGCAAGAGACGCCCACTCCGTCATCGTTTTTTGTGGATAAGTCTTATTCCCCAAAAAAATCAGCATGGTGAGGGCATGTTTCCTCCCCTCTTGGACGAACTGCGCCATTCTGGTCTGACCATTGCTGTCATAGCCCTTGGCTATGCCGAAGGGTTCCCCTGTTTTATTTATGGTTTTTTCAGCTAGGTTTTCACAAAGAGAAAATCACCAGTCCCTACCCGTTTTCCCCACACCTACCCGCCCCCGAAGACCAACGGGCCGTTTGATCAAAGGAACAAACAGACATCAGGCCCACGGGCGGAAACCCGTGAGCCTGATGATGTGATGATCGTCCAACCCGTATCAGGAGGCTATGCCCAGTGAGGCATACCCCCAAGGGTTTGGGATTATGTTTGTCTCTCGGCGGCTTGGCCGCGGCCCCACTGGCCGCTGGAGCCACATGCGTCAGATTGAACGCATGTGGCCCTAGTCCTTATCCGCATAGGGATTCTTGCCGCCCCGGACGAACAACCGGATCGGCACCCCCGGCAAGGTGAATGTTTCCCGCAAGCCATTGACCAGATAGCGGGTATAGGAATCCGGCAACTCATCCGGTTTAGAGGCGAAAATAATGAAGGTCGGAGGCCGACTTTTGGCCTGGGTCATGTAGCGGATCTTGATCCGGCGCCCTCCCGGCAGGGCTGGCGGCGGATGGTGGGACACCACCTCTTCCAGCCAGCGATTAAGCTGCGAGGTGGAAATTCGCCGGTTCCAAATCTTGTGGGCATCCAGAACCGCATCCATCAGCTTGCCGATATTGTTCCCGGCCAGAGCGCTGATGGTAACGGTCGGCACGCCCCGCACCTGGGGCATGGAGGTTTCCAACCGGTCGCGCAGACGCTTCAATGCCTCGTCCGGGTTATCGACCACATCCCATTTGTTGATGGCGATCACCAGGGCACGGCCTTCTTCCACCACCATGCGGGCAATGGTCAAATCCTGCTTGTCCAAAATGGCGGCGGCATCCATCACCAGCACCACCACCTCGGCCAAGCGGATAGCCTCCAGCGTATTGGCCGCAGACAGTTTTTCCACCGGATGCTCGATATTGGCCCGGCGGCGCAGACCCGCCGTATCCACCAGCCGGATTCCTCGGCCCTTATGTTCCCAATCCACGCTGATGGCATCGCGGGTCAAACCGGCTTCGGGGCCGGTCAGCATGCGATCTTCCCCCAGCAGCCGGTTGACCAGGGTGGATTTCCCCACATTAGGCCGCCCGGCGATGACCAATTGCAGTGGTCGGGGCGGACGGACCGGCTTGCCGTCTTCTTCCGCCGGGGCGTCATCCGCCTCGTCCTCGGCCTCTTCCGGCGGGAACAAGGCGCCATGAGCTTCGGCATAGGGTGCCAGGGCGTCGAACAATTCGGCGAAGCCTTCATTGTGTTCGGCGGAAAGCGGCACCGGATCGCCAAATCCCAAGCCATAAGCTTCGTACAGGCCGGGTTCCCCCGCCTTGCCTTCACATTTATTGGCCACCAGCACCACCGGGGTCTTGCCCCGGCGCAGCACGTCGGCGAAGTGGCGGTCCAGCGGGGTTAAGCCCGCACGGGCATCAATCAACAGCAAGGCCACATCGGCATCTTCCACCGCCAGATCGGTCTGGTGGCGCATACGGGATTCCACCGTGTCACCGGTGGAATCCTCGAACCCTGCGGTATCGACGATGGTGAAATCCAGGCCCAGCAAATGGGCGGCGCCTTCGCGCCGGTCACGGGTCACCCCCGGCATGTCGTGGACAATGGCGATCCGCCGCCCCACCAGCCGGTTGAACAAGGTGGACTTACCCACATTAGGGCGTCCCACGATAGCGACAGTAAAAGTCATGTCAGCGATATGCCACCAGTTCGGCGTCTTCGGTCAGGAAGAATATGGTTTTCAGGGCGACGGTGGGCGAGATGGTCATGCCATCCGGCATATCCATCTTGCCGATGATTTCACCGGTATAGGGCGACAGGGTCAGCAATTCTTCGTTGCTGCCGCCAAAAATCAGCCGGTCCGAAGCCAAAACCGGCCCGGCCCAGGTGATCCGATTTTCGTGGGCCTTTTCGTCCTTCCATTCGGGCAACTGCGTCACCCACAGGATACGACCGGTCCGGGCCTCCATGGCCATGGCTTCATTGTTGTTGCTGACCACGTACAGGTAATCGCCTGCCACCCATGGGGTCTGCACCCCGCCGATTTCGCGATCCCAAATGCGGCGGCCCGTGCGCAGGTCGATGGCCACCAGCATATCGGCATGGCCGATGGCATAGACCCGTCCCCGGTCGATCACCGGACGGCCACGAATATCGGCCAAGGTAGCCACGTTGTCAGTACGGCGCACCGTGCTTAACTGTTCCTGCCACAGCATGGAACCGTTATCCACGCGCAAGGCGAACAATTCACCCGACGAATAGGGAACCACCACCACATTGCCATCGACGGCCGGGCTGGTGCCCGCCAGCAAGGCAGCGGATTCGGAAATCCCCTGATGGGTCCATTGCACCGATCCATCTTCCGCCGCCAGACAATGGGTCTGGTTATCCACGGTCACCACGAACACACGGCCACCGCGCACGGTGGGCGATCCGCGCATGGGACCCGACAGGGTTTGCCGCCAGATCACCTTGCCATTCCGGGCGTCCAGCGCCACCACCTGGGCGAACCCGGTCGAAGCGAAAACCACCCCGTCTTCATAGGCCAGACCGCCGCCCGACAGGCTGTTATCCTCGTCATCGGGGGTGATCTCGCTGCGCCAGATTTCCGACCCGGTCTTGGCGTCGATGGCCCGGATTTCCGTGTCGGTATCCATGGTGAAGACCCGGCCTTCGGCAACGATGGGCTGGGCCAGCAGGCGGATACGCTTGCCCGAGCCGCTGCCAATGCTGGTCCGCCAGACCCGTTTCAGCGAATCCCCCACCTCCATATGGTGCATGGCGTGGTTGGAATAACCGCCAGCCTGGGGCCAATCATCGTTGGGATCAGGCGGGGGCAGCTTGATCGCCGCCTCGGCGCCCTTGACCTCGGCTTCCAAGGTCTTTTCGCCGGACAGGATGGAAATCCGCTTACCAGGCAGGCGGGGCTTGTCACTTTCGGATTCGCCAAGCCAACTGGAACACCCAGCCAGGCCCAGCGCAGCCACCAACACCAACGCCACAGGGAATTTCATAGATTTACGTCCCCACGAACCGATCATCTGTTACTGAGCGCCGCCCAAGGCGGCCAGCATTTCGGTGGCCCGAGCACGCAACCCCTGGGGGGCGGACGCGTCATCGGCCACCTTGGCCAGCAAGGTCTTGGCCTTGGCCGTATCGCCACCCTTCAGCGCCGCCAGGGCCAGGATTTCACGGGCGGAATGACGCCACGGATTGGATTCAGCCCCCAGATCGCCCACGGCTTTCTCCAGGCTGGCATAATCGCCGGTGGCCACCTTCAGATAGGCGGATTTCAGCCGGGCCAGATCGCGATAGCTGGCGGGAATGCCGCTTTGAGCGGCAACGGCATCATATTGCAAGATGGCCGCCGCGCTGTCCCCGGCCTCTTCCTTCATCTGGGCCAGCTTCAAAGCCGCCAGCAGCTTGTAGCCGGTGGTTCCGTCCTGAGCAATCCCCCCCAATTCGCGGGTGAAATCGTCGGCCTTGCCCTGGGCAAGCGTCTGCAAGGCGGTGGTAAAGCGCATTCCGGCCTGCTCCCGCTGCTTGGCCTGCCAGCCTTGCCAGCCCTGCCATCCGGCCACACCCAGAACAATAGCCACAGCACCACCAATAATGATGTTGCCGTAACGCTTCCACAACTTCAGGAACTCTTCCTGCTTCAATTCCTCGTCAACTTCCCGGATCAGGAGTTCGGCCGAGGCGTCGTCTTGCTTGGTAACCAAGGGAAATTTCTCCGGAAATCGAACGCGCGTACCATAGTCCGAGCCACCCCATCAGGCAAAGCGGCTTTATTGTCCTTCCCGCCATTTGATGGAACAGCCCATGGACGGCATCTGCTCGACCGGGCCGCTGGCACCAGCCGCCACCTGGGCCATGGCCGCAAACAAATCGCGACGGGTATCGGCGGCGGCGGGCTGCTTGCCCGATGAATCAAGCCGCCCACGGTATTGCAGCCCAAGCCCGGCGTCAAAGCCGAAGAAATCCGGCGTGCACACCGCGCCATAAGCCCGTGCCACCTGCTGGCTGTGGTCATAAAGATAAGGGAAGTCGAAATTATGGCGGCTGGCGAAGGCTATCATGTTTTCCGGTGAATCGTCGGGGTAAGCCGCCACATCATTGGACATGATGGCTGCCACGCCGATTCCCAAGGCCCGCAAATCGCGTGCGTCCCGGGCGATGCGGTCGGCCACCGCCTGCACATAGGGACAATGATTGCAGATGAACATGATCAATACCCCCCGCGCCCCGGCGATTTGGCCCAGGCGCCAGCGCCGCCCCTCGGGGTCCGGCAAGTTGAAATCGGGGGCCGTCCAGCCAAAATCACAAAGCGGTGTCGCCACAGCCATTTTATCGTCCTTCTTTTCCAATCCTTAACGAGACAGGAATAAACTGCTGGTGGCTAGGGGGGCAAATTCCCTTTGACCTGCCCCCCGGCGGCATTGAAAAATGCCGTGATTGGGGAAAATACCGTGAATGGGCTTAGGGGCCATAGAACATGATCGGAAAACTGCTCTCCCTGGTGGGGGTTTTATTGCTCAGCAGTTGCATGTGGGTTGACCGTTCCGGTCTTAGCCCCGGCGGCGATCCGCCCAACCTTGCCATGACCTTGGGCAATCTTGAGGTGTTGAGCGTCATCAATACCAAGAAGACCCTGGGCGATCATATCGCCACCTGGATCACCGGCAAGGATTGTTCCACCGTCCGCGCCCAGCGCGAAGGCGGCAATTGGTGCACGCCCTGGCCCGACGCCCCGCCACCGCCCCAGCAGGTCTATTGCTATGCCACCTGGGCACGGCCCAGTTGCTATTCCCAGCCTTATAACGAAGGCAATGACCGCCTGATCGGCTTTGTCCCGGCCCCCACCCCGGTCCGGCGCTGATTTCCGGCCCCATCCCGGCCGGGGAGATCCGCCGGGATGGGCATTACCCGTAACCAGCAGGGATTCATTGCCCCATCCAGCCGGGATATGGCAAACTCGCCGTACATGGAATTAAATTGTGGGTATGGATAGCCCCGGCCATCCGATCCATGAGGGCGTCATATGCTGGAACCAACCAAGGCACCGTGGATTCACCCCGGTGTCGTGCTGCATGAACCCAACGCGCCGGTCGATAACCTGCTGGCGAAGTTCGCCGTGACCTTGCGCGAACGTGGCTTCAACGTGGCCGGCTTTGTCCAACGCCCCCATTATGGCGACGCCCCCGGCCCCATGCGCCTGCTGGACCTGTCCAATGGCGAAACCATCAAGGTGGATCAGGGCGGCCCCGATACCACCCCGCAATCCATCATCGCCGCCGCGCATGGCTTGCGCGCAGCCATGCGCGACGATGCCGATCTGGTGGTGATCAGCCGGTTTTCCGCCTTTCAATCCGCCGCCACCGAAATGACCGCAGCGATGGAGGAAGGCATTCAGCAGGGCATGCCGGTCCTGACCTCCATCGTCGATCGCAATGTGCAAAGCTGGTACGATTTCGTCGGCAATGCCGGAACCATGATCGCCCCGAACACCAAGGCGCTGTGGCGCTGGTGGGGGCCGGAGCGGCTGTACCGCGATCTGGCCCTGGGGGTGGCCAATGACGAAGTGCGGCAAATCGCTTGCGGTCCGCGCTGGCTGATGGTGGAAGGCCCCGCCGGCGCCGGTTTGGCCTATTTGCCCCGTGCATCCAAGGATCTGGTGGCCCGACTGCCCAATTTCCGCCGCATGAGCCTGCGCGATCTGGCCCAATTATCCCAATCCTGGGACCCGCTGGAAATGGCCATGGGGGTTGCTGCCATCAACGCCCATTACAACCGCTTCGATCTGGACGGCCATATGGGCAACGGCGTTCACCTGCTGGGGGGCGAAGACGGTCGGGTGGTGGTGGTCGGGGCGTTTCCCGGCCTGAACGACGTGCTGCATAATCCCCAGGTTATCGAAACCGAACCTCGCCCCGGCGAGTTCCCCACCGTCGCCATGGATACCCTGCTGCCCGGCTGCGCCGCTGCGGTGGTGGCATCGTCCACGGTGATCAACCGCAACCTTCCCCGCATCCTGCGCCTGGCCCAGGGCGCCCGCATCGCCCTGGTCGGCCCGGCCACCCCCATGACGCCACGCCTGTACCATTACGGGGTGGAAGTGCTGGGCGGATTGGTGGTGCGTGATGCCGCCGGTCTGGGCAAGGCCATCCGCGAAGGCGCCCGCCCCCGCGATTTCGGCCCGTTCTGCCAATATCTGCACATTCACCACGACCGGACCCCGGCGGCCAAGCCGTGCCGTTTCCGGGCATCTTAGCGGGGGTTGGGGGCTCAAGCCCCCAATGTCGGCCCCGTCACAAATCCACACATCCGGCTTCCACCAGACAATCGGGCTTATCGACATAATAGCGTAAGCGCTGCTGTAAATTGGGCGCCCGCCCATCCTCGCTCAGCCAATCTATTACCCGGCTGAACCGCTGCAAATCCCCCGGCACACGGCAATGATGCTTGTGTTCGCAATGCTGGCATTTGGTCATTGAGCGCCTCCATCACGGATTGGATCAGGGCACATCGGAAGTTTATATCAAAGCTTGGCCCTTAAAATGTGTGGCAATGCGAGCAAGACGGGCTATCCATCCACTAAACGTACCCAAATCTCTGCTGCCGTGCTGCTCCCCACCGCTAATCGCCGTTGTTCCAGGTCGATCAGCACGCCGCCCCCGGCGAGACGTTCCACCACCGGGCAAATGCGGCCCTCACACAGACCGGATGCGATCATGGATTGCACATCCCGGCCTTCCGCCCGGATGCGGACAATCCGCACCACATCCCCCGCATCGGCATGGGTCAACCGCATGGCGCGAACCGCCACAACCCGCCCGCCATTGGATGATGACGACATGGTCATGACGCATACTCCCCGCCGTGATGCCCGGATGGATGAAAGCCAAAGCCGTGCTTGCCGCCGCGCTTGACCGCGTACATGGCCTGATCAGCGGCCTTCAGCGTTTCCGCCGGTGATTGCCCCGGCTGCGTCAGGGCGATGCCGATACTGGCCGACACCCGCAGATCCTGCCCCAGAAACCGGACCGGACGGCAGAGTTGAGCCCCCAAATCCTGGGCGACACGGGCTGCGGCCTGGCCATCGGCCCCGTCCAGCAGCACCACGAATTCATCGCCGCCCAGGCGGGCAACCATGTCGGTTTCCCGGATCACCCGCCCCATCCGACGGGCGGCGGCACATAAAATGGCGTCACCGGCATCGTGACCATGATCGTCATTGACCACCTTGAACCCATCCAGATCAATCAGCAGCACAGCCGATTGGGACGATGGTGGCGTGTGCCTGGACAAGGCTGCCAAGCGGTCTTCCAGCATGCGGCGATTGGGCAGTCCGGTCAGGGCGTCATGATTGGCGGCATCCACCATGCGCGCTTCGTCCCGCTTGCGTTCGGTGATGTCGAAGTAAAAGGCAACGGCGACACCGCTTCCCCCCGATGCCACGGCGATGCGGGTAATGCTGACCCAGACAGCATACAAACTGCCATCCTGGCGCCGGTTCCAGATTTCCCCCTGCCATTCGCCATTTTCTTCCAACGTGGCGCGGATGCGGGCGTGGTAATGGGGGGCATGACGATCAGACCGCAACGTCCCCACCGGCTGCCCGACCAGATCCGAGGCGTCATAGCCGGACAGACGGCAAAAGGCCGGATTGACCGTGACGATGGTGCCGGACAGATCGGTGACCATGATCGGTTGGGACGAGGATTCCAACACTGCCGATGCCAGCCGACGGTTTTCCTCGGCCGTCAATCTTTCGCTGATATCGTGGATCACCGCCACACGCCCCGTGGCCCGGCGGCGTTCCAGAATGGCCGAAACATGAATCTCGACCGGCAGCGCTTCGCCCTGCCGCCGTGGAAGGTGGGTTTCCCGGCAAAAAATATCGTTATCGCCCGATAGCGTCAGCCCGAATATTTCGGTGAAGGACCGGCCGATCACCTGATCCTCGCGCCAGCCGGTCAACATCTCGGCAGCCGGATTGGCGAAAGTGATGCGGCCATCGCCATCCGTGCCGATAATGCCGTCGGCCACCGAATCGAAGACGGCTTTATTCAAAACAGCGACGCTACGCCCCTGCCCCCGGTTCTCATCCGATGACCATCCCCACAGCCAGGAACAGCCAATTCCAGCCCCCAATCCCGCCGCTACGGCCATGGGGGACACCCCCAGCATCACCGTCGCCACCGCCCCGGAGATCAGCACCAGAACAGCCCCAGCCCGCTGACCGGACCAGAACGACCGCCCCGGAATCACGGTATCTTTGATATCGGCCCTTCGCGTTTCCCTGCCGTTGACCATGCGCATCCCATCGATGTTCGGAAGGGTCGATACTCTTGCCCATCAATGGCAAATGATAATCATTATCATTAAGCGCGCCGTCAAGACATTCCTGCATCCAAGTGCCCGGCCTTACACCCAGGTCGCGGGCGAACGGATCACCCGCCCGCCAAACTCAGCCGATGGCGCTGCCGCTGGTCAGCACCTTGGTGATCTTGTCTTTCAAGGCTGGAGGCAGCACGGGTTTTGCCAGGAATGCCTGAATGTGCAATTCCTTGGCCCGGGCAATGGTGGCCGCGTCGGTATGGGCGGTCAGCATGATCACCGGGATGGCCTTGGTTTCCTCGGTTTCCCGCAAACGGGCGACAAAACCAAATCCATCCAGCGGACGCATCTGGATGTCGCAAATCACCATGTCGGGCAATTGGGCCTTGGCGATATCCACCCCGGAATTCCCATCCTGGGCTTCCAGAACCTGGGCGACCCCTAATTGCCCCAACATCTTGCGCACGATGGTACGCACGAATTCCTGATCATCAATCACCAGGATTTTCAGCGACGCAAAATTAATGGCGTCGGCCATGGACCAGCCCCTTTCACGGATAAAAGAACGGATGGAGACTACCAGAAGAGGCGGGCTGTGCGCTAGAAGAGGTTACCCGTATAGACAGCCGTTCCCATTATTTATCGCAATTCACACCGCATCCCGGCGGTCACACCCGGCCACCGGGATCGTCTGGCGTGCCTGACGGGCTTCGCTGAAGCCCATCAGGCACCCGCCCTTACACCAAAACCCGGTGATCGATCCCGATCACCGGGATGGGGTGTCACTGAACAATCCGCCACTGACCATCCGGCATCCGGCACGCCGTCCCGTAGCTGGGCTGCGGCTGACCATTGACCATGATCATGCTCTGGTATTCACGGCAATACCGCCCCTGCTGGTCCGTGAACGGATCGGATGCCGGGGCCGCCTGGATCGGAGCCGACGGCACATAGACCACCTGGGGTCCCGGCGGCGGCGGCGGCGGATAGACCATCAGCATCTCCACCTCGCCCCGAGATTCCCAATGACGCGGCGGCGGGCCGTAATATGGACCATGGTGATATGGGTATGGAGCCCGGTAATACGGGTCGCGATAATACGGACCGCGATAATACGGACCGCGATAGGGGTCCGGCCCCCATTGCGCCAAGGCAGGGGTTGCCGCACCAGCCAGAATAATAGCGGCCAGAAGCGCCTGCACCATGCGAGTCAGCACGATCATCCTCCATACCGGGCATTGACTGCCCTTGATTTCATCTAGTCTCAACCTATCCCTTAAATGTGGCGGGAGTAAGTTTCCCTGCACGCGCAGCCGCCACGGCAGCACCATCTGGAAACAATCTATTCATATATGGAAACAAACTTTCCACCCCTTTTGTCCATCCGGTCCTGGCCCGAAGCATGGCGAAAGAGGTGATGGTGTTGCTTATCTGTTGAAATCCCACCCGCCCGGCCCCACCCGCGCCCATCCCCACCCTACCCGATAGAGTTGGCATGACTCTTGCGGGGTAGGATAACAGGCAACCGAAAAGAAGAATTTCGGGAGGCTTTCAAACTGGGCGGTCCATACCGCCCATCCGAGCCGCCCGCAAAATTCGTCATGTCAGCCCGAGGAGAGGTGGGGTAGAGCGATGTACGACGACAGCGCCACGCATATGGACAGCGAGATCGAGACCCGTTTGGGCGTCTCTCGCCGCGATTTCATGAAATTCTGCGCCGCCATGGCCGCGACCATGGGTCTGCCCGCCGGGGCCGAGGCCCAGATCGCCGAAGCCATCGTCAAGAAGGAACGCCCCTCGGTCATCTGGCTGCATCATCAGGAATGCACCGGCTGCTCGGAATCGCTGTTGCGGTCGGCCCATCCCACCTTGGAAAATCTGATCCTCGACATCATTTCGCTGGATTACCACGAAACCTTGTTCGCCGCCGCCGGTCATCAGGCCGAAGCCGCGCGCAAGGCCGCCATGGAAAAGCACAAGGGCAAATACCTGTTGGTGGTGGAAGGCGCCATTCCGCTGAAGGATGGCGGCATCTACTGCAAAATCGGCGGCCAGACCTCGCTGGAACTGACCCGCGAAGTGGCCGAACATGCGGCCGCAGTGATCGCCATCGGCTCCTGCGCATCCTGGGGCGGCATGCCGTCCACTCCGCCCAACCCCACCGGCTCGGCCGGGGTGGGCGAAGCCCTGGGCCGCAAGGATGTGGTGACCATTCCGGGCTGCCCGCCCAACCCCTATAACTTCCTGTCCACCGTGGTTCACTTCCTGACCTTCGGCACCTTGCCCAAGCTGGACCAGGAAAACCGCCCGCTTTTCGCCTATGGCCGTCTGATCCACGACAATTGCGAACGTCGTTCCCATTTCGACGCCGGGCGTTTCGCCCTGGAATTCGGCGATCCCGGTCATCGCAAGGGCTATTGCCTGTACAAGCTGGGCTGCAAGGGACCGGAAACCTTTGCCAATTGCCCGGCCATCCTGTTCAACGACGCAGGCCCAGGCGCCTGGCCGGTGGGCACCGGCCATCCTTGCATCGGCTGCACGGAAAAGCATATCGGCTTTGAAAAGCCCATTCATGCCCTGGCCACGCTGAAGACCAATCCCCCCACCTCTTATCCCCGCATCGTCGAGGAAAAGGGTGAAGGGGCCAGCCTGGGCGCTGCCGCCCTGGTGGCCGGCGTCGCCGGTTTGGCCGTGGGGGCCGGCATCAAGCTGGCCGGCAATCTGGGCAAGGCCGACGCCAAGGATACCGGCGAGGAGTAAGGCCAAATGGCTGTGAACCGTCGAGACTTCATCAAGGGGGCCGCAGGCGGCGGCGCCGCGCTGGCGACAGCGGCGGCGGTGACCGCGCCCGCCCTGGCCCGCGAGAACAAGCAGATGTCCCCCCATGCGGTGGGATTGCTGTTCGATTCAACCTTGTGCGTGGGCTGCAAGGCCTGCGTCGCCGGCTGCAAGGAGGCCAATGGCCTTCCCGCCGACATCAACACTACGGACGCCCTGTGGGACACCCCCATTGATATCGGGCCGAAGACGTTCAACGTGATCAAGCTTTATGCCGACGGCACCGCCGAGCATAAGGACCAGGAAAAGGACGGCTTCGCCTTCATCAAGAAGTCGTGCATGCATTGCGTCGATCCGTCCTGCGTGTCGGTCTGCCCGGTATCGGCCATGACCAAGCAAAGCGATTCGGGTATCGTCCAATACGATGCGGATATCTGCATCGGCTGCCGTTACTGCGTGGCGTCGTGCCCGTTTGGCGTTCCCCAATCGGAATTCGACACCCCCACGCCCAAGATCAAGAAGTGCGAGATGTGCCGCCACCGCCAAGCGGAAGGCAAGATTCCCGCCTGTGCCGAAGTGTGCCCCACCGGCGCCACCATTTTCGGCCCCATCACCGCCATCACCCAGGAAATCGCCCGGCGCCGGACGCTGGAACCGGGACAACCGGGCCAGTTCGAACGCCGGACCCTGGGATCTGGCGACACCCATGAGCGCCCGGTGGCCAAATATGTGGACCATGTCTACGGGGAAAAGGAAGTGGGTGGCACCCAATTCCAGTTCCTGGCCGGAGTACCGTTCGAAAAGCTGGGTTACCCGGATTTGCGCGACCGGTCCTTTGCGTCCCAGTCCGAAGGCATCCAGCACACCTTGTACAAGGGCATGATCGCCCCGGTGGCGGTGCTGGCCGGTCTGGTGTGGGCGGCCAAACGGTCGGCCCATGTGGAAGACGAGCACCCGGAGGAATAGGCCCATGGGCAAGTTTCATAACGAACACGAACCGCTGGGCGGTTCCGTCGTCAGCAAGACCACGATCATCTGCGGCGTCCTGGCCCTGATCGCGGCCTTCCTGCTGGCCAAGCGTATGGTGCTGGGCCTGGGGTCGGTCACCAATCTGAATAACGGCTTTCCCTGGGGCATCTGGATCGCCTATGACGTGGTCATCGGCACGGCCTTTGCCTGCGGCGGTTACGCCATGGCCCTGGTCTGCTATATCCTGAACAAGGGCGAATACCACCCGCTGGTGCGCCCTGCCCTGCTGGCATCATGCTTTGGCTATACCCTGGGCGGTATTTCCATCGTCTTCGATCTGGGCCGCTGGTGGAATGCTTGGCACATTCTGGTGCCGCAATACATGCAGCCCAATTCGGTGATGTTCGAAGTCGCGCTGTGCGTGATGGCCTATATCTGCGTGCTGTGGATCGAATTCACCCCGGCCATCCTGGCCAAGTTCAAGAAGCCGGGGCTGAAGAAGAAGCTGGACCGTATCTTGTTCTTCTTCGTCGCCCTGGGCTGCCTGCTGCCGTCCATGCACCAATCGTCCCTGGGCACGCTGCTGGTGGTGATGGGCTATCAGATCCATCCGCTGTGGCAAACGCCCTTGCTGCCTCTTCTGTTCCTGTCTTCGGCCATCTGCATGGGCTTTTCCATCGTGGTGTTCGAAGCGGTCTTGGGGTCCGCCGGGTTCAAGCGGTCCATCCGCCATGAAATGAACACGCTGGGCAAGATCGCCCGCATCGTTCAGGGCTTCATGGTGGTTTATCTGGTGATCCGCTTCGCCGATCTGGCCGTGCGCGGCGAAATCGGGACCATTTTCACCTCGGGCCTGCGCAGCGTGATGTTCCTGATCGAAATCGCGCTGTTCGTCACCCCGGTGGTGCTGTTCGCGAAGCCCGCCAACCGCACCTCGCGGCGCGGCCTGTTCATCGGCGCGGTGGCCATGCTTTTGGGCGGTGCGCTGTACCGTCTGGATGGTTTCCTGGTGGCGTATGATACCGGTCCGGGCTGGCATTATTTCCCGTCGGTCAGCGAATTGATGGTCACCATTGGCATCATCGCCGCCGAAATCCTGCTTTACATCGTCTTCGTCCGGAAGTTCCCGGTTTTCTACACCCACAAGCTCACGCCGGCCGAATTGGCCGCCGCGCACGACAAGTAAGGAGCGACAGTCTTGTCCAAGCGTATCACCATCGACCCCATCACCCGGATCGAAGGCCATCTGCGCATCGACGTCGAAGTCGACGGCGGCAAGGTCTCCAAGGCTTGGTCGTCGGGCCAAATGTGGCGCGGCGTGGAACTGATCCTGTTGGGCCGCGACCCCCGCGATGCCTGGGCCATCACCCAGCGCATTTGCGGTGTGTGCACCACCGTGCACGCCTTGACCTCGGTTCGTGCGGTTGAAAACGCGCTGAATCTGGAAATTCCGCTGAATGCCCAGTTCATCCGCAACATGATCGCCTCGGCCCATGCCCTGCATGACCATATCGTCCACTTCTACCATCTGTCCGCCCTGGACTGGGTGGATGTGGTGTCGGCGCTGAAGGCCGATCCGAACAAGACCTCGCAACTGGCGGAATCCCTGTCCGATTGGGGCATGAATTCCCGTCATGTGATGACCCAGACCCAGGAAAAGCTGAAGACCTTCGTCGGCAGCGGCCAATTGGGTCCGTTCGCCAATGGCTATTGGGGTCACCCGGCCATGAAATTGACCCCCGAGGTCAATTTGCTGGCCGTCGCCCACTATCTGCAAGCCCTGGAAGCACAGCGTCACGCCAGCAAGATCGTGACCATCCTGGGGTCGAAATCGCCGCACATCCAGAATTTGGCTGTGGGCGGCGTGGCCAACCCCATTGACACCAACAGCCAGTCCAACCTGACCATTGAACGGCTGCTGGCGGTCAAGGAACACATCGACGCCCTGGGCGAATTCGTCCGCAAGGTGTATCTGCCCGACGTGGCGGCCATCGGCGCCTTCTATGCCGATTGGACCAAGTACGGCAAGGGTGTGACCAATTACATCACCTCGCCCGAATTCCCCATCGACACCAAGGGCACCCAGTTCATGACCCCCGGCGGGCACATCCCCGACGGCGATATCAAGAAGTTCAAGCCCTTTACCCAATTCGGCGATTCCTATCTGCGCGACGGCGTCGAGGAATCGGTGAAGCACGCCTGGTACAATTATTCCAAGCCCGGCCCGCTGCACCCGTATAAGGGGGAAACCACCCCCAACTACACCGACTTCCAGGATGAAGGTAAGTATTCCTGGCTGAAGGCCCCCACCTTCTATGGCAAGCGTGCCCAGGTGGGTCCGTTGGCCAACGTCCTGGCGGGTCTGGCCACCAGCCACCAGCCCACCGTGACCTATGCCACCGCCATGCTGGACACCGTGTCCTCGCTGGTGGGGTCCAAGGTCGGGCCGGAAATCCTGCATTCCACCATCGGCCGCCACGCCGCCCGCGCCATCCGCAGCGGTGTCATGGCCGAAGTCATGACCCAAAACTGGTCCATGCTGATCGAAAACATCAGCAAGGGCGACACCGCCACCTTCAACAAGCCGGTGTTCCCCAAGGGCGAAGTCATGGGCTTTGGCATGCACGAAGCCCCGCGCGGTCTGTTGTCGCACTGGACCGTCATCAAGGACGGCAAGATCGCCAACTACCAATGCGTGGTGCCCAGCACCTGGAATGCCGGTCCGCGTGACGAAAACGATGCCATCGGCCCCTATGAAGCATCGCTGATGGATAACCCCATCGCCGATCCCGAACAGCCGTTGGAAGTGCTGCGCACCGTCCACTCGTTCGATCCGTGCCTGGCCTGCGCCGTGCACGTTCATGACGAGGACAAGCGCGAAGTGGTTCAGGTCAAGGCGCTGTAAAAACACGCTGATGACAGAGTATGATGCCCCCCTTGCGGATTCTATCCGCAAGGGGGTTTCTTTTACCCCCCCGGCTTCGCCGAAAAATAAAGGGGGGGCATCGCCCCGATCGGGCGCGGGCGGAAGCCCGGCAAGAGCCGTACCAAAGGGAGAGAGGTCATGCGTGTCGTGGTGATGGGTGTGGGCAATGTGCTGATGTCCGATGAAGGTGTGGGCGTCCATGCGATCACCACCCTGGCCGATCATTATGACTTTCCCGACCATGTGGAAGTGATCGACGCGGGCACATCGGGCATGGATTGCCTGGACCGGATCGCCGATGCCGATTTATTGCTGATCGCCGATTGCATGCGATCCAAGGACAAGGCGCCGGGCACCATCACCCGCCTGGCCGATGATCAGATTGATGCCTGGTTCAAGACCAAGATTTCGCCCCATCAGGTGGGCCTGTCCGACGTTCTGGCCGCCTGTTCCTTTCACGGCATGTCACCCAAGCGGGTGGTGCTGCTGGGCATGCAGCCGCAATCCTTTGACACCTCCATGGATCTGACCCCGGCGGTGGCGGCGCAATTGCCGGTTTTGGTGGAAGCATTGCTGACCGAGTTGCGGGATGTGGGGGTGACCCCCACGGAAAAGGCGGCCTGAGCCATGTGCATGACCGTGCCATCGCGCATTGTCGCCATTGATGGACTAACCGCCACGGTGGAAGCGTTTGGCTCGACCCGCCAATGCAGCCTGATCATGCTGGAACAGCAGGCGGTGGTGGGGGATTACGTGCTGTTGGGGGCGGGCGGAGCCTTTGCCGCCGAAATCATCCCCGAGGAAACCGCGCTGGAAGCACTGGATTATTTGTCCCAGGTGTTGGCCGACGGCAAGGCGTGATGATTGGCGATGCCCGCATTGATGTAAAGGTTCGGCTGGACCAGGACCGCATGGCGGATCTGGCGGTGACATCGACCCGTCGCACCGATGCGGCCGCCCTGTTGGCCGGGCGGAATGCCCAATCGGTGATCCGGCTGTTACCATCGGTTTTTTCCCTATGCGGTACGGCCCAGGCCATGGCCGGGCTGGCCGCCATGGAACAGGCCATGATGCTGACCGCCGCCCCGCCCCATCATCAGGCCCGCCATGGTCTGGTGCTGGGCGAAACCCTGGCGGAACACGCCATGGCCCTGGGCCGCGACTGGCCCATGCTGATGGATGCGCCCCCCCATCTGGCCCCGGTCAAAACGGTGCGGCAAGCGGTGGCGGCCTTGCGTCCGGCCCTGTACCCCGCAGGCGATTGGGATCGTCTGGGCGGCGGTGTCCTGGCCCCCGACCGGCAGGAATTGGGCCGTGCCCTGGCTTTGGCCCGGCAAGGCTTTGCCCAATTGCTGGGGGATGACTGGAACAAGGTCCCCCTGCTGGACATGGTGACCCGGACGGGCCTGGCCGATTTTGGCGCAGGCCCCATGCTGGACCTGCCGCCGGACGGCCCGCCCGATCTGGCCGAACGGTTGGGCGGCGATGACGGCGATGCCTATGCCGCCTTGCCCGACATGACCGGCGCGGTGCCGGAAACCGGCCCGCTGGCCCGCTGTCTGCACCACCCGCTGGTGACGTCGTCGTCGGCGCGCCATGGATATGGGTTGCTGACCCGATTGCTGGCCCGGCTGGCCGATCTGGAATCCGCCATCAGCACATTGGACAACCTTGTCCGTGCCTTGCCCGCCCACAGCCCCGATACCAGCTCGGTGGGCGATGGTGGTGGTGAGGGTGGGGGCGGATACGGCTGCGCCTGGGTTCAGGCGGCCCGAGGATTATTGGCCCATCATGTGGTGGTCGAGGGGGGATTGGTGCGGCGCTATCGCATTTTGGCCCCGACTGAATGGAATTTTCATCCCAAAGGGGTATTGGCGCGGGTCCTGACCGGTGCCCCCATCCCCGCCCAGCCGGATCGTGCCATCACCTTGCTGGTTCACGCGCTGGACCCTTGCGTCGCCTGCACGGTTGGAGTGGAATAAGCCATGCATGAAATGTCCCTGACCGAAGGCGTCATCCGCATCCTGGAAGATCAGGCCCAATCCCAGGGTTTCAACTCGGTGCGGGTGGTGTGGCTGGAAATTGGCGGCCTATCCAGCGTGGACCCGGATTCCATGGCCTTTTGCTTTGACGCGGTGGCCAAGGGCAGTCCCGTGGCCCAAGGTGCCAGGCTGGAAATCATCCATGTGCCCGGTCAAGCGGTCTGCATGGACTGCGCCCGCACGGTCACCATTTCGTCCCGCGCCGATGTCTGCCCGGCCTGTGGCGGCGAATCATTGCATGTCACCGGCGGCACCGATATGCGGATCAAGGAATTGGAGGTGGAGTAATGTGCACGGTTTGCGGCTGCGGCCAATCCAAGGTGGACCCCCACGGTCACGACCACACGCATGATCATGACCACGATCACCACCACGACCATGATCACCCGCATGATCATGACCACGATCACGACCATGTGCATGAACATCATCACAGCCATCCCCATGGTCACGACCATGGCCACGGCCATGATCACCACCACGACCATGATCACCCGCACAGCCATGATCATGTGCACAGCCATTCCCATGCCCACGGACATCAGCACGGCCACGGCCACGGCCACGACCATGATCATGACCATGGGGCGGACGACCTGCATTACGGTGCCGGCATCGCCGGGGTGCATGTGCCGGGGCTGAGCCAGACCCGCATCATCCAGATCGAACAGGATATTCTGGGTCACAATAACCAATTGGCGGCGCAGAACCGGGTGCGGCTGACCGAACAGGGTGTGTTCGCCCTTAATCTGGTGTCCAGCCCCGGATCGGGCAAAACCACCTTGCTGTGCCGCACCATCGAGATGCTGGCGGGCAAGGTTGCGGTATCGGTGATCGAAGGCGATCAGCAGACCAGCAACGATGCCGACCGCATCCGTGCCACCGGGGCACCGGCGGTGCAGGTGAATACCGGCAAGGGCTGCCACCTGGATGCGTCCATGGTGGCCAAGGCCATGGACCGGCTGGCTTTGGCTGATGATTCGGTGCTGTTCATCGAAAATGTGGGCAATCTGGTCTGCCCCGCCGCCTTTGACCTGGGCGAAGCCCATAAGGTGGCCATCCTGTCCGTGACAGAGGGCGAGGATAAGCCGGTCAAATACCCGGACATGTTCCATGCCGCCCGGCTGATGATCCTGAACAAGGTGGATCTGCTGCCCTATCTTGATTTCGACGTGGATGCCTGCATCGCCCATGCCCGCCGGGTCAACCCGGACATCGCCGTACTGAAATTGTCGGCCCGCACCGGCGAAGGCATGGAAGCCTGGCTGGATTGGATCATCCAGGGACGCAAGACGGCCATCACCGCCCGCATCGCCCGGCTGGAAGCCCGGCTGGCGGCGGCCAAGGCCAGCCTGGGCCAAGACTGAAGACCGTGACCGGACATCCCCTCATCGCCCAGGCAGTCCCCCTGCCCCACCCGGTTCCGCCGGTTCTGGCGGTGGGGGCGTTCCTGAAGAACACCATTTGCGTCACCCGCGACGCCACCGCCTATGTTTCGGTGGTGCATGGCGATCTGGGCACCCCCCAGGCCATCGCCGATTTCGAAACATCGGTGGACGCCATCCTGGACCATCTGGGGGTAATGCCGGTGCGGGTGGCCCATGATCTGCACCCGGATTTTCACAGCACCCGCTTTGCCCAATCCCTGGATTTGCCGCAGATCCCGGTTCAACACCATCATGCCCATGCCGCCGCCATCGCCGCCGAACATGGGGTGACCGGGCCGGTCCTGGGCCTGTCGCTGGATGGATTCGGGCTGGGGCCGGGCAATCAATCCTGGGGCGGTGAGTTGCTGGCCTGCCGGGGGGCTGATTATGATCGGCTGGGCCATCTGGCCCGGCTGGCCCAGCCGGGTGGCGATGTGGCCGCACGCGAACCGTGGCGCATGGCCGCGGCCTTTCTGCATCGGCGGGGGCTGGGCGCCCAGATCGCCACGCGCTGGCCCGATCTGGCGGCATCGCGCCATCTGGCCGCCCTGCTGGACCGGGGCACCAATTGCCCGGCCACGTCATCGGCCGGACGTTTGTTTGATGCCGCCTGTGGTTTGCTGAACATCCACCCCATATCCCAATTCGAAGGCCAGGCCCCCATGGCGCTGGAAGCCCTGGTCCGCACCCCCCGCATCCTCGCCGGGGGATGGATCTTGGGCGATGACGGGGTGCTGGACTTTTCCCCCCTGCTGGACCATCTGGCCGGAATGCGCGACGCATCCCAGGGGGCCGATTGGTTCCATGGCACCTTGGCGGCCGGGCTGGCCCAATGGTGTGCCTGGGCGGCGGACCGGACCGGCATTGCCACCGTCGCCTTGGGCGGCGGCTGTTTCTTCAACAAGGTGCTGGTGGCCGGGCTGGTGCCCGCCCTGGCGGAAAAGGGACTGACCGGCCTGTGCGCCCGTCTGGTTTCCCCCGGTGATCCCGGCCTGTCCCTGGGGCAGGCATGGGCCGCTGCTTTGACAAAGGATAATTGATCATGTGCCTGGCCTTGCCGTCCCTGGTCACCGAACTTTTGCCCGACGATCAAGCCCGCGTCAGCCTGGGCGGGGCCAGCAAAGTGATTTCCCTGTCCCTGGTGGATCAGGTGGCCGTGGGTGATTACGTCATCGTCCATGTCGGTTATGCCCTGTCCAAGGTGGACCCGGACGAAGCGGCCCGAACCTTGGCCCTGTTCGCCGCCAGTGGCCAGGCCGTGGGTCAAGACACGGACGTCGCCCCATGAAATATATCGACGAATACCGCGATGCCGCCCTGGCCAAGACCCTGGCCCAATCCATCGCCGCCTTGGCCGATCCGGCCCGCGATTACTATTTCATGGAATTCTGCGGCGGCCACACCCACGCCATTTCCCGCTACGGGCTGGAAGACGTGTTGCCCGCCAATGTGCATATGGTCCATGGGCCGGGCTGCCCGGTCTGTGTTTTGCCCATCGGACGGATCGACATGGCCATTTGGCTGGCCCGGCAGCCGGGGGTGATTTTATGCACCTATGGCGACATGGTGCGGGTGCCGGGATCGGACCGTCTGTCGCTGCTGAAGGTCAAGGCCCAGGGCGCGGACATCCGCATGGTCTATTCCACCCAAGACGCGTTGAAGCTGGCCCAAGACAATCCTGACCGCAAGGTGGTGTTTTTCGCCATCGGCTTCGAAACCACCACGCCGCCCACGGCGGTGGCGCTGAAACAGGCTCGCGCCCTGGGGCTGGGCAACTTCTTCGTCTTTTGCAACCATGTGCTGACGCCATCGGCCATTGCCCAAATCCTGGACAGTCCCGAGGTGCGGGAATTGGGGACGGTGCGGCTGGATGGGTTCATCGGCCCGGCCCATGTCTCCACCATCATCGGCTCGGCCCCTTACGACTACTTTGCCTATGAATATCAAAAGCCGGTGGTGATCGCCGGGTTTGAACCGCTGGACGTGTTGCAGGCCATCCGCATGCTGGTGGCCCAGGTCAATGACGGCCGGTTCCAGGTGGAAAACGAATTTTCCCGCGCCGTCAGCCCCCATGGCAATGAAAAGGCCAAGGCGCTGGTGGCGGAAACCTTTGAATTGCGCAAAAGCTTTGAATGGCGGGGATTGGGGGTGGTGCCCTATTCCGCCTTGCGCATCAAACAAGATTACGCCCAATTCGACGCCGAATGTCAGTGGGACATTCCCCAATCCAATCCGCCCGACAACAAAGCGTGCGAATGCGGCGCCATTTTGCGCGGGGTCAAGAAACCTGCCGATTGCAAATTGTTCGGCACGGTCTGCACCCCTGAAAATCCCATGGGATCGTGCATGGTATCCGCCGAGGGGGCTTGTGCCGCTCATTGGACCTATGGACGTTTCCGCGATTCCTGACACACTCTTCCCCGTCATATCCCAGGACCCGACATGCCCCTGCCCCGCCGCGCCCATCCCCGCCCGCTTGACCTGGAAAACGGCCTGATCGACCTGAGCCACGGCAGCGGCGGCCGCGCCATGGCCCAATTGGTCGAAGACCTGTTCCTGGCCGCCTTTGATAATGACGCCCTGAACCAGCGCAACGACCAAGCCGCTTTTGATGTGCCCCAGGGCCGCATGGTCATGACCACCGACGGCTATGTGATTTCGCCGATTTTCTTTCCCGGTGGCGATATCGGCAGTCTGGCCGTGCATGGCACCATCAATGACGTGGCCATGGCCGGGGCGCACCCCATCGGCCTGTCCGCCGGGTTCATTCTCGAGGAAGGCTTTCCCCTGGCCGATCTGAAGCGGGTGGTGGACGGCATGGCCCGCGCGGCCAAGGCGGCAGGGGTTCCCGTGGTCACCGGCGATACAAAAGTCGTGGAAAAGGGCAAGGGTGACGGCATTTTCATCACCACGGCGGGCATCGGCATCGTGCCGCCGGGGGTGGTGATTTCCGGCGACCGGGCACAGGCCGGTGATGCCATCTTGGTATCGGGCACCATGGGCGATCATGGGGTGGCGGTGATGAGCCAGCGGGAATCCTTGGGCTTTGACACCCCCATCGTTTCGGATTCGGCGGCGCTGCACACCCTGGTGGCGGATATGATCGTCGCCTGCCCCGGCATTCATGTGTTGCGTGATCCCACCCGTGGCGGTCTGGCCACCACCTTGAACGAAATCGCCACCCAGTCCAAAATCGGCATGTCCTTGCAGGAAGCCGCCATTCCGGTCCGCCCGGAAGTGGCCGGGGCCTGCGAATTACTGGGACTGGACCCGCTTTACGCCGCCAATGAGGGCAAGCTTATCTGTATCTGCGCCGATGCCGACGCGGACAGGCTGCTAAAGATCATGCGGAACCACCCCCTGGGCCGCGATGCCGCCCGCATCGGCTTTTGCCAGGACGATTCCCACCATTTCGTCCGCATGGAAACCACCATGGGCGGAACCCGCGTGGTGGATTGGCTGGCCGGGGAACAATTGCCAAGGATTTGTTGATGCGTATCCTGCTGCTGTCCCATTCCTTTAACAGCCTGACCCAACGCCTGTGGGTGGAATTGGAACAGGCCGGGCATGACATCAGCCTGGAACTGGACATCAACGATCCGGTAACCATCCAGGCGGTGGAGTTGGCCCGCCCCGATGTGGTCATCGCCCCGTTTCTGAAACGGTCCATCCCCGAAGCGGTGTGGAGCAAGATACCCTGCCTGATCGTCCATCCCGGCCCGCCCGGCGACCGGGGACCGTCGGCTTTGGATTGGGCCATTCTGGATGGGGCGGAAGCCTGGGGCGTCACGGTATTGCTGGCCGAAGCCCGGCTGGATGCCGGGCCGGTTCTGGCCCACCGCATTTTTCCGCTGCGCCCCGCCTGCAAATCATCCATCTACCGCAACGAAGTCACCGAAGCAGCCGTGGATGCGGTGATGGAAGCACTGCAATCCCTGGACCGGACCAGTACCGCCCAGGTGCCGGAACGGTCATGGTGGAACCCGCCCATGAAACAGGCGCAGCGCGCCATCGACTGGGACAATGACGATACCGAAACCGTCCTGCGCAAAATCCGCGCCTCGGACGGGGTACCCGGCGTCCTGGATGGTGATTACTACCTGCACGACGCCCATCCCGCCGATGGGCTGGAGGGGGAACCCGGCCAGTGGATCGCCCGCCGGGGCCACATGGTGGCGCGGGCCACCAATGACGGGGCGGTGTGGATCGGCCAGATGCGGGCCAGGTCCCCCCAGGCCGACAGGCCGGATCTGGCCGGGCTGAAACTGCCCGCCGCCATGGTCTTGGGCGACCGTGCCGAATGCCTGCCCGCCCAGCCCGGCCATCATGACATTTGGTACGACGAACGCCAGGGCGTGGGCTATTTGCACTTTCCCGTTCATAACGGCGCCCTGGGCACCGATGACTGCCACCGCCTGCGCGACGCTTTCATCCAGGCCACCAGCCGCCCCACCCGCGTCATCGTGCTGATGGGGGGACAGGATTTCTGGTGCAACGGCATCCATTTGGGCCTGATCGAACACGCCCGCAGTCCTGCCGATGAATCCTGGGCCAATATCAACGCCATGGATGATCTGTGCCAGGCCATCATCCAGTGTCAGACCCATCTGACCGTATCCGCCATGGCGGGCAATGCCGGGGCTGGCGGGGTGTTCCTGGCCCTGTGCGCCGATGTGGTGGTGGCACGAACCGGCATCGTGCTGAACCCCCATTACCAATCCATGGGCAATCTGTATGGGTCCGAATACTGGACCTATCTGCTGCCTCGGCGGGTGGGGGAAGACAATGCCCGGCGCATCAGCCAATCCCGTTTACCCATGGGAACCGCCCAAGCAACGGAATTGGGATTGATCGACGCCCATTATGGCCCCGCCCATGGGGATTTCCGCAGCCAACTGGACCGCTTAGCCCAGGAATTGGGGGAAAATGGCCCCTGGCAGGACCGGATCGCTACCAAGCGCCTGTCCCGTCTGGCGGATGAGGCGGAAAAACCGCTGGATATCTATCGGGCAGAGGAATTGGCCAGGATGCGGCTGAATTTCTATGGCTTCGATCCCAGCTACCATGTCGCCCGCTGGAACTTCATCCGCAAGACCGCGAAATCACGCACACCGCTATATCTTGCCACCCACCGCTCCAAGCCCTGAACCGTCCTGCGTCAGCAGGACGGTTCAGGGCTTGGATTTATTTAGCAGGGTGCGGAAAAACCCTCTTTCGGGGGCATTTGCCCCCGATCCCCCAATCGGGCGGCATAGCCTCCCGAACCCTTCAGATTTCTAACTCTTTGAAAGAAAAAGAAACTGGCGGCTTGGAGGCTGCGCCTCCAAACGGGTCTGGGCGGTCGCCCAGCCGCGAAGCGGAGTTTTTCCGCACCCTGTTAGGCATGTCCCTCGCCGGGCGCCGCCTCTCGGCGGCTTGGCCGCGCCCGCAATGGGCTGGGATTTATTTATGCGTGTCCCTCGCCGGGCGCCGCCTCTCGGCGGCTTGGCCGCGCCCGCAATGGGCGCTGGGGTTTATGTTTGTCCTTCGCCGGGCGTCGCCTCCGGCGGCTTGGCCGTGCGCCATCAATGACAACGAAGGGCATGGCATTGGGGGGAACCCCCCCAATGCCGCACCAACACTTACTTGCCACCGCTGCCACCACGGGGGCCGTGGCCATGGCCGCCGGCTTGACGAGCCGGGCGACGGCTTTTGCCTGCCGGGCCGCCGGGGGCCTGGGCGCCGCGATTACCGCCACCACCGCCACCATTACCGCCGCGACCGCCACGGGTTTGCGGCGGGGGCTTGCCGCCGCCGCTGGCGTGCAGACGGGCGACCGGTTCAGCGTGATAAGCATGGCCAATTTCCACCGGCACCGGTTGGCGGATGGTTTTTTCGATCTGACGCAGATAGGCCACTTCCTCGGCATCGCAGAACGACACGGCGATACCGTCGGCGCCGGCCCGCGCGGTGCGACCGATGCGGTGAACATAGCTTTCCGGTTCATTGGGCAGTTCGAAATTGATGACGTGGGTGACGCCGTCAATGTCGATGCCACGGGCGGCGATGTCAGTGGCCACCAAAGCGCGGACTTCGCCGGTACGAAAGGCGTTCAGGGCCTTTTGCCGGGCACCCTGGCTTTTATTGCCATGAATGGCATCGGCGGGCACGCCGCTTTTGACCAATTGTTCGGCGACCCGGTTGGCGCCATGCTTGGTGCGGGTGAAGATAATGGCGCGATTGACGGCGCGATCCTGCATCAGATCCACCAGCAGGTTGCGCTTGTGTTCGCGGCTGACGAACATCACCCGCTGCTCGATCTTTTCCACCGTCGAAGAAACCGGCGTCACTTCAACCCGCTGGGGATTGTTCAGCAGGCCAGCGGCCAGATCGGCGACCGAAGCGGGCATGGTGGCGGAAAACAGCAGGGTTTGGCGCTGTTTGGGCAACCGGGTGGCAATTTTGCGGACGGCATGGATAAAGCCCATGTCCAACATGCGGTCAGCTTCGTCCAGCACCAGCATTTCCACCCCGTCCAGGCGGCAATGCCCCTGATCCATCAGGTCGATCAAGCGGCCGGGAGTGGCGATCAACACATCGACACCCTGGGCCAAGGATTTGACCTGGGGCACCTGGCCGACACCACCGAAAATGACCGTTTGGCGAAAGCGGATGTTACGGCCATAGGCGGTGAAGCCCTCGCCGATCTGCACCGCCAATTCGCGGGTGGGGGTCAGGATCAGGGCGCGGGTCGACCGTGGCTGCAAACGCTGCGGCACCGTCACCAGACGGTTCAGAATGGGCAAGGCAAAGGCAGCGGTCTTACCGGTGCCGGTCTGGGCGATGCCCAACACATCCGATCCGGTCAGCAAATGGGGAATAGCCTGTTGCTGAATGGGGGTCGGATTTTCATAACCCTCGGTAGCCAGGGCGCGAATCAAGGGTTCGGCCAGGCCGAGGGCGGCAAAAGTGGTCATTCGGAAACATCCATGCGTGGCTCTTCACCGCCAAGCCGGTCAGGCATGGCAGCCGCGAGGACTAAAGCCCTGTATCGCGCCCGTGCGGCACGCGGCCACTGGGAAGAAGGGGGTGAAGGCCGTTCCGGGATGGGGTCCACTGACCAGTCAAAGGCCGGGACCACCCGCGTGCTATCGCGGAAACGGCCGGGGACGAAAGTCGCCCGACATTTGAACAAACTAGCAAATCTTCCCCAGCGAGGCAAGCTGGGCAAGTTTCTTCCGAACCGGGTCGGGACCATTGCCTTGCCCCACATTGGGGCAGGCTTGGCCCAGATCTGTCCCGAACCGGAAGAAAATCTCAGCGGCGCCGGGGCGGCGGGCGATGGGCCGCGCCAGGGGCGGGGGCCGCCCGTTCGTCCTTGTGACGGAAATTGATCCGGCCCTTGGTCAGGTCATAGGGGGTCATTTCCACGGTCACGCGGTCGCCGGCCAAAATGCGGATACGGTTCTTTTTCATACGGCCCGACGCATACGCCATGATCTCATGGCCGGAATCCAGGGTCACCTTGAACCGGGAATCGGGCAGAACTTCGGCAACGACGCCATCAAACTCGATCAAATCTTCCTTAGCCACGCTTTGGCCTTTCTCAATGCCTGCCGCCCAGGGAAATCCCAGGCCGCCGCAAGCAGGGGGTGAAGAGGGCGTCCGCCGCCCATGGAACGGACACGGGATCGCCACCCCTCGACGAAAACCGCCTTGCAGGGCGGCGGGGGACAGGCCCGGTTACAGATCCGACACCGGGAAGATGGTGGGGGATGTCCATATCCGCAAGAACTATTTCCAACGACCTGCCATTTCCATCACGCACACCATGGGATCATGCCCAATCGGGGTCCATGATTTGGCGTACTTTACGTTCTTCGGCCAGTTTTTGTACATGGGCCAAATTCCGCTGGGCGATCTGCGCCGGTCCCTTGGCCCGGTGGGCAGTGAAAATGTCCAGGGCTTCGGTCAGAATTTCGGTGGCCTTGGCCAGATTGGCCACCCCGCCCGAATGCTTGTCCAGCAAGAACAAGGCCGAACCTTGGGTATTGCGCACCGCGGCCCAGGCCAGGGGGGTGCGTTCGCGTGACCGCATATCCAGCACCGATTGACAGGCTTCGATGGCCCGTTTCAACACTTCGGGGCTTTTCACCTGATCGCCATACACTTCCAACACCTGGGCGATGATGTGCATGATTTCGGCCCAACGGGTGGGGTTTTCATGACGTGTATAGACTTGCTGCGACATTTGCAGGGATTGCAATGCCTCGCGCAGCAATTCGCTGTCACCGGTCAGCAGATCCAGCCGGTACAGGCAGATGCCCAGCTTGGTCTGGACCATGGCCCATTCATGGGGCATCAGCGCACGAGTCAGGCTTTCCGCCGCCATGCGCCATTCCTTGACCGCTTCTTCCAACACCTGGGCGGCGCCGTCCTTGCTGCGTTCCGCCTGGATGGTCAGGGCTTGGGCCACATGCTTGTGAATCAGTCCAGCTTCCCATGGGGGATCGGTGCGGGCGTTCAAGCGCTTTTCCGCCGACCGATAGGACGCGACGGCCTTACGCGCCCATTCCGCCACCTGGGATGGCGGCACCAATTGAGCGCAGGTCGCGGCAACATGGCCATGGATCATTTGCAGGCTGCGTTGCTGGATCATGGCCAGGGAAATGGGCGGCTTGGCGGCCAAGGCATCCAATTGCGCCGCCGCCTGGGGCAGCAGGCGGCGTTTTGCGGCCCGCTGCACCTCGGTCGTCGGCTCGGCCGCAGCCAGGATGGCGGCAAACAACAGGTTCAGTTGCGCCTCATCCAAGGTGATGGGCAGGTCAATGCGGGTGGTGGGACCGAAAAAACTGTGATCCTCGTCGGCCATCTGGGTGCCGGCCAGACGCAGGCGATACCCTTCGCGCACCAATTCGCCCCAAACCAGCAAATCGGCATTTTCCTCGGCCACCGCATGGCGGGTATTGGTGATTACCGCATTAACCTGGGCCGGGTCTTCCAGGGACGGCGATTGAAAGGGACGGGGCAGCGGCTTGACCTTCAACGCGCCCTTCAGTTCCAGCGCCTTGTACAAAGCCTGGGACGCGGCGCCATCGACGGTATCGCCGGTGACGGCGGCAACCGCCACGGTAAAGACCGGCACCTCGGCAGGGATCAGGGATTCCGCCTGCAACACCTTGGGCTGCGGGGGGACCTTGGGGTTCAGCATCTTGGCGATGGCGTTCAGGAACCAGCCCAGGCCGCCGGGGGCATCAAGATCCACCTCGTCAACGGACGGCGATGCCGGGGCGACGGGCACCGGCAGGTTGGGCACGATATCCCGTGGCGATCCCTGCGGTCCGGCCCCATTGGGCCGGGCCAGATTGGGGCGGTTCAGCCCGGGGCGGGGCTGTTGCGGCGCCCCCGCCGCATTGGCCAGACCGGGACGGCCCGCCATCGGCTGGGCCATGGGCCGCCCCCCCGGACGCGCAGGCGCCGCGGCGGGACCGCCCGCGCCGGGCGCTGGAGTACCGGGCCGGGCGCCGGGCGCTGGAGTACCAGGCCGGGCGCCGGGCGCCCCGTCGGCGGGCTTTCGGGGCGTCAGAGAGGGCGCTGGCCGCCCTGGCGGCTTGCGCAATCTGTCGCGGGGGTTTTCCGGGTTGCTCATCTCGTCCGCGTCAATGATTGACTGTGCACTGTAAATCAGCCCATGGCCGGTAGCAATCGGCTGGTGGGCATATCATCCCCCGATCAGTTCCAACCATTGCTGTTCGTCCAAAATGGCCAGTCCCAATTTTTGCGCCTGATCCAGTTTCGACCCGGCCCCCGGCCCCGCCACCACGTAATCGGTTTTCTTCGACACGCTGCCCACCACCTTGGCGCCCAGGGTTTCGGCCCGTGCCTTGGCTTCCGCCCTGGTCATCAGGGTCAGTTCGCCGGTGAAGACCACGGATTTCCCCGCCACCGGGGAATCGCCCGCACTGGCCGGGGGCTGGGCATCGGTCACTGTCAATTGCCCCAGCAGATCGTCCAAGGCCGCCAGATTGTGCTCTTCCGCGAAGAAATCCAGGATGTCCCCGGCCACTGACGGGCCGATATCCTCGATCCCCACCAATTCGTGATAGGCATCGTTTTCGCGCAAGATGGCGGTGATCATGGCATCGCGCCAGCGGTGCACATTCAGATAATGCCGGGCCAAACGCTTTGCCGTCGTCTCGCCCACCTGGGGAATGCCCAGGGCGAAGATCAGCCGTTCCAGGGCAATGGTCCGCCGGGTTTCGATGGCGGCGAACAGCTTGCTGATGGATTTGTCCTGCCAGCCGGCAAAGGCGATCAGGGGCAAGGTGCCCAGACGGCTGCGATGGAATGCCTGCATGTCCTGGGACAGATCGGCGGGCAGCTTGTCCTTGCTTTTGGATTTCCACAGGGCCTTCTTGTCCTCGGGGATGGCGTCTTCCACCGCTTGCAGGCGGAAAATATCGGCCGGACTCTTGATACGGCCAATATGCCAAAGAAAGGCGATGTTCTTTTCGCCCAGCCCTTCGATATCAAAGGCATTGCGGCTGGCGAAGTGGATCAGCCGTTCAGTGGCCTGGGCGCCGCAGACCAGCCCGCCCGTGCAGCGCCAGGCGACTTCGCCATCCAGCCTGCGGGCATGACTGCCGCAGACCGGACAAACCGGATGATCGCCATCGGGCGGTGTCAGTGTCCGGGGCATGGAAAAGACCACGGGGCCGCGCGGCATATCCGGGGCGGGGCCGACCACTTGGGGGATCACGTCGCCGGCCCGCTGGATGATCACCCAATCACCGGCGCGGATATCCTTGCGGGCAATATCATCTTCGTTATGCAGCGTCGCCTGGGACACCACCACGCCGCCCACATTGATGGGGTCCAATTCGGCCCAGGGCGTCAACACCCCGGTCCGGCCCACCGAAATATGGATGGCCTTCAACAATGTCCGGGCCTGTTCCGCCGGGAATTTATGGGCGGTGGCCCAACGGGGACTGCGGCTGACAAAGCCCAGGCGTTGCTGCCAGTCGAAGCGGTCCACCTTATAGACCACCCCGTCAATATCGTAATCCAGCGCCGCGCGCTCATTGCCCACATGGGCATAGAAATCCAACAATTGATCCACGCCCAGGCAGTGGCGGATCAGCGGGTTGACGGGAAATCCCCAATGGCGCAGCCGCTCCAACAGCCCCCAATGGCTATCGGCCACCGGCTCGGACACATCGCCCATGGCATAGGCGAACAGGCTGAGCGGTCGGGTGGCGGTGATGCGGGGATCAAGCTGGCGCAGCGATCCAGCGGCGGCGTTGCGGGGGTTGGCGAACAGCTTGGCCCCCATTTCCTCTTGCCGGCGGTTCAAGGCCAGGAAATCGGCCTTGGTCATATAAACCTCGCCCCGGACTTCCACTACCTTGGGGGCATCCGTCAGGGTGCGGGGCAATTGGGCCAGGGTCAGAAGATTGGCGGTGACATCCTCGCCCTCCTGCCCGTCGCCACGGGTGGCGCCTTGGACAAAGTGCCCATCCTCGTAGCGGAGCGAAATGGACAGGCCGTCGATCTTGGGTTCGGCCACCATGGCGATGACGGTATCCGGCCCCAGGGCCAGGAACCGGCGGATACGGCCTTCGAATTCGCGCACGTCATCATCGGTGAAGGCGTTGTCCAGGGACAGCATGGGAACAAGGTGGCGGACCTTGCCGAAACCATCGGCAGCCGGGGCGCCCACCTTGCGGCTGGGACTGTCGGGGGTGGCCAGTTCCGGGAACCAGGCTTCGATGGCCAACAGTCGGCGCTTGGCGGTGTCATAGACATCGTCGGCCACCTCGGGATCGTCCTTGGTGTGATAGGCGATGTCCCAGCGTCCGATCTGGTCGCGCAACCGGGCGTGTTCAATCCTGGCTTCGAAAGGGGTGGGGCGTTGGTTTTCCATGGGCACCTTATACATTTGGCCGCCACCGATCGCATCACCTGGATAATCCGGCGACGGATATTCAGCCCATGCGGGCGAATGGGCGTGGTCAGTGCATGTCTTCGATGATAGTTTAGTGTCTCTGACGATCCAATGGTCCAAGAATGGGTTTCGATCGCATCCGTCTATTTCGTCTGGTCGGCATTTTGACAGTCGCATCCATCCTGGTGGCGGCGGCTGTCTTTGAATACCTTTATGCCGTCTATTTAGACGGGCAAAAGGCACGACTTCAAGACGCGGCATCCACTCAGGCAGCCCTGATCTCGGCCCAGTTGCGGCCCGGAAGCAGCAGCGACATTCCGCGCGATGCGTGGCGCGACGTGGTGGGGGGCGGCATGGCCCGCCAAGGCGGCGGTTTCGCCGCTTTGGGAAACAGCGGTGAAATGGCCGTGGGTGTCCGTGACGGCGACGTCATCAAATATCTGGCACGGCATCGCAAGTCCGGGGCCACCGGCCCGATGGAATATCCCTGGACCTCGCCCTATGCCCGCGCCATGCGGTCGGCCCTGTCGGGGGAAAACGGGGCGATCGAGAATACGGATTACCGGGGGGAACGGGTGATCGTCGCCTATGCCCCGGTGCCCGGTCTGGGTATCGGGGTCATCGCCAAGATGGATCTGGCCGAATTGCGCGCCCCCTTTGTCTGGACGGGGGTGGCGGCGGCCACGGCCGGCGCGGCCCTGGTGATGATCGGCCTGATCCTGTTTTTCCAGACCACCCAGCCCGTGTTGGACCGGCTGAAGGCCAGCGAGCAGCGTTACCGGGATCTGGTCGATCACATGCGCAGCGGCGTAACCGTCATGCGGGCCATTCCCGGTGAACGGGATTTCGCCGTCCTGGATGTCAATGGCGGGGTCGAACGGATCGACGGGCTTAGCCGCGTTACCGCGATCGGACGGAAATTCACCGAATTGTTCCCCGGCGCCCAGGAATACGGGCTGATGACGGCGGCGCTTCGGGTTCTGGATACCGGCGTGCACGAACACATGCCCATGGCCTTTTACCAGGATCAGCGCATTTCCGGCTGGCGCGAGCATACGTTTTTCCGCCTGCCCTCGGGCGAGGTGGTGCATGTCTATGACGATGTGACCGACCGCAAGCGGGCCGAAGCCGGGTTGCAGATGGCCGCCGCCGTATTCATGCATACCGGCGAAGGCATCGTGGTCACCGACCCGTCGGGCAATATCCAGCGGGTCAACCCGGCATTCACCCGCATCACCGGCTATAGCACCGACGAAGCGGTGGGGGCGTCGCCGTCCCTGCTGAAATCCGACCGCCAGCCCGAGGAATTTTATCACGCCATGTGGGCGGCCCTGCGCGATACCGGCTCTTGGCAGGGGGAAATCTGGAACCGCCGCAAGAATGGCGAAGCCTATCTGGAATGGCTGACCATCAATGCGGTGAAGAATGAAATGGGCAAGGTCACCCACTATGTGGGGGTGTTCGACGACATTTCCGACCTGCATGACAAGGAACAGCGCATCCGCCATCAGGCGTATCACGATGCCCTGACCGGTCTGGCCAACCGCACCTTGCTGACCGATCGGCTGGAACGTCTGCTGGTCAATGGCGAAAGTGGCGAAGGCGGCTTGACCATCCTGTTCCTGGACCTGGACCGCTTCAAGGTGGTCAATGATTCCCTGGGGCACGACATTGGCGACGACCTGCTGAAGGCGGTGGCCGCCCGGCTGAAGGGGGCATTGCGCCGCGCCGATACGGTGGCCCGGCTGGGCGGGGATGAATTCGTGGTGCTGTCGGGGAACTGCCGCACAGCCGCCGATGCCGCCTCGCTGGCGGAAAAGGTCATGGATCTGTTGCGCACGCCGTTCCAGGTGGCCGGCCACGACCTGCATGTGGGATGCAGCATCGGCATCGCCATGGCCCCCAGTGACGGGCTGGACGCCCGCACCTTGCTGAAAAACGCCGATACAGCCATGTATTCGGTCAAGGAAAATGGCCGCGACGGTTTCCGCTTCTTCGACGCCAGCATGAACAGTCAGGCCGTAGCCCGCCTGACCCTGGAAGGTGATTTGCGCCGGGCGCTGGAACGCCAGGAATTCGAAGTCTTCTTTCAGCCGAAATTCAGCCTGACCACCAGCATCATGGTGGGTATGGAGGCGCTGGTGCGGTGGCGACATCCCCAGCGCGGCATGGTGTCGCCTGCCTTGTTCATTCCCCTGGCGGAAGAAACCGGCATCGTCGTACCCTTGGGGGAATGGGTGTTGCGGGAAAGCTGTCGGCAGATGCGGTCCTGGCTGGATCAGGGATTATATCCCGGCACGGTGGCGGTCAACGTCTCGGCGCGCCAACTCAGTCTGCCGGATTTCGCCAGCCGGGTGGCCACCATCATGGAGGAAGAGCGGGTTCCCCTGGGGTCCATTGATCTGGAAATCACCGAAACCGCCATCATGAACCAACCCGACCGGGCGGTATCCCAATTGTCGGAACTGTCATCCATGGGCATCCGTATCGCCCTGGACGATTTCGGCGTCGGCTATTCGTCACTGGGATATTTGAAAAGCTTCCCCATTTCCATTTTGAAGATGGACCGGTCATTCGTTCAGGATGTCACGGAAAATGACGATTCCGCCTCTTTGGCCCGTGGGATCGTGCAATTGGCTCTGGCCTTGGACATGGAAGTGGTGGCCGAAGGGGTGGAAACAGCCGATCAGGCCAGTTTCCTGCGCGGATGCGGCTGCCAATTGGTCCAGGGATATCTGTACGCCAAGCCGATGCCCGCTGCCGAAGTCCCTGCCTTTTTCCCCAAAAGCGCAGCCGAAGCGGGACAGCATATGGTCTAGGGTGACCTGAAAAGCGATGAAAGCACTTCATTGCTACTAAAGGATATGGTTTATTGACCTGATCGCCCTGTGCATACGGGACATATCCCGGCGAAGGGCGAATTCCGAAGGGAAGCGTAAATGGCGCGAAAGACTTGTCTGGCGATTCGGCATGTGGCGTTTGAGGATCTGGATCTGTTCCAAGGCGTGCTGGAACAATCCGGTTTCGATATCCGCTATGTCGAAGCCCCGGTGGATGATCTGACCGCCATTGATCCCCTGGCCGCCGATCTCATGGTGGTTCTGGGTGGGGCCATCAGTGCCTATGACGATCCGCTTTTCCCCTTTTTGCTGGACGAACTGGACCTGATCAAACGGCGTCTGGATGCCGACCGGCCGATCATCGGATTTTGCCTGGGGGCACAATTGATCGCCCGCGTGCTGGGGGCCAGGGTCTACCCCAACCCGGCCGGCAAGGAATTGGGCTGGTCTGCCCTGAGCCTGACCCCCGAGGGCGAGGCATCGGTCCTGACAGAGCTGGAGGATGCCGCCGTGCTGCATTGGCACGGCGACACGTTCGATCTGCCCCATGGGGCAATCCGTCTGGCATCCACCCCCATCACCCCTAATCAGGCATTTTCCTGGGGGCAACGGGCCTTGGCCCTGCAATTTCATATCGAAGCCAGTGGTCGGGGACTTGAACGCTGGTTTGTCGGTAATATCTCGGACATTAACGGGATACCGGGTTTGACCGTGCCGGAATTGCGGGCCACAACCTCGGCTTGTTCACCACGGATAGAACGGCTGGGGTCCAGCATGCTAAAACGCTGGTTGGATCAGGTCTGTGCCTGATCGTTAAGCTGTTGTGAACCATTCCGGGGGGAACGTGATACGTAATCTCCCTGTCATGCGCGAAAGAGAGCGAACGTGGATCAAAGCCTCAAAGAAGACGATATCGTTCGTTTGCTTGCTAATCCGTCCCCGGACGTGCGGGTTGAAATCGCGGGTATGGTTGGCGGGCAACATCCTCATCTCAGTTCCAGTCAGCGGCAATTGGCCGAAGATATTTTCCGGTTGATGATCAAGGACGCGGAAGTTCGTGTGCGCGAAGCCTTGGCCCGTCAGCTCAAGGAAAACCACATGGTGCCCCATGACGTGGCCATGGCCCTGGCCCGCGACGTGGAATCCGTGTCCCTGCCCATGCTTGAATTCTCGGAAGTGCTAACGGACGAGGATTTGGTGGAAATCGTCAAGAGCCAAAGCCCCGACAAGCAGGTGGCGGTGGCGAAACGGGCACATCTGTCGGCCCAGGTGGCCGACGTGCTGGCCGAAAGCAAAAATGAAGAGGTGGTGGCGACCCTGGTTTCCAACCAAGGCGCCGAATTGTCGGAACAGACCCTGCACCGTCTGGTCGAGGAATACGCCCAAACCGAAAGCGTGGGTAAAACCTTGGTGGAACGGGCGTCCCTGCCGGTGACGGTGGCGGAACGGCTGGTATCGCGGGTGTCGGAAAATCTGCGTCACGCCTTGATGCAACGGCGCGACCTGTCGCCGGAAACTGCCGCCGCCTTGCTGCTTCAGGCCCGCGAAATGGCGGTTTTGGGGCTGACCGACGTGGATACCGATGTCATCCGTCTGGTCAATCACCTGTACCGTAACGACCGGTTGACGCCATCCATCATTCTGCGTGCCGTGTGCATGGGCGATATCACCTTTTTCGAATCAGCCCTGTCCAAGCTGGCCCGGATCACCTTGGAAAACGCCCGGACCCTGACCCACGACGCCGGGAAACGCGGCTTCGAGGCTTTGTTCGACAAGGCCGGACTGCCAAAAGCATTTTTTCACGCAATGCGCGCAGCAGTCGACGTAGCCGCCGAAATGGAATATGACGGTGGGCCGAATGACCGCGAACGGTTTTCGCGGCGCATGATCGAACGGATTTTGACCCAGTACGGTGATCTGGGTGTGGATTTTGAAACCGACGACCTGGAATACCTGTTGGGAAAGGTCAACCAGTTGCCGGGTAGTGCTGTCGCGGAATAATCCCGTCCAGGGGCGGGTTTTGATAATGGGGGATCATCATGGCCGACAGGGTCAAACCTGCCGATAAGGACGCTGCCGAACGTAAAGAAATCATCCGCACCATCAAGGGACCGGTGGTGGACAGGCTGCGGGAAAATATCCCGGCCCTGGCGGCTCATGGCGACCTGTACGGAACGGTCATGGCCACGCCGGATTTGCTGAGCGCCTGCATGCAATTGGTGCGGACCCGCCGCGATCTTTTCCAAGATTTGCTGGTGGATGAAGCGGGCAATCCGGTCACCGATGACGATGCCCCCTTGCGGTGCAAACGGTCCATCAACCAGATCATCGCCATGGTGGTCCGGTCAGGGGCCAAGGCCTATTCCGACAAGCGTTGGGGCGGGGATAGTGCCGCCGCGACGGCGGCGGTGAACACCCAGACCCGCAGCCTGCTGGAGAAATTGGCCGGTCTGGTGCGCGGCAAGTGGAGTTCGGACGCGGATTCTTCCAAGGGTGACAGCGGCAAATCCGAGTTGACCCAGGGTGACCGCTTTTATTTCGCCATCAAGGATCACCTGCATTACGACTGGCAGGTCCCCTTGATTCCGTATTTCGCCGAATTGCCGGTCAAGCTGGTGGCCGAATTGGGCGCCGGCGTGACGTCGTTGCGTACCCCCGAAGGCATTTCCGCCCTGGCTGACATTGGCCGGGTGTCCATGGATCAGGCCCGCAAGATCGTGTCCAGCGAGATGATGCGGGAAATGTTGGATACCCAGCCTTTGGCCGCCAAGGGGGTCAGCTTCCTGGGCAAGGAACGCTATGAGTTCCTGCACTCCGCCGTCTATGAAAAGATGGGGACCAATTTCTGGGAAATGTGCGTGGATTGCGAACGCCTGGAAGCCATGGAAGTCCAGAACGCCAAGGATCTGGAAAACATGGCCCCCTGGCTGCATATGCTATCCGGTGAAGCCGTCAATCAGTTGATCCGCGCTTTGCTGCCTCCCCATATTCCCGCTTTCCTGGAAGTGGCGACGGAAAAATTGGGGCAAGACGAGTTCGTCAAGATTTTCGGCCCCGGCGGCAGCAAGAAATTGGTCAAGGTGTTCTGTGACAAGGTGTCCAAGACCCCGCTTGACCCTGCGGACCCCATTGCCGACCTGCGCAAGCGCCTGCCTGACGTGTTCAAGGCTTATCAGCGTTCGCCCAGCGATTTCGAAAAAGGTCTGTGAGAATTTCATCCCCCCGCCGCGTGACCGTGGCGGGGGGATGCCAAATCAAAGGGTGGTTGATTTATTTGGTCAGGGCGCCAATGGCCGCACCGCCCGCCGCGCCGATGGCCGCACCGGCAGCCAATGATCCACCGGCAATGGCCGTGACCGCCAGCCCGCCCGCCGCGCCGATGGCGCCGCCGGACAGGGCACGTTGCTGGGTACGGTTCATATTTTCACAGCCGGATGCCAAAAGACAGGTCAACACGGCGGCCACGGCGATTGTTGCTTTTTTCATGATCGACCTCGGTCGGTGTTCGTTGTTGTCGTTTGATATTTGATAGAGCGGGCGGTTCTTTACAAGCGCACTGGCTTGGCGGCTAAATAAGCTCATGATGTTGACACGCATTGCCCGACGATTGTCACTGGAACACCGCATCGGCACCGTTGCGGCAGTCTTGCTGTTGGCGGTTGGGATATCTGCCTGTACCACATCGCCGCCGCCTGCGGATACGCCACCGCCGCCGCTTCCGCGCCCGGATACGCCACCACCGCCCCCGACGGCGGCCAAGCCACAACCACCGGCAGGCCCGGATTTAGGACGTTTGCGCCCCCAACCCCGCCCGGACGGCCCCAATAATTCCGGTACTCCGGGCGATGCCGCCGCCACTCCCCCGCCGGTTCTGATGGGAATGCCGGAAAGCCGGATCGCCGCCATCTTGGGAAAACCCAGTCAGGAAGTGACGGAAACGCCAGGGAAATTATGGGTGTATCAGGGCAATGGCTGTCGCCTGTCCATTCACCTGTTCCCCGATGTGGAACAAGGGGAATTTCATGCATTGGATTACGATGCCGATGGTGACCGCGATGCCTGCCTGGCCCGTCTGGCCCAGGACAACCGCAAACGCCCACCCCAACCGGCACGGCGGAAATGACCCTTAAGCGGCCCTGGCTGGCGGGGATGTTCGCGGCTTTGGGGACATTGCTGCCCTCATGCGGGGATGGTCCGGTCACCATGCCTGGCGGCTGGCGCAGCCCGGCCAGTTGGTCCAGTCTGGTCTATGCCACCCAAAATGGCCCCCTGGCCCTGGCCGTCCACGGCAGCCCGGACGATCCAGCCCGCGCCACCCCCCAATGGCGGGAACAAGCCGCCGCCGCCATGAGCGGCCAAACCCCGTCCCGTCCCTTTGCCCTGACCCTGGCCCCGGACCAAGCCCCCCACCCCCAATACCGGGTCGTGCTGGTCTTTCATCCGGCCAAGACCGCCGATCCCCGCCATGTTTGCCAGGGGCGGATCAGCCAATTGCCCGATGCTGGCGAAAAAATCACGGTCCTGGCGGTTTTCTGCGATGGCGAATCCCTGCTGGCTTCGGCTAGCGGGTGGGTACGTCCCGGCGATGACCACCGCATTATTCGCCTGCTGTCACAGATTGCCCGTGATCTGTTCGGTTCGGCGCCATAATTTTCAAGTGGCGTGCGTTCAGTCTGACGCATGCCGCTCCAACGGCCATCCACTCGCTTGGACACCGCCCTTTTTTCTTTACCCTCGCCTGCCCCCGATGGGATGATCCTGCCCCCGTCACGCAAGGCAGGTTCCCGTGCCCTCTCTCTCGCCCCGCCTTCAATCCCTTTTGCCCGCCGGCAAAAACGGCTGGGAACTGCATTTCAACGCGGTCCAGCGAAAGGAAGCCGGTCAGGACATCATCATCATGACAGCCGGGGATCACGATTTCCCCACGCCATCCCCCACGGTGGATGGTTGTATCCGCGCCCTGATGGACGGGCACCACCATTACACCCCGTTGAATGGCCAGCCCCGCTTACGCCAAGCCATGGCCGCCCTGTCCAGCCAAACCACCGGCATCGCCACCACCGATGATCAGATTCTGGCCACGACCGGTGGCCAGGGCGCGTTATTCGCCGCGATCCAGGCCACGCTGGATACGGGTGACCATGGCCTGTTGATCGGCCCCTATTACGCCACCTATCCCGCCACCTTACGATCCGCCGGGGCGATGGTGGATGTGGTGGCTGCCCGCCCGGACAATGGCTTTCAGCCTACGGCCCAGGATATCGACGCGGCGCTGACCCCACGCACACGGGTCTTGCTGATCAATTCCCCCAACAATCCCACCGGCGCGGTCTATACCCCCCAAACGCTGGAAATGATCGCCGATATCTGCCGCCGTCATGATCTGTGGCTGATTTCCGATGAGGTTTACTGGTCCATGGCCGATGGCCACCATCTGTCACCTCGATCCTTGCCCGGCATGGCCGACAGGACGTTGGTGGTCAATTCCCTGTCCAAAAGCCATGGCATGACCGGCTGGCGCATCGGCTGGCTGACCGGCCCGGCGGCGGTGATCCAAATGTTGATCGGGCTTAACCTGGTATCCACTTATGGATTGCCGGACTTTTCCAGCCACGCGGCCACCCTGGCCCTGGAAAATTCCATCGGCATCACCGAGATCGCCACCCGTTACAGCCATCGCCGCCAAGTGGTAAGGAACCGTCTGCACGGCCATGACCGCCTGCATCTGCGCGGGTCCGACGGGGCCATTTACATGATGGTGGATATCAGTGCCATCACCAGCGATGACGAAGCCTTTGCCTGGGCCTTGCTGGACCAGGAACATCTGGCCGTCATGCCCGGCAGCAGCTTTGGCGCCGAAGCCCGGTCCCATATTCGCCTGAGCCTGGCTCAACCCGATCAGATTTTGGCCGAAGGCATCGACCGGCTGATCAGGTTCACCCAATCCCGACCCAATCCATAAGCGCCCATTGCGGGCGCGGCCAAGCCGCCGTTTAGGCGGCGCCCGGCGAGGGACATAAACAACAAGCCCATTGCGGGCGCGGCCAAGCCGCCCCCAGGCGGCGCCCGGCGAGGGGCATAAACAACAAGCCCATTGCGGGCGCGGCCAAGCCGCCCCCAGGCGGCGCCCGGCGAGGGACAAACCCAACAAGCCCATTGCGGGCGCGGCCAAGCCGCCCCCAGGCGGCGCCCGGCGAGGGACAAACCCAACAAGCCCATTGCGGGCGCGGCCAAGCCACCGTCAGGCGGCGCCCGGCGAGGGACATAACCAACAAGCCCATTGCGGGCGCGGCCAAGCCACCGTCAGGCGGCGCCCGGCGAGGGACAAACCCAACAAGCCCATTGCGGGCGCGGCCAAGCCACCGTCAGGCGGCGCCCGGCGAGGGACAAATATAAAAACATTCCCCCCTCGCCAGAATATCACTGAACACTTTCCGTCAAGGTCTTCAGCGAGCGTTCCCACAAATCGGCCAGTTTCGCCGCTTGGGGCAAGGTGTCCGGGCTTTCCGCCCGGCCCAAATCCTCGATCCGTCGGCAATGGCGATGCAACGCCGACAGGTGCAGCGATGATGCCGCCGATGCCATGCGGTGGACCACCAGGGCCAATTGCGCCAAATCCCCATTGGCGGCATGCTGCCCGGCCAGGGCCAGATCGGCGGAAGACGAGGTACGGAACAATTCCACCAATCCCCGCATACGGTCGCGACCCAAATCCTTCATATCGGCCAACAAATCCGGCAACAGCAAAAGCGGCACGTCCGGCTCGGGCACGCCGCCGCCTTCCGGGGCCGGCCCCTGGGCCAGCAGACGGCTTAGCCCTTCGACGCGGAATGGCTTTCCCAGGCAACCGCTGATCCCCGCCTCGCGCCATAATTTCGCGTCGATGGCCTGGGGATTGGCAGTCACCAGCCATAACGGCACCTGTGTCCCCAATCCGTCCGGCAGTGCACGAATGGCCCGTGCGGTCTGAATGCCGTCCATCCCCGGCATGTTCATATCCAGCAACACCAGATCGAATGTAGCGGCACTGACGGCTTCGACCGCGCTTTCGCCATCATCCATGGTGGTGACCAAATGGCCCTGGCGGCCCAACAGACCGGCGGCAACCTCCCGGTTCACCGGGTTGTCATCCACCAGCAAGATGCGCAAGGGCTGGGTGTCCCCATGGGCGGGCTGATCCATCTCGGGCGGGGCATCGGTGGGCAGAACCGGCACCTGGAACCAAAAGCGGCTGCCGGCCCCGTCTTCGCTGTCATAGCCGATCTCTCCCCCCATCAGGGTGACCAGACGTTTGCAAATGGCCAGCCCCAGACCCGTGCCACCAAAACGGCGGGTGATGGAATTATCCGCCTGACTGAATTCGGTGAACATGCTGTCGCGGGCACTTTCCGGGATACCGATGCCGGTATCGGATACGGTCACCCGCAACATGACCCGGTCATCGTTACGGGCTGTCGGCGTTTCGGTCAGGGCGACACCGATGGTCACCCCGCCCTTTTCGGTGAATTTGATGGCATTCCCCACCAGATTAAGCAAAACCTGCCGCAACCGCAGCGCATCGGCCTGCAAAAAGGGCGGAACGTCCACGCCAAAGGAACAGCCCAGGGTCAGCCCCTTTTCCGCCGCGCGGGGCGCCATCATCAGGCGCAATTCGTCCACCATTTCGCCGAAATCGAAGCTTACTTCCTCCAGCGTCAGCTTGTCGGCTTCCAAGCGCGAGAAATCCAGGATGTCATTGACCAGACCCAGCAGCAATTCCCCCGACGACACCACGGTTTCGGCGAAGGTGCGCTGTTTGGCATCCAGCGGCGAATCCAGCAACAGCCGGGCCATGCCCAAAATGCCGTTCAACGGCGTGCGGACTTCATGCCCCATCATGGCCAAGAACACGGATTTGGCCCGGGCCGCCGCCTCGGCCTTGTCGCGGGCGTCGGTCATGGCCCGTTCGCCCACCTTGCGTTCGATGGCATAGCGGATCACCCGCGACAGCATGAACGCATCGCCCCGGCCCTTGACCAGATAATCCTGGGCGCCATGCTTCAGGGCATCAATGGCCTGGCTGTCATCATCATTACCGGTCAGCACCACCACCGGCAGGTCGGGTGCCGCCTGGGTCAAGGTGGTCAGGGTGGCCAGGCCCGAGGAATCGGGCAAGGACAGATCAGCCAGCACCACCTGGACATCCCCCTTGGCCAGACGGTCCAGCGCGGCGGACATCCGCCCGATGATTTCCACCTTGAACGGCGACCCCACCAGCCGCCGCAACATCAATTCCACCAGCCGGGCATCGGCGGGATCATCTTCCAGCAACAGGACATTGATGGGCGTGGTCATGGCTGAGGCACCGGCAGCTTGGCAATCGCGAACCAATAATCCATCAGTCCGGTCATCACCTTGTTGAAATCATCCACATCCATGGGCTTGGTCACAAAACTGTTGGCGCCCAGGGCATAAGCCTTGCTGATATCGCGGTCAGCTTCCGATGTGGAAAAGATCACCACGGGGATCTGACACAAGGACCGGTCGGCCTTCAGATCCTCCAGGATTTCATGACCGGAACGGCCAGGAAGATTTAAATCCAGCAAGATCAGTTCCGGGCGTGGGGCCTGGGCATAAGGCGCGCCGATACGGCGCAGAAACCCCAAAGCCTCGGCCCCGTTCTTCACATGATGCAACCGGATGGCCCGGCTGCCCCGGCGCAGGGCCACCTTGACCAGCCCGGCATCCCCCAGATCATCATCCACCAACAATACGTCGTGGCCGCCATCCCCAGTGCTTTCCATTCCACGATCCTTATAATGCTCGTTTCAAAAGTTCCGACCCAAGGTCGGAACTTTCCCTTGGTCCCTCACCGGGCGCAAGAAACCACGCCCCGGCCGGTTTTATGCGGCTTCATTTTTCCGGCTCATTTTCGGCCAGGTGAAGCGGAAACAGGTTCCGCCACCATCCCCGGCCGGTTCGGCCCAGATGCGGCCGCCGCTGTGTTCCACCACCTTGCGGCAAATGGCCAGACCGATCCCGGTTCCCTCATATTCATCGCGGGCATGCAGGCGTTGGAAAATGCCAAAAACACGCTCGGCATGTTCGGGCTGAATGCCGATGCCGTTATCTTCCACCTTGAACTCCCAATCATCACCCAGGTCCAAATAGCCGATGGTGATCCGGCAAGGCCGGTCGGTCCGGCGGTATTTCAGGGCATTCCCCACCAAATTCTGGAACAGCCTGGTCAATTCCACCGCATCCCCCGGCACCACCGGCATTTTTGACGGCATGTCGATCAGGGCTTGGGCGTCATCGACTTCCACATGCAGATCCATCAGGGCCATATCCAGGGACCGCCCCGTATCCACCGGAACGCTTTCGCTGGTGCGCCCGACACGGGAATAGGCCAAAAGATCGGTGATCAGCGCATCCATGCGCTTGACCCCATCGCGAATGAAATCCATGAACTCGCGGGTTTCATCATCCAATTTATCGTCAACCGCTTCTTCGACCAGGGTGATATAGCTGCGGATGGTCCGCAATGGCTGGCGCAAATCGTGGCTGGCGGCATAGGCGAATTGTTCCAGTTCCTCGTTGGATCGGCGCAATTCGCGCACCAGCGCATCCAATTTGTCTTCCATGCGCTTGCGTTCGGTGATGTCCTGGATGGTGATATCCACCCGTACCGGAATCTCCATGCTGTCGCGGCCCACTTCGGCCCGCAATTGGCAGACCCGGGCCTCGCCATCGCGGCGGATGATGCGGATATCGTCCACCAGCCGCCCATCCTCGCCCTGGATCAGCCCATCCAGGGCCAGCACCACCCGTTCGCGGTCATCGGGGTGGACCCGGCGCAAGAACGCGGCCCGACCGGGCAATTCGTCCCCCGGTTCGACCCCCAGCAAGGCATGGAACTGATCCGACCAATGATAATGGCCGGTCCGCACTTCCCATGTGGCGCTGCCGACACGGGCTACCCTCTCGGCATCGGACAGGCGGGCATTGCTGCGCTGTTCCAGATCGCGATAAGCCTGTTCCACCCGCAAGGCCATATCGGCGAAGGCGGCGCCCAGGCGGGCGATTTCATCGTCGCCGTCGATCAGGAAATCCTTGGCGTCATCGGCGCCAAAAGTAAAATCCTGGGCGGCATCGGACAGACGGGTCAAGGCGCGGGTCAGCCGACGTCCCAGGAAAATAGCCGCCAGAACCACCAGACAGGTGGCCAGCATGCCAATCGCCATGAACACCCGTCCCAGGCGGTCCAGGGATTGGGTCATGACCTTTTGTTCCGCACCGATGGCCAAGGTCATACGAAAAACATTCAGGGGCGGCGCCAGCGGCACCACCACCTCGGCCATCAACACCTGACCACCCGTTGACGGCATTCCACCGCCCAGGGGGGCCGACAACACCTTGCCATCATGTTCGATGCGCAACGCCCCCATGACCGATGCCGGAATGCTGCCCTTGGCCAGATCGGCCAGGGCGATGCTCCACACCAGGGCGCCCTGGGTTTCCTGGGGGCGTCCACCCTTGGCCGCACGCACCACGGGCTGGGCCACACACAAAACCGCGCCGCCGGGACCGTCGGACAATTTCGCCCGCGCCCGCGTCCCGCTGGCGACAGCCGCCACCCACGGACCCGCACCGTCCAATTGCCGGTCATCGGCATCCAAAAGCGGGCGCCCCACCAGATCGGTCACCATCAGCGACACCGGCAGGCCGTTGACTTCCGGCACCCCGGCCAAAAGCGGCTGAAGATAAGACACCTTGGCCCCGCCATCGACCAAGGCATCAGCCACCACCGGATTAGAGGCCAGGGTGCGGAAATTGGTTTCCACCCCCTTCAGCAAATCGGCGATCTTTTCCGCCCGCAAGGTGGCTTCGATCCGCAGCAATTCGTTGATCTGCCCCTGGATCAACTGGGCAGTCACCATCCACGCCCCCCAGCCCAGGGCGATCACGAAGAACAGGGTCATGGCCGAAGCGGAAATGGCTACCCGTGTCGCCAGACGCAGGTTGGGCGGCTTGGTCATGCGTGCCTCCGCCACCGGGGCAGCATCCCTGCTGATCCTGGCCCTGCTGATCCTGGGCGTTTCGGGATCGCCACCATTGCCCCCTTCCTGCACGCCGATGGACATTTCGCCGCCTTGCACCCCGCTGCGGCCTTGCCATCAACTCCCCCCCTTCGGGTAAACTCAACGATACGTCCCGGCGAGAGCCGGGGCAAGCGATCCCCACACAAAGGATCATATCCATAAGCCATGGCCACCACCCCCCCACCGCCAGACCCGGCCCCGCCAAGCCGCGACTATCCCGCCCATCCCTTATGCGCGGCCCTGGCCCTGGTCGTCCGTGACGGCAAGGTGCTGCTGGTTCGCCGGGGCAAGCTGTCCCACCCAGACAAATGGGGGTTCCCTGGCGGATTGATAGAACTGGGCGAAAGTATTTTCGATGCGGCGTTGCGGGAACTGGCCGAAGAAACCGGCGTGACCGCCCACCCCCTGGTGGTCGAAGATGCCATTCCGGTGATCGTTCACGATCTGGACGGGCGGGTGAAATCCCATTTCGTGCTGGTGGCGGTGCGGTGCCTGTGGGAAAAGGGCGATGCCAGCCCGGCATCGGATGTGGCCGAAACAGGGTGGTTCACCCTGGCCCAGATCGCCGCCATGGATTGCCACCCCCAGGTGGACCAGCTGGCGGCCCGCATCCTGGCTGACACATAGGACAAGCCCGCCATGCCCCAATCCGACATTCTGGACTTTTTATCCGACCCGGCCACCCATGGCGGGGTTCGGCCCCGGCGGATCGACACCCATATTTCGGCGGTTTTCCTGACCGGTACGGATGTCTGGAAACTGAAAAAAGCCGTCAGGATGGATTTTTTGGATTTCCGCGGCCTGGATGCGCGGGAACGGGCCTGCCGGGCGGAGCTGGCGGTCAATCAACGGGCCGCCCCCGATCTGTATCTGGGGGTGGTGCCCATCATCCGCGATGACCAGGGCCACCTGTCCCTGGGCCGGGACGGCGACAGCCCCCGACACGATCAGGTGGTGGATTGGCTGGTGCACATGCGCCCCTTTGACCAACGCCATTTGTTCAGCCGTTTATTGGGGGCCGGTCGGGTCAACCGCCGTCGCATCCAGGCGGTGGCCGACCGGATTTGGGCCTTTCACCAAGGCGCGCCGCACCGTCCCGATCAGGGGGGGCGTCAGGGGATGGCCGGAATCATCGACGGCAATCTAACGGCCATGGCCCCCTTTCCCGAATTGTTGTCCCCCGCCAAGGTGGCGATACTGGCCGATCAATCCCGCCAATGGCTGGACCGGCTGACCACCGCGCTGGAAGACCGGCGGATCACGGGATTGGTCCGCCAATGTCATGGGGATTTGCATTGCGGCAATATCTGTCTGTTCCAAGGCACCCCCACCTTGTTCGATGCCATCGAATTTTCCGACCGCATCGCCTGTATCGACACCTTTTACGACCTGGCCTTTTTACTGATGGATCTGGATCAGCGCGGTCATCGGGCCCTGGCCAGCCACGCCATGAACCACTATTTGGACCTGTCGGGTGACTATGTCGGCGTAACCTTGCTGCCCTTGTTCCTGTCCCAACGTGCGGCCATCCGCGCCCATGTGTCCGCCGCCACCGCCTGCCCTGCCTCCCCTGCTCCCCCTGTCCCCCCCGCCCGCCGAGCCCGGCTCCAGACCCAGGCCACGGCACTTCTGGATGCCGCCCTGGCCTATCTGTCCCCCCCGCGCCCGCGTTTACTGGCGGTGGGGGGACTGTCCGGCAGCGGCAAATCACGCATGGGCCGCGAATTGGCGCCCCTGCTGGCCGTCCCCGGCGCGGCGGTGGTGCGCAGCGACAGCCTGCGAAAGCAGTTAAGCGGAACACCCCTGCTGGACCGGCTTGGGCCTGATGGTTACACATCCGAAATGACAGAGCAGACCTATCAAACCCTTTACGACACCTGCCTGACCGTTCTGAAAGCCGGTCATTCCGTGGTCGCCGACGCGGTCTTTGCCAAACCGGAACAAAGAGATGCCATCGCCCGCGTTGCCCAGGCGGCCCAGGTTCCCTTTGACGGTTTATGGCTGCACGCAGACCCTGCCCTGTCCGCCCACCGCATCACCCAACGCCAGGCCAATGTGTCCGATGCCACCCCGGACATCCTGCGCCAGCAACTGACCTATGATCTTGGCCCCATGACCTGGACCCGCATCGACACCAGCGGATCGAAAGATCAGGCCCTTGCCCTGGGCCAAGCCGCATTGGGCTTGGGGGGGTAGTCATCCGGCCAACCTTTGCATTGACTCGTTGGCCGGTCACCAGCCGCCATTGCGGCGGCGGCCAAGGGCGCGGCAGCGCCCGCCCGGCGAGGGCCAAAACAATCCCAGCCGCCATTGCGGCGGCCAAGAGCGCGGCAGCGCCCGCCCGGCGAGGGACGAAATAATCCCATATGTATGGGCACCCTGCGACCGTAATTGACGAAAATGGCGCCTGATGCCATTGTGAGTGAGCGCTCACACAAGGACCCTGCCATGCCCCACATGATCCCTCTGACCGCCACGCGCCAAATTCCCCTGGGCCGGGCTGACGGACCGGATATCTGGACCGGACTGGACCGGGATGACGATATCGCCGATATCCGTCATCTGATTACGGCCCTGCTGCGGGAAGTGCGGGAAAAGCCATTGTGGAACTTGGGGTGGCAGGTGGCGGCCTGGGCTGGCTATCACACCATTTTCCGCCCCTTTGGCCGCCACGGACAGGAATGCCGCCACTTGCACCGTCTGATCGGCGGCCACACCATTTCCGCCCGTGACTGGCTGACCCTGCAACGTCTTTATACCCTGGCCCATGCGGGCTGTTCGGCGGTGGTGGCCTGGGACCGTGACCAACAGCGCATGATCCATTTCCGCAGCCTGGATTGGCCCGAAGCCGGGGCCATCGCCCGTGCCAGCCGGATTTTGCACGACCCGGCTATGGATATCCGCGCCCTGGCCCTGGCGGGCATGGTCGGGCTGCTGACTGCGGTGAAACCGGGTTTTTCCGCCGCCATCAACTTTGCCCCCTGGCGCGGACCGTCGATCCGGCCGGGGGTGGAACCCACCTTTTTACTGCGCCAGTTAATGGCCACCGCCACCAGCTTTGCCGATGCCCAAGCCCGGATTGCCCGCTGGCGCCCTGCATCCCCGGTTTTCGTCACCTTATGCGGCACCCGACGGGGAGAAGGCTGCTGCTATCAATTCGGCACCAATGGCCGCCACCACCGGGTGGATATGGGGGAATCCGACACGCTGGTGCAAACCAACCACTTTCACGATGACGGCCCCTTTGCCCGGCAGGCCATGCCCCAGGCTGGCCCCTTCGCCGACGGATCGCCCGATTGGGATGCCCATGAAATCCTGAACACGTCACGCGGACGGGCGGATGTGCTGAACCGAGAACTGGCCGACAGTTTGGCGGATGGCGCCACCCCCTCGATAGAGGCGGAATGCCGACGCATCTTTTCCATCCGTCCCCTGTGGAACCCAGAAACTGCCCAATGGGCGGTGATGGTCCCCGCCACCGGGCAGATGCGGGCATGGGTCCGGGGCGAGGAATAATACTCGTTTCAGAAAGTTCCGCCCCAAGGTCGGAATTTTCCTTTAGTCCCTCGCCGGGCGCAATCCACAGGATTGCTTGGCCGCGCCCGGCGAGGGCTGGACAACGGTCAATGAAATTGGCCGTTGGTATTAGGGTGCGGAAAAACCCTCTTTCGGGGGCATTTGCCCCCGATCCCCCAATCGAGAGGCACCGCCTCCCGAACCCTCCAGATTTCTAACTCTTTGAAAAAAAAGAAACTGGAGGCTTGGAGGCTGCGCCTCCAAACGGGTCTGGGCGGTCGCCCAGCCGCGAAGCGGAGTTTTTCCGCACCCTGTTAGATTGAACGCATGCCGTTCAATCTCAAGAAAAAAGGCCGCCGGTTTTGCCGGCGGCCAGTTGCATTCTTCGAAGAATGATCCTTGAACAGAATGCCGAGCCTTAGTGGGCGGCGGCACCTTCGGCACCCAGGCCGGTTTCGGACCGGATGGCTTGGGCTTCGAAAGCTTCGCGTTCCTCTTGGGCACGCGGGCTGTTATCGAGAACGGAAATCAACCAGGTCGCGATGAAGGCGATGGGCATCGAGAAGATGGCCGGGTACTTCAGCGGGAAGATGGCCGATTGATTGTGCATCACGTCCACCCACACGGTCGGGCCCAACACGGTGAACACCACCGCGGCGGTCAGACCGGTGAAGCCGCCCAAGACGGCGCCACGGGTGGTCAGACCCTTCCAGAACATGGACATCACCAGGATCGGGAAGTTGGTCGATGCGGCGATGGCGAAGGTCAGCCCCACCATATAGGCCACGTTTTGCTTCTCGAAGATGATACCCAAGATCACCGCGATCACACCCAAGCCCAGGGACGATGCCTTGGACACGGCGACTTCGGTGCTTTCGTTCGAGCGGCCGCGGGCGAAGACCGAGGCGTAAAGGTCATGCGAGATGGCCGAGGCGCCAGCCAGAGCCAGACCCGACACCACCGCCAGGATGGTGGCGAAGGCAACGGCGGAGATGAAGCCCAAGAACAGATCGCCACCGACGGCATGAGCCAGATGCAGCGCGGCCATGTTGTTGCCGCCCTTCAGACCGGTGATCTTGCCAGCGGCGTCCTTGATCAGATAGGCATCGGAACCCGAGCCGTACACCAGCAAGATGGCGCCAAAACCGATGATGAACGTCAGGATGTAGAAGTAACCAATCAAACCGGTCGCATAGAAAACCGACTTACGGGCTTCCTTGGCGTCGGGAACGGTAAAGAAGCGCATCAGGATATGCGGCAGGCCGGCGGTGCCGAACATCAGGGCCAAGGCCAGGGAAATCGCTTCCACCGGGCTGCTGACCAAGCTGCCGGGCTTCATGATGCCCACACCCTTGGGATGCACGGCCACCGCATCGGCGAACAGCTTTTCGAAAGAGAAGCCGACATGGGCCATGACGCCCAGGGCCATCACCGTCGCGCCACCCAACAGCAGGCAGGCCTTGATGATCTGCACCCAGGTGGTCGCGGTCATGCCGCCGAAGGTCACATAGATGATCATCAGCGCACCGACCAGGACCACGGCATACATGTAGTCCAGACCGAAAAGCAGCTTGATCAACTGACCCGCGCCGACCATCTGACCGATCAGGTAGAACACCACCACGACCAGGGCGCCGGTAGCGGCGAAGGTGCGAACTGGTGTCTGAGCCAGACGATAGGACGCCACGTCAGCGAAGGTATATTTACCCAGGTTGCGCAGGCGTTCGGCGATCAGGAACAGAATGATCGGCCAGCCGACCAGCCAGCCCACGGAATAGATCAGGCCGTCGAAACCGGACGAATACACCAAGGCGGAAATGCCCAGGAACGACGCGGCGGACATGTAGTCACCAGCGATGGCCAAGCCATTCTGGGCGCCGGTGATGCCGCCACCGGCGGCATAGAAATCAGCCGCGGTCTTGTTCTTGCGGGCCGCCCAATAGGTGATGCCCAGAGTGAACAGCACGAACATCACGAACATGATGATCGCGTGCCAATTGGTGTCCTGCTTTTGCGCGACGCCCACATCGGGGGCGGCATACGCAATATTGGCCATCAGCATCCCGCCGGAAGCGAGGGCCGCAGCCAAGGAAGTCTTGAGTGTCTTCATCAGCGGGCATCCTCGATGATCTTGCGGTTCATGTCGTCGAACTCGGTATTGGCCCGACGAACATAAATCCCGGTCAGCGCGATGGCGGTCAGGATAACCCCCACACCAATGGGCATACCAACGGTGGTAACCCCGCCAGCCAGAGACGAGCCAAGGAAATCCTTGCCGTAAGCGATCAGGAAGATAAAGCCGAAATAGACGGTAAGAACGACTGCGGACAACGTCCAGGCGAACGAGGTGCGCTTACGCACCAGTTCATGGAACATCGGATTGTTCCGAATTTTATCAGTTGTTTCCTGGGTGTTAAGGACTTTAGTCACTTTGACCCTCCACTATTGACCACCCGCTGCATTGGCGAATGGCTTTGTTGTTTTGGTTCCCGGTCTTGATGCCGGCTGATTTGTTGCACTGCGCAATAAGTCTTGATAGGTATGCATCAGAAGCATGGCCCATCCACTTGCCTCAGGCCTAATTTGTACCTAACATCGTCGTAACGTGGCGTCAACTATATACTCGTTTTGGGCGCTTCACGTCCCGAGGTCGCCACCGGCCAAAGCTTCCATCCGCAAACAATCTAGCATAAAAACCGGCCAGACATAGGGGCCGAATACACGCCTATTCCAAAGTCATGTGGTTGAATCGACATGAAAATGTACGGATTTTTTACAAATATAAACAAGATGAATACAGACTATATCCAGACTGCATATTTGCACATTCCACGATTTTATATTTAATTGTATTTTCAAATTATCCTTAATCTAACTTATCGGTTGCAACTTCTGTTGCCACGGTTAAGGTGGTGGCCATGACTGACATCGCCCCCCTCTCCCGCCTGGACAGCTTCCCCTACCGCCATCGCATTCACGAGGTGATGAGCAGCCCCGTCCTGACCGCCGGGGACGGGGTATCGCTGAAGGATGCGGTGGATCTGATGTATCAGGCCAAGGTGTCATCCGTCATCGTGGTGGATGGCGATGGCCGGGCCGTGGGTATCGTGACCGAACGGGATTTGCTGCGCATCCTGTCCACCTTGGGATATCAGGGGTTATCGGGCACGCTGGGACAATTGATGACCCGCCCGGTGGCCACCGTGCCCGCCGATGCCTTTGTATACGTGGCCTTGGGGAAAATGACCCGGTTGGGCTATCGCCATCTGGCGGTGGTGGATGCGGACCGGCGGCCCATCGGCATGGTGACCGGGCGGGCTTTGCTGAAGGTACGCGCAGGCGAAGCCCTGTCCTTGGGCGATTCCGTGCAGGAAGCCAATTCCCCCGAAGACATGGAAGCCGCCATGGCCCATCTGCCGGCCCTGGCTCGTGGACTGTTGGCCGAAGGGGTCGATGCCCGCAATATTGCGGCAGTCATCGCCCTGGTCATCCGCGACCTGACCGCGCGGGCTACGGAACTGGCCGAAATCTCCATGGACCATGACGGTTGGGGAAAGGCCCCGGCCCGCTATGCCATGCTGGTGCTGGGATCGGGCGGTCGGGGCGAAAGCCTGCTGGTTTTCGATCAGGACAATGCCATTGTCCATGCGGGCAAGGCCGAAGATGATGTGTGGTTCGCCGAATTGGGGCGGCGGGTCAATCAGACCCTTAATCAGGCGGGCATTCCCTTTTGCGATGGCGGGGTGATGGCCCGCGAATCCAAATGGCGGAAAAGCCTGGATGAATGGAAAGACGAAATTCATCACTGGGTTTTCGCCGTCGAAAATCAGACCGTGATGTATTGCGACATTTTCTTTGACTTCCAACCCGTCTGGGGTGATCACGCCTTGGCCCAGGAATTACGGGTCTATGCGGTGGATAAGGCGTCCCAATCGGCGTTTTTCATGCAATATCTGGCCCAGCATGTGGCCAAAATGGATGTGTGCCTGGGATTGTTCGGCGGCTTCATCACCAAGGAAGGGCGGCTGAACGCCAAAAAATACGGATTGCTGCCCTTGGTATCGGCGGCCCGGTTCCGGGCAATCCGCGCCCATGTCATGCAGACCGGAACCGATGACCGCTATGGCGCCCTGAAGGATGAAAACCTGCTGCATCAGGATGATTGGCGGGATTTCCTGGAAATCCGCGAGATTTTGATGCGAGTGATGCTGGATCAGCAATTGGCCGATCTGGCCGCCGGAATCGCCCCATCGGCCAAGATTGACCCCCGCCGGTTTGACCGCCAAACCCGCGCCCGCCTGCGCTGGGCGTTCAAACGGCTGAAAACGCTGCGCTATATTTGCGGCGTCGCCGGGTAACGCTTTTCGCTGTTCGGCAATATCCCAACCAGCCTGCCAGGGCGAAGGATTTTCATCCCCCGCCCTGGCATTTGGTCAGATTACGCGCTACGGCCGAAGACGCGGCGGAAGATCGTATCCACATGCTTGGTGTGATACGTAAGATCGAACATTTCTTCCAACTTATCCGCAGGCACCAGGGCCGACACTTCCTGATCCGCCTTCAGCAGCGACAGGAATTTACCCTTGGTTTCCAAGCCATTACCAGCGGCGTGCCACACTTCCATGGCATTGCGCTGCACGGCCTTGTAAGCGTTTTCGCGGCTCATTCCCGCTTGGGTCAGGGTCAGCAACACGCGCTGGGAAAACACCAGACCACCCAACTGGTTCAGATTGCGATCCACCGCATCGGGATAGATCACCAGCTTATCCACCACATTGGTCAGACGGGCCAGGGCGAAATCCAAGGTGATGGTGGCGTCGGGGCCGATATAGCGTTCCACCGAGGAATGGGAAATATCCCGTTCGTGCCACAAGGCCACGTTTTCCATGGCGGGCACGACCATGCCGCGCACTACACGAGCCAGACCGGTCAAATTTTCCGTCAACACCGGATTGCGCTTGTGCGGCATGGCCGAACTGCCCTTTTGACCGGGCGAGAAATATTCTTCGGCCTCGCGCACTTCGGTCCGCTGCATATGGCGGATTTCCACCGCCACCCGTTCGATGGAACTGGCGATGGTGCCCAAGGTGGCGAAATATTGGGCGTGACGGTCACGCGGGATCACCTGGGTGGACAGGGGTTCCGGGGCCAGACCCAGCTTGGCCGCCACATGTTCTTCCACGCGCGGATCAATATTGGCGAACGTGCCGACCGCGCCGGAAATGGCACAGGTGGCGATGTCAGCCCGCGCCGCCAGCAGCCGGGTCTTGGCCCGCTGGAATTCCGCATGGAAGCCCGCGAATTTCAAACCGATGGTCACCGGCTCGGCATGGATGCCGTGGCTGCGGCCCATGCAGGCCAAATCCTTGGTTTCAAAGGCGCGGCGTTCCAGCGCGGCCAGCAGGGCATCCAGATCCGCCAGCAAAATATCGGCGGCCTGGGTCAGTTGCAGGCTTAGGCAGGTATCCAGCACGTCGGACGATGTCATGCCCTGATGGACGAACCGGGACGGTTCGCCCACATGTTCGGCCAACTCGGTCAGGAAGGCGATGACGTCATGCTTGGTTTCCGCCTCGATGGCATCAATACGGGCGATCCGTTCGGCGGTATAGGGCTTATCCCCCTTTTCCCACACCGCCTTGGCCGCATCCTTGGGAATCACCCCCAATTCGCCCAGGGCATCGCAGGCATGAGCCTCGATCTGGAACCAGATGCTGAACTTGTTGGCGGCGTCCCAAATGGCGGTCATCTGGGGACGAGAGTAACGGGTAATCATCAACTAACCTCCGAGGTGGCTGGACCCCGTTGCATCCCCCGGCGCGTCAGGCCCGCGCGGCTTGTCAGGGGAATACGAACCGGAACTCCAGAATGGCACGAACGCTCACGGACCAGAACCGGCGGAAACGAGTTCGCCCCGGCTTCTTCCGAAGCCGGGGCGAAAATCGATGTCATCCACGAGACAGGACGAAATTATTCGTCGCCGCCACCGGTGGAGGCCAGGTACATGACGCTGCACAGGAAGGTAGCAGTCAGCGCCAGACCGACATAGATCATGAAGCCGAACGGATTGGCCGAGCTGGGTGCAGCCACGGCGCCACCGATGGCACCGAAAATGGACGCGCCCAAGTACAGCAGGATCACAGCCACGCCAGCGACGGTCAAGCCCAGGACCTTCGGAAGGACGTTCATCAGACACGCTCCTTGAATCAATCAATGCCGGCCCCCGATGGATGAAATGAGGGCCGATCCCCATAAGCATGGATGTAGCAGATTCGATGGTCGCCTGAAAGATTAATTCTTACGTTTTGTAGGTGTTTCACCATGTTTCACCGCCATGGACACGGGCCGGTCCCCACCGCCGTCACCAGTCTGGACCAAGGTTCCGCGGCACAGGATCAAAGGATTGATGGAAATGACATAATTCCCCCCCTGGCGCGGCCAGGATGAATGGGGTAAGGCAAAGGCATTTGTCTTTCACCCCAAACCGGGTGATGCTGGGGATGGTCCCGGTCCATCACGGTTATCGGGGAATAAGGGGAATGAACCATGCCCAACAGCCCGGCCGCCCTGGTGGCGCCCAGCGATGCCACTGCCATTGTTGCTGGCGGCCATGGCGATCCCTTTGCCGTTTTGGGGCCGCATCGGCTGTCCAACGGCTGGGTGATCCGCACTGTCCAACCCCAGGCCCGGCATGTCGCCGCGCTGACCGCCCAAGGCCGGGTGGACTTGACGCAGGTTCACCCTGACGGATTGTTCGCGGGCCGGGTAAGCGAAAGCCAAGCCGCTGCCTATCAGTTGGAAGTGACCGGCCAGGACGGTCAGGTCCGGGTCATCGACGACCCCTATCGCTTTGCCCCGATCCTGGGCGATCTGGATATCCATCTGCTGGCCGAAGGCACCCATCTGCGCAGTTTTGAAAAGCTGGGCGCCCATTGCCGGGTGGCGGATGGCACCGCCGGGGTGCATTTCGCCGTCTGGGCCCCCAATGCCAAACGGGTTTCGGTGGTGGGTGATTTCAACGGCTGGGATGGCCGCTGCCACCCCATGCGCCTGCATCACGGCGCGGGCATCTGGGAAATCTTCATCCCTGGATTAGGCCAAGGCGCCTATTACAAATACGAATTGATCGGTCCCGGCGGCCAGCTACTGCCGCTCAAGGCCGATCCTTATGGATTTCACGCCGAAGTGCCGCCCAGGACCGCATCGGTGGTCTGGGATCTGGATCACTGGACCTGGCAGGATGACGAGTGGATGCAGGGCCGGGCCGCCCGCAACGAACGTCACGCCCCCATGTCCATTTACGAAGTCCATCTGGGATCGTGGCGACGGGTCCCGGACGAGGACAACCGCCCTCTGACCTATCGCGAATTGGCCGATCAACTGGCCGATTACGTGGCCGGGCTGGGCTTTACCCATGTGGAATTGCTGCCGGTTCACGAACATCCCTTTTCCGGGTCATGGGGATACCAGCCGGTGGGGCTGTTCGCCCCCACCTCGCGCTTTGGCACCCCCGATGACTTCCGAGCCTTCGTCGATCGCATGCACCAGCGCGGCATCGGCGTGATCATCGACTGGGTGGCGGGCCACTTCCCCCGTGACCCCCATGGCCTGCATTATTTCGACGGCACCCACCTGTACGAACATGAAGACCCCCGCCTGGGCCTGCACAAGGATTGGGACACCTACATCTACAATTACGGCCGGACCGAGGTTCAGAACTACCTGTACGCCAACGCGCTTTACTGGGTGGAACAGTACCATGTGGACGGGCTGCGGGTGGATGCGGTGGCATCCATGCTGTATCTGGATTACTCGCGCGAGGCGGGGGAATGGATTCCCAACCGCTTCGGCGGCAATGAAAACCTGGATGCCATCGCCTTTTTGCGCCGCATGAACGAGGTGGTTTACGGCGAAACCCCCGGTGCCATGACGGTGGCCGAGGAATCCACCGCCTGGCCCATGGTGTCGCGCCCGGTCTATCTGGGCGGGCTGGGATTCGGCTTTAAATGGAACATGGGGTGGATGCACGACACCTTGCGCTTCATGTCCAAAGACCCCATCCACCGCCGTTATCATCACGACGATCTGACATTCGGCCTGCTTTACGCCTTCCACGAAAACTTTGTCCTGCCGCTCAGCCATGACGAGGTGGTGCATGGTAAGGGCTCGATCCTGGGACGCATGCCCGGTGATCAATGGCAGCGCTTCGCCAATCTGCGCGCCTATTACGCCTTCATGTGGGCCCATCCGGGGAAAAAGCTGCTGTTCATGGGCCAGGAATTCGGCCAGGAACGGGAATGGAATTGCGAGGATTCGCTGGACTGGCATTTGCTGGACGCCGAAGACAGCCCCTATGCCGGGGTGCAACGGCTGATCCGCGATCTGAACGCCGTCTACCGGGAGCAGTCGGCCTTGCACCGGCTGGATAATGAACCGGGCGGCTTTGCCTGGATCGACTGCAATGACCGGGACAATTCGGTCCTTAGCTTCGTCCGCCGGGCCGGCGATGGCGGCAATCCCCAGGGACTTTGTCTGGTTGCCTGCAATTTCACCCCGGTGGTCCGCCCCAATTACCGTATCGGCGTTCCCCATCCCGGTCTTTATGTGGAATTGCTGAACAGCGACGACGCCCGCTATGGCGGGTCGGGGGTGGTCAATATCCAATTGCAGGCCGAGCCGGTGCCCTGGCACGGCCATCCCTGGTCGCTGGGCGTGACTCTGCCGCCCTTGGGCACCACCATATTCCGGCTGACAGGTGACCAATGAGCGGCCCAACCCGGCTGCTGGCCGGATCGCCTTATCCCCTGGGGGCCAATTGGGATGGGCGGGGGGTGAATTTCGCCCTGTTTTCCGCCCATGCCACCCAGGTGGATCTGTGCCTGTTCGACAGCCGCAACCGCGAAATGGACCGGCTGGCCCTGCCGGAATACACCGATGAAATCTGGCATGGCTATTTGCCCGATGCCGGGCCGGGCCTGCGCTATGGCTACCGTGTTCACGGCCCCTATGACCCCCAATCCGGGCATCGTTTCAATCCGCACAAACTGCTGATCGACCCCTATGCGCGGGCGCTGTCGGGGCGGATGACATGGTCCGACACCCATTTCGCCTTTAAACTGGGATCACCCAAACAGGATATGGTCATGGACAAGCGGGACAATGCCCGCTTCATGCCCAAGGCCCTGGTGGAAGACACAAGCTTTGACTGGGATGGCGACCGGCGGCCGCAAACACCGTGGCCGGACACCATCATCTATGAATTGCACGTCAAGGGCTTTACCAAATCCCACCCCCAATTGGACCCCCGCCAGCGCGGCACCTTTGCCGGATTGTCCCACCCGGCGGTGATCGAACATCTGGTCAAGCTGGGGGTGACCGCGGTGGAATTGCTGCCGGTCCAGGCCTATGTGGACGAACGCCATCTGGTGGAAAAGGGCCTGTGCAATTACTGGGGCTATAACACCATCGCCTATTTCGCCGCCGACCCCCGCTATTACGGCGCCAGCGGCAAGGCCGAATTCAAGTCCATGGTCCGCGCCCTGCATGCCGCCGGGATCGAGGTGATCCTGGACGTGGTTTACAACCACACCGCCGAAGGCAACCATCTGGGGCCGACCTTCAGCTTCAAGGGCATCGACAATGCCAGCTATTACCGGCTGGTGCCGGGACAGGAACGCTGGTACGAAAACTATTCGGGCTGCGGCAACACGCTGCAATTATCCCATCCCCGCGTGCTGCAAATGGTCATGGACAGCCTGCGCCATTGGGTGCAGGACATGCATGTGGACGGCTTCCGCTTTGATCTGGCCGCATCCCTGGCGCGGGAAAAGTCGGGGTTTGACGGCGGATCGGGCTTTTTGGACGCAGTGCGCCAGGACCCGGTTCTGTCCACGGTCAAGCTGATCGCCGAACCGTGGGATATTGGCGGCGACGGCTATCGCCTGGGCGGGTTTCCGCCGGGGTGGAGCGAATGGAACGGCAGTTACCGCGACACGGTGCGCCGGTTCTGGCGCGGCGATGGCGGGCTGGTCGGTCCCATGGCGTCGCGGCTGACCGGGTCGTCGGACATTTTCGGCTGGGGCGGACGCAGGCCGTGGGCCAGCATGAATTTCGTCACCTGCCATGACGGCTTCACCATGACCGATCTGGTGTCATACGAGCGCAAGCACAATGACGCCAATGGCGAAAGCAACCGGGACGGCACCGACGCCAATTATTCCTGGAATTGCGGCCATGAAGGGGCCAGCGCCAATGTTCGGGTGGCGGCCATGCGGCGTCAGCAGGTCCGTAACCTGATGACCACCTTGTTCCTGTCCCAAGGCATTCCCATGCTGTTGGCCGGCGATGAATTCGGCCGCAGCCAGCAGGGCAACAACAACGCCTATTGCCAGGACAATCCGGTCAGTTGGCTGGATTGGGACAATCAGGACGGCCAATTGCTGGATTTCGTCCGCAAGCTGATCAGCCTGCGCCGCGACCACCCGGTTTTCCGCCGCGCCCGCTTTTTCGAAGGCCGCCGCCTGGCCCCCGACAGCGCGGTCAAGGATATCACCTGGGTCACCCCCGAAGGGCGGGAAATGGTGGATGCGGATTGGAACCTGCCCTATGCCCGGTCCATGGGTTTTGTCCTGGGGGCACCCGATGACGACACCTTCATGGTTCTGCTGAACGCCTATACCGAAATCATCTTTTACACCCTGCCGCCGCCGCAACTGGCCCCGCGCTGGGAAGTGCTGATCGACACCGCCCGCACCGACATCATCGACCATGAAGTCTGCGATGCCGGCATCCGCTTTCCGCTGAAACCCCGGTCCATGGCGGTGCTGCGGCGCCTGCCCGCCCAGGATGGCGAAGGCGGATAAGCCCCCGATTTTCCGATTTTCCCATGCCCGCCCCTATTTCATCCGACTTGATTGGCAGGGGCCGAAGGACGTGACACAGTACGCACTGACAAAATATCTGGCGGAGCCATATGCAACCGCCGGTCAAAGGAAGGATGACCATGACTGAGGACGAGGCGCTGGACCGATTGGCGACACTGGCCGGAATCGAAGATGGCTGGTGGGACTTTTTCGGTACGTGGCGCCCGGTGAGCGCCGACACCAAGCGCACATTCCTGACCGCCATGGGGGTGAATGTCCAGGACGGCGCGGCGGTGTCCGCCAGCCTGGACAGACTGGAAAACCAGCCCTGGCGCCGCTGGCTGGCGCCGGTCCATATCCTGGATGAAGGTCAGACCCAGGCGGTGGTGACCATTCCCAGCACCCGCGACAAAAGCCGCATCACCTGGACCCTGGACCTGGAAGACGGCAACCGTCACTCGGGCAGCGTCCAGGTGGACACCCTGCCGTGGATCGAGGAAAAGTGGCTGGACGGCGTGTTGGTCAAACGCTGGCACCTGCCCTTGCCCCCCCTGCCCCTGGGCTATCACCGCCTGAGCGTGACCGATGGCGGCCAGACCGGCTTTGTCCAAACCCTGATCGCCGCCCCCGCCGCCGCCCATTTGCCCGATTGCCTGAGCGACGGCCGCACCGCCTGGGGCATCGCCACCCAGATTTACGCCCTGCGCGGGGATGATGATTGGGGGGTGGGCACCTATACCGCCCTGGGCCAACTGGCCGAAGGCGCCGCCCGTCAGGGAGCGGCAACGGTGGGCATCAACCCGTTGCATGCCCTGTTCCCGGCCCAGCCGGAAAAATTCAGCCCCTATGCACCATCGTCGCGCCGCTTCCTCAACACCGCCTATCTGGATGTCGAGGCGGTGCCGGAATTCGCCGAATGCCTGGAAGCCAAGCGCATGTTCGCCAGCCCCGGTTTTCAGGCCAACCTGGCCCGGCTGCGCGGCTATCCGCTGGTGGAGTATGCCGATCTGGCCCAGTTGCAATATCCCCTGCTGGAAGTCCTGTACCGTTGGTTCCGCAAGACCCATCTGGACCAGCCGGACGATCAGCGCGGCCAGGATTTCCGCGACTTCCAGGCGCAAGGCGGCGCGGTGGCGTGGCTGTTCTGCGTCTTTTCCGCCCTGCACGAAAAATTCACCACCACCAATTGTTCCTATTGGCGCCACTGGCCGGCGGAATACCAGCATCCCGATAACGACGCGGTGACCCGGTTCGCCGATGACAATGCCGAGCGGGTGGAATTTTTCTGGTGGCTGCAATTCCTGGCCGACAGCCAATTGGGCGACGCCCAGCGTGCCGCCCTGGCGGCGGGGGCCGGGATCGGGTTATACCGCGATCTGGGAGTGGGCATTGCCGGTGACGGCGCCGATGCCTGGATGGAACAGAACAATCTGGCCCTGGGCGTGTCGGTGGGGGCACCGCCCGATCCGCTGGCGCTGAAGGGACAGAATTGGGGGCTGGTGCCGTTCAACCCCTTGGCCCTGCACGAAGCCGCCTATGCCCCCTTTATCGCGGTGATGGCCGCCAATATGCGCCATGCCGGGGCGTTGCGCCTGGATCACGCCATGCTGTTGCAGCGCCTGTACTGGGTGCCGCCGGGGGCAGACGCCGATCAGGGCGCCTATGTGCGTTATCCGGTGCATGACCTGTTCCGGCTGGTGGCTCTGGAATCCCGGCGCCATGCCTGTCTGATCATCGGCGAGGATTTGGGCACCGTGCCCGATGGGTTCCGCGAACGCATGAACAGCATGAGCATGTTCGCCTATCGGGTGATGATGTTCGAACAGCGTGATGGCCGGTTCAAAACCCCCGACGAATTCGATGCCAACGCCCTGTCCATCTTCGCCACCCATGACTTGCCCAGCCTGCTGGGCTATTGGAATGGCAGCGACATCGCCGTGCGGGAAAAGCTGGACCTGTACCCCAAGGACGGCATGGGGGCCGAAGAACGGGAAAGACGGGCGGCGGACCGCATCCGGCTGGTGGCGGCCCTGACCGGTCAAAAATTGCTGCCCGACGGCTTTCCCACCGCCGGAACACTGACCCCATCCCAGGTGGACAGCCTGGTCCTGGCCGTTCATCTGTATCTGGCCCGAGCGAAATCCCGGCTGATGATGGTCCAGATCGAAGACATTCTGGGCCAGGACAGCCAGATGAACGTGCCGGGCACCACCACCCAGCATCCCAATTGGCGGCAACGCTTCGTCCCCGGCATCACCACGATCCTGGCAGATTCCCGGCTCACCGAATTGTCGTCCAGGTTGAAAGACGCCGGACGATCCACCCACCCTCGCGCTGCACCGCAATAAACGCCTTGACTTCACCGGTCTGGCGGGCAACCTCGTGTGGCGAAGACTGCCCAAAACCTACAGTCATCGTTTGAAAATTATTTCGGCGGGAAGGATTGATGATGCGCCATACCGGGTTGCCTGTTGTGAAACTGCTTGACGACGACGTGGAAAGCATCCGCAACAATCTTGCCAGCCATTTGCTGTATTCCGTCGGCAAGGAACCGGTGAATGCCACCGCCCGCGATTGGTTCATGGCCGCCGCCTATACCGTGCGCGACCGCCTGTCGGAACGGTGGATGCCCACCTTGCACCGCTATTACGCCCAGGACCAAAAGCGCGTTTACTACATGTCCATGGAATTCCTGATCGGCCGCACGCTCAGCAATTCCATGATCAATCTGGGAATTTACGATCAGGTCAAAGCCGCCATCGGCGAAATGGGCCTGGATTTCGACGAAATCGTCGGCTGGGAAGTGGAAGCCGCCCTGGGCAATGGCGGTCTGGGCCGTCTGGCCGCCTGTCTGCTGGATTCCATGGCGTCATCGGGCGTGGCCGGGTTCGGCTATGGCATCCGCTACGATTACGGCATGTTCACCCAGCATGTGGAACATGGCTGGCAGGTGGAAAGCCCGGAAAACTGGCTGCGCTATGGCAATCCGTGGGAATTCCCCCGTCCGGGCGTGATCTATCCGGTGCGTTTCGGCGGTCGGGTGGTGCATTACCGCGACGTGCTGGGCCAACCCCGGTCCCAATGGACCGACACCGAAGAAGTCATGGCCATGGCCTATGACGTTCCCATCCCCGGTTTCGGCGGCAAGACCGTCAATAACCTGCGTCTGTGGTCGGCCAAATCCACCCGCGAATTCGACCTGAAATATTTCAACGCCGGCAATTACATCGAGGCCGTGCGCGACAAAAACGAATCTGAAACCCTGTCCAAGGTCCTGTATCCGTCGGATTTGACCGAACAGGGCAAGGAATTGCGGTTCAAGCAGGAATATTTCTTCGTCGCCGCATCCATCCAGGACATCATCGCCCGCTTCCGCAAATCCCACAGCGATTGGGACATGCTGCCGGAAAAGGTCGCCCTGCAACTGAACGACACCCACCCTGCCCTGGTGGTGGCCGAACTTCAGCGGGTTTTGGTGGATGAATACCAATTGGATTGGCATCACGCCTGGCGGCTGACCCAAAAGTGCTGTGCCTATACCAATCACACGCTTTTGCCCGAAGCACTGGAAACCTGGCCGGTGCACATGTTCGAACGCATCCTGCCGCGGCATCTGGAAATCGTCTATCAGATCAACCACGAATTCCTGCAAGATGTCCGTCACCGCCACCCTGGCGACAGCGATTTGCAGCGCCGGGTTTCCATCATCGGCGAAGAAGGCGAACGCCGGGTGCGCATGGCCCATCTGGCCGTGGTGGGCAGCCATCGGGTCAATGGCGTGGCCGCTATCCACACCGGCCTGATGAAATCCACCATCTTTTCCGATTTCGAACATCTGACCCCCGGCAAGATCAACAACAAGACCAATGGCGTCACCCCCCGCCGCTGGCTTTTGGCCGCTAATCCCGGCCTGTCCAAATTGATCAGCGCCCATATCGGCGAAGACTGGATCACCCATCTGGACCAGTTGAAAAAGCTGGAACCCCTGGCCGACGATGCCGCCTTCCGCACCGCCTTCGCCAAGGTGAAGCGGACCAATAAGGAACATCTGACCCGCATCATCGCCCAACGCCTGGGCGTGGATCTGATGGTGGATTCGCTGTTCGACGTGCAGGTTAAACGCATCCACGAATACAAACGTCAGCTTTTGAACCTGCTGCATGTGGTGGTGCGCTATATGCGCATCCGCGCCAATCCCAGCCTGGATGTCACCCCCCGGACCGTGATCATCGGCGGCAAGGCCGCGCCCGGCTATCTTCAGGCCAAACTGATCATCAAGCTGATCAATGACGTGGCCGACGTGGTCAATAACGATCCGCTGATGGCCAACCGCCTGAAAGTGGTGTTCATCCCCAATTACAACGTCTCCACCGCCGAACTGGTCATGCCTGCGGCGGAATTGTCGGAACAGATTTCCACGGCCGGCACCGAAGCATCCGGCACCGGCAATATGAAGATGAGCATGAATGGCGCCCTGACCATCGGCACCTGGGACGGCGCCAATGTGGAAATCTGCGAAGAAGTGGGCCAGGAAAACATGTTCCTGTTCGGCCTGACCGCCCAGGAAGTGGCCCGCCTGCGCCTGGACGGCTATGACCCGGCCCGGATGATCGACGCCCAGGATGAATTGCGCAAGGCGCTTGACTTGATTGGATCTGGCTATTTCTCGCCCGATCAACCCGATCGCTTCCAGGCCATCATCGATTCCTTGCGCGGCGTGGATTACTACCTGTTGGCAGCCGATTTCGCATCCTATCTGGCAACCCAAGAACAGGTGGATCACCTGTATGCCGATCAGGATGAATGGAACCGCAAGGCCATCTTGAACGTGGCCCGCATGGGCAAATTCTCATCCGACCGCACGGTGGCCGAATACGCAGCCGAAATCTGGAACGTCCCAGCCGAACGCTGACCCGCATTGCCCCACGAATCTTTGATTCGTGGGGATTGGTTCGCCCCTCGCCGGGCGCCCTGCTCCCGCAGGGCTTGGCCGCGCCCGCAATGGGCGCTGGGGTTATGTTTGCCCCTCGGGATTGGTTTGCCCCTCGGGATTGGTTTGCCCCTCGCCGGGCGCCCTGCTCCCGCAGGGCTTGGCCGCGCCCGCAATGGGCGCTGGGGTTATGTTCGCCCCTCGGGATTGGTTCGCCCCTCGCCGGGCGCCCTGCTCCCGCAGGGCTTGGCCGCGCCCGCAATGGGCGCTGGGGATTGGTTATGTCTTATCCCTCACTGGACGGTGGCATCTGCCGTATTGTCCGCGGGCACGGGGATTGGCGGGGCCAGTCGGTCGCGCAGGCTCAGCACGTCGGACACCCCCCGCCACAAGGCATGGGCGTCGCGGATGCTGTCCGCCGACAAATCGGTATGGGCCAGATGGTCCAGGATGACCAGATGGGCATGGGGAGTACGGGCGGCCAGGGCGGCGCTTTGGGTCCATGGAATGATGCGGTCATCGCGGCCATGGAATAAAAACACCGTGGCCCCCAGATTGGACAGATCGCGCCCGGCCAAATCCATAGCGGAAATTTCCGCCTGCATCCGGGGGGGCAGCCGGGTCATCAAGGAAAGCACCTGGGCCGGGTCCTCATTGTTCAGCAGAGCCATCACCGCTTTCGCCTGTTGACTGACCAGGCGTGAGCTTACGTCATCGCTGACAGTCGGATCGGCCATTTTACGCCGCGCCAGATCGGCCAGCAGCACCCGATCACGGGAATCGTCCAATCGGCTGACATTGGCCAGAACAAATGCCCATTTGCCAAAGGCATTCGGCTGCTGATGTTGCCAGGGCTGTCTGTCATCCAGACGAAAGGCGCCCGTGGTGAAAAAAGTGGCGGTAGCCCCCAAATCGTAAACACCCCCCACCCCGATCACAAAGGCGATGCGCGGTTCGTCCAGGGCGGCCAGCATGGCCGGGGCGGCGCCATAGGAAATGGCAGCCATGCCCACGCCGGGCAATCCGCGCTGATCCATCAGATAACGGGCGGCGCTGGCCAGGGGGCGGCGGTCCTGGGCGCTGATTTCCTGGGCCCGCAACGATGGCAGATCGGGGACCAGAACCAGGAAACGGGCGCGGGACAAGGAATTGGCCAGAGCCACCAGCCGGGGATCATCCTTGCCCGCCTTGGCGATGCCGGGCACCAGCACCAGACCGGCGCGGGCCTTCCAGGCTGGCAGGTACAAATCACCCGACCAGGATTGCCCGTCCGCATCTTCCCAGGTGATGGGCTGACGGTCGGGACGGGGGGTCAGGGTTTCGAACAGACTGGCCTTGTCCTGGGGAGCAGCCAATTCATGCAGCAGCAACGCCGCTTCCACATCGGCTTCAGGCGTTCCCCAATGGAACCATGCGGCCAGCACTGCGCCGACAATCACCGTCAGAATGGCAAATCCACGCATTATAAAGGCCCCAATTCCTCCATCCGGTCCTGCATGGCCTTTTGCTTTTTGCGCAAACTGTCTTCCATGCGTTTGATCCGGCGGTCCATGTCTTCGATACTGGCCAATCGTTCCTGGCGCTTCCGTCCCCGCCAATCCCCAGCCAATCGGCTAATTCCCCATTCGGCCCCGGCGAAAAACATGGCGGCCCCGGCTGCCAATGCCACCAACGCCGCCACCAGACCATAGGTCCGGTCCACCGCCACCACCGCCCCCCAAAAGCCAATACTGACCAAGGATGCGGCCATCACTACCATGACCCGGTTTATGGCTTTGTCATGGCGGCGATGACGGCGTTCGACGTCATACAGGGCATTGACGATTTCCTCACGCGCGATGCTTTGCCATGTGCGAAACGACATTCCCTTATCCGTCCGGTTATCGCGGATGGTCTGCTCCAACTTACGCACAAGGTAATCGGCCTGCTGTTCCGGCGTGGGGCCATCGGCCATGACATCTTCCGGGAAGTTCTGGGAATGAAACCGTGCTTACTCTAGCACTAGTTTGCAAAAGCTCGTATACCCCCGCCATGGAAACTGAAATTTCGCAACTTCTGCCCTTTCTGGGCTTGCTGCTGGTGGCCGGTGCTGGCGCTGGCATCATTGCCGGATTGCTGGGCGTGGGCGGCGGCATCGTGGTGGTGCCGGTCCTGTTCAATCTGTTCGGCCATCTGGGCGTTGATGACGCGGTGCGGATGCAGGTGGCGGTGGGAACATCGCTGGCCACCATCGTCGCCACTGCCTGGTCATCGGCGGCGGCCCATTACCGCAAAGGGGCGGTGGACCGCGACTTCCTGAGGGGATTTGGTCCGCCCATCGTGATTGGCGTGCTGTTGGGGGCCGCCGTGGCCGCCATGGTCAAGGGGCCGGTCCTGACCTCGGTTTTCGCCACCGTGTCCCTGGCCGTGGCGGCACAGATCGCCTTTGGCCGTCCCGAATGGAATTTGGGCGACCACCTGCCCGTCGGCTGGCTGCGCCAAGCCATCGGCCTGGGCATCGGCGCGCTGTCATCCATGATGGGTATTGGCGGCGGGTCGCTGACCGTGCCGGTGATGACCATGTATGGCAGCCCGGTCCACCGCGCCGTAGGAACCGCCGCCGCCACCGGCTTCATCATCGGCGTGCCGGGCACCATCGGCTTCATCATCGGCGGCTGGCATGCCCAGGGCTTGCCGCCCGGCAGTTTGGGATTTGTTAATCTGGCCGGTTTGGCCCTGATCACCCCCACATCGGTTCTATGCGCACCGTTGGGAGCCAAATTGGCCCACAGCATGAACACTACATGGCTGAAACGGATTTTCGCCCTGTTTCTGGCGTTCAATTCCGTGCGGATGTTCCACTCGATTTTGACGTACACCATATCCCAGTAATCGAGGGGGTATGCCCCTCGCCGGGCGTGAGGGGGGAGGAGGAAATCCCCCCCCGACGGGATTTGGGCTTATACCAACGGCGGTAAGTTCTGACTTACGGTCGGTTGGTTCTGCCGCCATTGCGGCGGCGGCCAAGCGGCCGGATGGCCGCGCCCGGCGAGGGACAAAAAATCCCAGCCGCCATTGCGGCGGCGGCCAAGCGGCCGGATGGCCGCGCCCGGCGAGGGCTGTACAACGGTCAATGAAATTGGCCGTTGGTATTATTTCGCCGCTGTTTTCAATTCGTCCGGGGCGCGGAACGAAAAATTGGCTGGGGCCGATGACACCGCTTGGCGGGCGCGGGCCAGACGATGTTGCAAATCATCACCCAGACGCACCTCTTCCCCGGCGGCGCGGGCGATGTCGATCAGGGATGGGGCACCCTTTTCCCCGCCGGTGATCTGGCCGCCGCACCGGGCCGAGGCATGCAGGATGTCGTGGATCAGCGTCCGCTTGCAGGCCAGAACCGCCTGGCGGGCAGCGGCCAGGGCCGCGTCCTGACCTTCATCGGCAAAGACCGTGACCCGGTGATGGGGGTCCAGGCCATGGGGATTGAGATGCCCATAGGCCACCAATTCCACATCCAGTCCGGCGGGCTTCATTTCCTTGGCCAGTCCACGGATGGCGGTGCGATAATCGGCATAGGCCGTCAGCACATCGGCGATGGCACCGGCATCGGATGGCAATTTCACATTGATGTCGGTCGAGGTGGACCACGGCTTCATCTTGCCCGGCGGCTTGACCCGCGCACGGGTGCGGGCAATGTCGGGAGCGCCTTCGCGGATGGCACGGAAGATTTCCATTTCCGCGCCCGAGGAAAAGCCCACGCCGAATTCGATCATCACCCCACCGATGGTTTCCGTTTCCGGGTCCATCAGACTGAACAGCACATCATCCATTGATTGCTCGGTCCAGCCGGTGATGCAGGCCAACATGTCCGATCCGGCATATTCGCACGATTGCAACAGGGCCAGGGCCTTGCTTTTGGCGGGTTCCTGGGCCAACGCAACAAAGGCTTCCAACGAATCCTTGCTGACCAGTTCCACCCCGTTCAGCACGGTATCGCCATTGCCCAACCGTCCGCCCGGACCGGGCAGATTGATTTGGGTCCACGGTTCCAGATAGGCCAGCAACCCGGCCACGGAATCCACGTCCGACCCCTGGACAGGCAAAACCAGTCCGAATTCCGATGGCGGCACCTGATAATAACGGAACACCGCCGCCGTCACCATGCCGGTCCAGCCCTGCAACCCTTCGACCTGATCCAGATCATCGCCGGTCAACAGCCGGGGGTCGCCGCCATCGGCCACCACCACCGCTTCCAGGGTCGAGGATGGGCGCATGCGCAGCGGCCCCATGGCGCCGGTGGCGATGACGCCGCCGACAAAAGCCGATCCGATACTGGTCAGATCCACCAGGATATGGGCGGTTTCCCCCACGGTCTGGGCCAGGGCCGAGCGCACTTGGGTAAAGGTCAGGCCCGCCCCGGCGGTCACCAGATTGCGGGCTGGGTCCACGCTCATCTGGTTGGTCTTGATGCTGGTGGCGGGGGTGGACGGGTCCACCACCTCGGGGACAGGCGCCCCCTTTGGCCGGATGGCCAGCACCCCGGCAAAACCGTCCAGACGATCCCTTTTATACTCATAGGAACCGATGGCGCTGGTCAGGCCGCCAGTGGGCATCACCGCATAACCCTGGGCCACGGCCTGGGCCACGGCGGGTGCGATGGAATCGGTGACCAGCAACAGGGCTTCCACGGCACGGCCGCCGTCATCGGCAAGCTCGGCATGGGTCAGGCTGGCAAAGTCGATAGGGGTCGATGCGGTCGCAGTCATGTCCGACGGGTGAGTGGCCTTGTCGGGTTAACGGGTGCGGACAATAGCATCAACCGGGCCGGAGGCGAAACATTTCCCTGCATGAAGACCATCTTTCCGTCACGCAGGGCATCCATGCATCATAAAAATGCCATCACGGTATGGATAGTCAGCCCGGTCAGCCCCCCCACCACCGTTCCGCTGATGCGGATATAATGCAGGTCATCGCCTACATGGCGTTCCAATTTGCTGACTAGGGTGCGGCTGTCCCAGCGGGTCACCATATCTTCCACCACCGCACCGATCCGGGCGCGGTTGGGGATCAGGATGGCTTCGGCCCCCCGGCGCAATCCACCATTGACCCGGCTTCGCCATGTGCCGTCCTGCTCCAACCGCCGGGCCAGGGACCGCATGCTGTCGCGGATCAGGGCTTCCATCTGCCCTTCATCCAGGACCAGACGCCGGGCCAGGGCACGGCAAGCGGCATCCATGATCTGGCGGGCGGCGGGATCGTGCAGGATCGCCTGTTTGATGGTATCGGCGCGCTGACGGGTGGCGGGATCGTGATCCAGCCGATGGGCCAGATCGGTCAGCCACTCATCCATGGCGGCCCGCCAGGGATGCAAGGGATCGTGCAATTGGTCCAGCAGGGTCATGACGCCATTGGCGACGATGCCGGCCAGTTTGGCATCGACCCAATGGGGCACCCATTTACCGCTTTGCCGGGCCACCTGCTGCAACAGGGCGTCGCCGTGGTCTTGCAAGGCGGCGCGGGCCAGAACCACCATCCGGTCCAGCAGCAGGTGATGAAGATTGTGATCCAGCAGCACCGTCAGCCCGCGCCCGGCCACCGGACCGGCCGGCAGGGCGGACAGGGCCTGTGTCGCCAGACCGGCCAGGACCTGCCCGCCCGACCCGGTCAGCATCCGGGCCAGGATCATCGACATGGCGGGCGCCAGCCGCCGGGCGGCCAGGGATTGAATGTGGGAATTATTCAGCCAACGGGTCAGATGGGTGGCGGCATCCCACTGATCCAGCCGGGCGGCCACCACCTGGGGGGCCAGGAAATTATCGCGGATGAACACGCCCAATCCCTGGGCGATCCGGGCCTGATTGCGGGGCACCAGGGCCGTGTGCGGAATGGGCAGCCCCAAAGGATGGCGAAACAAGGCCGTGACCGCGAACCAATCGGCGATGGCGCCGATCATGGCCGCTTCCGCGAATGCCTGGACATAAGACAACCACGGCCAGCGGCCCATGCCCCAACTTGCCCCCGCGAACAGGGCCGCCATCAGCACCAGCAATAAAGTGGCGATGGTTCGGGTCCGGCTGTACCCTGGACCGGCGGCGGGGGGCAATTCTGGGGACGGATGATCCATCATGCGTGCCTTTTTCGGGCTGTCAGCGGGGCAGGTCCGGTCAGACAGAAAAGGAAAATCCCATGTCCGATGATGACGGCACCCCCTTGACCCTGTCGCTGGTCGGGGGGATCGACCGGATCGACGCGGTGCAGTGGGATGCATGCGCTGGCGGCAATCCGTTTGTTCGGCATGGCTTTTTGTCGGCGCTGGAACAATCGCGTTCGGCGGTGGGCGAAACCGGCTGGCTGCCCCGTCATCTGGTGGTCAAGGATGGCAGCGGCCAAGTACTGGCCTGCGCCCCCCTTTATGCGAAAAGCCATTCCCACGGCGAATACGTGTTCGATTGGGGCTGGGCCGAAGCCTATACCCGCGCCGGGGGAAAATACTATCCGAAATTGCAATGCTCCGTGCCGTTCAGCCCGGTGCCCGGCCCCCGCCTGTTGGTCCGTCCGGGGCTGGAAGACAGCTTGCGCCCGGTCTTGGCCACGGGGCTGGTGGACATGGCCCGCCGCCTGGATGTGTCGTCGCTGCATGTCACCTTTGCCTCTGAACAGGATGTCCAGGCCCTGGAAATGGCGGGGTGTCTGCCTCGCCTGGGGTATCAATATCATTGGCATAATCAAGGATACGGCGATTTCAATGATTTCCTGGGGGCGTTGTCATCGCGCAAGCGCAAACAGATCAAACGCGAGCGCGAAGCGGTGGCCGCTTTGGGCCTGTCCATCAAGACCCTGGTGGGCGCGGATATCACCCCCTGGCACTGGGACCATTTTCATCGCATGTACGAAGCCGTGGTCGATGGCAAATGGGGCCACGCCTATTTGACCCGCGATTTCTTTGACCATCTGTCGGCATCGTCGGTGGGGGAACAGGTGGTGCTGATCTGGGTCGAACAGGACGGCCGCCCCCTGGCCGGTGCTTTCAACATCCTGGGGGATGGCGTGTTGCATGGCCGCAATTGGGGGGCCATGGCCGACCTGCCCTTTTTGCACTTCGAAGTCTGTTACTACCGCGCCTTGGATTTCGCCGTGGCCCATGGCCTGGCGCGGGTGGAAGCTGGCGCCCAGGGCGAGCACAAGGTCAGCCGCGGCTACATGCCGGTGGCCACCCATTCCGCCCATTGGCTGGCCGATCCCGGTTTCCGCGACGCCGTGGCCGGAGCCTTGCAGCGCGAACGGATGCAGGTCATGGCCCATATGGCCGAACAGCAAGAGGCCGGACCATACCGAGAATCCTAAGAAATATGTTTGTCCCTCGCCGGGCGCCGCCTGTCGGCGGCTTGGCCGCGCCCGCAATGGGCGCTGGGAGTCTTGTTTGGCCCTCGCCGGGCGCCTCGCCGCCTCATGGCGGCAGGACGCATCCATCACCCCATGAAATCGGCGAAGGGCAGGAACAGCACGCTGTCCCCGGCCTTTACATCGGCCATGTCCTCATGCAACTGGATCAGTCCGCCCGACCGGACCACTGACGAAAACACCCCCGATCCGTCACTAACATAGGGTCTGGCCCGCATCACCCCGTCTTCGCCTTTTTCCAGCGACCCGCGCAACCACTCCCGGCGCCCGGCTTTTTTGCCCTTGGCTGCTTCGGCCATGGGCACCACCTGCCCCACGGGCATGGTGGCCTGTGTCCCGCACAGCCGTTGCAGAAACGGACGGGCGAACATCAAAAAGGTGACCATGGCCGCCACCGGATTCCCCGGAAGGCCGATAAACGGCACATCCCCCACCCGGCCAAAAGCCAGAGGCCGCCCCGGACGGATGGAAATCCGCCAGAAATCCAGGCGGCCCAGTGCCTCGACCGCCGTTTTCACATGATCCTCTTCCCCCAGCGACACCCCGCCACTGGTCAGAAGGGCGTCACAGCCATCGGCCACCGCCTGGGACAAGGATGACCGCAACACCTGGGGATCATCGGGCAGGATGCCCAGATAGCGGCATTCGCAGCCCAAACCCTGCAACAGCCCGGCCAGCACATAGGCGTTGGAATTGATGATGGTGCCGGGCAAATCGGCTTCTTCCGGTTCACGCACTTCATCCCCGGTGGCGAACAAAGCCACCACCGGACGGCGATGAACCAGCAAATCGGCATAGCCTGCCGATGCCGCCTGTCCCACATCTTGGGGCAACAGCCGCTTACCCGCCTTCAACAGCACATCGCCCTGGCGGAAATCCTCGCCCGCGGGACGGACATTGGCGCCTTTCCTGACCGCGGGAAAACAGACCCGGCCATCATCGGCCACAACATTTTCCTGGGGCACCACCGTATCAGCACCATCGGGAATGGGGGCGCCGGTGAAAATGCGCACGGCTTCGCCCGCCGCCAGGGGACGCCCCAGCACATGCCCGGCCGCCACCCGGCCAGTCACCGGCAACGTCCCGCCATCCGGCCCCAGATCGGCGGCGCGCAGGGCATAGCCGTCCATGGCCGAATTATCCGCCGGCGGCACGGTAAAGCGCGCCGTCACATCCTGGGCCAGGACCCGCCCATACGCTTCGAACAGGGACACACGCTCGGTCAGTCCCACCGGCATGCCCGCGTCGGTCAGGGCTTTGATGGCTTCATCCGCGGTCAAGACGGGAATGGAATGGGCGCCGGAAGCGGTCATGGCAGCAAATCCATATGGGTCAGAATAAAATCAGTGATGGCGACGTGATCATTCAGATCCAGGCCCGGCAGGGTCAAACCCGGCAAGACCACATCCGATGCCACGGCCACAATATGGGGATCATTGGGCCACAGCATCGGTTTTTCCAGACTGGGGCGATGAATTTCCAATTTTGGATAGGGTTCGGTCTTGAACCCTTCGACCAGCAATATGTCAACCGGCGCCAATCTGGCAGTCATCTGCTCCAGACTGGGCGGGTCTTCGTCGCGCAATTCATGCATCAAGGCCCAGCGGCGCCCGGCCTTGACCAGAACCTCGGTGGCCCCCGCCTCGCGGTGACGAAACGAATCCTTGCCCGGACGATCAAGATCGAAATCGTGATGGGTATGCTTGACCGTAGACACCCGCAGCCCGCGAGCGACCATCCCCGACACCAATCCCACCATCAGCGTGGTCTTTCCCGCCCCGCTCCACCCCGCCAAGCCGAAAACCTTCATCCGCCCGCCTTGTCCTGACAATTACGCCGTTTCACCATGGCCCACCATTGATCCAATGCCAGATCATCCGGGGACAGCATGGTGCCCAAACCGCCACTGATTTCATCCCATTGTGGGCGATAGCGGCTGGATACGCTGGTCAGCACCGGAATTCCCCGCGACACCGCATCAAACATCTCGCTCAGAAAGCCTTGGCCCTGGGCTTCGGTTTCAGCGAATTTGTTGATGATCAACAAGGAACAGCCCGCTTCGATCTCGCGCCGCAAGACTTGGCTGGCTTCGGCCAGGGCCGATGAATCCAGACTGCACGCATCGGACAGTCCGCCCAATTTCTGGGAAATGCCGAAATGCCGGTCAGTGCGAATATCCACCAATTCCATGCCGGATTTGCCGGATTGTCCCGGCGGAACCGCTGCATATTTATGGCTGATCTGAATCAGCCCCCCCACATTCTCGCCTCGGTCGCGCAAGGAACGGGCGAACCGGGCCAGCAATTCCTCGCTGCCGCCACCACGGCCATCATGGGCGATCACCCCAATCAACACGATTGCCCCCGCTTTACATCGCGCATCGGGCTTGGGGATAAGAAAATCAACCGCATCAGCCTTGCCAAATCCACGAAGCAATCAAAAACGGCGGGTAACCAAGCTTATACCAAATCCCCGCCCGTGCAACTCACTGGAATTTGGGCCGGGCCAGCTCCGTGGCCCTTGCCTCCCGCGCCATAAGGCGCGCGGCCCCTTGGGCCTAACCAAATCCCATGAGTTTCACTCACCGGGATTTGGTCTTATACCTTGGTCCCATTGACCTGACACGGTCTTGAGCCAATCTGAGGGTCTATCAACCGCCGAGTATCCGCCATGCCCGACAGACTGATCGCCACCCCAGCCGCCCAAGCCCTGATCGAACGATTGCGCCAAAGTCACGGGGATGTCCTGTTCCACCTGTCCGGCGGATGCTGCGATGGCAGTGCCCCCATGTGTTTCCGCCAGGACGAATTTAAATTGGGCAGCCGCGACGTGCTGTTGGGCCATGTGGCCCAGGCGCCGTTTTACGTGGGGCCAGCCATCTGGGAATATTGGCGCCACAGCCAGATGATCATCGACGTGGCTGCGGGCCGGGGCGGAAGCTTTTCCCTGGAAGCCCCCGAAGGCATGCGCTTCATTGCCCGATCCCGCCTGTTCAGTGACGAGGAATTGGCGCAAGTGCCGCCGGTTTCCGGCCCACCCGGCGTATAGAGCGGAAAGCGTCCTCTTATACCGCCCGGCCAATGAACTGACCCGTTGGGTCAGTTCAGGCCGAGACGGTGACGCTCAGATGCCGCGCGGGCTGGCCGGTCGCCGAACGGATCATTTCAAAGGGCGGCCGGTATTACGGGGCCGCCCCCGCCGGGATGCGCCCCGGCCAGGGACAGATCAGGCCCGAATACCGACCAGGAAGGTATCCACCTCGCCCCGCAGACTTTGTGCTTCGGACAACAGGGCTTGGGTGGCGTTCAGCATACCGGCGGCAGAGGCCCCGGCTTCCGATGATGCACTGCTCAGATTGCCCAGGGCACCCGTCACCTCGGCGGTTCCCGAGGCGGCTTGCTGCACATTACGGGCGATTTCGGCGGTGGCGGCACCTTGTTCCTCGACCGCCGCCGCGATGGCTCCGGCGATTTCGTTGATCCGGCTGATAGTGACACCGATGGTGCGGATGGCGTCCACCGCCTGCTGGGTGGCACCTTGGACTTCGCTGATCTGGCGGGAAATATCCTCGGTCGCCTTGGCGGTCTGGGTGGCCAGGGATTTCACCTCATTGGCGACCACGGCGAACCCTTTACCCGCATCACCGGCGCGGGCGGCTTCGATGGTGGCATTCAGGGCCAACAGATTGGTCTGACTGGCGATGTCGTTGATCAGACGCACCACTTCGCCAATCCGACCGGCAGATGCCGCCAGACCGCTGACCATGTCATTGGTACGTTCCGCTTCATCCACCGCATCCTTGGACACTTGCGACGAAGCCTGTACCTGACGACTGATTTCCTGAATGGATGCCGATAATTGGTCGGCAGCCACTGCCACCGTGGCCACATTCTGCGATGCCTGTTCCGCCGCACCGGCAACATTGCTGGCCTGGGCCGAGGCTTCATCCACCGCGCCCGACACCATATTGGCCGCCCCTTCCAAATCCCCGGCGGAAGCGGTGATGGCGTCAGCCACGCTTTTCACACTGCGTTCGAAACGCTGGGCAATGGCCAGGACATCGGCGCGGCGTAACTCTTCGGCCTGGGCCTTCACCTTGTCCTGGTCAAGTTTCAGGCGTTCCGCTTCGGCGGCTTCGTCACGCAACACCACCACGGTTCGGGCCAGACGGCCGATTTCATCCCCACGACCGGTTTCCGGCACCTGCACCGCATAATCGCGGGCGGCCAGCCGTTCGGTCACGGCCACCAGACGGACAACCCCGCCGCCAATGCTGCGGGCCAGCAGCAGCACCACCGCCACCACCGCCACGGTGACCAGCACGAAGACACCGGCGAATTGGATCATGGCGGATTTGAATTGGGCATCCACATCGTCGATGTAGATCCCCGTACCCACCACCCAGCCCCAGGGAGCAAAGGGAGCGGCATAGGACACTTTGGGGCTGGGATCGCCCCCCTTCAGCCGGGGATAGACGTAGAATAACGGGTTGCCGGTCCGGGCGCCATCCAGCAGGCCCAGGACGATCTTGACCCCGTTCACGTCGGTCAGCCCGGTGCCGCTGGTCCCTTCCACCTGGGGGGATGGCGGCAGCAGGACATAGGTGCCGTCATTGGTGACGATAAAGAAATAGTTGCTGCCATCATAGCGGACCGACCGCAATTGCTCGCGCGCCATGGCCTGGGCCGTGGCTTGACTGAATTCGCCCGCCTTGGCCCGGTCATCCAGCGATGACAAGGTTCCCACCGCCACTTCCACCAGATTGCGGACCTTGGCGATGCGGTCCTCGATCATGATCGAGCGCAATTGAATCAAGGCCCCGGCCGTCAGCACCATCAACCCCACGGCGGTCAGAACGGCAATGGACAATAATTTAGTGGAAATCCCGGCCTTGCGCATCTCACCCCCCAGCTACGCAACCAGTGAACTGGCATATGTGGCATATGGGGAAATACTAAGCGATGCGCGGCAAGAAAAAGCAACCAGCGATCAACTGACCCTATGTATAATACACCCTATGCGAAGGACTGTATTTCTCATCCATCCTGTGCGGCCAGCAGGAATTCGCGCCCGATTTTCACCCGCTTTTCACCACCATATGAAATGATATCGGCGGTGGCGTAAGTCTCGCCCCAGTTTTCCGGCAGGAACGATCCGGTGCCGATCACATCCACCGGTACGCGGGCATAGGTCATCACCTTGCATTTGGCGGGGCCAAAGCCGCTGGACCCGACAATGCGGACCTTGGAAAAACCGGCCTGATCCAACTGTTCCCGCATGTACCAGATGGCCGCCGCCGACACCCCGGTTCCCACCAGATAGCGCAATTCGGTTTCGGTTCTGTATCCCCGCAGACATTCGGGAATATGGCGTTCCAGCACGGCATAGGATGCCTGGGGGTCCAGCCCTTCCAGAAAACGCCCGCCATGGGTATCCAAACGGACGGCGATCCGCCCCTGGGCCGCCAATTCGGGATAATGGCGGCACACGGCCAGACTGTCGGTGACTTCCTGACCAAAATAATCGGGCAGGATGCTCAGATCGTCATCGGGATAGGTTTCATGGAACATCTGGGCGGCACGCAAGGTGCTGCCCGCATAGCCGACCAGGGCATGGGGCATGGTCCCCAACCCGCCCGGCGTACCGAAATAAGGTGCGGCCAGATCGGTCGAGGTCCCGATGAACCCCTTGGCCCCCACGGTCTTGCGGGCGGCGGTGGATGCCACCGCCGCCGCATAGGACATCAATTCGTGCATTTCCGCCCCGGCGCAATGCCGGGCTTCCATGCCCAAAAAGGCCACATGGGGCAAATCCTCGCACATGCGATAGGCGTTATAGGCAGCGACGCAGGCCGATCCCAACTTTTGCAAAAAGATGGTTTCGCAATCCACCAGATGATGGAAAGACCCGGTGATCAACACCATGGGCTCGCCCGCGCCCACCCAATTCCCTTCGGCGAAGCGGGGTTCGATGCGCACATCCTGCCCCCGTTCCGCCATCACCCCGGCCAGCCAATCCGTGGCCAGACGATGGGCGGCCAGGACCGGGCGGCGCATGAACACCGCATAGGTCACGGGGACATCACCATAACGGCCGACGATTTCCTTGGTCCGCCGGAAATAGTGATCGGTCAGACGGGAAATATCGTCGGCCTTTGGGGTCATTGCGCGGCCACCTTGCTGACTTGTCCACGATAGGACTTCAACGAAGCGGCCACCAGGAAGGCCAGTTCCAATGCCTGAATGGCATTCAGGCGGGGATCGCAATGGGTATGGTAACGATCGCCCAACCGGGCTTCGGTCACGGCCTGGGTGCCCCCCACGCATTCGGTGACGTCCTGACCGGTCATTTCGAAATGCACGCCGCCGGCATGAGTTCCTTCGGCCTGATGCACGGCGAAGAACGCCTGAACTTCCGCCAAGATGCGGTCGAATTCGCGGGTCTTGTAATCACCGGCCTTGACCGTATTGGCATGCATGGGATCGCACGACCACACCACCTTGCGGCCTTCACGCTGCACCGCGCGCACCAGATTGGGCAGCTTTTCGGCGATTTTTTCCGCCCCCATGCGGGTGATGATGGTCACCCGCCCGGCTTCGTTTTCCGGGTTCAGGATGTCCAGCATGCGCAGCAGATCCTCGGGCGACATGCCCGGCCCCACCTTGAAGCCCAGGGGGTTTTTCACCCCGCGCAGGAATTCCACATGGGCGCCATCCAACTGGCGGGTCCGTTCGCCGATCCACAGCATGTGGGCCGAACAATCATACCAATCGCCCGTGGTGGAATCCACGCGGGTCAAAGCCTGTTCATAGGGCAGCAACAGGGCTTCATGCGACGTGAAGAAGTCGGTTTCGCGGATCTGCGGGGTGGTTTCACTGGTCAGACCACAGGCTTCCATGAAAGCCAGGGTTTCGGTCAGCCGTGCGGCCAAATCTTCGTACAGCTTGCCCTGAAGCGAGCCGGACACGCACCCCAGCGTCCACTGATGCACCTTGTGCAGATCGGCATAGCCGCCCTGGGCAAAGGCACGCAGCAGGTTCAAGGTGGCGGCGGATTGGTTATAGGCGTGGACCATGCGGGCCGGATCAGGCACCCGCGCCTCGGACGTGAAATCCATGCCATTGATGATGTCGCCGCGATAGCTGGGCAATTCCACGCCGCCGATGGTTTCTGTATCGGCGGAACGCGGCTTGGCGAACTGGCCGGCCATGCGCCCGACCTTGACCACCGGCATAGCGGCGCCATAAGTCAGCACCACCGCCATCTGCAACAGCACCCGGAAGGTGTCGCGGATGTTATTGGCCCGGAACTCGGCAAAGCTTTCGGCGCAATCCCCACCTTGCAGCAAAAACGCCCGTCCTTCCGCCACATCGCCCAGAACGGATTTCAGCCGCCGGGCCTCGCCCGCAAACACCAGCGGGGGATAAACGGACAAATTTTCCTCGACCTCGGCCAGCTTGGCCTGATCGGGATAGGAGGGAACTTGCACAATGGGTTTCGCGCGCCAGCTTTCCGGCGTCCATGCTTGGGCCATAGGGTCCTCTATGCGATGCGGGGTTTGCACCCGGCGTTAACTGTTCAGTTGGATTTTATACGGCTATCGCAGCGATAATTCCAGCCAAACGCGCTGTCCTGGCGGCTACCCGACATATAAAGACTGGCTTATGATGGGTTTTGACACCAATAGTGCCGGTCGTGCATACAAAGACACATAAGAAATCGGAAAGGACGGTCCAAATGCGGACAAACAGACTGTGGATGGCGGCACGGACGATTCTGGCCATGGCCCCCCTGGCGGCGGCTTTGTCCGGGTGCCTGTGGCAACAGGATCTGAACGGCCCCGCCACCAAGGTCAGCGCCCCATCCGGCACCGCCCTGCCCCTGGCCGCACGCACCATGATCTTCATCCCCCAAGGAGATCTGGAACGCCCCCTGATCATCGAAGCCACCCGCTTCCGTACCGAGGAAACCTCGACCAAGGACGGCCAGGCATTAAGTCGGGCAGCCACCGCCATCCTGTCCCAGGTTTTCGCCCAGGTGGATACCAACCGCCCGGCCATCCGCCCGCAATTGATCGCCAAAATTCAGGGCAGCCCGAAATTTTCCCGCCTGGACAACATCATGCGGGTGGGATGCGGCATCGACCTGTTTCAACCCGACGGCGCCCGGCTGGGCAGCTTTGTCGCCCGCGACGACGATAACGGCCCCAGCGATTATTCCCAATCACTGGAAGCCGGATACCGCCGCTGTTTGAAAAAGGCCGCGGATCAGATGACCGCGTCGCCCCAATTGCGCAACGCGGCCACGGCCGGTTTCCCCGCCCCCAATACGGCGGCCTATGTCTCCTTCATCGAAAGCCTGGGGCTCAGGCCCTGATCGGATTCAAGGATTAGCAGGGTGCGGAAAAACCCTCTTTCGGGGGCATATGCCCCCGACCCCTCCAGATTTCTAACTCTTTGAAATAAAAAGAAACTGGAGGCTTGGAGGCTGCATCTCTAAACGGGCGTGGGCGGTCGCCCTATTCGATCAGGCCCCGGCGGATGGCATAGGTGGCCAGTTCCGCCGAATTGTGCAGATCAAGCTTTTGCATGATCTTCGTCCGGTGGGTTTCCACCGTCTTGATGGCGATGGACAGGCTGTCGGCGATCTCGCGGTTCTTCAGCCCTTGAGCGATCAGCCGCAACACCTCGCTCTCGCGCGCGGTCAGCGAAACCGCCACGGAATCGCCGCCATCCATATATTCGCGGACCTGTTCGGCATCCAACCCAGGCCCCACATACTGACGTCCGGCCCGCACGGCATTGATGGCGGTCATCAATTCGGCGTGACCCAATTTTTTCAGGGCATAACCATCGACACCGGCGGCCAACGCCTCGGCCACACGCCGTTCGCAACTGGAAACGGTCAGGACCAGAACCCGAACCTGGGGCACGGCGCGCTTGATCCGTCGGGTCGCTTCAATCCCGTCCACCTGAGGCATGGATAAATCCATCAAAATCAGGTCGGGCCGCAGCTGTTTGGCCATGTCCACGGCGGCATTGCCATCTGCCGCTTCACCGACGATTTCCACATCCTCGGATTTTAGCAGGGCAGCCAAACCCTGGCGCACGAGAAGCTGATCCTCGGCGATCAGGATACGAATGGGCACTCGTGTGTCCTCCCTATGACATTTCAATGCAAGATCAGGACGGGGGCTAACGCACACAATGCCCTAATTCCCACAAAGAAGCGAGAGGTCAACACACCGACCGCACCGCAGATTGAATATTAGCCGGATAACCTGATCTTTGCCTCTCCCCTGCCAGGGGCTGGCCATGGCAGAATGTGATTTTTGTGGGTTATGTTTGCCCTCGCCGGGCGCCCTGCTCCCGCAGGGCTTGGCCGCGCCCGCAATGGGCGCTGGGGTTATGTTTGCCCTCGCCGGGCGCCCTGCTCCCGCAGGGCTTGGCCGCGCCCGCAATGGGCGCTGGGGGTATGTTTGCCCTCGCCGGGCGCCCTGCTCCCGCAGGGCTTGGCCGCGCCCGCAATGGGCGCTGGGGTTATGTTTGCCCTCGCCGGGCGCCCTGCTCCCGCAGGGCTTGGCCGCGCCCGCAATGGGCGCTGGGGATTTTGTTTGCCCTCGCCGGGCATGGCCTAGTGCCGTAACGGAGAATGAGTTTCATGAAGATAGCCGTCGCCACCGCAGAATTCACCAAGGTCGCAGGTCATGCCGGTCGTGTTCGGACCTGGCTGATCTACGACGTGGATCAAAACGGCGATTTCGCGGCGCCTACGCGGCTGGAATTGGAATCGGACAAGGTGTTTCACCACCATGTGGAGGGACAGCCTCATCCTTTGAACGACATCACCGTGATGATCACCCTGTCGGCGGGTGACAACATCCTGGCCCGGATGCGCGGCCGGGGGGTGGATGCGGTGTTGACCGCCGAAACCAACCCGGATCAGGCCGTGCGCAGCTATCTGTCACAAACCCTGCCGCCCCCCAAACCCCGGCCCATCGGCGGACTGATCTGCAAGGCCATGGATCTGTTCGGCCATCATCATAAAGGCTGATAGCGTGCGGCTTCGCCCGGCCATGATCCTGCTGCTGGCAACCGTCATGGCCGGGCAAGCCCTGGCCCAGCCATTGCGGGAATGCCCGGATTGCCCGGATCTGGTGGCCATTCCCGCTGGTCAGTTCCTGATGGGCAGCCCGGATGATGAAGCCGGACGGTTCGATAGCGAATCCCCCCGCCACCTTGTGCGCATCCCGGCCTTCGCCCTGGGGAAGTACCCGGTCACCGTCGCCGAATTCCTGAAATTCCTGAGCGATAGCGGCTATCAACCCCAACCGTGCAACACCATCCTTGATCTGTCATGGCAATCGCCGGGCCATGGCGTCGCCTATCCCCCCGGCGGGGCCGATTCCCCCCGCCAGCCCGCCGGTTGTCTGGGATGGGATGATGCCCGGGCCTATATCGCCTGGCTGAACCGCAAAGTGGGGGGACGGGATGACGGCCCCTATCGCCTGCCCAGCGAAGCGGAATGGGAATATGCCGCCCGCGCGGGCACCACCACCGCCCGATGGTGGGGCAACGACATCGGCACCGGACGGGCCAATTGCAATGGCTGCGGCAGCGCCTGGGACAACACCCTTTATGCCCCCATCGGACAATTCGGCCCCAACGCCTTTGGCCTGTACGACATGCTGGGCAATATCTGGCAATGGACCGAAGATTGCTGGACCCCATCCTATGACGGCGCCCCCACCGATGGCCGCCCCCGGCGGCAAGGCGATTGCCGCCACCGGGTTCTGCGCGGCGGATCGTGGAGCAACCTGCCCGCTTTCATCCGTTCCGCCGCCCGCATGGGCGGTGACGCCGTCGGGCATGATGTGGATTACGCCAGCGATGCCGGTTTCCGAATCGCCCGCGACATACGGTGATACGGCTGGCGTTAATACTGCTGGTCCCCAATGGTGGCGGCCAATTCAGCGCAACAGCAAGGTGGAATCGAAATCCACCACCACATCGCGCTGATCCGCCGCCAATCCGGTCGGCAAATGCAAGGGTGACGATACCAGCACGGCGTTTCGCACGCTGCGCGCCAATTCGCCATAGGCCTTATCCGTGGACAAGGCTGGGTCCAGCCGCAAATCCGCCTGCTCAACCTGACCATCCTGATCCACCACCACCCGGATGGAGATCACCCGGCGGATACCGGCCAGGGCCGCCACCCGGAAATTCCAATGGCGCAGGACTTGGGCGCGGATGATATCGCGCACATCCCCGCCCCGCCCTCGCCCGGCCCCATATCCACTGCCTTGACCGGCCCCGCTTCCCTGGCTTTTTCCCTGCCCCTGGGCCGCCATCTTGGCGGCGTCACGCAACATGCGGTCGAATTGCCCCGTCGAAGACGGTGTTTCGGGAACCGGCGCGGGGGCCGTCATCCGGCGTGGTGTCGAGCCGGGGGAACGGCCCATGACCGGTGGCAACCGGGATAAGGTCGAGTGGGACGCGGGCGCGGGAACCGCCATCTCTGCCCCACCGCCGCCTCGGCCCGGCATGGCGGACACCATTTCGACGGTTATCGCCATGGGATCGGGCGGAAGCTCCCGCCAGACCAGCCCCCACCACAATAACAGCCCGGCCAATCCATGCCACATCACGGATAATGCCGCCCCCCACCCTCGGCGACGGCGCAAAGCCAAACTGGGAAGCATCATGTCGGCAGGGTCAGGGGCGCAAGACGACATCCTGATTTTGGCCCGTTCTTGGTGGTCAAAGCCAGTTTGGCGCCAAGCGCCGGGAACGACAACCATTCACCACGCGTATCGGCATGGCGCGAGTTCCCGGCGACGGTTAGGAATATCATCCTATATACAATACGATACGTACCGTTTTATATATTTGTCATCGAACGACGCGGCATCAGCCGCATAGACCCGGAGATTAGAATGTCCCGTTCCGTCAAATCCAACATGGTGTTGTCCCTGGCCCTGCTGGGCAGCTTGGCCACTGCGGCCCCGGCCCTGGCCGCCGATTTGGTGTTCCGCGATGAAGGCACCTCCTCCATCAGCTTCGTCCAGCCGTCGGCTCCCCAATCGGCCGCCATTCATGGAGCTGCTGCCGGTGGATTGGTGTTCCGCGACGAAGGAACGTCGTCGGTCAGCTTCGCCGCTCCCCAGGCCCTGGCCCAGCTTGCCGCCCATCACCCCGCCGTCTCGGATCATCTGATCTTCCGTGACGAAAACACCTCGGCGGTTTCCTTCCACTGATTTCACCAATTAAAATACGATACGAACCGTATCATATAACTCAGGAGAACCCAAATGTCCGCTTCCATTCTGTCCCGCATTGCCCTGGCCGCGACCATCATCAGCGGCATCGCCGCCCCGGCCATGGCCGCCGACACTCTGATCCTGCGGGATGAAGGCACCAGCTCGGTCAGCTTTGCCGCCCCCCAATCGTCCCAGCAGGTGGCAGCCCATTCCGCCGCCCCAGTCGAACATTTGACCCTGCGCGACGACAGCGCGTCGTCTGTGGCCTTCCACTGAGCGGCCGGCAACACCCTGGGGTGACAGGAAGGGAAAGCGGGGGATATACTATTCCCTGCCCTTCCGCCCCCCCTGGGACGCCAGCATGACCATCCAAACCACGCCACGTCTGCCCGGCCGCCCCCGCTGCGAAGCGACGAAAGCGGCCATCCTGGCCGCCGCACGGGGCACGTTCGCCGCCCAGAACCTGCGCGAACTGACCATCGAAAGCATCGCCCGCGAAGCCGGGGTGTCCAAGGCCACCATCTACCGATGGTGGAAAACCAAAGCCGATCTGGTGATGGACGCCTGTATCGAGCTGTTGCAGCGCGACACCACCTATGGCCAGGGCAGCGATGCCGCCACCATCATCACCGACCAGATCCGCCGATTGATCGCCGTTCTGTCCGGTCCGGTGGGGCGCATGCTGGCGCAATTGCTGGCCGAGGGGTTGTACGAACCCGATGTCAGCAACCGATTCTATGATTGCCACATCCGCAGCCGCCGCGATTCGCTGGCGCATCTGCTGGGGGGCTGCGCTGATGAACGGGAATTCCTGGTGGACCGCATCTATGGCCCCATCTATTTCCGTCTGCTGGTTCAACATCATCCGCTGGACCAGGATTTCGCCGACCGGCTGTGCCGGGAAGCCGCGCAAATGATCACCGCATGGCAAGACCGCCACGCCCAGACGCGCATCGCGTCAACGGCCATTGCGCCCGGCGAGGAACATCAATAAACCCCAGCGAGCATTGCGCGAGCGGCCAAGCAATCCAACGGATTGCGCCCGGCGAGGGACATAAAAAAACCCAACAAATACCCATAATCATCATACGTTTTATTCAACACATGATGATTATGGCGCCACGTACTCATCCATGCGGCTGCGCAAGGCCAGCAATTCATCCCGCAACCGTGCTAATTCGGGCAGACCGCACCCCGTCGCCGCCAGAATCTTCGGCGGCACGTCCTTGGCCTGATCATGCAAATCCCGGCCTGCCGTTGTCAGGGTGACGCAAAGCTGGCGTTCATCCTGAAGATCGCGGCTGCGGCTAATCAGCCCGGCGCTTTCCAGACGCTTCAAGAGCGGGGTCAATGTCCCCGAATCCAGATGCAGGCGCTCCCCCAGGGCCTTGACCGTCAGCCCGTCCCCCTCCCACAGCACCATCATCACCAGATATTGCGGATAAGTCAGCCCCAACCCGTCCAGAAACGGCTTGTACAGACGGGTAAAGGCATGGGCTGTGGAATAGACGGCGAAGCAAAGCTGGTTCCCCAGCATCAGGCCCGGATCGGTCATGGGGACCCCCTGGAATCAAAACGACATGGACCGAAATTAGCACGGATTGCATAAAATTGAATTACGCAAATTTATATTGTGTACAATTAGATTGTGCGATAGATATATCGACGGACGCAGCCAGCCCGGCAGCTCTTTCCCGAAAGGATCACGCCCATGTCTGTCAATGTTCTCTACACCACCTCGGCCACCTCTTATGGCGGTCGCGACGGCCGCGCGGTCATCGAAGACGGCAGCCTTGAAGTCCTGCTGTCCACCCCAAAGGAATTGGGCGGTGCCGGTGGGGACGGCAACAATCCCGAACAATTATTCGCCGCCGGCTATTCCGCCTGCTTCATCGGCGCCATGAAATTCGTCGCATCGCAAGGTGGCCCCAAGGTCCCGGCCGACACCCGCGTCACCGCCATTGTCGGGATCGGCCCCCGGACGGAAGGCGGGTTCGGCCTGGATATCGAACTGGAAATTTCCTTGCCCGGCCTGGCCCGTGCGGATGCGGAAGCCCTGGTTGCCCAGGCCCATCAGGTTTGCCCCTATTCCAACGCCACCCGCAACAATGTCCCCGTCCGTTTGACGGTTCGGTGATGTGAAAAGGGGGGGCCTGGCCCCCCTATTTTATTTCCTGGCGGAACAATCCTATGCGACAAACGGGTATTCAGGACGGAGAGGCCCGATGTCGCCACGTACCATGCTGACCGCGATCGCCAAGGAATTATCCGCCGAATTGGCCCAAGGCGCCGTCGGCGGATCGGAACAGGCGGCGGCATTGATGGAAGGCCAGCCAGACCTGACCATCGAATTGCCGGAATTGATCGCGGCGGAAATCGACAAGAAACGTCCGAACCGGGCGCTGGTCGAAGCGTTTTTGTTTTTACTGGGCCATGGGTTGCTGGTCTTGCGCTTTCAGCAAGAGCAATCCCGCCCCGATGCCGCCCGTATCCTGGAACAATTGGATCAAAAGCTGGTTCACTTAAGCCAGACTGGCAAAATGTCGGCCCCCTTGCTGCTGACCATCCTGAATGTTTATGCCGACGCCCAGCTTCCCCCCAGCGACACATTGCGCATGCTGCTGGAACAATTGGCCAGCGCCGGGGCTTTTGGCGCCGACGAAGGTGAATTGGCCGATAGCGATGCCATCTTGGTCCAGGAAGCCGGTAACGATCCGTTTTTACTGCATGACGAATTGGCGAAAAGCGGCCAAGCCTTCAGCGATGAACGGCGGGCATTGATGGCGAACGCCAATTTGCAATCGGACCACGAGGTTATGCGCGATTCCGGCTTGGGCTGGCTGTTGGATTCCGGGGCGGTGGTGCGCAGTGCCGCCCTGGACACCCTGGAGCATCCGGCCATGGGGGGGCGGATCAGCCCCATCATGCTGCGTCGGCTGATTTCCATCCGCAATTGGGTTCCCGCCTCCACCCGTCCCCAATTGGACAAGCTGATCCAACGCTGTCGGCTGAAAGGGGTGGAGTGCGCCCCCCAATCGCCACCCGCGATCATCTCCATCTCGGCCACCGGCTTCGACGGCGCCGGGGCGCAAAGTTATTTCATCCAGACCAAGGAAGGCCGCAAACGGGCGATCGCATCGGTCCTGATCAAACACGACCGGGGAATAACTGATGCCTGGGTCCATCACAACATGAGCAAAAGCGCAGCCGAGGATTTTCTGGCCGGGGCTGCCAACCGGGTGGATTTATTCCAGGTGGGGGCCGACCATCTGACGGCGGTGCTGGCCCATTTCCTGGCTGTCGGTCAGGGCGAAAACGGCATGCTGCCGCCCTTTGCCCTGCTGGATGTGGTGGAAGTGGCCGGACTGGCCGCCATCAATCCCAGCATCCAGCCATTGCAGATGCGGATTGAAAGCCTGCTGGCCGCCTTGCCCGCCAGTTGGCGCCGCCCCGATGCCGCCGACCGGGCCATCCGCAACAGCGCCGCCTGGGGCGACGAATACGATTTCACCGGATTCTGGTTCGAACAAGGCCCCGATGCCGTTCAGGCAATGTCCGCGAAAAAACGGACGACAGATGCCGGACGGATCAAAATCCTGCTGGAAACCGTCATGCCCGCCCATCGGCTGAAATGGGCCGACATCATCGCCTGGACTGCGCTTTTGCTGCGCCAGGGCCGCGACCGCAATTGGCCAGCCTTTGCCCTGGTCGCCGCTGCGGTCGCGGGCCAGCACCCCTTGGCGGACATCCCGATCATGACCAGAATCGCCGCCTTGTCCCTGGAAGCCTGGAAATACGAAGGCTAGACCATCATGCGTTCGATAGAACGCATGATGGTTGGGATTAGGGTTGTCCCTCGCCGGGCGCCGCCTGACGGCGGCTTGGCCGCGCCCGCAATGGGCGCTGGGTTAGGTTTGTCCCTCGCCGGGCGCCGCCTGACGGCGGCTTGGCCGCGCCCGCAATGGGCGCTGGGTTAAGGTTGTCCCTCGCCGGGCGCCGCCTGATGGCGGCTGGGGGTACGATGATCCAGCCAGACCGCCACCCCACCATAGGCCAGAGCCAAAGCAGACAAGACTGCGATGCGATCGCCCACCTGATCCAACGTCGCCCCCATCTGCCCCACCCGAACCAAAGCATCCATGGCGCTGGTACTGGGGATCAGCATCGCCATGATGCGGACGGCATGGGGCATCGCCTCGGCCGGCCAAGAGAAGCCAGCCAGGAAAAACAGCGGCAACCCCAAGGCCGCCATGGTCAATTGCACCATCAGGGGGGTTCGGATCAGCCGGGCCAGCACCATGCCCAGCGTGGCCACCGCGATGATGAACGGCACCGCCACCAACAGCACGGCCCCCGGCGATCCCAGCCGGGGAATGCCGTACAAAAATGGCAATCCGATCAGATAAAAGGGCACGATTACACTTTCCACCGCCAAATAAGCCAGCAACCGCCCCACCACCCGGACCAGTGGCCCGGCGGTGGCCGCAGGATCGCCCTTAACCGGATCGGCGGATGTTCCCAGCAGCCCCACCCCCATCAGCAACAATTGCTGCAAGATCAGAACGAAAGCCGCAGGCAGCACATAGGTGGCATAGCCGCCCTGGGGGTTAAATAAAGGCTGAGCGGTCAACGGCATGGGATCAGCCACGGCCTGGGCCAGGACCGGGTCCATGCCCGCCGCCACCAATCCTTGCCCTTCGGCTTCGGCCCCCACGGCCCTGGCCACGGCGGTCACCGCCAGGGAAACACGCTGATAGATCAGGAAATAGCTGGCATCGGCATAAAGTGCCACGGGCGATGCCCGGCCATGCAGCAGGTCGCGTTCGAAATGACGGGGGATGAACACAATGCCATGAATGGTGCGGGCGAAAACCTGGGTCCGGGCCTGGGCCATATCGGGCAGCACCATGGCCACCGCCACATCGGCAGTGGCATCCAGCCTGCGGGACAAATCACGGCTGGCGGTGGTGTTGTCGGCATCCACCACGGCCACCGGCACCCGGCGCAAGGTTTCGTTCACGTAAGGCTGCGGGTAAAAAACGGCATAGACCAGGGCAGCCAGGACCAGAACGGCAAAAGCCGGTCCATGGGAAAATATCCGCCGCCATTCCCGGCATGTTTCGGACCACAGGGACATGATCACATCCCCCCGTGACGATGGTGGCGATCCAGCCGCCAGGCGGCCACAGCCGACAGCCCCACCACCATGGCCGCCAGCATCAGGACCGGACGGACCGACATCTCAGGCGGCGCGCCGCGCAAGGTCTGGTCGATCCGGGCCATCAGATACCATGTCCCCGGCAACCCCAGCCCCCAGCCCTGGGCAAAGGCGTTCATCCCCAGACGGGGAAAGCCAACCCCCATGAACCCGAAGGCCGGGGCCATCAGCAATGTCCCGATACTGATGGCCGACGCCATGGGGCGAAGGATCAGCGCCAAAACCGCCCCCATCAATTGGCAGGCCAGGATGAACAGCACCCCGGCCACCAGGACAAGCCATCCCTGGCCATGCAGCGGCAAACCCAACCAGCCGAACAAAACACTATCCGCCACCCCCAACACCACCAGGAACAGCACGGTATAGGGCAACAGCTTCGCGGCCATGGCCGACCAAATTCCACCGCCCATGCGGCGCAACACCCGCAACCGTCGGCGGCTTTCCACATCCAGCCCCACCGAACAGGCGGCCACCGTCACCACCACCACCTGCAACACGCTGGGCAACAGAGCCGCCAGCAGGAAATGGGCATAGTTCAAGGTGGGATTGAACAGGGCATGGGTCTGAACCGGGATGGGCGATATCCCCGCCACCGCCATATCCGCCGATTGACCATGGGCGGTGCGCACGCCGACACGCAGACCGGCAGCGGCGGCAGGAATGGCGGCATTGACCGCCCGCAACACCAGATTGCCGGTGGTCATGGTCTGGCTGTTATAAAAAAACACCACCTCTGGGCGGCGCCCGGCCAGCACATCCCGTTCCAGATGGCGGGGCATCAGCAACAGGCCATGCGCCCGCCCGGACAGAATCAGCCCCCGGCCTTCGGCCAGATCGGCCACCGGCTGAACAATGTGAACATCCGGGGCAGCATCCACCATGCGGGTCAAAGAGCGCGACAGCTCCGACCCATCCAGATCCAGCACCGCGATGGGCAAATCGGTGGCGATTCCCGCACTGAAAACGGCGGTCAGCGCCGCCATCAGCGCCAGGGGCATCACCACCGCCAGCGCCACCAGAAAGGGCCTGCGCAGCAACAGCCGCCATTCCCGCCAGAACACCAGCCAAAACCCGGCCCGGCCCGCCGCCCGTCGGCCGACCGCCATCACTGTCCCCGCCCGGAACCGGCCCATTGGGCAATCACGCTCATCCCCGGTCGCAAACCGTTGATGGGCGACATCGGCTCGGCCCGGACTTCAAACGTCCTGAGATCAAAATCACCGGTGGCGCGGGTCGCCCGCCAGGTGGCGTATTGGCCTTGGGCATTGATCACCGTCACCCGCACCGGAAACCGCCCGGCCCCCACGGCGGGAATGGTCACGTCGAACTGATCACCCACGGCCAGACCGTGCAACAAATCCTCGCGCAGGTTAAAAGTCATCCAGGCGTGTTTCATATCCACCAGCGCAATCATGGGCGCCCCCACGCTGAAATTTTCGCCGATTTCAGCCATGCGGGTGGTCACCTGGCCGGATATGGGGGCGTGAATGATCAATTCAGCCACATCCACCCGGCGCTGGTTCACGGCGGCTTCAGCCTGTTTGACCTGGGCCGCGGCCAAGGCGCGTTCTTCCGCGCTGGCGCCGGTGGTGGCCAGACGCAAGGCAGCCTGGGCGGATTCACGGCGCCGGATGGCGGTTTCCAGATTGCGGGTGGCTTCATCCACCCGCGCCTGCGGGGTATTGCCGGTCCGGGCCAATTGAAGCTGGCGGTTATAGGTTTCCCGGTTAAGAACGATATCGGCCTCGGCCGCCGCCAGTTCGGCCCGCCGGGCCTGAATGGTTTCCGGGCGGGTACTGTCCACCCGGCTTAAATCAGCCTGGGCCACCGCCAGGGCTGCCTGGGCCACATCCAGCGCAGCCCGCAATTGCGGGCTGTCCAGTTGCACCAGAACCGCCCCGCTTTCCACCAGATCGCCCACATCGGCCCCTATTTGGACCACCCGACCGGAACTTCGTGGGCTGACATCCACCCGGTCCGCCGACACTTCCCCCTGGATCGTCAATGGCGGTGGACGGGTGGCCAGCCACAGCAGCACGGCCAACGCCCCCAAGACCCCGATCACGGCCCCACGTCGGCCAATCCTGGACCAATTGCCCACCTGCCATCCCCCATCCTTGGATTATCGGGCGATAGTCATCAGATCGGAGAGGCGGGGAAAAGTAAGCTAACCGCCGACTAACAGTGACACCAAACGGCATTATACCAACGGCTGTAAGTTCTGACTTGCGGCCGTTGGTTCTGCCGCCATTGCGGCGGCGGCCAAGCGGCCGAATGGCCGCGCCCGGCGAGGGACAAAACAAAACCCAGCCGCGATGAGACTGCCTCATCGCAGCTTGGTGTCAGTGGCTCTTCAGACCGCGATCCAGCAGGGATTGAAACGCGGGCAGCGGACGGACGGAATCGAAACGGGGATCGGTTCTGATCCACACCACCGGCAATTCCCCTCCATCCATGGCATGCCCCAAGGCATCCAAACAGGTATCCCCATCGTCATTGGCCGCCGCCCAGGTGGCCCGTGCGAACCAACTGGCCCGGCTCGGATCGGGGGATGGCGCGGCCAGCCCCAGCCTGATGGAAAGTTCAGCCCGCGCCAAAGCCAGATGGGGAATGTCCGCAAGGCTGGGGGGAAAAGCCGCCAAAGCCGACCGCGCCGCATCCGCGTCATCGGCGAACAAGCGGGCCAGGGCCAGATAAACCAGCATCTCGGGCGATGACACCGCCAATGGCAGGGCCGCCAGACGGTCAAATCGCCGGGCCTGATAATGACTGATGGTTTCCGCGATATCCTGTTGGATGGAAATCGGTTCCATGACCCTGGCCGCGTGGAACAAGCGGGCGGCATCATCGTGCTGCCCTTGATAGGTCAGATGCACAGCATGCAGCCGGGCAGTTCGGGCGGTTCCGCCCAACGCCATGGCGTGACGAAAGGTTTCCTCGGCCCCCTGCCGGTCCCAATCCAGCCAGGCCCGGCGGGCCGCCAGGGCGGTCAATGCCTCGACCGATTGGGGATCAATGGCCAATGCCCGATCCACCGCCGGGCCGACCGCCGCCAAGGCCGCCATCCGATCCAGCAATCCCAGACGGAACATATCGCAATGGCAATCGGCAATGCCGGAAAATCCACGGGCATAATCCGACGCTTGCATCGACACCTGGGTGAAGATTTCCAATGCCTGGGACAGCGAGTCCGGGGTCTGGCGATCCAGCAATTGACGGGCGCGATAGATGGCGGCATTGGCTTCCAATGCATCGGGGCCGGGGCCAATGCGCTGGGCGCGCATGGCGCTGCTGTCCAGCCGGACCCGGCTGGATAAGGTGGTGGCAATGTGTTCTTGCACCAACAACGTATCGCCCGGCACGGCATCAAAGCGATCGGACCACAGCACAAACCCTTGGGGGCCGCACAATTCCACCGTTACCCGTATCCACCCGCTTCCCTGGCGCACGGTCCCTTGCAAGACCGCATCCACTGCCAGGTCCCGCGCCAGATCAGGCACGGCAAAGGGCCTGTCCTTGTATTGAAACGCCACGCTGCGCGACACCACCCGCAATCCCCGCGAATAGCTGAGGGCGTGAATGATTTCGTCGGTCAGCCCATCGGCGAATTCCGCATCGCCGGACAAGGCCCGCAGCGGCATCACCGCGACCGCCGCCCCCTTTCCCGCTTCGAAGATCGGCCCCGGCGCGAAAATTCCATCCCGGTCCCGGCAGAACGAAAAGGCCGGGACATACCCACCGGCCGGCAGGGTGATCAGCACCGGATCGTCGCGGCCTTCGCCTTCGTAATAATCATGCAGCTTCCGCCGCAACCGCCGGGCTTCGACCCGGACCGTGGAATCGATCCGGGGATCATAAGGCGGATCACGTCCATAGACCGCATTGCCGACCGTCGCTTCGCGCAGGGCAGCACCCCGCCCTGCCAAGCTTTCCCCAGCAACGAAATGCAGAAAATCCCATAGCCGGGACGACCCGGAAAAGACCGCACTATGCCGCAAGCGGTCCAATTGGCCATGAATATCATCGGCCGTTGGCACCGATGCGTTATGATTGTCCGCTGTCATCATCCAGCTTTTTACCGTCCAAAACCGACTTGGCCCGATCCTCGGCCTTGCGGGCATTTTGCTTTTCCACCTTGGTCCGCCCATGGGCGGCACGATTGGCTGCTGCCTTCTTTTCCTTTTCCGTCTTGGCTTTTTCCTTGCGCCAGTGGTTCAGGTTGATGATTTCGGCCATGCCACCGCCCCTCTTCTCCACAAACCCATCGCCCCCATCATAGCTCCAACCGGGCGCGGAACAGCAAGCCCCCTGACAATATCCCGCCAAGATTGAAACAAACATGACATGAAATTTCCATTGCGGGAAAAACGGCGCTGGAACAGCGAAAATTGAAAAAAAAATCAGCCTTTGGACAAAACACCCCTTGCTGCCCCGCCAAAGCCTTGGTATATCCCCGTCCCTCGGAACGGAGCGGGTGTAGCTCAGTTGGTCAGAGCGCCGGCCTGTCACGCCGGAGGTCGCGGGTTCGAGCCCCGTCACTCGCGCCACTTCGTTCCGGGAAAATCAAAAAGCCGCCACGACCATCGGTCAGGCGGCTTTTTTGTTGTCGCTTTCCGGCAAAATACAAAAAAAACTTCCCCGGCGCAAAACACCCCTTGCCGAGCCGCCAAAGCCTTGGTATACCCCCGTCCCTCGGAACGGAGCGGGTGTAGCTCAGTTGGTCAGAGCGCCGGCCTGTCACGCCGGAGGTCGCGGGTTCGAGCCCCGTCACTCGCGCCACTTCGTTCCGGGAAAATCAAAAAGCTGCCCTGGCCATCGGTCGGGCGGCTTTTTTGTTGTTCTCCCCACATCTCCCCAGCAATCCCGGATAATTTTTCTAAATTTAACGTAAATCCACGGACAATAATGACATTTACCGTCTGACCATCACACAATCATCAACATATGATAGAATGCAATTATTAAAGTCATGTCGGAGATCCGCCATGAACCACCACAACAACCCAAAGCCATCGCGACGGTCTACACCGCCATTGGTTTCCATACTTTGTCTTTTGGCCATTGCCGTTTCAATTTCACTGACTTTTTATGAAATAAATCGTCAGCGTTCCAATAATCTGGCCACGGCTGAAAACACACTGACCGCGCTGTCCCTGGGCCTGTCCCGGCAGATTTCAACCATTCTGGGATCGGCCTACCTTTTGGTGGACGATGTCGGCAACAGGCTGGAAAACAACAGCACACTGCCGCCATCACTGTCCCTTCCCCCCTTGGCCTCCACCCCCCAAATCGCCGCCGTTCTGATCATTGATGCCCAGGGCCGATTGGTGGCGTCATCCGCCCCGGCGGGCCTGACACTGCCCACGCAATGGGAAGACAGCAACATTTTTACCCGCCACCGCGACCAGCCCGGCACGGATAAGCTGTTATCCATGCCCGAAGATCTGCTGCGGACCGGGCAAGCGAACCTGCCGGTCAGCCGACGGCTCCAGGGACGCGACGGCCGTTTTCTCGGGGTGGTGATTTGCGCCATCGCCCATGACGTACTGGATCGGGCCATGGACCATGCCTTGCCGGTGGAAAATGGCGCCTTTGCCATTTTCCGCACCGACGGCCTGTTGCTGGCCCGGACCCCGCCGGGACGTGGGCCGGGGCCGGGCGGCGATTTCAGCAGCACCCCCATGCTGCGCCCCGATGCCCCGCCCATGGGCCTGGAGCACGGGGCCAGCCCCATCGACGGCCTAGACCGTATCGCGGCCTATCACCGCTTGGCCGACTTTCCCATCCTGGTCACCGTATCTGTCAACAAAGATGCCTTGCTGACCGCCTGGACCGGCAACACCGTCCGTCTGGTCATGGCAGCGGCTCTGCTGGCGGTAGCGGCCCTGATCGGCGGCGCATTGCTGACCTGGCAGCGCCGCCAGGGCATGGCGCGGGAACAGGCATTGAAGGATAGCAAAAGGCGCTTGCGCTTCAGCCAATTCGCCATGGACAATGCTGGGGACATGGTGATGTGGGTGGATGCGGACGGGCTGATTTTCTATGCCAATCACACGGCCTGCCGCCGCCTGGGCTATGACGCGGACGGGTTGGACGGGCTGCCCATCGCCCGGTTTTCCCCCCGCCTGGCCGCACGGGTCTGGAACGACACCCCTGCCACGGATGCCGCCCATTCCCTGCCTTCCCATCTTCGCCTGGATGCGGATTTCCGCACCCGGACGGGGCTGCATTTTCCCGGCGAAATCACCGTCAACCGGCTGGAATTCGAAGGGGAAACCTATATCTGCGCCTTTGTCCGCGACATCGGAGAGCGCAAAATCGCCGAAGCCGCCCTGGCCGACAAAACCGCCCGACTGGAGGCATCCAACGCCGAATTGGAACAATTCGCCTATGTGGCATCCCACGACCTGCGCGAACCGCTGCGCATGATCACCAGCTTCATCGGCCTGCTGGAACGCCGGTTGGGAACCGGCTTGGACAAGGATTCCCAGGATTTCGTGACCTTCATCCGTGACGGCGCCATCCGCATGGACCGGCTGATCGTGGATTTGCTGGAATATTCCCGCGTGGGCCGACTGGTCCGCCCCCACATCGCCATGCCGCTGGATCAGCCCATCACCCAGGCCATAAACGCCCTTGGGCTGGCGATCCAGGACAAAAACGCGGTGGTGGACATTCCCGCCCTGCCCCATTCGATCATGGGCGACGCCCAGGAATTGGCCCGCTTGTTTCAAAACCTGATCGGCAATGCCCTGAAATACGCAGCCCCCGACCGCCGCCCCATCATCCATGTGGGCGCGGAAACCCAGGGGCAGACCGTGCACGCTTGGGTCCAGGATAACGGCATCGGCATCGCCCCCGCCGACCATGACCGCATCTTCGGCATTTTCCAACGCCTGCACGGACGGGATAAATATGAAGGGACCGGAATAGGCTTGGCCATCTGCAAAAAAATCGCCGAACATCATGGCGGGCGCATCTGGGTGGAATCCACTCTGGGTCACGGCAGCACCTTCCACCTGTCTCTGCCATTGGCTTAGCAGGGTGCGGAAAAACCCTCTTTCGGGGGCATTTGCCCCCGATCCCCCGATCGAGAGGCACAGCCTCCCGAACCCTCCAGATTTCTAACTCTTTGAAAGAAAA